>JBBRMR010000010.1:0-95103 GCA_038230735.1 Cytophagales bacterium
CGGTCGCAGATTAATCCGCATTTTATGTTCAATACGCTGAATATGATTTACAGCAAAGTGTTCAAATCAAACAAAGAGGCTGGTGAGATTGTTGTTCAGTTTTCAGATATGATGAAATATGCCACCAGCACGAAATTGCAGGCAAATGAGGTGGATGTGAGAGGAGAGTTAGATTTTGTAAAAAATTATATCAACTTGCACTTACTCCGCTTCCATCATTCCATTTATATTGACTATGATGAGGAAGGATACATGATGTCGCACAGGATAGTACCAATGGTGCTGATTACCTTAGTGGAAAATGCCATTAAACACGGTTCGATTGATGATCCCAATTATCCATTAATCATCAGGGCGAGTTTAATTGACGATTATTTTATTTTTATGGTGCATAATTTAAAAAACCTAAAACCCAACGGTTTAGACCAAAAAGGGAATACAGGTATTGGTATTGTTAATATTGAAAAAAGATTAGCCGCAGTTTATAAAAATGGGGGGTATTCCTTGGAAAAAGAGGAAACCAAAGAAGACTATATCGTTACTTTTACCGTAAACTTTAAAGAAACAAAAAGATGATTAATGTTGTAGTAGTAGATGACGAACAGGGAGCATTGGATGTGTTGATTGAATATATCAAGGATACGCCGTTCTTGAATTTAGTGGCAGCCACTACCAATTCAATGGAAGTGGTAGGAATTTTACAATCTAATGAAGTAGATTTAGTCTTGACCGATATTATGATGCCCCGCATGAATGGCTTGAATTTAGTGAGTCTATTTGAGGGTAAAATAAAATTTATCATGACTACGGGTTATCCCGAGTACGCTTTGCAGAGTTTTGACCACGGCGTACTGGATTATTTGGTAAAACCCTTCGGTTATCAGCGGTTTTTGAAGGCAGTCAGCAAAATGCCTTTTGAAATGACTTTGGTGGATGCCCCCGAAGATGAACCCGAACCAAAATCAATGCCCAAACGTGAAGATTATATTTTTGTGAAGGTGGATGCAAAGGGTAAGTTTCATAAAGTTTTATACAAAAATGTAATTTTTATCGAAGCCCAAAAAACGTATGCCTCTATTACCACTGAGGCAGATAGAGTTTTAACAAACCTTACCTTATCAGATTTAGAAAAACGCCTTCCCGAAGATCGATTCATGCGAATACATCGCTCATACATGATTGCGAAGGAAAGAATTACGGGTATTGAAGGCGATGAAGTAATTTTGGATAAAGTGTTGAGGGTTCCCATTGGTGATACTTATAAGTCGAATGTTGCGAATTATCTGGAAGGTAGTATTTATTTTAAGGAAAGCACGAGTGCAGTTATTTTGGGTAAGAGAATTACGAGGAGTAGTGGACAATAAGCCACAAAATAATACATTTAAAAGGCTGGATTTGTACATTTTAAAGAACTTTAAAAGGGAATATTGTTTTCGTAGAAGATTGGTATATATTTGTTTTGAGGTTTATTGATGTATTGATAATTCTCCCATTAACCAAACTTTCATTAGATATTCCTTCATTTATGTCATTAGTTATTTTGATAATTGCCTGCACTATTGCGGCTTATTTATTAGGTTCAATACCAACTGCTATATGGTACGGCGAGGCTTATTTTGGCGTAGATGTTCGTAAGCACGGTAGCGGAAATGCAGGAGCAACCAATACTTTTAGAGTCTTGGGCAAACGTGCGGGTACAGTGGTTTTATTGATCGATGCCATTAAAGGTTGGATGGCTACCTCTCTGGCTTTGATGATGTATTACGGACATTTGATAGAATGGTCGGAATGTCAGAACTTGAAATTACTTTTTGGGTTTATGGCGGTTTTGGGTCATATTTTTCCCGTATTTTCTAATTTCAAAGGTGGGAAAGGCGTTGCAACACTTTTAGGAATGGTGATGTCGGTGCATCCAGAAGCGGCTTTGGTTTGTATGATTATCTTCTTTTTGGTATTTATTGCTTTTCATTATGTATCGTTGGGAGCAATTATTGCTTCGTTGGCTTTTCCGATTATGCTGGTACTAAAAGCCTTCGGACCAGAAAATAGTTTGGTGATTATTTTCGGATTTCTGTTATTTGGAATGATTGTGATAACCCACCGCAAAAATATTGTTAAAATCATTAAAGGCAAGGAGAATAAAATGTTCCTTTGGGCGAAAAAGTAGATTTCGGTTTAATTTATATGAGAAATGGATAATTAAAGGTTAGAAATTCTAATTTTTGATTATCCATTTTTACTTTTGTACTCATCTAAAAAATATGGGCAGATTACACCCTAAATTTAATGCTGACTGCTGATTACTAACAGCCGAAAGCCTAATGCACATTTCATCATGATACAAACATACATCCAAGAAAATAAAGAGCGTTTCCTTTCGGAATTGCTTGATTTATTGAGAATTCCTTCGGTTAGTGCCGATAGTAAATACAAGGCTGACGTTCGCCTTGCGGCTGAATTTATCCGTGAAAAGTTAGCATCGGCGGGGGCTGACAACGCTGAAATATGCGAAACAGCAGGCTTCCCCATTGTCTATGGCGAAAAGATAATTGATTCATCATTACCCACCATTTTGGTTTACGGACACTATGACGTACAACCCGCCGACCCTCTGAATCTGTGGGATTCTCCTCCGTTTGAACCTATCATTAAGGATGAAAAAATTTACGCTCGTGGGGCTTGTGATGACAAGGGGCAGGTATTTATGCACTTGAAAGCCTTTGAAGCAATGATGGCAACCAATACTTTGCCTTGCAATGTCAAGTTTATGATTGAGGGCGAAGAGGAAGTTGGTTCGGATAATTTGGGGACATTCGTAAAAGCTAATAAAGGAAAACTACAAGCTGATGTTATTTTGATTTCTGATACCGCCATTATTGCCAACGATACGCCTTCGATTGATGTGGGTTTGCGAGGTTTGAGTTATATGGAAGTTGAAGTAACGGGTTCAAATCGGGATTTACATTCGGGGGTTTATGGTGGTGCAGTGGCGAATCCGATTAATGTTTTAAGCAAAATGATTGCCTCTTTGCACGATGAAAATAACCATATCACGATTCCAAATTTTTATGATGATGTTGTGGAATTAAGTCCAGAGGAAAGGGCGGCAATGGCTTTGACTCCTTTTGATTTAGAAGCGTACAAAACAGATTTAGGCATTAATGAGATTCGGGGAGAAGCGGGATATTCAACCATCGAAAGGGCTTCCATTCGCCCGACGTTGGATGTAAACGGCATTTGGGGTGGTTATATTGGCGAAGGAGCAAAGACGGTTTTACCTTCAAAAGCATCCGCAAAAATCTCCATGCGTTTAGTACCAAATCAGCAATCTGACAAGATAACGGCATTATTTACCAAGCATTTTGAGTCTATCGCACCCGCAGGTGTAATCGTGAAAGTGGAAGCACATCACGGAGGAGAACCATACATTACGCCCACCGATTCAAAGGAATATCGGGCGGCTGAAAAAGCGATGGAAGAAGCATTTGGCAAGAAACCCGTACCCACCAGAGGCGGAGGAAGTATTCCGATTGTGGCTTTGTTTGAGAAAGAATTAGGTTTAAAAACCGTTCTGATGGGTTTTGGCTTAGATACCGATGCCATTCATTCGCCCAACGAACATTACGGATTATTTAATTTTTATAAAGGTATTGAGACGATTCCGTTATTTTTTAAATATTTTTCGGAATCATAACAAGTAGTTATTCGTATTTCGATGCGACCGTCGCTCGGCTTGATGTTTGGGGCAAGTATTAAGGGTTTCCCCATAAATTTCACTTAATTCTTACTCAAAAATCCATATCTTTGTAACAGAAAGCAGATGAATTTGTATCTTATTGACTACTTACGAACATCGACAAAGCGATTTTATGACCGAAATTAATTTAGAAAACCTTACAACAGAAGAAACTTCTCATTACGATAATCTGGATAAGATGTCGGTCAATGAGATTTTGAAAGGCATAAATAACGAAGACAGAACGGTGTCAACTGCCGTTGAAAAGGCAATTCCACAGATTGAAGCCTTTGTAAATGAGATAGTTCCAAGAATGAAAGAAGGTGGAAGGTTGTTTTACATCGGTGCAGGCACAAGTGGGCGTTTGGGCGTGGTGGATGCCTCTGAATGTCCGCCAACTTTTGGTGTTCCTTTTGATATAGTGGTGGGTTTAATTGCGGGAGGTGATGGAGCGATTAGAAAAGCCGTAGAAAATGCCGAAGACGATATTGAACAGGCTTGGTACGATTTATTGGCGTATGATGTCAGTGAGTTAGACACAATCGTAGGAATTGCCGCCTCTGGGCGTACTCCGTATGTGATTGGTGGTCTAAGAAAAGCCCGTGAAAATGGACTTTTGACGGGGGCGATTTCTTGCAATCAAGACAGTGAAATATCTCAAGAAGCTAAATATCCGATTGAGGCAATTGTGGGTCCAGAGTTCGTTACGGGCAGTACCCGCATGAAGGCAGGAACCGCCCAAAAATTAATTTTGAACATGATTTCTACCTCCGTGATGATACAATTAGGGAGAGTTCGGGGCAACAGAATGGTAGATATGCAGTTGAGTAACAAGAAGTTAATTGTCCGTGCCGAGAATATGGTGATGAAAGAATTGGGGATTGAAAGAGAAGAAGCCGAAGTCCTCTTGGAACAAAACGGAAGCGTCCGTGAATCCATAGATGCCTACCGTGCGACACATTAACAAAACATTAACAAGAAGCATTGAAATAAGTAATAAAAGCTCTCGTTAATGAGTAGAAATTATTGTTAAATGCTTTGTAAACAAGTAGATAGCCTTTTGAGTTTAATCTATAATTTGCATTTATTATTGAATCCGTAAATTTTTAATCCATTCCTTTTTTAATAACCAAATGAAAAAAGTATTATTCAGTTCGATGTTGCTCGCAGGATTTGCGATGAACGCCCAAGCACAAGATTTTCCAGAAGACATCAAACCCTTGATGACCAAATATACTTGTACGGCTTGCCATAAAGTGGATGTAAAATTGGTAGGTCCAGCCTATATTGACGTAGCCAAAAAGAGATATACGGACGAAAAAATTACGGAATTGATTGCCGTACCCGTACCTGCCCATTGGCCTGGTTATCCACCAATGGCAGCTTTGAAATTGCCAAAAGAAGATGCGATGAAAATTGCCGCTTGGATTAATACTTTGGCTCCGAAGAAAGCTAAGAAGGAGAAGAAGAGTTAAGATTTGAAGTGTTAAAAAAGAAGGGTTGTAGGAATTTTTAGGTTCTTATGACCCTTTGTTTTTTATGCCGTTGTCAGTAAAAACCACTAACAACGGCTCTACATGAAGAAACTATCTACAAAATGGCATATCCAACTTTGAAGTTTAATAATAGAAATAAGCCAGATGAACGGGGGAAAAGACCATCCACAAAAGTGCCATCATGCACCTTGGCAATGCCTGCATTTAGGTCAAAAAATCCATTTTTGACCAAACGACGTTGAACTCCGTACACCAAACCCGTATGTCTTTTTGAACCCCTCCAATCGCCTTGATATTTATAGAAATCAAAACCGTTAAGCAAAGAAACATAATTGGCTGAAAGATTATTAGCTGATTTTCCGTAAGCAATTCGCTTCTTCAAATTGTAATAATATCGTGGCTCAAAGGAATAACTTCCCGACCAATATGGACCAACTGTATAAGTAGATGTATATAGTCCACTTGAACTAAAAATTGTGCTGAGTCCTTTATAGGAATCAAACTTAACCCTGAGTGCTTGATTAATTGACTAAGCACTTTGCCCAATTTTAAACTCATAATCCAAGCCTAAGTTAATGTCTTTTTTGTTTTCAGAGATATAGAACATCCTTGTAAAATCAATTTTTAACCAACTTTTTTGAGTCTCAAAACATTTAAAAACATCACAGGTGGTGGCTTTGTACTTATTGGCTGAACTGGTAAATCCTACCCCAATTCGTGCTTCAGAGCGAATGAACCAGTCTGTACTTTTGGTTTCAATATAATTACCTGTGAATTTACTGTCGTAATATCCTTGCCCTGTCTTTTCGTAAATGGGTTGTGTTATTGTATTATTTTCAAGTCCCGCCGTAATACCAATATCAATTAATCCTATATTCAAAAAACGATTTTGAATCCCCCAAGTGAGGGCAATTCTTTGATTAAAAGATTTGGTTGAGTAACCTAAATCATAAACTGTTCCCGTCAAGTTTTGCTGTAATTTCAGTCCTACATAAGTCCCCGAGAGATTAGCAACTTTTTGATTTAGGTAGAATCGAGGTTCAATGATAGCGGATAGAGTTGATTTATTTCTGCCTTCATCAACTGTCCAAAAATCAAGTAGAGCATTTACGGAAAAGGCTTTACCAAATTTTTTTTCATATCCTGCCGTAACATTAAATTCTATCGTTCCTCCTCTCGAATAATCAGTGGGTGTAGAACCAATTTGCAGTTTGAACAAATGATTAATCGGTTCTTGGCGTTTCAAAACATATTCGGCGTTGTCAATTATTTCGGTTTTTATCAGATTGCCGTTTTCTTCGGAGGTACTAATCTTTACGCTATCAGTTTGTGCGTAGGTAAAAAGGGGTGATAAGAGTAAAATGATGAGCTTTTTCATGTCTAATTTTCTATTGATGTTATACCAAATGAGTTTGAAATGTAAATTTTTGAGGCAAGGTTTTCGTTCAACATTGCCACTTGATGATTGTTTTGCGTTGAGGAGCTGAAACCCGATGGAATTTTGAGTTTTCCGTAGTCATTTACCAAGTGAAAAGCGTAATTTTTTAACGGAATTCCAATCAAAGTAATCTCCGATTTTTGAGCATCAATAGTCAATTTTTGAAGATTAGTAATCCGTTGAATTTTAAGTTTTCCGTACTGACTCAAAATAATACATTCTTCGCTTATATCATTGATTGTCAGATTAGTACGGTCAGTTTTTATGTTGATTTTTCCGCTAATATTTTGGCAAAGTACGTCCCCGTAATGAGTTTCTAATTTCAGATTTCCAATAATGTTTTTCAGTTCGGCATTACAAAAATCAGTCTTCACTTGTAGCTGTTTGTATTTGCCCGAAACGTTTATTTTTCCGAAAGAATTATGGATGGAAACCGTCATGGATTCAGGGATTTTGATGACGTATTTCGCTTTCAAATTTGATTCTACTTTGTTGTTTTCATGTTGAGTTTGTAGGTAATTTCTCAAAACAATATCGTTCCCAAATTTATCCGCCACGTACTTCAACATTTCTAAGTCTCTCAAAGCCACTTTGCGGTCTGGATGTTTCGCCACGAGTTCAATATTGACTTTTATTTTATCGCTATCCCAAACCATCAATTCAATATCCGCTTTTTCGGCATCAATTTTTAGGTTTTGCGAACGGTCAAAAGTCTTGTCAATACTTTTGGTGACCACTTGGAGCGTCTCTTGCGAAAATGCCTTCATGCACAGCAATATCATGACCAAAATGGGCAGTATTTTTCTCTGTTGATTTATGATTCTATGTTTCATTTTCTTAGATTTTAGCTGTCATTTTCCTTAAAATTTCTGACTTCTGTTGTTCAATTTCCGCCAATTGAGCGATTAATGCTGGCTCAGTATTGTACTTTCCGATGGCAGTTTTAAGGTCAAGACTTGCTTGTTGTAAATTGGTCAATTCCGATTTTAGAGTAGTAAATTCTGGATTTTCGCACACGTAAGTTTGTTGTTTGCAATAAGCCATAATCATTTCATAATCAGCATCACTATTGTCTGATTCTTGCAAGAATAATTGTTTACTTGCTACTTCTTCTGAATAAGTAACTGATTGATTTTTAGACTGATAAAGCCAATTTAATCCAATGGTAAGGACAAATACTGCCGCCACAGCCGCCCATTTCCAAGTGAACAATCGGATAGGTTTAGGGTTCAATTTTGCTTCAATTTGTTCCCAAACCTTGGCACTTGGTTCATATTGGGGCAAGTTTTGGATTCCCTTTTGCAAGCCATTTTCATTCAGTTTGGCTTCAATATTATTCCAAATTTCGTCCGAGGGTTCGTATTCTGGTAATTTATACATAGCTTTTGTTGGTTAATAAATCTCTCAACCGCTTTTTGGCGTGAAAGAGTTGTGATTTTGAAGTTCCTTCTGATATTCCTAACATTTCTGCGACCTCTTTATGAGCGTATCCTTCTACTTCTATGAGGGTAAAAACCAATCTAAAACCTTCTGGAAGTGATAAAATTGCTTTTTCAAGGATTTCGCCGTCAATTGAATTTTCCCATTCAATCGTTGAAGTATCGGGAATTTCTTCAAGCACCTCCCACATCTTCGGACGGTTAAGTTTATGGTAGGCTTTCCGAACCACAATTGCCCGAATCCAAGCTCCGATGGTTGATTCACCTTTGAAAGTGTCCAATTTTCGGAAGACATCCAAAAAAAGCATCTTGCAAAACGTCATTGGCATCATCAAAATCACTCGTTGTCCGATACGCCAGCGTGTACATCGCTCGCTTATAGCGGTCATAAAGTGTCCGTTGGGCAATTCGGCCATTTCGCAAACAGGCTTCTATCAATTCAGATTCAGTCATTCGTTATCATTTTGAATTCATATACAAAGTGTATTGATTTTTTGGAAAGGTTGTATGGGATGGGGATTTTTTTTTGCTTTTAATTTTATTTCAACCCCGGTAAATTTTAGAGTTTTGTAGCGTCTTTTTTTGAGACAAAAGTAATCCCCTATTGTTAAACTCCTATTCTCCCTGCCCAATCCCAAATCTCCCAAAATTTCCTTATCTTGCATCTCTTTACAACTCAACAACATTCCTAAACAATTTATGTCAAAAAAGCTATTGTGTCTGGCTATCAATCTGTTAAGCCTTTCCGTTTTTTCACAAAATATTTCAACAAAACCCGAATGGCTCGACCCCTATATCACTGAGGTAAACCGCCTTCCTGCCCGTGCCAGTGCTTTTGCCTTTGAAAATCGTGAGTTGGCGATGGCGGGAAATAGAGCTACTTCCAAAAATTTTCTTTCGCTCAATGGTACTTGGAAATTCAAATGGGTTCCGAAACCCTCCCTAAAACCTGCCAATTTCTTTGAGGAAACTTACGATGATACTCGTTGGGATAATTTTAAAGTGCCTTCCAACTGGGAATTTGCGGGATATGGCACGCCCATTTACGTCAATATTCCTTACGAATTCGACAATCGTTTCAAGTCCAGCGACGAATGGGGAGCAACTTACGGCACTAAAATTCTCAATAATACTCCTCCGCCCATTCCCGAAGAAAATCCTGTGGGTTCCTATCGCAAGAAGTTCGTTTTGCCTACTGATTGGACGGGGAAAGAGATTTTTATCAATTTGGGGGCGGTAAAATCTGCCTTTTATATCTATGTGAATGGGCAGAAAGTGGGTTATGGCGAAGATTCAAAATTAGAATCTGAATTTAATCTTACGCAATACGTTCATGCGGGTGAAAACGTGGTGGCTTTGGAGGTTTATCGTTGGTCGGACGGTTCATATTTGGAGTGTCAGGATATGTGGCGGATTTCGGGAATTGAGCGTGATGTCTATTTATACGCTACGCCAAAATTGGACGTTCGTGATTTTAGAGTAACGTCTGTTTTGGATAATAACTACCGAAACGGCTTGTTTACGTTGGATGTCGAGATGCAAAATCATTCGTATTATGACACCAATATCATGCTAACAGCGGAAATTTTGGATGCTGCAGGAGCAAAAGCCTTAACCGTGCAAACCTTAAAACCCGAAATGGTGCAGGGGACAAATAAGGCTAAATTCTCATTAAAAGGAGAAATTCCTAACGTAGCTCAATGGTCGGCGGAGATACCGAATTTGTATTCTTTGGTTTTGACTTTGACCGATAAGGACGGAAAACTCTTGGAAGTTATCAAGCGAAAAATTGGTTTTCGTACTTCTGAAATCAAAAATGGACAGCTTTTAGTGAACGGAAAACCCATTTATATCAAAGGAGTGAACCGTCATGAACACGACCCCGTAACGATTCACGTGATTTCGGAAGAAAGAATGGTGCAGGATATTCAATTGATGAAGTCGCTGAATATCAACGCAGTACGAACTTCGCATTACCCAAATCACCCCCGTTGGTACGAGCTTTGTGATGAATACGGGCTTTATTTAGTGGACGAACCCAACATAGAATCACACGAAATGGGTTACGGACTTAATCAAACTTTGGGTAATAATCCAGCTTTTTTGAACTCGCACATGAGGAGAACGCAAAGGATGTTTGAACGTGATAAAAATCATCCGTCCATCATTATATGGTCTTTGGGGAATGAGGCAGGCAACGGTTGGAATTTTTACAATACTTATACATGGTTAAAGGAAAATGACAAAACTCGCCCCGTGCAGTATGAACGTGCCGAGTTGGAATGGAATACCGACATTGTTTGCCCGATGTACCCCGAACCTGCCCAAGTAGAACAGTACGCTTTGAAATATAAAGACCGTCCCTACATTATGTGTGAATACGCTCATGCAATGGGAAATTCAGTAGGTAATTTCAAGGAATATTGGGACATTATTGAGAAATATCCGAACCTCCAAGGCGGTTTTATTTGGGACTGGGTCGATCAAGGAGTAATCATCGAAAAAGCGGGTAAAAAGATTTATGGCTACGGTGGCGATTGGGGTCCGAAAGACATCAATTCTGATAAAAATTTCCTTTGCAATGGACTCGTTGGACCAGAACGTCAGCTACATCCGCACGCTTTGGAGGTGAAAAAAATCTATCAAAATATCAAGTTAGAAAACGTTGGCTTAAATCAAATTGAAATAAAAAATGCCTACTCATTCCGTAATTTGGACAATTTTAGTTTGACTTGGACAATTTTGGAAGAAGGCATGGAAGTGGATAAAGGTAAGATTGACGACCTTACGGGCATAGCGGCGGGTAAGATTAAAATCTTTACCATTGCCCCCAGAGTTGGAGCAAAAGCAGGTAAGGAATATTTCATGAATGTATCCCTGAAATTGAAAACTCGTGAGCAATTATTGGCGGCAAATACGGAGTTAGCCTATGAACAATTCTCTCTCAATATTTTTAAAAGACCAGCCCCAATTTTGATAACGGGCAAAACCCCAACTGTGAATGAATCAGGAGCAAAAATTACCGTTACGGGTTTAGATTTTACCATCGTTTTTGATAAAGAAATTGGTACAATGAGTTCATACATTAAACAAGGTGTTTCTTTAATCAAACAAGGTCCTTTGCCAGATTTTTGGCGAGCGGCTACGGATAATGATTACGGTTCGAGTACGCAAAAAAAATCAAGAATTTGGTTTAAAACGGGCAAAGTTGAATCCGTTTCTGGTTATAAAATAGGTATCGTTAATGGCAATCCCCAGATTATTTTTACCAAAAAAATGCTCAATGGTGATGCCCTTTACACAACTACTTATGATGTGGATGCAGAAGGAATGGTGAAGATAAAAAACAAATTTGAGGCTCTGAAAGGCAATTATCCAATGATGTTGCGTTTCGGAAATCTTATGACTTTACCCAAAGAATTTAATACCATAAAATGGTACGGCAGAGGTCCACAAGAGAGTTATTGGGATAGAAAAACGGGTGCAATGGTGGGGCAATACGAAGGAAAAGTAGAAGACCAATATCATGCCTATATTCGTCCGCAAGAATCTGGCAACAAGGCAGATACTCGTTGGGCGAGCCTTATAAATGCCAAAGGTAGAGGTTTGATGATTATGCAAGATACTGATTATCTGAATATTAATGCCATCAATCACTCAACCGAAGACCTCGACCCCGCCGAAGATAAAGCCCAATTTCACTCGGGTGATTTGATTGGCAGAGAGGACATTTATCTCAATATTGATTTACAACAAACGGGTTTGGCGGGCATAGATTCATGGAGTCATTTACCTTTGGAAAAATACCGTTTGAACTATAAAAATTATGAGTATTCTTATTATCTCAAACCGATTGCTCCTGCGTATGTGGAGAAGAAAGCGAAGGGTGATGGTGCTGTAAAAGATAAAGAGAATGGGAAGTAATTTAAAATGCTCAAAGATTAGACAAATTGCAAAACGTTGCACCGTTCAAAATTTGTCTAATCTAAACCCTCAAACTAACATGAAAAACATAATCCTCCTTTCATTAATCTTAATCTCAACTCTAACTTTCGCCCAAAAGAAAGCAGAGAAAAGAGACTGGATTTCTATTTTCAATGGCAAAAATCTATCGGGTTGGGACATTAAAATATCGGGGCAACCGCTCAATGATAATTATAAAAATACCTTCCGAATCGAGGATGGTATGATGAGAATTAAGTATGACCAATATCAGAATTTTGAGGAGAAATATGGTCATATCTATTACCAGAAGCCCTTTTCGTATTATATCGTGCGGTTTGAATATCGTTTTCAGGGCAATCAAACTCCTGGCGGTGCAAGCTGGAATGTTCGCAATAGTGGCATTATGGTACACTCCCAATCGGCAAAAAGTCTTGATTTCAACCAAACTTTTCCGATGTCTCTGGAAATGCAATTATTAGGCGGTTTGGGCAAAGGCGAGCGTCATACGGGCAATTTGTGTTCACCTGGTACACGGGCGTATATGAAGGGCAGTTTGCGTCCGCAACATTGTATTGATTCTGATTCAAAAACGTATGATGGCGACCAATGGGTAAGAGGTGAAGCCATAGTTTTAGGTGATTCAGTAGTGCATCATGTCATCAATGGTGATACCGTTTTGACTTACAATAAAACTCAAATTGGCGGTGGATTTGTGGATGAAAAACAAGGTTGGGGCATTGCCAAAATGGACGATAAAACCATTGAATCATGGAAAAAGAAAGACGGAACACCTTTGAAAGAAGGCTACATTGCCCTCCAAGCCGAAAGCCATCCGATTGATTTCAAGAATATTGAAGTCTTAAATCTGGTAGGTTGTACCAATCCTAAAGCCTTGAATTATAAGTCGTATTTCATCAAATCTGATAATTCAACGTGTCGATTTAAGAAGAAAAAGTAGGGTTTATAAGATTTTGGCAAGGATTTTCGTTATTTGTCAAATGGCACGCTGATGATACAGATTAGGCAGATTTACGCAGATTTTAAATCGTTATGGATTACATAATTCCATCCATTAAAACAAATCCTCAATCATTTTTACCGTGAACCTTTTACCGTTCACCGACAAATCACATGAAAAAAATTATCACTTTATTCCTCCTTTCCATTTCATTTTTTGCAAGTCACGCCGCTGAAACTTCGCCCGTAAGTGGGGCTTGGCAAAAGAAAGATGCTGCTGGCAATATTCAAACCCTCATTTGTTCAGATAATTACTTAATGTATGCCGTTTATGACATGGCAGGAAAGAAATTTATGAGTGCGGGCGGAGGTTCATATACGCTTTTGAGTGCAGGCGTAAATAAGATTTTTTCCTTCAAAAGAGAATTTGATACCGCTGATTCTACTTTGGTAGGCATCACAGTTGCCAATAAGTATACGGCTAAAGATAACGATTTCAGTATTTCGGAAGGCATTCTGGCAGGAGATTGGAAACGCATTGATGAATCCAAATCTCCCAAAACAATGGCTTCGGTTTGGAGAATCAGAGCCAGAGAAGGAAAGGATTTCAAGATGGAAACTATTTTGAAAGGTTCAAGAAAAACCCTCAAAATACTCTCTGGAAGCCGTTTTCAATGGACAGCATTCAATTCAGACACGCACCAATTTTTCGGAACGGGTGGCGGAACATATTCGGTTAGTAAAGACGGAAAATATACCGAAAATATCGAATTTTTCTCCCGTGATAATAAAAGAATGGCAACGTCTCTAACCTTCGACTGCGTACTGAACGGCAAAGACTGGACACACGCTGGACAAAGTTCTACGGGTGTGCGGGTGCATGAGATTTGGGCAAAGGAATAGTAGAAAATAGGGATTAGAAATGAACACTTTTTTATAAACCCTCCTAAGCATTTTAAACGCTTAGGAGGGTTATTTTTTATATCATTACGAAACTATAAACTTTTTGGAACACAGCCTAATTCTAAGAATAAAAAGCCTTCCAATATCCATAGCGAGGGGTTTTAAACCCCTCGCTATGGATAAGAGCAATTTGCTAAATAGTTTATAATTCCGTATCATTAATGAAATATTTTACCGAATCAAAAATAAATAAACTGATATTTCCTACCTTGTTATACATTGATTCCGAAGCTGTGAATCGTAATTCGTAAATTATTAAAAAAACAATTCATCAAAATAAAACCATGAAAAAATCCACGATTAAACTGTTGATAACAGTAGTAATGCTCTTCGTTATTTTACCCAAAAACTACGCCCAAACCAGTTCAGAGCCATTTTTAGTGGGCGATGCCTTGCCCGATGCTCCCGAATTAGCCAAAAGAGGTGAATACAAAATTGGAGTTCGCACAATGGATTTAGTCAATAAAAATCAGGTGGATGTCCTGAAATCCAAAGGTGGCGTTGAAGCGATGTATGACCGTCCGCTGAAAGTAGAGATTTGGTATCCTGCTGACGTAGCAGATGATGTGAAAGAAATGGTTACTTACGACCATGTTTTGGGAATGTTAAACGACCCAAAACGCCCTTTGACTCCTTATCAATTTAATGGAAGAGCCATTAGAGATGCCAAGCCAAAAACTGCCAATGGAGCATTTCCGCTTATCATTGTATCGCACGGATACGTGGGTTCGAGGTATTTGATGACTTACTTAACCGAAAATTTAGCTTCCAAAGGTTACGTGGTAGTTGCCATCGACCATTTTGAATCTACTTATGCCGATGCCGCTCCTTTTCCAAGCACTTTATTGAACCGAGCCAAAGATATTTTGTTCATCCTCAACCAAATGGCAGAACTTTCAAAACCAAACAGCAATAACTTTTTGGCAGGTTTGGCAGATGCTAATAATACGGGACTCATTGGTTATTCGATGGGTGGATACGGTGTTTTGAATGTAGCGGGGGCAGGTTACAGTCCGCAAGCCGCTACGTTATTTGGCACAATGACGGGTGGAAATAAGTCGATTGAAGTGCGTACCACCAACAATCCCGCTTTTGTGGCTTCGCAAGATGCTCGGATTAAGGCAGTTGTGGCTTTTGCTCCTTGGGGAATGCAACGTGGCGTGTGGGATGCCGAAGGTTTGAAGGGCTTGAAAATACCCACATTTTTTGTGGCAGGAAGTCAGGATGATGTTTCGGGATATGAAGACGGCATCAAGGCGATTTATAAAGGTGCCGTCAATACAGAGCGTTATTTGCTCACGTATATGAACGCTCGCCATAACGTAGCCCCCAATCCTCCGCCAGTAGAATCTTACAAAAACCAAAAGAATTACGAACATTTTTCAGAACCCGCTTGGAACGAAAAACGCATCAATAACATCAATCAGCATTTTGTAACGGCTTTTATGGGCATACAATTGAAGCATCAAGATTTGGGCAAATTTCTATCGGTTCAACCCAATTCAAACGAAAAATTGTGGACAGGTTTTGTGCCTCGTTCATCGGTGGGTTTAGAATTGTTGCATGATGTGCCTGTGAAGTAGAAGAATATTCAACTTCCCGAAAGTAAAAATAACTTTCGGGAAGTAAATTTCCTACTTCTTCAAAGTCCCCTCAAACAATTTAAAAATTCGCTTGTATTCGTCCATCCAAGAGCTTGGCTCTACAAAACCGTGGTCTTCCATCGGGTAGGATGCCAATTCCCAATTATTTTTTTTCAGTTCAATTAATCGCTGTGAAAGTCGGACGGCATCTTGATAATGCACATTTACATCCACCATGCCATGACATATCAGTAAATTGCCTTTCAAGCCATCTGCGTAGTAAATTGGCGAACTTTTATGGTAGGCAATTGAATCCGTTTGGGGTTCATTCAAAATGTTGGCGGTATAGCCATGATTGTATGTCGCCCAGTCCGTAACAGGACGCAATGCCGCCCCTGCCGCAAAGACATCGGGTTTGGTAAACATTGCCATTAGCGTAATAAAACCCCCGTAAGAACCACCATAAATTCCGATTTTCTTGGGGTCAATACCTTGACTTTCAACGAGATACTTTGCTCCGTCAATATTATCAGACAAATCTTTTCCACCCATAAAGCGATAGATACCCGTCCGCCAATCTCGCCCATAACCTGCCGAAGCACGGTAATCAATATCCAACACCGTATAACCATTATCCACCAACATATTATGAAACATATATTCTCTAAAATACGAACTCCACCATTTATGCACATTCTGCACATAACCCGCCCCATGCACAAAAATAACGGCTGGTTTTTTGCCCTTTTCACCCGTTCTGTTTTCGTACAAACGGGCGTAAACGGTTTCTCCATCTTCGGCTTTAAAATTCACAATTTCGGGTTCACGCCATTTGTATTCTTTGAACTGTCGGCTTTGCGATTTTGTAATTTGTGAAGGAGCGTCATTTACTACATTTTCCTGCAAATAAATCTCCCAAGGGCGATTTGAGAAAGAATTAAGAAACGCTAATTTTGTTTCATCGGGCGATAAAACTACCTGATTTGCACCCGTCATTTTGGTTAATCTTGTACGTGTACTTCCGCTCGAAGCCAATTTATAAAAATGTTGTTCGCCAAAATTTTCTTCGTTGGAAGTGATGTAAAAATGCTGTTTATCCTTTGATAATTGTACCGACTGCACCTCAAATTTACCCTTCGTGATTTGCTTTTTAGCGGAAGAAGTTAAGTTCAGAATGTATAAATGAGAATAACCATCGGCTTCTGATTGATAATAAATCGTTTGATTATCCGCCAAGAAACCTAATATGCCCGTGCTTTGATTAAAACCAATGCCTGGTCCACCAATCCAAGCCTCATCATGCTGACGGTCAAGTAGTTGAAGTTTGCGAGTTGCCACATCCAAACGCATAATCCAGCGGTCTTTATTGTCAATACTTCTGACTACGACCACACAAAATTTCCCATCTTCCGACCAAACGGGACCGTTAATAATTACCTTCCGAGGTTCTTTTTTCTTTTGAGCGGTATCTTTTTTCACAACTGCCGTTTTCTTAACGTAATCTTTCAAAAATTCGGGTTCGTCATAAATACCTTCGATTTCTTTGGTCGAAACCTGCAAGGCGGTGTCTTTTTTGATGTCATAAACCCAAAATTCGCTCGTGGAAAGCGGCGAACCAACTTTTGTACGGGCGGGCAAGTCTTCGGTGAAACCCGATTCTGTAACGTAACTTGGTACAAAGGCACTTTTCGCTCCAACGGCGGCTTTAGTCAAGCGGTAGGTAATATACTTTTCATCGGGGCTAAGGGTTGGATTATCCACCAATTTATCTTCCGTAAAAATCTCTTTCGGACGTTTGGGCATATCCGCTTTTTGGATTCTTTCGCCCTCTTTTTTCTTATCTGACCGTTCCTTCAAAACCTCAAATAGACTCAACTGGTCTTGTTTTTGCCATTTTTCTTGGTCATTAGTTTTTGCTTCGGGCTTCTTTATTCCCGACTGAAAATTTGTCAATTGGTCAATTTCACCACTACTGATATTGAAACTAAAAAAATTACTATTTTTGGTATAAATAATCTTATCATCCTTCGCATTAAAGGTTGGATTACTCTCATTTTCAACGGTATTCGTAATCTGCCGAATCGCCATTGTACGAACATCCATCAAATATAAATCGCCATTTTTAGCATATACTTTTCTGAAAAAATCTTTGGAATAATCCCCCTGCGAAGGCAAGGCACGCCGAGTTTGGGGAGCAACTTTAAAAGGCTTTTTATCCGCAATAGATGCCCCATAAAGCGAATCAGCCTTATTTTTATCAGGATTCCAGTTGAAATAAATGGTCTTGCTATCCTCCGACCACACGACATTGGAAGGCAAAGCTCCCACCGTAAACTTAGGGTCTTGCATAATCTGTTCAACCGAAAGTTGAGCGGAGAGATTGAAAATTAGGGCGGAAAAAATTAAGGTTAGTAATGTTTTTTTCATGTTGTTGATTAATTAAAAAAGGCAAGTTCGGGTGAACCTGCCTTTAAAATTACTGAAAATCCTCTAAAATATCCATAGCGTATCCATAACGTATCTATAAATCAATTCCCCCCAACCACAAAAGGCACAACTTTCACCTCATTTTCCGTAGTGATTCTTACAAAAAACTTCCCTTGGTTTTGTTTTGAAACGTCAAAATCTGCCGTGTAGACTCCGTTGGGTTGGCGGCTTAGGTTTTTGCTGGTTAGGATCATGCCTAAGACATTTATGATTTCGGCTTGTACGTTTTTGGGGCGTTCTGGCGTGCGATATTCTACTCTGAATTTATCAGTTGCAGGGTTCGGGAATATCTTGGCGGATGCTTCCGTTGAAATCTCTTCTTCAATGGCGGTTATCGTTAGAAGAAAGCCTAACGAAGTAGCCAAGCATCCATTTATATCCGTTGATTTCACAGTATAAGTCCCTGATTTTGTGGGAGATATAGAATTTGTATTTGCTCCCGCTATCAATATCCCATCCACAAACCAAGTAGGATTTGTACCTGATGCAATACTTAATACGCTTCCACTAAACGTAATTGGAACGGAAATGGGTAACAAAACACTGGCAGTAACTGCCGATGATGTGGCATTACAAAGTCCATTATCACTCACCACCACGCTGTACGCACCCGCTTGTGAGACTTTATACGTTGCTGAGGTTGCCCCCGTAATTGCTACACCTTCTTTTAGCCATTGATAGGTATAATTTGTACCAGCGTTGGCGGTGAGGTCTTTGGGTGTTCCTTCGCAAATACTAACTTTATCCCCCGTTGGTGTGATGTTTGCTTTTGGGGCGGCTTGTGTGATGATTGGTACTTCCACTCTCGGACTCGGACAACCCAGCGATTTTACCTTCATATCGTAGGTGTAATAATAACCCGTTTTGATAATATTACCTTGAAACAATGCTCCCGTGATACTCATTACGTTTGGAATCGTGAAGGGATGTCCTTTGATTTCTACGCCCGTTGCGGTTGCACCCGCATTGAGATTGCTCCGATAAATACTCGCTCCCTCCGAACATTCTTGCGTCAATTTATACGTTCCAGCGGCTGGAATGGGTAAATTTAGGGGTAAAACAACGCCTTGATCGTTGGCATCATCAATGAATTGGTTGCCACTATTTCGAGTTAAATTATCCGAAGTTCTGGTGGCTGCCACAGTAAAAGTAGCGGAAGAAATTGGCGTTAAATCTGAAACTCTTGTGATAGTAAAGGTGATTTTTCCCGCCGTTCCTACATAAATTCTCGCACTTTCAATTACCAGCGGGCTTTGCGTAACAATTACGGGTTCTGGACCAAAGGTTTCATAATACGTTCCTCCACCCAATTCGTATTTGGTTTTATAGCCAATCGTTCCCGCAAAATCATTTACGCCTGCAAATAACTTTGTCGTGTTGGCAGGGCGAGTGAATGAGCCACTATTTCCCGTAAAAAGCAAATTCCCATCCTTTGGAGCAT
Source organism: Cytophagales bacterium (assembly GCA_038230735.1). GTDB lineage: Bacteria > Bacteroidota > Bacteroidia > Cytophagales > Spirosomataceae > Arcicella. The sequence goes on from JBBRMR010000010.1 coordinate 19,486, forward strand.
CGTACCACAAAACAGGATTGTTTTCACTTGATTTTACGTTCAAAGTAGTTGCTCCTTCACATATTGCCGCCTGTGCGGAAGTGGGTACAGATGTTGCTGTAACGGTTCTGGTAATAGTTTTTATGTTATTGGAAGGGTCTTGGTCAGCGGCTAAATTTATGCTAATTTCAAAGGTGTAATTCGTTCCCGAAACTGCATTGAACGTACCGTCTAACAATAAGTTTGCTTCGGCAAAAGGAGCTAATGAACCTTTATAAGTACCTGTTAATGTGGCAACTACGGTAGTTTTGTTCAAAATCTTAACGGTAACTGGAATATTTTGTTGAGCCACACTGCCCACGTTTTTCAAAGAAACCGTAACGCTACGAGCAGCACCCGAACAGAAGGCTACGGCATCGGGAGAAATTAAGTTTGTAACACTCAAATCAACCTCTGGGCGGACGTATTGAATGGAATAATCTTTGGTTGTGCCTTTATCATAAACTCCACAACTTTTGATAGCAACCGTTGAAACATCTTCCACGGTGATAACCCGCATAAGCGTTCCGTTACCCGCTTGCAAACCCGTTGGAGCTTTGAATAATTCCGTATAAGTTACTCCCGTTTTGGCGTTGGCGGTGATCACTTTTTCAGTATTTTCATCAAAAACACCGTCGCCATTCCAATCAATAAATACGTTGGTAGTCTTGGCATTAGTATTTTTAAATCCCAATTCCAAAGCTACTTGTTGTCCAGATGAAATTTTGAAGTTATTAGTTTGTCCGCTTACTGTTACCGTATTGATATTATCTTGAAGTACCGTTGGCGTTGAAGCACAATAAGCCGTCCCTCCTATTCCACTGATAATTAAGGCATAATCTTGTGAATTGTTTTTCAAAGTACCTTTATTACTCACTGTTAGCGTATAAACACGCCCTGGCACGGCATCGGGAATAAGGATTTGCTCAATATTATCTCTAATATTATCCCCCCGAGTTGCCACATCAGCGGGTTTGTCGGGGTTCAAGATAAAGGGTAAATAATTATTCGTTCCGTCCGAAATTCTGATGTCTAAATCATTTACCAATCTTGGCGTGCGATTATTCACATTATCCGCTGTAATTGGCAAAACTACTCCCTCTGGGTCTGTCCAACAGATAGTCGCCGTCAAAGCCCCTTTGCCCGAAGCCGTTATTTTTTGGGTAAAAGTTGCTCCATTCGCCAGATTTCTTTCAGTTAATGAATTGGTTTTATCCATATTCAAAATCACCTTGGCGGCTTTTTCCATATCCAAAAGCCCCCAACCGTAGATGTAATCAGGTCCCGCTTTACCAGCATCAAAAGCGGTATGCAAAGCCAAACCTTTCAGCGTTGAAGCCAGCATTAATTGTCCATTATTTTGTTTGGAATAGGCTTCTTGCAATAGTAGAAGACTTCCCGAGGTTTGGGGACACGACATAGAAGTCCCACTCAAAACGGTGTAAGCCGTGGTGGAGGCATTGGAAGTTGAGAAAACATTTACGCCCACTGCCACCAAATCGGGCTTAATTCGTCCGTCGTCGGTGGGTCCCCAACTACTAAAACTTGAAATACTGACATCCGAAGGTTGAGCGGGGGCATTTCCACCCGTGCCAACAACTGCCCCAACGGTTAGGATATTTTTGGCATTGGAAGTAGTGGAAAGTATATCATACCCATCACTTGCTTTGCGAGCCACATTACTGGAATCCTTCGTGGAAGTGCCTAAAAAGTAATATTTGCCATCACCAGGACCGTTATCTCCACGATTATTTCCCGCAGATTTTACAATTAAATAAAAAGGTGCGGCAACCGCAATTTTATCCCAAGCCTGAGCATTATTATCATAAAATCCAAATTTATAATATTCCGTCTGGCTTACCGAAAGATTCCCCAACCATGACCAGCGATTGGTCGTTGAACTAAAACTCCAACCCGCAGGAAACCCGTAGGAGTGATTGGAAATGGATAAATCTTTTGCCCCCGCCGTCATTTCAGAAACATCATTACTAAAATCCCATGCCTTTAAATTTGCCCCGAATGACATTCCACGTGCTTGTGCCGATATGCCCGTAGCAATCAATGTACCCGATACGTGCGTAGCGTGAACATCAGTAGTAGTAACATTATCTTGTTGCGTAACTCGATTAACTAACTCAACGTGCGTACCAAAAACTGCTCCACCGTCCCAAATTCCCAGACGGTTTTTAACGGCATCACCACTTCCGTTTAAAGCCAAACCCAATGAACCACCCGAATATAGTTGATTAGTGCGAGTAGTAGCCGAAGACAAAGCATTGCTTTCTGTCATCAAATAAAGAGGTTGTCCCGTTTCATCCAATCCTTGCAAACGCATAATTCTGCCATCGCCCAAATCGCTTTCAATTGCCCAACCTTTCTGTTTAGCAATTTTAACGGCTTTTTGATAATTTGTTTTATATTTTATGTCTAATTCTTGTGAAAGAATATCTAATTTTTTCTTTTGGGCATCATTATATAATTCGCTTCGTTGAGCTAAAGAAAGCATAGTCGTAAATAAGACCATGACAAGTGTAAGCAATGATTTCATAAATTTTGTGATACGTTGATAAAATTGAATTATAAAGATAACGAAAAATGTATCGTGAAGTTTTGTGAGTAAAAGTTTCAGAAAGAGTTTTTAAATACAAGTACGGAGAAAGGAGGAAAAATGTTGCTTTGGGGGTTCAAATAAAACTTGTAAAAGAGAGTATTTACTGAACTTTATCAAATTAAAGTATAATTTTTAACTCTAATAAAACATAGGAAAAATGGAAAATTCTCATTCATCCAATTTCGATAATTTCAAGCAAAAAGAGATGAAAAATTGTACGCTGGTAAATTTTTGATGGGCGAAAAGCGGCTTTCACGTCAGATTATGCCTTATTGAAGTTGGCTTTTTTTAACCATTCAAAATATAAAAAATCTGGAATAAAACCGCTGGGCATCGTTCCGCCTTTCAATGGAAATCAATTTTATCAGAATTGCCGATTCCTCTTAGAGATAGAATTCAAATCCAAAACTGGAAATTTGATTTGACAAAGTTTAATGAAGACTATCTCACCATTTAAAAAATTTCCGCCCAAATAGTTGAATATACGTTAAAGTTTTCTGAACTTCTCCTATCAATCAACTATCTCTTTCTCGGTTTGTTAAATCGAGTATCAACCACATGAACAATTCGTTACATTTACCTCAATTTCCCCTTTCTATCCTCGCCTTTATTTTCTTGTTTTTATCGTCATGTTCCAAATTTGGAGACGTTGCTGTGTCCAGTCGAAACTTTGAGGATGAAATACAACTGGCTCAAAATCTGGTATTTACCTTCGACAAAGACCTTGTGCGTGAGGGCGGCCTCAACACATGGGAGGCTGAACCCTACGTTGAAATTTCACCCAAAGTGGAAGGCAAATTCAAGTGGACTGCCACCAACGAACTGATTTTCTCGCCAGCGGTTGGTTTTGAACCTGCCACGGAATATACGGCTACGCTCAATAAATCTATTGTAAATAAATCGGAAAAGAAATATGGTGTGAGTGGCGATAAAATCACGTTTCATACGCCTTATTTAAAATTGGAAACCGTGGAATCTTACTGGACAAAATCTCGGGATGATGGGCAAGGTTTGGCGGTTTTGAAACTCAATTTCAATTATCCCGTCAATTCACAAGAAGTGGCTAAGGGCTTAAAAATCAGTGATTCAAATGATAAAAAATATGATTTTCAGATGAACCAGTCGGGTACATCCACCAGTGTAAGTGTTCGAGTAAAAGGACTTTCAGATGGTGATGGGAAATCTTTGAAAGTTAATTTGGACAAAGGGCTTTCAATGCCTAATTCTAAATTTGAAACGCCCGAAGAATTGACCTTGGAAACGGCTTTACCCGATATTAAAACCCTCGAAATCAACGATGTACAGCATGGTTTTGAAAATAATCAGGGTTTTGTGAAAGTTATTACCAATCAAACCATTTCAGCGGATGATTTGAGTAAAATTTATAAAATAGAAATCAACGGAGGTACGCAAGAAGAAGTTGTTTCGGAAGTAGTGATAGAATATGACTCTTTGGGGAATCCCATTGAAAAACCTGTAGCGAAACCAAAGGCAAAACCCGCCACGCCAACGCTTGATACGAAGGCAGAAATTACTGAAAATGGTTTCATCATTAAAGGAGATTTTAATGAAACTGATAATTACGTTTTAACGATTAATCCATCGGCAAAAGGGGTGCTTGGGGCTTCATTATCAGAGGATTATACCAAAGATTTATATTTTGGACAAATGCCCGCTTCGATTGGTTTTATCAATAAAAAAGCCTTGTATTTATCTTCCAAAGGAAATAAAAATATTGCGGTAAATATCGTCAATACGCCCAAAGTAAATGTCAGAATTGCGAAGGTTTATGAAAATAACATCTTACATTTTTTAAAGAATGGGCGTTATCAAAACTACGATAACTATAACGAAGAATCGGGTTCGTATGGCAATACTTTCGACTACGATATTGACGAAGGCGGACAGTATTCGGATGTTATCGTGAATAAAACCGTTGAGACTGCCAACTTGGCGAAATCGAAAAATGTTCGGGCTTTGAATTTATCTTTGCCTGAGCAAAATAATATCAAAGGAATCTACATCGTCAGCATCAATTCCAACGATGAATATTATAATCGTGCCACCAAATTAGTCAGTATTTCAGACATTGGTTTAATCATGAAATCGTCTGAAAATGAGACGGTTGTGTTTGCCAATTCAATCAAAACTGCCGACCCAATGGGCGGTGTGGAAGTGAAATTGATTTCTGCCAATAATCAGGTGATGCAGACCGTGAAAACGGATAGTAAAGGCATGGCAACTTTCAAGGATTTCAAGGATTCTAAGTTTACAACCGCCATGATTACCGCCAATACCGAAGATGATTTTAATTACCTTTTCATGGATGGTTCACAGGTGGAAACTTCCCGTTTTGATGTGGAAGGAAAACGAGATAACACCTCTGGTTTTGAGGCATTTATCTACGGCGACCGTGATATTTATCGCCCTGGTGAAACGCTCCATTTCAACACCGTTATCCGTAAAGCAAATTGGGAATCCGTAGGAGAAATTCCTGTAAAAATTCGCTTGCTTTTGCCCAACGGAAAGGAGTTCAAAACCTTCAAAAAGACGACTAATGCACAGGGTGCGGTTAATATGGACGTGCCTACTGACCGTGCCTCTATCACGGGCGTATATGTGGTGGAAGTATTGAATGCCAATGATGTTTCGCTTTCGTCTCGCAATATTTCTATTGAGGAATTTATGCCCGACCGCATCAAGGTGGACGTAAAATCGGGTAAGGAATTTTACAAAAATGGTGAAACCCTCCAAATCACGGCAACGGCACTCAATTTATTCGGTCCGCCCGCTTCAAATCGGAACTATGAAATGGAATTGAGACTGAATAGAAAACTCTTTCAACCCAAAGATTATGCGGGCTTTGTGTTTGATATTAATGACAATACCAATTTTGAATCAATCCCACGGCAAGGCGTTACCAACGAAAATGGTATTGCTTCCGAAGGTTTCCAAATCCCTGCCACTTATGCCGATATGGGCGTGTTGGAAGCGAAGGCTTACGTTACGGTTTTTGATGAAACGGGTCGTCCCGTGAATCGTTTGAAAGTTTTGGACATTTTTACGCAACCCGTTTTTTACGGAATAGGAATGCCCGATACTTATTTGGGAACAAATATGCCTACGCAAATTCCGTTGGTGGCATTGAACAAGGATGGAAAACCCGTTACGGCAAAAGGAAGAGTTGAAATTGTAAGATTTGATTATCAGACCGTTATCGAAAAAAATGCCGATAATTCGATGAAATATTCTTCCAAAAAACAAACTAAAGTAGTGTATTCTCGCACGATGAATTTTGTGAATGGCAAGGCAGATGTTTCTTACGCACCTCCCATTTCGGGCGAATATGAAGTGCGGGTACATAGCGAAGGGGCAAAATCTTGGACGGCTCAGGGTTTTTATGCCTACGGTTTTGGCACAACTGAAAATTCTTCATTTGAGGTTAATAACGAAGGCAAAGTGGAGATGCAATTTGACAAAGAGAAATATAATGTGGGCGATAAAGCAAAGGTACTTTTCAAAACACCTTTTGCAGGAAAACTCATTGTTACAGTTGAAAGAAACCACGTTTTAGAGCATTATGTGGTGGAAACGGATAAAAAATCGGCAGAATTAAGTTTCATGATTGGAAAGGAACACTTGCCAAATGTGTATGTGTCAGCAACGTTGATTCGTCCGATGGATAGTTCAAATTTACCGCTTACGGTCGCTCACGGATACGCACCTGTAATGGTGGAAGACCTTGATAATCAATTACCTATCGAAATTGTGGCAGTGGAGAAATCTCGCTCAAAGATGAAGCAAAAAATTACCATTAAAACAAAAGCCAATACTGAATTAACGATTGCCGTGGTGGACGAGGGAATCCTGCAACTCAAAAATTTCAAAACGCCCGACCCTTACGCCTTTTTCTATCAAAAACAGGCTTTGGAGGTAAATAGCTACGATTTGTATCCATTTTTATTTCCAGAATTATCCATTTCGGGCAGTTCGTCCGTGGGTGGTGATGGTTATGATATGCAAAAAAGAGTGAATCCGCTGAATAACGGACGGGTAAATTTAGTAGCGATTTGGTCGGGAATTAAAGAAACTGGCATCGGTGGCGAAACCACTTTTGAAATTGATATTCCCCAATTTTCGGGTGATTTACGCATCATGGCGGTGGCGTATAAAAGGGAAGCGTTTGGTTCTGCAACTAAAAATATGAAAGTAGCTGACCCATTGGTGATTTCAACGGCATTGCCAAGATTTGCTTCGCCCAATGATGAAATTCAAGTACCCGTAAATATTACGAATACGACAAAACAGAATGCTGTCGCCACGGCAACGGTCTCATTATCAGGTGGTTTGAGCATCGTGGGCAGTAAAACCCAAACGATTAATATTCCTGCGGAGAAAGAAGGCAGAGCGTATTTTGCCGTAAAAGCCTCGCTAACCACGGGCAATGCTACGGTAAATGTTACGGTAAATGTTACGGTAAATGGCTTGAAGTCAACCTTTACCGAAAAAATAGAATTGACGGTCCGCCCAACTACTTCATTATTGAAAACTTCCGTTTCGGGTGTAGTTAATGGTGGTTCGGTGGGTAATATTAGTTTGGTGAATGACTATATTCCAAGCTCGTTAAAAACGGAAATGACGGTGAGTAAATCGCCAATGGTGCAGTTTATGGACAAGTTTCAAAACCTCTTAAATTATCCTTACGGTTGCGTAGAACAGACCACTTCTACGGCTTTCCCTCAATTGTACTTTACCGAATTTGTGAAACAGATTCAATCGGGCAAAAAGCCGTATATGAAGACGGGTGAGAACGATTTGAACCCAAAATCTAACGTTGAAGCGGCAATTCATAAATTGGAAACGATGCAATTGCCAAGCGGCGGATTGTCGTATTGGCAAGGGGGCGATAAAGAATCTTGGTGGGGTTCTGTCTATGCTACGCATTTTATGTTAGAAGCACAAAAGAATGATTTTCAAGTAAATAGCTCAACTTTGGGCAAATTGATTGAATATTTAACTAATGCTTCGAATACGAAAATTACGGATAAAGAATATTATTACAACGGCACAGGAAGCTATGATACCAAAGTGATTGCGGCTCGTGAAACCATTTATAGTTTGTACGTTTTGGCATTGGCGGGCAAACCTAATCGCTCGGTGATGAATTATTACAAATCTAATATTGAGCTATTGACCACCGACTCAAAATATCTCTTGGGGGCAGCATTTAGTTTGATGGGCGATTCAAAAAGTTACAACGCTTTGACTCCGAAAAATTATGGTTCAGAAATTACCGAAAAACGGTCGGGTGGAAGTTTCAGTTCGCCCATTCGGAATCAGGCATTAGTTTTGAATACCTTAATTGATACTGACCCAAATAATCTACAAATTCCGACTTTGGCGAGGCAATTATCACAAAATCTGAAAGCCGAACCCTACCTTAATACCCAAGAACAAGCCTTTGCATTTTTGGCTTTGGGGAAATTGGCAAAAAAGGCAAATGCCAGCAACGTAACGGCTTCCATTTCAAGTAATAATAAGGTTTTGGGTAATTTTACGGATAAAGATTTATTGATTAAAAACATTGGTAATCAGTCGATTATCCGTACCCAAGGACGTGGAAGTTTATACTATTTTGCCCAAGCCGAAGGTTTGAGTGCTTCGGGGAAATATGAGGAAATAGACAACGTTTTGAAGGTTCGTAAACAGTTTTATAGTCGTTCGGGGCAACCTTTGGGAGCGGCAAAATTCAAGCAAAATCAGTTGGTAGTGGTAAAAATTACCTTACAAAGCACCAACGGATTAGCAGTTGAAAACGTAGTAGTTACGGATATGTTACCTGCGGGCGTAGAAATTGAAAATCCAAGATTAACGGCAGACCGAGATTTGGTGTGGGTAAAAGACCAAACTACCCCAGAACATTTTGACATCAGAGACGACAGAATCAACTTTTTTACCAATTTATCGGGCAAACCACAGACCTTTTATTATTTAGTAAGAGCCGTCTCAAAAGGCAAATTCCAAATGGGACCAGTCTCTGCGGATGCGATGTATAAGGGTGAGTATCGGAGTTATAGTGGGGGTGGGGTTGCGGTGGTGGAGTAGGTTTTAAAATGGCATTTTAGAGAATTTTTGGGTATATAATTCTCTAAAATGCCATTAGGTCATATTAATCAAACATTAAGTTGCTATCCTTAACGTTTAATTTTAGATTTGTAACATGGATTATAGATTAGAAAATTTGTCAGAAGATGACTTCGAAAAACTCGTCAATGTACTTTGTGAAGAACTTTTTGGAATGGGAACTGTGAGTTTCTCAAAAGGAAGAGATGGAGGTCGAGACGGTCGATTTACAGGGACTGCAAATAAATATCCTTCTGAATCATCAAAGTGGTCAGGAAAGTTTATTATTCAAGCCAAACATACTACTGATTATCAAGGTAGCTGCTCTGATAATCCTTTCTATGGAAATCAGACAAGCCTCATTAATGCAGAAATTAAAAAAATCAAAGTTTTAAAAGCCAATAATGAGATTGATAATTACTTGTTGTTTACAAATAGAAAAGAAACTGATAGTAGAGAAAAAGCTACATTACACATTAAAATCAGGTAGTGCTGTAATTATGGTGCTGTATTAGTAAAAAGCAATGGGGTTATTTATTTTTGTTTATCAAGACCAAAATAAATTTTCATCATGTGTAATATAACATCAAGATGTCCCCGTTACTTGGGTACAAATATAAAAAAGAATGGTTTTACTAACTATCTTAAACCTTGTCATAAATGCAAAGATTGTAAGTATAAATTTGTTGATAAAGGGCAAGAGTGGTTTATTTCACCCGATAAAAAAGTCCTCATTAAACGTTTATTATTAGAACGAATATCGCTTCGTGGTATTTGTCGGGTAATGGACATATCAATGAAGTGGTTATTGCAATTTATCAAAGAAATATACAGGGAGTTACCCGATGATTTAAACTGTAAAATCAATTTAAAAAAAGTAAAACATAATGACCGTTATTACATCAAACTGGCTGTAAATTAGGCAGATGAACTATGGTCATGGGTTAAAAAGCGTGATAATGTTTATTATATTTGGTTAGTTATGCACAAAGAATCTCGGCAAATTATAGCTTTTCATGTAGGTGATAGAAGTGGAGAGTCAGCTAAGGCTTTGTGGGAAAAAATACCCCCACAAATCAGAGAATATGGGTTGTTTCATACGGATGATTGGGATAGTTATAAGACCATTATTCCAGAAGGAAAACATCTTTATTGCAAGCAAAAAAAATATACAATGTTCGTCTTCTGGGCAAATTAGAGAATTTCAAACCACAAACTCCAAATAATTACCAGAATTAATTAAAGTCATCTCACGAATGGGATAATTATTAGTGAAAGTAATGGGGAATTTTGCTTTTTTATGTTCGCTCCATTTGAATTCAAAAGCATCAAACATTCCAGATGATTCTTCGATATAATCAATTTCTTGCTGTTGAGTAGTTCGCCAAAAGAAGGAATTATCCGAATACCCACCACTTTGGATAAACGATTTTATCGGTATGAATTGGAGGGGAAAGTTTTTGAAGAATTTTCAAGAATGTAAATGAAGAACTACTTATCAGGATTTTTAGTATTCCGTTTCCACAGATTAGTGTATAAGAAAACGTATCGCTCGTCTTGGGGATTTACGGTAGTTGAGTAGGTTAGTGAAAATTTCAAAAAAGAGGATGCCATTTTGAGACAGTATCATCAAAACATAAAATTTGTTTTCAAACCTTTCAAAAAATAAATCCATTCTTAAAACAAAATTTAATCACAAAGTTTTATACTCTTAATATTTCCCTTCCCATCCTCTTGATTTTATAACAAATTAGCCCGTCTTGAATTTATCCAATACAATCTAAATATGCTTCAAGTAGTTTGTTTACTTGGTATTTTTTAGATTAGAATGATTCTAAATAGAAATTTTGTCGTCATTTTTTAATAAAAAACGATAAAAATTTAATTGGTTCGTAATTTTTCCAATCGTACTTTTGTAACCCGAAAAAGTGTTAAAATTGTCTTTTTCAGGACAAAAGAATTTATTTTCTTTTTAAATGATTTGTAATTAAGCGAATTAGTGGTTAGGATTTTGTTTACTGTTTATAACAGAAAACGATACTATTCAATAATTTCTAAAAGTAAATCAACCATCACAAAAAATAACAAATGTTCTGTAATAAAACGAATATGATAACCATGAAACGTCTGAAATTGGTTGCGATAACATTTATCTTAGGTGCTTTTTGCTTTGCTAATAATGTCAATGCACAAGATGTCGCCGAGGGTGAACAAATTTTCAAAAACAATTGTACATCATGCCATGCCGTAACTGATGAGGTTGTAATTGGACCAGGTTTGAAAGGCATTAGTGCAAGAAGACCAATCGAATGGATTACTAAGTGGGTACATAACCCACAAGCAGTTATCGCATCGGGAGACAAATATGCGGTTGATTTGTATAATAAATACAATAAAACACAGATGACTGCCTTTCCGAACCTTTCGGATGTACAAATCAAAGGTGTCGTTGCATACATTGATGCGGAAGCCGCTAAAGTTCCAGTTGCTGTGGCGGGTGCAGCCCCAGCAGCGGGAGGTGCTTCATCCGAAGGTTCTTCAAACGGTGGCATGATGCAGTATATATTAATAGGATTGTTATTAGTGATGGTTTTGGTGTTATTGGCTTTATTGTCAATTGTAACAAGTCTTTCAAAATTGACAACCGTTGATGCTTCTTCGCCCGAAGGGCAAGGGATTCCTTTGTTGCAAAGAATTGCGGAAAATGGCAAGAAAATTGCTACTAATAGTGCTTTCAAAACGGGTGCGGCTTTATTGATTACTTTGTTAATTGGAAAAGCAACCATTGATGCCGCTTACGGAATCGGGATGCATCAAGGATATGCCCCTGAGCAACCTATCCAATTTTCACACAAACTTCACGCTGGGCAATACCAAATTAACTGTAACTATTGCCACACAAGTGTTTATAAAGCAAAAAGTGCAAATATTCCTTCGGCAAACATTTGTATGAATTGCCATAACGCCATTAAGCGTGAGTCCCCTGAAATCCAGAAAATTTATACTTCTCTTGAAAAAGACGAGCCAATCCAGTGGGTACGTGTACACAATCTGCCTGATTTAGCGTATTTCAACCACGCACAACACACAAACGTTGGAGGCTTAGAATGTACCAATTGTCACGGAGAAATTGCAAAAATGGAAGTAGTTGAACAACGTTCTTCTTTAACAATGGGATGGTGTATCGACTGCCACAGAAAAACTAATGTGAATGCAAAAGGTAATGCTTATTACACTAAATTAGTAGATTTGCATAACAGTGAAAACAAAGAGCCTTTGAAAGTTCAGAACATTGGAGGTTTGGAGTGTTCAAAATGTCATTATTGAAAGAATTATGAATTGTGAGTTATGAGTTATGAGGGATTTCCCGCCAAGGTCATATAAACTTGTCTTCATTATTAAATTGACAAAATAAACTTAGCAAAGAGTTTTGAGATATGCTTTCTAAACTATTTGCAAATTAGTTTTAGATTTAAAAAAAGCTAACAGCTAAGGTAAGTTATCAGGAGAGATTAGGATGAGACGATTTAAAATTCATAACTCATAACTTATAACTCATAACTACTGAAATATTACAAATATGGAAAATAATAAAAAGCGGTATTGGAGAGGGATTGAGGAATTGACAAACAGTTCAGAGTTTGTAAAACACGCTCATCGTGAATTTGGCGATGCTCCAACAGCGGACGGAAAATCGGAAGCCTTGATTGATGGAACAAATACCGTTCGTCGTGATTTCTTAAAAGTGTTGGGTTTTGGGGTTTCGGCAGTTGCCTTGGCAGCTTGTGAAGCACCCATCATAAAAGCTGTTCCATACTTAAACAAACCAGAAGATATTGATCCAACGATTGCTAACTGGTACGCTTCAACCTATATAGACGGTGGCGACTATGCTTCGGTATTGGTTAAAACTCGTGAAGGTCGCCCGATTAAATTAGAAGGAAATAAGGCTTCATCAGTAAGCAAAGGTGCTTTATCGGCAAGGGTTCAGGCTTCGGTTTTGAGTCTTTATGATAATGAAAAATTAAAAGGTGCAATTATTGCTGGAAAACCAGCGACTTGGGCATTAATTGATAAAGAAATTATTGCAGAATTAGGTAAAATATCGGCTCGTGGTGGTCAAATCAGAATTGTCTCAAACACAATTTTATCGCCATCAACGAAAAAAGTAATGGCTGATTTCGCTTTAAAATATCCAACTGCGAAACACGTAACCTACGATGCCAATTCAGTATCAGGTTTAGTGCAAGCCAACGGCGGAGTTCTTCCAAGTTTTGATTTCAGTAAAGCAAAAACAATCGTTTCAATCGGTGCTGATTTTTTAGGAACATGGATTGCCCCGGCAGAATACGCTGGACAATGGGCAAAAACTCGTAGAGTTGATTCAGCCAAAGGTGGTAATAAAGAAATGTCTCGTCATTATCAGTTCGAGACCATTATGTCTAACACAGGGGCAAATGCAGATTACCGTGCTACATACAGACCATCACAAGAAGGCTTAGTTGTAGCAGCACTTTATAATGCAGTGGCTTCGGCAACGGGTGGTTCAACAATTGCTTCGGCAGCTATTAAAATTGACCATTTAGATAAAGCAGCGAAAGATTTAGTGGCTACCAAAGGAGCATCCTTAGTAGTTTCAGGTTCAAATGACCCAGCCGTTCAGACCGTAGTAGTTGCTATCAACGCTATGTTAGGTGCCTACGGAACAACAATTGATGCGGGTTCACCAGTAAATTACCGTCAAGGTTCTGACTCTGAGATGAATATGTTCATCAACGAAGCAAAAGCGGGACAAATTGCCGCTGTAATTTTTTATAATGCCAATCCAGTTTACAACCACCCACGTGGAGCAGAATTGGCAGGAGCATTACCAAAAATAGGATTAACTATTTCAACCAATGACCGTGCCGATGAAACAGGTTCACTTTGTAAGTTTGGCACACCAGATTCACATTACTTAGAATCTTGGAACGATGCCGAACCTAAAAAAGGCTTCTTCTCATTAACTCAACCAACTATTTCAACTATCTTCAAAACTCGTCAAACACAAACAAGTTTATTGACTTGGGCAGGTTTGACAGGCGATTATACCACTTATTTAGAAGATGCTTGGACGGCAACATTAGGAAGCAAAGTAGCGTGGTCGAAAGCCTTGCAAGATGGTGTTTATGAGCCTGGTGCAACAACATCTTTTAGCGTTCCACAAACAGGTTTAGCCGATGCAGTTGCTTCCATTGCGAAGAACTACAAAGCTAATTCTGATAAAATGGAATTAGCAATTTATGAAAAAGTAACAATGGGTACTGGTTCTCAGGCAAATAATCCGTGGTTACAAGAATGTCCAGAACCCGTTTCAAAGGCTTGTTGGGGCAATTATGCGATGGTTTCCTTAGCAACAGCCAAGGCACTAAGTTTAGATAGAGAAGTAGAATTAGATACGCTTGAGGTGGAGGTTACAGTAAATGGTAAATCAGTAAAATTACCTTTCATCGTTCAACCAGGTCAAGCAAATAATACGGTTGCCATTGCCATTGGATATGGGCGTACCAAAGCGGGTAAATCTGCCGATAATGTTGGGGTGAATGCTTATCCATTTGCTTCAATGGTAAATGGAAATGTTGCCTTCGTAAACACGGGTGATGTTTCAGTAAAAGCGACTGGCGAAACCGCTAAAATTGCTCGTACACAAACCCACAACACTGTAATGGCTCGTGAGGCGGTTGTAAAAGAAACCGTTTTGAGTGCTTATCAGAAAGATGCACAAGCAAACAACGAAAGACCAACCATTGCCACTGCCGAAGGAAAGAAATTAGCCACTGATATTACCTTGTGGAACGGACACAAATACAACAACCACGCATGGGGAATGGTCATTGACTTGAACACTTGTACAGGTTGTGCAGCTTGTGTGGTTTCTTGTAATGCTGAAAATAATATTGCAGTTGTGGGTCGCCAAGAAGTTATTAACCGTCGTGAAATGCACTGGATGCGTATTGACCGTTATTATTCTTCCGATGCTGACGTTGAAGATACAAGTGGTTTAGAAATTGCTTCCGAGAATCCAGAGGTTATCTTCCAACCAATGCTTTGCCAACACTGTTCAAATGCCCCTTGTGAGACAGTTTGTCCAGTTTTAGCAACAACGCACTCAACGGAAGGCTTGAACCAAATGACTTATAACCGTTGTATCGGTACTCGTTATTGTGCCAACAACTGTCCTTATAAAGTACGTCGCTTTAACTGGTTTAGATATTACCAAACGGATGAATATGATTTCCACTTCAACAACGATTTAGGTCGCATGGTGATAAACCCAGAAGTAACGGTTCGTTCACGTGGGGTAATGGAAAAATGTTCGATGTGTATTCAACGTATTCAGGGGGGTAAATTGGAAGCAAAGAAGGAGAAGAGAAGACCAATTGATGGAGAAATCCAAGTAGCGTGTGCTCAATCTTGTCCAACGGATGCTATCACTTTCGGAGATATGAACGATGAAGCCTCAGCTATCTCAAAATTATTAGCCGTAGAACAGAAAGGACGTGCATTCGGAGTTATCGAAGAAATTAACGTGAAACCAAACATTTCATATTTAGTTAAAATTCGTAATAAAGCAGAAAAGAAAGAAATTGCTTAATTTAGAGATTTGAGAATAAACCCTCACAAGGGTTACATATTCAAGCCATTAATAGTCATTGAAATAATAGATTTAGTTTAAAAATTTTCAAATTATAAAAATATGTCGCACGTAGTATCACCCATAAGAGAAACCCTTGTTTCAGGCGGTAAATCTTATCACGACGTTACCAATGATATTTGTAGGCAAGTAGAAGGCGAGCCAACTAAAGAATGGAAAATTGCATTCGGGGTTTCTTGCGTAATCTTCGCTTACGGTGCTTATTGTTTAGGCTACACGTGGTGGCAAGGCATCGGAGTTTGGGGTTTGAACAAAACCGTAGGCTGGGCATGGGACATTACCAACTTTGTATGGTGGGTAGGTATCGGTCATGCTGGCACGCTTATTTCTGCCGTACTTTTATTGTTTCGTCAAAAATGGAGAACATCAATTAACCGTTCGGCGGAAGCAATGACTATTTTTGCCGTACTCTGTGCTGCATCATTTATCTTGGCTCACATGGGTCGTCCGTGGTTATTTCACTGGGCGTTGCCTTTGCCAAATACCTTCGGTTCGTTGTGGGTAAACTTTAACTCTCCTTTGGTGTGGGATGTTTTCGCTATCTCGACATACCTTTCAGTATCATTAGTATTTTGGTACATGGGTCTTGTGCCTGACTTAGCAACCATCCGTGATAGAGCCCAAACCAAAGCCTCAAAATTTTGGTATGGTTTATTCAGTTTAGGTTGGACAGGTTCCGCAAAAACTTGGGCTCGTTATGAATACGTCTCTTTGATTTTAGCGGGTATCTCAACACCACTTGTACTTTCAGTACATACAATTGTATCAATGGATTTTGCCACTTCGGTAATCCCAGGATGGCACACGACAATCTTTCCTCCATACTTCGTGGCAGGTGCGATTTTCTCAGGTTTTGCGATGGTACAAACTCTGTTATTAATTACTCGTGTAGTATTCAAATTAGAAGATTATATCACCATCGAACACGTTGAAATGATGAACATCATTATTACGGTTACGGGTTCAATTGTAGGTATTGCTTATTTGACAGAGTTCTTTATTGCTTGGTATTCAGGGGTAGAATATGAATCGTATGCTTTTATTAACCGAGCTACTGGACCGTATTGGTGGGCATATTGGATGATGATGACTTGTAATGTGGTTTCTCCTCAATTGTTTTGGTTCAAGAAAATCCGTACCAGCATTTTGGTTTCGTTTATCTTATCAATTGTGGTAAATATTGGTATGTGGTTCGAGCGTTTTGTTATTATCGTAACATCATTGCACCGTGATTATCTTCCATCTTCTTGGGCAATGTTCTCGCCAACGATGTATGACATTGGTGATTATATTTTCTCGTTCGGATTGTTCTTTACGTTGTTCTTCCTGTTCGCTAAGTTTTTACCAGTAATCAATATGTTTGAGGTAAAATCAGTCATGAAAGGTGTTTCAACAAACTATCCATTCAAGAAGAAACCTTCAGCGGGCGAAAAAACGAAAGAGACAGTACATTAAGAAAAATAGTGATTGTTGAGTTGTGAGTTAGTAATTTTTGGCTAATTCATTACTAAACTAAATCATAAAAAATACTTATAATTAGGCTCAATGCTCACGGCTTGATGCTCAAAGCTAACAAACAATGGATTCAACAGAAAGATATTTAGTAGGAGTTTACGATGATGACGAAGAGGTTCTTCACGCAGTTACCGAAGTGAAAAACAACGGCGTAAAAATCGAAGAAGTTTATACGCCTTTCCCAATTCACGGACTTGACGTAGCCATCGGACACCCCCGTACACGTATTCCAATCGCCGCATTCATGTTCGGTTGTTTGGGTTTGATTTGTATTGTGTCATTGATTAGTTACACGATGTATTTCGACTGGCCCATGATTATTGGCGGTAAAGATTTCTTTGCTCTTCCAGATTTTGTTCCAGTATCGTTTGAAGGAACGGTATTATTTACAGCCTTCGGTATGGTGGGTACTTTCTTAGTATCGAATAGCCTTTATCCTGGGAAAAAACCAAGAACATTCGATTTAAGAAGTACCGATGATAAATTTATTATGACCATTAACATGGCTAAAAATAAAAAATCAGAAGCTGAAATCGAAACACTATTGAGAGCATCAGGGGCGATCGAAGTAAATGTTAAACAATTTTAGTACAACTATTTAAAATTATGTTTACCAATAAAATAAAAAGTCTTTTAGTATCGGGAATTGTTGCTTTGGCAATGACATCTTGTGCAGACAAACATAACGACCAAGGCACAGAATTTGCTCCGAATATGTATCATTCAGTAGGATATGAGCCTTTATCACAATCAGAAGGTGATACAAATCATATCAATCCCTACGGAATGGATATGCGTTTGCCTGTAAAAGGAACTGTACCTCGCAAATACGTGGAGAAAAACGAAGATGCAGATGTCAATGATGCCTTGATTGAAATGGACTTAATTTCTCGTGGTATTAAAGCGGGTGATATGGCTTCGTCTGAAAAATTATTAACTAACCCTTTTGAGGCAACGGGTGAAAACTTCGATAAAGGCAAAGAGCAATACGAAAGATTCTGTCAGCACTGTCATGGTGAATTAGGAAAAGGAGACGGTTTAGTTGCAAAACAGTATAAAGGTGTACCAGTATATTCATCAGATGCTTTGAAAAACTTAAATGATGGACACATTTATCATACCATCACGCACGGAAAAGGTCGTATGTGGGCTCATGGCTCACAAATTTCAACGGCTGACCGTTGGAAAATTGTTTTGTATGTGCATGAGTTGCAAAAGCAATAAATTTCAAAAAAGTTAATCATAAAATTATAAAATCATAATGGCGGGACATTCACATTTTTCCCCATCTAACGTCGAAGAATATTTTGAATTCACGATGGAAGGTCGCAAGAGAGTAATTTATGCTTTTGTAGCAGGTTTAGTAGCCCTAATTGCTGGAATATATTTATTATCCAGGGGTGAACACGAAGCCGTAAGTGCTGTTGCTGAACATGGTGGCGAACACCTTTCTGGTGGGGCAGCCGCACACCATGGAAATTATCATTGGACAGACCGTATTTGGGCGAATGTTTGGTTAAATGGTGTTTTCTTTACGGGTATTGCCGTAATCGGAATGTTCTTCGTATCGCTTCAATACTTAGCGAAAGCGGGTTGGTCATCAGTAGTAAAACGTGTTGCAGAGGCCTTTCCAATATTTTTATTAGTAACAGGACCAATTTTGTTATTGACATTCATTTTCAAAGGAGATGTAATTTTTCACTGGATGCACGAAGGGATTACCGTTAAAGGTTCTGAACATTACGATAAAATCATTGCTGGTAAATCAGGGTATTTGAATTCTGGCTTCTTCATTGGTCGATTGGTATTTTTCTTTGTGGGTTGGGTTGTGCTTTGGCAATGGATGCGTAAAAAATCTTTGAGCGAAGACTTGAACGGTGGAACGGAAGATTTTTATCAAATGGTGAAAATTGGAACAATCTTCATTCTTTTGATGGGAGTTTCAAGTTCGATGTCAGCTTGGGACTGGGTGATGTCAATTGATACGCACTGGTTCTCAACGATGTTTGGCTGGTATATGTTCTCATCTTGGCACGTAACAGGGTTAGCAACTATTACGTTAACAGTTTTGTTTTTACAAGACAAAGGTTACATGAAATATGTAACTTTTAACCATATGCACGACTTAGGTAAATTTATGTTTGCCTTCTCAATTTTCTGGACTTATGTATGGTTTGCACAATTCTTATTAATTTATTATGCAAACTTCCCCGAAGAGACGATCTATTTCTTAGAGCGTTGGGAAGGACACGACAAGATTTACAAGGCAACCGAGGTCTTGAATGTATTATTTAACTTTCTTTTCCCATTCTTGATATTGATGACTCGTGATGCAAAACGTACTCCAATTTTCTTAAAAATTGCTTGTTCATTCATTATCGTAGGGCATTATTTGGACTTTTATCAAATGATTATGCCAGGCGTTGTTGGACCTCACGGAGGATATGGTTTAGTTGAATTTGGCATGGTTACAGTGTTTGCTTCGGCATTCATTTACATGGTATCAATCCAATTGACAAAGGCCTCTTTGATTGCAAAAAATCATCCATTTTTGGAAGAAGCATTGCACCACGATATTTAGTAAAACATTGGTTGTTTAAAGGCATCCGACTATTTTCTATAAAAACTAAAGTATTAGCAAACATTTCTATTGAACATTTTTTTATAGGAATAGTACAGCTATCAAATTATTAAAAGTATAACTAAAATTAGCTAATAAAATGACATATTTAATAGGTCTTTTGTCAGTAGTATTCTTGGGATTGGCAATTATGATTGTCAGCAAGAGTATGAATTTGTCGAAAGGTATTCAAGTTTCTGAAAAAGATGATGATTCACCAGCGGACGGAGCAAATAATTATAATGCAATTGGGTTCATATTATTTTTAGTATTCGGTTCAATTGGAGCAACGTGGTCTTTCCTTCATTCAAAGCCAGATTTGTTGCCAGTGGCAGCTTCTGACCACGGTTTGATTACGGATAATATGTTTTGGATTTCAATGAGTGTGGTTACTTTAGCTTTCTTTGTAACTAATGCTTTGTTGTTTACTTTCCCTTTTTTATATCGTTACAAAAAAGGAAGAGTTGCTACATTTTTTCCCGTAAACCATAAGTTAGAAATAATTTGGACTGTTATTCCAGCCATAATTATGGCAGTTTTAGTATTTTCAGGTTTCAAAGTGTGGAGAGATATTACGGCAAAAGCACCCGATAATGCGGTGGTTATTGAAGTAACAGGTCACCAATTTGGATGGTATGTTCGTTATTCTGGAAACGATGACAGCAAATTGGGGAACAACAATTACAAATTGATTGATGAAACTAATTCTTTGGGTATTGATTTGACTGACGAACACTCTTTTGACGATTTTACAACCACTGAAATGCACTTTCCAAAAGGCGTTCCAGTATTGTTGAAAATCAAGGCACAAGACGTATTACACTCGGTTTACCTGCCTTACATGCGTGTCAAGATGGATGCGGTACCAGGTATGCCAACGAAGTTTTGGTTTGTGCCAAACATGACAACCGATGAGATGCGTTATAAAACGGGTAATCCTGATTTTAACTACAAATTGAACTGTACAGAAGTTTGCGGACGTGGACACTTTGGAATGGCAATGACCGTGTTTGTGGACACTCCCGAAGAATACGCAGCATGGTGCAAAGAGCAAAAGCCATTTTTGACAGTTAATCCTGACTATTTGGCAAAAGTACCCGATAAATTAAAATCAAAAGCTCAAAAATATATTCCTGCCCCCGCACCAGCGGCAACGGATAGTACACAAGCGAGTGGGTCGGCAGCACCTGCGTCAACTTCATTAAGATAAGAAATTTTTTATTAAAAGATAAATTTAAAAACTATGGCAACTGCGACACTACACGCAATAGACGTCGATACTCACGGTCATGACGACCATGAGCACGAAGAGTTGGGATTCGTGAGAAAATATATATTCTCGGAAGATCACAAGACCATTGCAAAACAATATCTGATTTCGGGTATCATCTGGGCATTTTTTGGTGGTGCGATGTCAATCATTTTTCGTTTGCAATTAGGATTTCCTAACATGGACTTAACTTGGTTGAAACCAGTTTTAGGTCAATGGATTGTGGAAGGAAAATTAGAAAAGGAATTTTATTTAGCCCTCGTAACAATGCACGGAACCATCATGGTATTCTTTGTATTAACGGCAGGTTTATCAGGAACATTTTCAAATTTCTTGATTCCTTTGCAAATTGGAGCAAGAGATATGGCATCAGGATTTATCAATATGCTTTCATATTGGTTCTTCTTTGTGGCTTCGGTGATTATGTTCGCTTCATTATTTATTGAAACAGGTCCTGCATCGGGTGGTTGGGTAATTTATCCGCCATTGAGTGCCTTACCACAAGCAATGCCAGGTTCAGGTTTGGGTATGACACTGTGGTTGTCGAGTATGGCACTGTTCATCGTCTCGCAATTAATGGGCGGTATCAACTATATCTGTACGGTAATTAACTTGCGTACTCGTGGAATGTCATTTTCTAAATTGCCATTGACCATTTGGGCATTTTTCTTCACGGCAATTTTGGGGCTTTTATCTTTCCCAGTATTATTGTCAGCGGCATTGTTATTGATTTTTGACCGTAGTTTTGGAACATCATTCTTTTTATCTGAAATCTACATCGGTGGTGAGGCTTTACCAAATATTGGTGGTTCAGCGATTTTATATCAACATTTATTCTGGTTCCTAGGACACCCAGAGGTTTATATTGTATTGTTGCCAGCATTAGGTATTACCTCGGAAGTAATTGCTACTAACTCACGCAAGCCCATCTTCGGATACCGTGCCATGATTGGTTCGATGGCTGGAATTACATTCTTGGCGTTCATTGTGTGGGCTCACCACATGTTCGTAACGGGTATGAATCCATTTTTGGGGTCAGTATTTATGTTCTTGACTTTGATTATTGCAGTACCGTCAGCGGTGAAAGCATTTAACTACATCACAACGCTTTGGAGAGGAAATATCATTTTCACCCCAGCAATGTTGTTCTCAATTGGTTTGGTTTCATTGTTCATTTCAGGAGGTTTGACTGGTATTATTTTAGGTAATTCAGCATTAGATATTAACCTTCATGATACCTATTTCGTAGTAGCTCACTTTCACTTAGTAATGGGTGCGGCATCTTTCTTTGGATTGATGGCGGGGGTTTATCACTGGTTTCCAAAGATGTTTGGTAGAATGATGAACAAGAATGCGGGTTATGTACATTTTTGGCTCACATTCGTTGGTGTTTACAGCGTATTCTTCCCAATGCACTATATCGGTTTGGCGGGTTTCCCACGTCGTTATTACTCATTCACGGCATTAGGAAATGGTAGAATGGAAGCCTTCGTGGATATGAATATGTTTATCTCAATTGCAGCAATTCTTACTTTTACGGCACAGGCAATTTTCACGGTAAACTTTATTTATTCTATTTTTAAAGGTAAAAGAGCTCCACTGAATCCTTGGAATTCAAATACTTTGGAATGGACAACACCAGTCAATCCTGGTCATGGAAACTGGGAAGGAGAAATTCCTGCAGTTTATCGTTGGCCTTATGACTACAGCAAGCCAGGTTCAGCAACCGACTTTATTCCTCAAAATGTACCCTATTCAGCAACACCTGAATCTAACTTACTAGAGGAAAGAGCAGAGATAGCGAGGGAAAAAGAAATTGATGGACTTTTAGATAATCAGAATGCTTCTTATAGTCATTAAGATATAAGTACCTCTAAAATTGAGAATATATTGACTAATAAATAAGTCCGTATATTCTCAATTTTTGTTTTGGAGGAGTTAGATATTAGATTTTTTAATGAAAAAATTATTTAATTCGATGTTTGTAGTTCGATTTTCGATGCTTGGTTTTCGATGATTGGATTTATTTTTTTCCCGAACATCAAACATCGAAAAACGAACATCGAAATAAATGCTTTTCCGAAAATTAGGTATCGCCACTGTAATCACTGTTTATCTGTTAGTATTAGCAGGAGGAATTGTGCGTAGTACGGGTTCGGGCATGGGTTGTCCCGATTGGCCCAAATGTTTTGGAATGTTGATTCCACCCACCGAGGCAAGTCAATTACCTGCTAATTATCAGCAAATTTATGCTGCAAAACTGCACGGAGAAGTTGAATTTAATGTTACTAAAACATGGATAGAATATGCAAACCGTTTGTTGGGAGCATTTACAGGATTCCTTGTATTTGGAACTTTTATTGCCTCATTTTTTGCGTATTGGAGGAAAGATAGAATAATTGTTTACTTGTCATTTTTAGCAGTTTTATTAATAGGAGCAAACGGTGCATTGGGTAAATATGTTGTGGACTCTTTCTTGAAACCTGGCATAGTTACTTTACATATGATGTTGGCAGTTTTAGTGATTTTTGTGTTGCTTTATGCTATTGCAAGAGCGTGGTCGAAGGTAATTGAAACTGAAAAAGTTGAACGGAAAGTATTTTTGAATAAATTATTAATCATTATCTTGATACTTTCCACTTCGCAAGTGCTTTTGGGTACGCAAGTACGAGAGGCGATTGACAGAGTAGTTGCTGATCCAATATTTGGCTACAATCGGGAAACTTGGATTGAACAAATGGGTTTGACTTTTTACATTCATCGCTCGTATTCGTTGTTAATTTTAGGATTACATATTTATCTAATTTGGCAATTACGGAAAAATATTCAACAAAAAGGCTTAGTTTATAATTTTACCCAAGCATTAGTCGGAATAATATTTATTGAAATAATGACGGGAACAATTATGGCATATTTCGCTATTCCTGCCTACATTCAACCAATTCATTTAACCTTGGCGATTGTATCATTAGGCATACAATTTGTAGTTTTATTATTGATGAATACTGAGACAGTATTCAAAATGAGTAAGAAGCCAATAGTGATGACCAAACAGAAAATTGCATAAATTCCGAACATCAAGCATCGTAATAATGACAACAATAAACGAAAATATAGCCATTAATTCTGCCTCAAAAGCGAAGGCTTATCATGAGTTATTAAAATTTAGATTATCTGCCTTGGTAGCTTTCTCGGGTGCTTTTGGTTATTCATTAGCAGTTGATAGAATAGACTGGTGGAAACTAACTTTGATAAGTCTGGGTGGTTTTTGCATTACAGGAGCAGCTAATATTATTAATCAAATCAAGGAAATTGAATTAGATAAATTGATGAAACGTACTCAGAATCGTCCTTTACCAACTGGACGTTTGAGTATAAATGAAGCGGCAATTTTCTGCGTAATTCTGTTTACGATTGCAAGTTATATTCTCTTTTTTGAGTTTAATTATAAAGCGGGTTTATTAGGCGTTCTTTCGTTTTTACTTTATGGATATGTTTATACACCCTTGAAAAGAGTTGGTCCAATTTCTGTTTTAGCAGGAGCATTTCCTGGGGCATTCCCTCCGATGATTGGTTGGGTAGCAGCAACGGGACATTTTGGCTTAGAACCGGGAATACTTTTTGCGATACAATTCTTTTGGCAATTTCCCCATTTTTGGGCAATTGCTTGGGTTGCCGATGAAGATTATCAAAGGGCAGGATTTAAAATGTTGCCCAATAACGGACACAAAGATTTGCGTACCGCCATGACCATGATGAGCTATGCTGTGTTCTTAGTGCCTTGCGGATTTATTCCGCACCTTTTGGGCATGACGGGCGTTAACTCAGCCATAGTAGCGGTAACTTGTGGCGTATTATTTTTATCCCAAACATTTTACTTAATGTCAAAACCAACTGATAAAGCGGCTTTGATGTTGATGTTTGGCTCATTTATTTATTTACCAATTGTACAGATTGCTTTTTTGATGGATAAAATATAGACTCAAAAAGCACAAAATATATTGACAAACAAAACCATGACACAAGAACATTTAGCCAATATAAATCTCGACCAGCCAGAAGAAACGCTGTCGATGAACCCCAAAAAATTCATGCTTTGGCTTGCCATTGTTTCGATAATGATGATGTTTGCGGGGTGGACTTCGGGGTATTTAGTTCGTAAGGCGGAAGGGCGTTGGCACGAATTTGAAATACCACAAATCTTTTGGTATTCAACGGCAATCCTTTTAATTAGTAGCGTTTCGATGATTTTTGCCGTGCAAGCTGCAAAAAAAGACCATTTTAATACGCTTAAAACAGCAATATCTATTACTTTTGTATTCGGAATTGCATTTTTAGTGATGCAAGTATTAGGTTTTTCTGATTTAATCCAGAATAAACTCTTCTTTGCGGGTAGCGATGTTGCTTCGTCTTGGCTTTATGCACTTGTAGGTTTACACGCCGCTCACGTGATTTCGGGTTTAGTCGTGTTATTAATTTCTTTGATTTCGGCTTTTGGATTTAAAAAAGAATCAAAGAATTTATTACGAATTCAGCTTTGTGCTACGTATTGGCATTTCTTGGATTTGCTATGGCTGTATTTGTTCTTATTTTTGTATTTCAATAGATAATAAATTTTCTGATAATCATAAAACGTTAAAAAATGTCTGCAATTCATGCTACTGCCGTTCCTGAAAAATTAACTTGGACGGGTGGTTCAGAACCATTGAAAGCAAGTTATGGAAAACTCATGATGTGGTTTTTCTTACTTTCTGATACTTTTACTTTCTCAGCGTTGTTGGTTACTTACGGAATGATTCGTTTCAGTAACAATGCTTATGACGGTGCTCACGATGCTTTTTATTTCTCTACTACGCACTGGCCCATTCCTGATAAAGTATTTGCAGCATTGCCATTTTTGCATGGCGTTGAAGCACCTTTAATTTTCGTAGGAATTATGACTTTTATCTTGATTTTCAGTTCGGTAACAATGGTTTTAGCCGTAGAAGCTGGACACCGTGAAGACCGTGCCGATGTTGAGAAATGGATGTTGTGGACAATCGTGGGTGGTGCTACTTTCTTGGGTTCACAGGCTTGGGAATGGTCGCACTTTATTCATGGGCCAGAGTTGGCTATTGCTGCAAAAGATATAGCTGGCAAAGCTATCGAAGGGGCAAACTTAGTGCGTAACCCTTACGGACCTCCTGCCTTCGCAGATTTGTTTTTCTTCATCACAGGTTTTCATGGAACTCACGTATTTTCGGGCGTAATCTTGAATGTCTTAATCTTCTTCAATGCCGCAACGGGCGTATATGAGCGTCGTGGACATTATGAAATGGTGGAGAAAGTAGGTCTTTATTGGCACTTTGTAGATTTAGTGTGGGTATTTGTATTTACCTTTTTCTATTTGGTGTAATCTAAAAATATTAAGTATTAGGTATTCATATGATATGTTTACCTAAACTATTAATCATTAACTGTTAATTATCAACTGAATAAAATGGCAGCATACGCAGAAACAAACGAAACTGAAACAAAAGTGATTGCACCCGCACAGACAGGAGCAATTTGGAAAACCTTTTGGATACTATTGATATTGACCGCAATCGAATTTGCGATTGCCTTTAATATGCCAAATAACCGCATTCGAGTAGGTATCTTTGCTACGATGACCATCGTGAAAGCATTTTTCATTGTGGGTGAATTTATGCACTTGAAGCAAGAAGCAAAGACTTTGATTTGGGCAGTATTATTTCCCATAATCACGATTGCATGGTTATTGGTAGCTTTGCTTTTGGAAGGTGGAGCTCATCGGTAATATGTAGCACGGGAATATTCTCTTGAGTGTAGTACACAAAATAAATATTTAGAAAATTCATTTACATTTTAAAACCATTGTCTCAACAATAGCGTTATAAATTTGTAATACGGATTTTAATAAAGAGGTTTGTGGTCATTAAGTGAATAAATAATTTGTTGCTTATTTGCCAATAACTGACACAAAATATGTCTCAAAGAACTATCAAAGCTGGAATCCTAATCGCTGCATTAGTTGTTCCAGCTTTAATTTTTTTATACCTCAAAGGATTTGGGGAAAATCATTACAATTTGCCCTACATGATTCCATTAACGGATTCTACCACGGGAAATGTGATGATGAAAAAAAACTCAAATCCAATGTGGAATCAACCCGAAATGGACACTGTTTTTCATACAATTCCAAACTGGAAATTGACGGATGAAAATAGTAAAGAGTTTTTAGGAGAATCCTTGAAAGGAAAAATCTATGTTGCTGACTTCTTTTTTACTCGTTGTGGGTCTATTTGCCCAAAAATGTCCACAGAACTTACCCGTGTGCAAGATACTTTTTCAAAGGAAGATGAAGTTCAATTGGCTTCTTTTTCAGTTGATCCAACCCATGATACGCCCGAAATATTGAGAGAATACGCCAAGAAATATGATGCCAAAGCGGGGAAATGGCATTTTTTGACGGGTACAAAAACCCAAATTTATCCATTGGCGGTGAAAGGTTATTTTATTCCAGTGGCGGATGCTTCGGAATATGATAAAGCTATCAAATCGCCAGATGAGACTTTTATTCATTCCGAAAAACTTATTTTAGTTGATAAAGAAGGGCATATCAGAGGTTTTTATGACGGAACGGACAAGAAAGATGTGGATAGATTAGTTTTAGAAATTAGAGTTTTATTGAAAATTTACGATACTCCAAATTAAGAAAATGACTTCATTAATAGTAGAAAAAAGCACAAAAAACGAAAAAGTATTAAACATCCTTTCCATCGCCATTCCAGTAGCGGTAGCGTTATTGATTGGCATAAGAACAAAGATTGATTTAGGAGCTTGGACGAAGGTTTTGCCACACGTAATTGGATTACTAAATACCACAACCTCTATGACGTTGATTGCTGGATTTATTTTTATTAAAAACAAAAATGTTAAAGGGCATCGTCAAATGATGGGGCTTTCTTTTGTGCAAGGAGCATTATTTTTGGTTCTATATATTTTGTATCATGTTTCTAATCCTTCAACGCCTTATGGAGGGGAAGGCATTATGCGAACCATTTATTATCCATTATTAGTTTCGCACATCACGCTTTCAATTGGCGTGGTGTGGTTTGTATTGAGAGCCGTTTATTTTGCTTTGAGCGGACAATTTGAAGCACATAAACGTATTGTGAAATGGACATTCCCTTTGTGGTTATACGTGTCTGTTACGGGCGTGATAGTTTATTTGATGATTTCACCATATTATGTTTAGATTTATGAAAAAGATAATATTTAGTACCATTTTATTCATCATTGCCCAAGCCACAACTTTTGGGCAGTGTGCCATGTGCAGAATGACAGTAGAAAGTACCGTTTCTGACGGTAGAAGCAAGATTGCATCAAACCTAAACAGTGGGATTTTGTACTTGCTTTCCGCTCCTTATTTAGCGGTAGTAATTATAGGATATTTGTGGTGGAGTAGTTCAAAGAAAAATATGTCTCCGCAAACGATTTTGAGACAGCGGATTCGGAAGGCATTTAGTTAATTAATGGTTAATACTTGAAAAGCCCGATTTGGAAATTTTGTCTGAATCGGGCTTTTTTTGCATAAAATCCTTATAAATAATGAGTTCGAGATTTTTTATTTCAATGGTTCATAGTTAAAATGTACATAAACTTAAAAATCATCTACTCCCATGCAACCTTTCTTTCATCTGTTTCATCTTGAATATAATTAACCTCAAAGCCAACATTAAACCAAAACAGTATCGTGAAACTTTTACAATTATTTCAAAGTGAAGAAGCCTTGGTAAAAGCCTGTCAGAAAGGCGATCCAAAAGCTCAACGACGAGTCTATGAAAAATATGCTCCGAAGATGCTCGGAATATGTTTCAGATACGTTCACGATGATTTTGAGGCAGAGGGAATTATGATTGAAGGCTTCGTGAGGGTGTTTGCTAAGATAGAAAGTTTTAAATTAGAGGGAAGTTTTGAGGGTTGGGTTCAGCGGATAATGGTCAATGAATCTTTAATGTATTTGAGAAGTAATAAAAAATATCAATTTGAAACCAGTTACGACCAAATTCTATATGAACCAGAACCCGAACAATTCAGAACCGACCTCGAAACCCAAGACCTTTTGAAATTGATAGAAAATTTACCGATTGGTTATAGAACAGTTTTCAACCTCTACGCCATCGAAGGATATTCACACGCTGAAATTGCCAAACAATTAGGCATCACCGAAAGTACCTCAAAATCGCAACTCTCACGGGCGAGGGTCGTTTTGCAGAATGAATTAATGAAGGTTGCAAGTTTGTAGGGGCGACCCTACGTGTTCTCCCAGTATCCGTAGGGTGAATGGTATTCGCCCAAGACCATACAATTTGGGCGAACACATAGATTCGCCCCAACGATAAAAATCGAAAAAGAAAATGAAAAATATAGATAAAATATTCAACGAATCCCTAAAAAACTACGAGCGTCAGCCACGCACGGAGGCATGGGAGAAATTGCAAGCAAGACTTGAAAAAAAGGATAGCAAAATTTTGCCTTTGTGGTGGAAATATGCTTCTGCGGCTTCGGTTGCCTTACTTTTGGGTGTAGGTGGGTATTGGTTTACTTCGCAAAAGAAAGTTCAAAATGATTGGGCTATTGTTTTGGATAAACCTGTTTTGAAGAAAGAGGTTGAGATAGTTAAACAAGTAGAAGTTGCTAAGATTAAAGATGTTAAATCTGAAAAAAAGATAATAAAAATTTCTTGCCCAATAGGAGAAATAAATATTAATTCAAATATCAGCCCCGTGGCTGGTGTTCACTGGGACACACAGTTCAGTCCACCTGTGCGTAAGCAAACACAAGATTTAGACAATCAAAATAATCCAATTATAGCCTTAGAAACCATAAAAACAAAAACACCACCCGAAGAAAACACCATAGTTTTAGTCCTTGAAAATACTAAACCTAAAAAGGAAGAAGAAACCATCGTTTTGAATTTTGTTGATACAAAGGTTGAAATGGTAGCTCAAAACATTGAACCTGAAAAAAAACAAAGTCGAGTAGGTAAAATTTGGGAGCAATTGAAAAGAGCTAAAAATGGCGAGAATGTGAATTGGGGCGAAGTGGGTGTAAAACCACAAAAAGTATTAGCCCGAGCCGATGCAAAAATTGAAAATGCTTTGACCAGAGGGGAAAGTAATGACAGATAATTTTTAGACAAATATTTGATAATCAGTAATTAAAAAAATATTCTTCAATGATGCAACCTTATTATTATACCCTGCATCTTCAATAGATAAATCAAAAGTTTCAATAAAAGAAACTCTAAACATTTTAAAAAATCAGAACCATGAATACATTAATCACCATGAAAATCCTAAAAGGACTTAGTTTTTCAATTATCGCAACATTAACGTTAATTTTCGTCAGTAACTTTCAAGCAAATGCCAAAGTTAGCGAAACCGATTCGACCATTATCAGTATTGACAAACGCAACCAAACGCTTCTTAATCAGCAAAATAACCGAACGCTCAAAGAAAATATCCAGGACTTATTCCAAAAAAGTGGAATGATTTTGGATGATGATACTTGGAGAGGAATCCGCCGAATTGTCAATTCAGATTTGAATAAAGATACCCTTCTGGTCATTACGCAAAGCAATAAAACCATCAAAATCGTTATCAATACCAACACCAAAGGCGAAAACAGAACCATTAATGATAATGGAAATACTGAACATAGAAACGGGAAAGACAAACAAGTCAGTGTTGGATTGGGTGGCGTAGTAGTAAAAGACGGTAAAGACGAAGTGAGAATAGGTCGGAATGGCGTTTACGTCAATGAAGGAGGTAAAGAGACCAATATTATGATTGGAGATTCCGCCAAAAGAAACCGCCGAGACCGTGAATTCAGTAGTCGTTCAGGATTTAATATTTATTTGGGCTTTAATGCTTTCACCAATACTAATAGTATCAGCGGAGGATATAGCCCAAAAGATTTTGAATTAAGCCCCTTCGGTTCAAGATACTTCGGTTTCGGTTGGACACGTAGCGGAACAATCAGCAAAGGCACAAATGCCGCCTTCAAAATCAGCTACGGCTTGGAAGTTTCATGGTATAATTTTATGTTTGAAAATAATAATTTCTTGGTAAAAAATACCAATGAAATCAGTTTCGCAAACTATCAAAATGCACAAGGGAATGTGGCAGAATTATGTAGAAACAAATTAACCGTTGCCAGCTTCAATATACCCGTTATGCCCTACGTTGCCTTCAAAAAGAATAGTATCGTAACGTACATAGCCGCAGGAGGTTACGTAGGTTATCGGGTGGATAGTTATACCAAAAATATAAAAGTCGATTCAGGCGAAAAAACATGGAATCATAGTAGCTTCTTTTTGAACAACTTACGCTACGGATTAGCCTTTGAGTTAGGTTTAAAAAACTTCCCTGACCTATTTGTGAATTATGATTTAAACAGTATGTTCCAAGACGGCAGAGGACCAAAAGTGGGGGGAATTAGCTTTGGAATTAGATTGTAGATTACGAGGAGAAAAGGAGGAAGGAAAAAGGGAAGAAAGATTGAAATTAGTAAAATTTCGCCTTTCCCCTGTTTTCCTTCCTCCTTTTCTCCTTTTTTTTCATATTTTTTTGACACAACCTTTGACTTAATAGAAAATACGCTTACCTTTGCACACTCTTTCACTGAAATGCCAAAAGAGGGTGTTGCAAGAAAAGAAAATGGGGGTGTACCAGAGTGGCCAAATGGGGCAGACTGTAACTCTGCTGGAGTATTCCTTCGGTGGTTCGAATCCATCCGCCCCCACAAACAATTAACGATAATCAATTATCCGTTCATAAGTTTTGTTATCTTTGTAGAAGATAATTGTTAATTGATAATTGTTCACTGACAAGCGGGAGTAGCTCATTTGGTAGAGCGATAGCCTTCCAAGCTATAGGTGGCGAGTTCGAGCCTCGTCTCCCGCTCCAATTTTTTGGAACAAGAATAAGTGGTTGATTGTTGATTGGTTAATAGTTATTTGTTTAGCTAAGGACAATTAATAATCGACCATTTGTGTTTTTTTGGCAATTGCCTTTGTAGCTCAGTGGTAGAGCACTTCCTTGGTAAGGAAGAGGTCGGCAGTCCGATTCTGCTCAAAGGCTCGAATCAATGAGCAATTTGCAATTAACAATTATCATTTCTGGTAACTGTTAATTAATAACTGTTAATTGTAATAATCGTTTTTTCATTCTTTTTATAAAATCAAATTAAGAACAAATATCATGGCAAAGGAAAATTTTGACCGTAGTAAACCCCACGTAAACATTGGTACAATCGGTCACGTTGACCACGGTAAAACTACATTAACTGCTGCAATCACGAAAGTATTGTCAGATAAAGGGCTTGCCGAGAAAAAAGATTTCTCAGCAATTGACTCAGCTCCAGAAGAAAAAGAGCGTGGTATCACTATCAACACTGCTCACGTTGAATATTCGACAGAAAAACGTCACTATGCACACGTTGACTGTCCTGGTCACGCCGATTACGTGAAAAACATGGTAACTGGTGCTGCCCAAATGGACGGTGCAATTATCGTAGTTGCTGCCACTGACGGACCAATGCCACAAACTCGTGAGCACATCCTTTTGTCTCGCCAGGTTGGTGTGCCTCAATTGGTAGTATTCATGAACAAAGTGGATATGGTTGATGATCCAGAATTGTTAGAATTAGTAGAAATGGAAATTCGTGAATTGTTGACATTCTACAACTTTGACGGAGATAATATTCCAGTAATCCAAGGTTCTGCTTTGGGTGGATTGAACGGTGATCCAAAGTGGGTTAAAACAATCGAAGAATTGATGGATGCAGTTGATAACTGGATTCCAATTCCTCCACGTGCCACTGACAAGCCATTCTTGATGCCAGTTGAAGACGTATTCTCGATTACAGGTCGTGGTACAGTAGCAACGGGTCGTATTGAAACAGGTATTATCAACTCTGGTGAATCAGTAGATATCTTAGGTATGGGTGCAGAAGGCTTAAAATCAGTTGTTACTGGTGTTGAGATGTTCCGTAAAATTCTTGACCGTGGAGAAGCTGGTGATAACGTAGGTTTGTTGTTGCGTGGTATTGACAAAGAATCAATCCGTAGAGGTATGGTTATTTGTAAGCCAGGTTCAGTAAAACCACATACTAAATTCAAAGCTGAGGTCTATATCTTGTCTAAAGAAGAAGGTGGTCGTCATACACCATTCTTTAACAAATATCGTCCACAATTCTATTTCCGTACAACAGACGTAACAGGAGAAATCATGTTGCCAGAAGGTGTTGAAATGTGTATGCCTGGTGATAACTTGACAATCGACGTTACATTGTTGAACAAAGTAGCGATGGATAAAGGACTTCGTTTTGCTATCCGTGAGGGTGGTCGTACAGTAGGTGCTGGTCAGGTAACTGAAATCTTAGACTAATATTTCTGAGAAACATATTGAAAAGAGCGTCTTTCGTGAGAGAGACGCTCTTTTTTGGTAATGATTATGAACAACAAGGATTTTAATCCATTGTCATAATCGCTGCTATGGTTTCGATACCATCCCAAAGGGCTTGGATTTTAACGTTTTCATTTTCGGCGTGTTGGTTGTTATCGTAATTTACCACTGGTACAATTACCACTTTGGCATTTAAGATTTGCTCAAATAAAAACGTTGGTAAAGTTCCACCTGCGGATGGATTTAGTACAATTTCATCTTTCACAGTAGACTGTACTGCTTTGATAACATTTTGAGCAATCGGTAAATCCATCGGTGTGCGTTGGGCGATGCTACCTCCTTTTGGTAAAACAATTTTTACAATATCTTTGTATTGCAAACGCTCAGATTCGGTGGGTTCTTTATCGGTAATAAAATAGCCTTTTGCCTTGATGTGTTCAATCACTTTTTGCTGTTGGCGTTCTACTTCGTTGCCTTTTACAAGACGTAAATCAAGCACGGCTTCGGCTTTGGTCGGAATTACATTAGCCGCCATTTTTCCCACATTACCACTTGAAATACCGTTAATATTTAGCGTTGGCAAATTCAATAATTCCATCAAAGATTTTCCGCCTCCTTCGGCTTCGGCAAAGCCTAATTCTTCCCGTAATTGCTTTTCGATGTTAGGAATTTTGGCGATTGCTGCTTTTTCAGAAACGGAAAGCGGTATAACATCATCGTAGAAACCTTTAATGAGTATATTTCCAGCCTCATCTTTCATACTTGCTAATAAATCTACGAGTTTTTTTGCAGGATTTGGTGCCCAATTTCCGTAATTTCCACTGTGCAAAGGACGTTTTGAAGCATAAACAGTTAGTTCAATATGGGCATCGCCTCTCGCTCCGAAAACCACCATTTTTTTACCCGAAACGTGCATAGGACCATCGACAAAAATCCAACAATCGCTTTTTAATTTGGCTTTGTGTTTTTCCAAAATATCTTCTAAGTGGGTTGAGCCAACTTCTTCTTCTCCCTCAAAAAAGAACTTGATATTATAATTTAATTTTGTGCCATTCTTTGTTAGAGCATCAAAAGCATTCAAAATTGTCATTACACCCGCTTTATCATCGGCAGCCCCACGTCCCGAAATTCGCCATTCGGGATTTACTTTTTCGTTAGGTTTTACTGCTAAAATCTTACCCCCATTTTCCATGGGTTTATCAATAAAAACGGGCTTGAAAGGCTCTAATCCTTCAAACCATTGCTTCGGATTAACGGGCTGACCGTCATAGTGAGCATAAAAGATGAGTGTTTTTTGAGCATTTGGCACAAGGATTTCACCAAATACTACTGGATTTGTCTCAGCCGTTTTCCCTTCCAGCAACTCAGCGTTAATGCTCCGTTTTTTCATCATTTCGATGATAAAATTAGCATTTTTCCTCACATTTTCAGCATCAGCCGTAACATTGGGCATCGCTAAAAATTGTACATATTCGGTCAAAATAATAGGTTCATTGGCTTCTCTAAATTGCCGAACCTTTTGAAGAATAGGACTTTGAGAAAAAGCATTAACGCTTATCAAAAGGAGAAAAATTGTTTTCATAAATACTTAGTGTTTACGAGTTGAATAATAAAGATAATGAAAAAAACATCAAATAATCTCTCTCAAACCTTTTTGAAAATTAAAGATAAAGACCTAACTTTGCAATCCATTCAACACGGGAATAGTTCAACGGTAGAATGCGGGTCTCCAACACCCTTGATCAGGGTTCGAATCCTTGTTCCCGTGCCAGTTAGTTAAGTTCCAAATTTTGGAGTTTTAGTTTCAAGTTTTACAACATTCAGCAAGTTGGCTTGAAATTTGAAATCTAAAGTCTTGGAACTTAAAAATTTATAAAGATTTAAAAGATAATCATGAATAAATTACAGAATTTTTTAAAAGAATCTTGGGTAGAAGTTACAGAAAACGTAACATGGCCTAAACTATCTGAATTACAGGCTTCTTCAACCTTAGTGTTGGTGGCTTCATTAATATTTGCTATTGTGGTTGGTTTAATGGACTTCCTCTTCAAATCGGGCTTGGAGTTGTTCTATCAGTCATTCTAATTAAATGGGGGCGACCGTTACACGGTTAGGGGTTAGTGATATTTCGCTAATTGTGAATGTCTAATTATAATGATATTTCATTTAGTTCCGTAGTGTAAATTAATAGAGAATAGCTTTTGAATGTAAGGAATAAATTTCACTTTCTTTTACTCATTGCTCAATACTCATTACTCAAAGCTATTCAATAAAATTATGGCAGAAACTAATTGGTATGTTCTGAGAGCTGTTTCAGGACAAGAAAAGAAAATAAGGACATATCTGGAAAACGAAATCGCCAGACAAAGCCTTCAAGATTATATTCCGCAGATTATTATTCCTACGGAGAAGATTTTTGAAATGCGTAACGGTAAAAAAACTGTTCGTGAAAAAACTCTCTTTGCGGGTTATATCTTCGTGGAAGCTGATATTAAGTACGGCGAAGTTGCTCACTTAATTACGTCTATGCCTGGGGTTATCGGCTTTTTGAGTTGGAACGATGGTAAAACTTCAAAGACTCCAATTCCTCTGCGTGCAGGTGAAATCAAACGTATTTTAGGTAAAATTGACGAAGCGGCAGCCATTGAAGAAGTGTCAGCAACAACATTTGCAAAAGGTGAAACCATCAAAGTTATTGATGGTGCTTTTTCTGGATTTGAAGCGACCGTTGAAGAAATCCATGACGATAAGAAGAAGTTGAACGTAGTAGTGAAAATCTTTGGTAGAGATACGCCCATGGAATTGAACTACTGGCAGGTGGAGAAATAGCTCAGATGTTAGAGTTACAAATAAAAAAGCGGGTGTTTTCTTAATCGAAAACATCCGCTTTTTTGTTATATCCCACAGGTTTTAGCCTGTTTTTTCCAAAACAATTTTTCCAAAGCAAAAACAGGCTAAAGCCTGTGGTACATTGTACGTTACTTCAAAGGAATTCCCCGCTGTGTCAAGAACGTAACGGCATTTTGGTCTTTCTTGGTTACGGCACTTTGCATGGCTTTTATGCCGTTTGGAATGTTACCGTGCTGTCCATATTCTAATCCGATATTATAATCAAAACTACCATCCTTAGGGTCGGCTTTGATGCCCCTTTCCCATGATTTTACGGCATTCTGCCAATCGCCCAATGATTTGTAGGCTACTCCCAAATTTTTGTAGGCAACCGAGGCTTTCGGGTCAATTTTGATGGCTTTTTCTAAGGAAATAATCTCCGCTTGATGATCGCCTGCGTGGTTCTGTATCGTACTGACGTTGATGTATGGGTCAGCAAATTTAGCGTCTAATTTCATGGCAGTTTCATAACGTTTTTGAGCTTCCGCTTCTTTACCCTGTTTTGCCAAACACAAACCCATAATGTTCTGGGCAAATTGATTTTTGTTATCAGATTTGTCCAACGCAAATTGTGATTCTTCAATGGCGGCATTGTATTGTCCCGTGTAATAATATGCCGCCCCAAGCATCCAGTGCAGGTTTTGCATTTCTTTGGGCTTGATTTTGAGAGCCGCCTCAAAGTTATCAACCGTTAGATTATACTTCTTTTCATCAAAATAAATTTGTCCCAAAGCAGTGTGAACATCTGCCGTTTTGAAGGATGTTTTATGGGTTTCTTCAAAATAAAACTTGGCTTTTTCATTGTCCTTTTTTCCAAACCAATACCAACCCATATTACTCGTAACCATGGGGTCGGTGGGGTGTTTTTCGTAAATTGGGGTAAACAAAGTTAGGGTATCTTTCCATTTGGTTGATTGGCTGAAAGATAGGAATGTGAGGGCTAATAAAAGCACTGCCCCGATGCCTGGCATGACCTTATTAGTGGCGGCTTTTTGATATAAATAATTGGCAAAAACGGCTAAAATTAGCAAAGGTCCAATGGAAGAAACATAGAAATAACGGTCTGCCATCAAGGCACTACCCACGGGCAAAACTTGCGAAACAGGGAAAATAACAATCAAAAAATAAAGCCCTCCCCACCACACTAATTTATTCTTTCTACCAAACCAAAACAAGGCAATCGCCAGAGCAAGTACCCCCGCAAAGGCAGAGAAGTAAATAGTAGGAATTGTTCCATTTGGTTTTTGAGGATAAGGATAAAAAGCGATGAGATTAGTCGGTAAAATCATTTTTATCCAATAGTACAAAACACCATAATTTATCATAAAAAAGCGTTCTGAGAAGCTGTACGCATCACTTATGACCTTTGTAGCATTTGCTCCCGCATCACTTTGAGCCTTGATGGAGATAATGCCCGTAATCAATGATACCACAAAAAACGGTGCTTTTTCAATGCCAATTTTGATAATATTTTTACGATTTAGTAAGAAATAATCAGTCAGTAAAAAGACCACTGGTAAAATTACCGCCATACCTTTTGAGAGACACGAAAGAATGAAAAGTGCTAATGAATACCATAAATTCTTACTCTTCCAATTAGTAATATCTTGATTTTCAAGACTATTGATATATTTCAAATATTGTAAAAAAGATAACAACAAAAACAGTGTATAAAGCACGTCCTTGCGTTCTGCTGCCCATACCACCGACTCTACGTGTAAGGGGTGAATGGCAAAAAGTATCGCTGTAATTGCCCCGATTAAGAAATTTTTGCTCAATTTTTCCACCAATTTAAATACTAAAATACTATTGATGATGTGAATAATGGTGTTGTCGAAGTGATAAACCCAAGCGGTATCTCTCACGATGGAATACTCCAAATAATACGTCACCATCGTGATAGGATGCCAGTTTCCGAGGTAATAATCTGAAATAAGGGTCTTGAAATTTTTGAAGGAAACTTCTCGTAAATCTTCGTTATTGACGATATAAAACATATCGTCCCAGACATAACCATTCTGAAAACCTGGTAAAAAGGCAATGGCCGCACACACCGTTATGATGCCTGCCACAATCCGAAAATTGCATTCGGTATAAGGAATTGGCTCAATCAAAGGGGCTAATTCCTTAACAACTTTGGGCTGACTTGCCGTTTGGGGCTTTTGTAGGGTACTTTTTGCGGGTTGGGGTATTTTATTCTTTGCCATAGTATGGGTAAGGGGAATGTTCAATTGATTATTTAAGCAAATAGTATGCAAAAGTAAAAATATAAGATTGTACGAT
Organism: Cytophagales bacterium; assembly: GCA_038230735.1. Taxonomy (GTDB): domain Bacteria; phylum Bacteroidota; class Bacteroidia; order Cytophagales; family Spirosomataceae; genus Arcicella. The sequence continues at coordinate 57,982 of JBBRMR010000010.1, forward strand.
GAATAAAAGATTACAAAAATACAGTTTACTCGTATTTATGTTTGTAAAATAAACATAAAATTCCTGTCATTGTATAAATCTTACCCCCTGATTATGAACATTTTAGCGATTCACAATACGCTTTGGACGCATTACAAAGGGGATATTTACTCACGGATTCATCAGTATGCTAAACAGTCGGGATCTTTTCAATTTCAAGTTATTCATATTGCCGCCACTGAGTCGGGACGAAGTATGTTGGGCAATGTGGATTTGAATGAACATAATTATAACTATGACGTGCTGTTTGATACCGAACTCGACAAAGTGCCTACGCTTCCCAAAATTTTATTGCTCCTTAAAAAAGTAAAGCATTATAATCCTGATTTGATTTATTTGAATGGTTATTACGACCTCGCCTATTGGGCAACCATGATTTATGCCAAAACACGGGGCATCAAAATTATTCTTGATAGTGAATCAAATGAAATTAGCCGAAAAAGAATTTGGTGGAAAGAAACCTTGAAAAAGGCATTTTTTAATTCTGTGGATGGCTTTTTATGCTTAGGAACAGGAGCGGTTGATTACCTTTTGAAATTGGGCGTACAACCAGAAAAAATCCTTACCAATCGAAATATTGGAATTGCTAATGATAAAGTCAGAAAACTATTTCAGAAGGCTTATTTACAAAGAATTGGGGCAAAAAATGCTCTTGGTTTACCAAAATACAATTTCATTTTCACGGGAAGATTTGTCAAAATAAAGAACCTTGAATTATTGATAAATGCTTTCGCAGAGGTTTGTACAAAGGATGAAAAAGCCAAAGATTGGGGGCTAATCTTGAGTGGAGATGGAACGGAAAAAGGAATCTTGAAACGCTTAGTTGCGGATAAAAAGATTGAAAGAATTTTCTTTTTACCATCGTGCGAATGGCACGAAGTTCCCGCACGATATGCTTTGGCGGATGTGGCGGTTTTGCCAAGTTTGTTTGAGCCGTTTGGTTTTTTGGTGAATGAAGCCCTCGTGTACGGAATGCCCGTGATTGTATCTGAACGCTGCGGAAGTGCAATAGATTTAGTAAAAATTGGCGGAAATGGATTTATTTTTAATCCCAATTTTCAAGAAGATTTAGAAGATAAACTCTTGAAAATCATTAACTTATCCGACCAATTTGAGGTAATGGGTGCGAAAGGTAAAGAAATGATTGAATACTTTTCACCAGAAAATATTTTAGCGGATATTATTGGTGCCTTTAAAAAAATGAGTTTATGAGTTTAAAGTTTATGAGTAAACCCTGAACGTTTACTCTAAACTTATAAACTCCAATAAAACATGATAAAACGAGTATTGGTAACGGGCGGGGCTGGCTACATTGGCTCTCAATTAGTTAGAATTTTGCTCAAAGAAGGCTACATCGTCAGGACGATTGACAGTCTGAAATTTGGAGGACATACTTTGATTGATGTTTTTACCAATCCTAATTTTGAATTTTATAAAGGTGATATTCGGTATGAATCTGACCTCAGAAATGCCCTGCAAAATGTGGATGCCGTCTGTCATTTGGCGGCAATCGTGAGCGACCCCACTTGCAAGGCATTTCCCGAAGAGGCAACGCAAGTCAATGTGAATGCCTCAATATTGTTGCATAGACTTTGCGAGGAGTTTAAGATTCAACGGTTTGTGTTTGCTTCCACTTGCAGCAATTATGGAAAAATGCAAGACCCCAATAGTTATTTAGACGAAACGGCAGAGTTGAAACCCGTCTCGCACTATTCCGTTACGAAGGTAGCATTTGAAAAATATTTATTAGAAAAAGAAACCAGTGTTTGTACCACAATTCTCAGATTTTCAACGGTTTATGGGGCTTCACCACGTACCAGATTCGACTTAACCGTGAATGAATTTACTCGTGATATAACCGTAGGAAGGGAATTGCAGATTTTTGGAGAGAAGTTTTGGCGACCTTACTGCCACGTAAACGACTTGGCGGCGGCAATGGCGTTGGTCTTGAAATCGGAGGAAAATAAAGTGAAAGGAGAGGTTTTCAATGTGGGCAGAACCGACCAAAATTATACCAAAGAAATGCTGGTTGATGAAATCAAAAAGGTGATTCCGAGCATGAAAGTTACCTTCATTCATCAAGACGAAGACCCAAGAGATTATCGGGTAAATTGTGATAAAATTGCTCAAAAATTAGGTTTTCAAATTACCAAAAACGTTCCCGAAGGCATCCTTGAAATCCATAATTTAGTCAAAAGTGGTTTGATTGAAGACCCTTTTGCAAGTCAGTATAAGAATATGTAACCACCCAACAAATGATTCCACTATCAGTACCAAACCTGTCAGGCAACGAATGGGAATACATCAAAGATTGCCTTGATACCAATTGGGTTTCTGCCACGGGAAGCTATGTCAATCGCTTTGAAAAAATGATTGCCGAATATACGCAAACCAATTTTGCCGTTGCCGTCAGCAGCGGTACAACGGCACTGCACGTGAGTTTGTTGTTGGCAAATGTTAAACAAAATGATTTGGTGATTACAAATAATCTCACTTTCGTAGCCACTGCCAATGCCATAAAATACCTAAAAGCCAACCCAATTTTAGTGGACGTTACGCCCGATACTTGGCAAATTGATACTGAAATTATCAGAAATTTTTTAGCAAAAGATTGTTATTTGAAGGACAATGCGTGTTTTCATCAAAAAACTAATCGAAGGGTGAAAGCTATTTTGCCCGTTCATGTGTTGGGAAATATGGCGGATATGGAAGCTTTAGTGGAGCTTGCTAATCAGTATCATTTAACCATTGTGGAAGATGCGGCTGAGGCTTTAGGGTCTTTATACAAAAACAAACATGCTGGAAACTGGGGAACGATGGCAACACTCAGTTTCAACGGCAATAAAATCATCACTACGGGCGGCGGAGGGATGATTTTGACGAATGATGAAGCCATTGCAAAGAAAGCAAAACACCTCACAACCCAAGCAAAAGCCTCTTCATTCGATTATTTTCACGATGATTTGGGGTATAATTACCGCTTAGTAAATATTCTGGCGGCAATGGGAGTTGCTCAAATGGAACAGTTACCTTTATTCGTTCAGAAGAAAAGACAAATTGCTGAAATTTATGATAAAGTTTTGGATGAAATAAAAGATTGTGAAATTCAGAGAATAAACGATGATGTGTATTGTAATCATTGGCAATACGTGGGGATTTTCCCTGATAAATCGCAGTTAATAAGTCATTTACAAAGTCATAATATTGAAATAAGACCAATCTGGATTCCGATGAATCAGTTACCCATTTTCAAAAATGATTTGTATTTGAGTAATCATCAGGTATCTAAAAATATATCAGAACGGGGTTTGATGCTGCCTTGTTCCACTTCCATTACGGATGATGAATTAGGAATTGTTACCGATTTGATAGGTTCGTTTTATAACCCATAATTCTATGAAAAATTCACTACCCATTAGTGCCATAATTATGGCGGGCGGAAAGGGCAAAAGGCTTGCTCCTCTGACCAATACTATCCCCAAACCGCTCCTTAAAATTGGCGATAAAACCATCATTGAATGGGTGATAGAATTGCTTTTGGAGCATCGTATCAGCGATATTTCTGTTTCTACTTGTTATTTGTCGGATTCAGTAGTGGCATTTTTTGAGAATCATCCAAGCTATTCTTTTATTAAAATTCTACACGAAGATTTACCGATGGGAGACATTGGTATTCTGGGTAAAATGCCCAATGATTATTGGCAAAATGAAGATATTTTAGTCATCAATACTGACCTTTTTACGGACATAAATTTGACTTTATTTTATCATCAATTCATAGAAAGCCAGACTGAACTGATTATTGCCACCTTCATTCACTGTAACGAAATTCCTTGGGGGATTTTGAATAAAACGGAAAATTTTGTAACCCATATTCAAGAAAAACCCATTATTGAAATGGAAGCAAATGCAGGGATTTATCTTTTCAAAAAATCTATGCTTACCCTTATTCCCGTTAACAATTGCTTTCAAGCATGGAAATTAATTAATAAGATTTTGGAGGAAAAAAATTATAAAATTTCCACATTTCCCATCTGTGGTACTTGGGTGGATATTGGCACGAAGAAAAATTATCTTTATGCCCAAACGTTGGCTAAAAGGCTTTCTCAAAGCATTTTGTGAATTCAAATCTCTTCTTTGGTTTAAACCCAAAACATTTTCCATCCCCTTTCAAGCTATTCTAACTGATTATCATTAATTTTGTACTTTTACAAGAAAGAAAAAAATATCATTAGTCAATGGGTAGTTTTATGTGTAAATTACAGGTTGCTAACAGCTAATGAATTTAAAATTATTAAGCTCACAAAGAACTAATCAAATAAAATGGGATTATTTAGTTTCCTAACATCAGACATTGCGATTGACCTTGGTACTGCCAACACGTTAATCATTCACAAAGACCGAATTGTGGTGGACGAACCTTCAATCATTGCCCTTGACAAAGCCACCAATAAAGTGTTGGCGATTGGAAATAAGGCGATGCAGATGCACGAAAAAACCAACGATAATATCAAAACTATTCGTCCCTTGAAGGACGGTGTGATTGCTGACTTTACCGCCGCCGAATTGATGATTCGTGGCATGATAAAGATGATTGACACGGGCAACCGTTTCTTTACGCCTTCACACAGAATGGTTATTTGTATTCCTTCGGGCATTACGGAAGTGGAGAAACGGGCGGTTAAAGACTCCGCTGAACACGCTGGGGCAAAGGAGGTTTACATGGTTCACGAGCCAATCGCTGCGGCAATTGGTATTGGAATTGACATTGAACAACCAAACGGTTCAATGATTGTGGACATCGGTGGTGGTACTACTGAAATTGCGGTTATTGCCCTTTCGGGTATTGTATGCGAGGCTTCCGTGCGTATTGCAGGAGATGTTTTTACTCGTGATATTGTGGATTATATGCGTCGTGAACATAATCTTTTAATTGGGGAGCGTTCGGCAGAATTAATCAAAATTGAAGTGGGTTCGGCTTTGCCAGAATTAGAAAATCCTCCCGCCGATTACGAAATCCGTGGACGAGATTTAATGACGGGGATTCCCAAAGAAATCAAGGTAACGTATTCAGAAATTGCGTATGCTTTGGATAAATCAATTTCCAAAATTGAAGAAGCCGTGATGAAAGCCTTGGAGGTATCACCCCCAGAACTTTCGGCTGATATTTACCACAATGGTATTCACTTGACGGGTGGCGGTGCCTTGTTGCACGGCTTAGACAAGCGTTTAGCCAATAAAACAAAGCTACCAATCCACATCGCTGATGACCCTTTGAGAGCGGTTGTGCGTGGAACAGGTGAGGTTCTGAAGCATCTTGACCACTTCAAGCCAATATTGATTTCTTAATTTTCTGAGTTAAAAAGTTATAGAAGTTAAAGAGTTAGAAAGTTTGTGGATATTTCGACAACTTTGTAACTCTTTAACTTTTTAACTTGTCAAACTTTTCAAACTCCACAGATGTATCAACTCATTCAGTTTATATCCAGACAACGAGCCTTCATTTTGTTCGCATTTTTGGAGGTACTGAGTCTTTGGTTTTTTTATGGGTATAATAATTACCCCAACGCCATTTTGTTCAATACCAGCAATCGGTACGCTGCCCAAATTCTCAAATCTTCAAATGCCATCCGAGAATACTCTAATTTGAAGGATGTTAATACAGAATTAGCTTCGGAAAATAGCCGTTTGAATGGCTTAGTGGCTCAGTTACAAGCCCAACAATTATCTAAATCTATTGTCAATTACAAGGCTGATTCTGCCGTGGCAGCGAGGTTTAAATTTGTGGTAGCAAAGGTGAGAAATTTGACCACTACGCAGTTTAATAATTATATCACCATTGATAAAGGTTTAGCCGATGGACTTACTCCTGGTATGGGTGTAATCTCCTCTACGGGCGTGGTGGGAAAGATAAAATCATGCTCAGAACACTATTCAGTAGTGATTTCAATATTACATTCTGAATATTCGGTTTCGGCAAAATTGAAACGAAACAATGAGATTGGCTCCGTAAAATGGAAAGGTACAAACCCCGATGTGGTGGATATGGGCGAAGTTTCAAGATATAAAACCGTAAAGATAAAAGACACCGTAGTTACCTCTGATTTCAACTACGTTTTTCCACCCAACATCACGATTGGTTACGTGAAAAAAGTGGGTGTAAAACCTGACCAAACTTTCCACGAAATAGACGTTCAATTAGCCACCAATTTCCACACGCTTGCTTATGTGTATGTGATAAACAACAAATTGGAGAAAGAGCAAAGAGATTTGGAGGATAAGAATAAAGAGATAAAAAAATAATGACTTCTAAAAGTTTATTTTCACAAGTTCTGATATTTGTATTTTACCTTTTGTTACAAATTTTCTTTGTAAGACAATTGGTACTCTTCAACTATGCGTTCTGTTTTGTATATATTGCCGCTATCGCCCTTTTGCCCTTTGAAATTAGTTTAGTTACCTTGTTGGGATTGGCTTTTGGGGCAGGGATGTTTGTGGATATTTTCTATAATACCATCGGAGCAAATGCAGCGGCAATGGTTCTAATCGCATTTTTACGTCCATCCATCATTTCTTTATTGACCCCCCAAAGAGGCTATGATGAACGTCAAGCATTGAGCCTAAACTCAATGGGTTTGACGTGGTTTATCACCTATATTGGCTCATTAACCTTCATTCATCATCTTGTACTTTTCTCCTTAGAGGCTTCCGACTGGGGTTTGTTTTTTCCTGTATTATTAAAGGTAATTTGTAGCACCATTTTCACTACTTCGGTGATTGTGATTACGCAGTTTTTTAGGAGGGATTAAGAATATAATCTATTTCAAATTTACAAATACAGGCATTGAAAGCCCGAAGCCAAATGAGGGTAACCATATTTTAGGTGTTAATTGATTCAGACCTGGAGCATAAAGCACTTGGTCTGCATTTTTAGTATTCATCCCAACAGAAAAAGAAATACAGAATCTAACATTAGCTTCTACCTTATCGCTTATTTTAGTAGGTATTTCAAGAAAAATATCCCCTCCTGCAGCAACCAAAGATTCGGAAGGAAAAGTATATTGATAAGAAGTGTTAAAGTCGTAATCTGTAATAAATAAATTTGTCGTTAAATTATATATGGATAATATTCCATGCCAACCCCAGTTTTTCCCAAATTTACTTCCTATTGAACCGTAAAAGCCTTCACTTTTTTGGGTAAATCTACCATCAATAGAGAAATTGCCCCCTCCCATTTTATTATTAGGGCGTTGAAGATTAGCATATCCAATCATGTATTCCCATTGTCTTCCTTGATTACTTAAACTTTGAATAACAATTCCACTCGTAAAGCCTTGATATTTAGTAAGTAATGGAAAAACATTCCCCCCTAAATCAATACCAATGGCTTTGATTTTTTGGGCTGAAACAGAGAAGGAAAATAGTGATAACAGTAAGATGTATAGATTTTTCATATTGATTAGTAAATTATTTTTCGTATAACTTGATTGTGCAGGCATAATCAGAACTATTAAACAATCCTTTTGAAATTCCATAAGTTCCAAAAGCCACTTCAAGATTATATTTTTTTAGGGTTGAATAATGTTGTTTTGTAGTGGAACTAAGTGTTTGTTGATAACCACAATTATCTGCCCCATCATAACTCACATTTCGTTTATAGTAAATTATTACCGTATCATTTTTTTGAATTTTATTTTCAAAAATGTAAACTGTGCTATCAAAAGCGTAAGAAACAGGCAATTCAAGATAATATGAAACACTCCCTTCATAAGTTTTAATATTTTGGGAAAAACGCCCACTATTAGTGTTAGAACCCATTGCGTAGATTTTCTTAATATTTTTAAAGAAATTACTGTCTTTTCTTGAAGTTAGATTCAACTGTAAATTTGTCACTTTATCAGGAGCTGGTTTTGAGCAACAAGAAGAAGCAATAATTGCGAAAACAATAATCAGTTTTTTCATTTTTAAACGAGTTTATAAGTAGATAAATTATAGACGAAATATTGTGGTAAAAGGTTGTCTGAATCAAAAAAATAATGGTCAAAAAGCGAGAAACAAAACTTTCACCTTTTGACCATTAACCTTTCACCAAATTATTTCTTCAACGCCTCCAACTCTCCCTTCACAAAATCCATCAACGAAGCAATGTGTGCCTTTGAGAAATCAAAAGGAATATTTGCCGCTTCGTAGATTTCGCCCATTGGTTTGGTATAACCTAATTTCAAGGCGTTCAAATAGCCTTCTAAGCCTTTTTCGGGGTTTTGTTTGTAGTTTTTCCAAACGCCAATGGCTCCTAATTGGGCAATACCGTATTCAATATAATAAAATGGTAACTCAAAAATGTGCAACTGTTTGTGCCACATTGTAGCCTTGTATTTTTCCAAGCCCGACCAATCTGTAACCGAATCCGAAAATTGCTCAAACATACGCAACCATGCTTCTGTGCGTTCTGGGATGGTATGCGTGGGGTTTTCGTAAATCCAATGTTGGAATTTATCCACCGTTGCCACCCACGGAAGCGTACTGATGATGTCTTCTAAATGCTGGATTTTGGCTCGTTTTAGTTCGTTTTCATTGTCAAAATAAACGTCCCAATTATCCATCGAAATCAATTCCATAGACATGGAAGCCAACTCTGCTACTTCCGATGGAAAATTACGAAAAGTATTGAGTGTCAAGTCTTTCGTAACGATTGAATGCACGGCATGACCGCCTTCGTGGAGCATCGTAATTACGTCCCGCATTAGCGAAGAAGCATTCATAAAAATGAACGGAAAACCCGTTTCTTCCAAAGGATAATTGTATCCACCTGGGGCTTTTCCAACTCTCGATTCCAAATCTAAACGCCCCATACGCTTCATAATGCGGAGACATTCGCCCAAATACGGAGACATTCTACTGAAACATTCAATCGTTTTGTTCAACAAATCTTCACCACCATTGAAGGGGTGCAAAGCGGGTCTGCCTTCGGTATCAACGGCTTTGTCGTAAGGACGAAGTGATTCTAAATTCATCTTCGCTTTACGTTCCTTAGTCAAATCATTCAAGATAGGAACAACGGTTTCGGCAACGGCTTCGTGGAAATCAAAACATTCTTTTGGCGTATAATCAAAGCGTTTGAGGGCAGCAAAGGAATAATCTCTAAAATTCTCAAAACCTGCATTTACCGCTACTTGATGGCGTATTTTCAATAATTTATTAAAAATATCATCCATCTTTTCATGGTCTTGATAACGTCTTTCTTGCAGTTTCAAATAGGTGCTTTCACGCAAAGAACGGTCGGTATTTTCCAATAAAACACTGGCTTGTTGAAGCGTTTTGACTTGCCCGTCAATTTCAACGGTCATGGCTCCAACAGTTGCCTGATATTCGCTCGAAAGGTTTTGGATTTCTGTAAAAAGCGGAATATTATCGTTCTGAAAAATCTCCGTTGCCTTCTTCATTCCTCTGATAGTGATGTCAAAGCCCGAATCTGTTAATTCATTCAAAAACGGATTTTCAAGCGTTTTTTTGTTTAGAATATCGTCATATTCAGCTAATTGAGGTTGAATTTCACCCACAAATTGGTCAAAATGAGCCTTTACTTCCTTGTCGGCGGTATCGCAAGTCATTTTGATATATCGCCAAGCGAAATTTTCAGAAAGATAACTTTCCAATTCAGAACGGTCGGCAAAGAATTTACGCAAATCTTGAGCATTTTTGATAGAACGAGCTACTAAATTTTCGTAGAATGGTTTGACACTTTCCCAAGTGCTTAACTCGAATTCTTCGCCCAAAAATTTGCGGACGGGCGGGGTAGTGGATATGGTTTGTATCATTTTATCTATTTGATTATCAATGGATTAATAAAAAATATTCAATTTTAGCATTTCTCTACGCTCAATAATGGAGTCGGGATGATTGAGGTATAATATTTTAATCGTAGCATTTCCAATATCAGTTTTGTTAGATAGAAAACCTGTATCTTCCAACGCAAAATGTTCATCCCAAATATCAATTCGGGGGTTAAAGAATCTAATAAGTTGGTCGGGATTCGTTATAAAAGTGCCAAGGTCTGAACCTTTATTTAGATTACAGATTGGACAAGCAAGGGCAAGATTTTCAGGAGTTGTTGTACCTCCATGCTTTAAACTAATGATATGCTCAATATGGAAAGTAAAATAGGAATGATGTGCGAAGGCTTTACAATATTCACATCGAAATTCAGCTCGTTTGAACACTAAATCACGTAGTTTTTCTGAAACGTATTTACTCATATTGAAAGATTACTTGGTGTAGAACGAATTTTAGCGAGTCTTATCAGACGCTCTAAAACGATATAATGATCAAGTTCATCTTTTTCTTGAACATCAAGTTGAGAGTCCTTTGATTTCCTTACTAAATTTTCAAAACGAGATTGCAATTCTTCATCCGCTTTAAGTCCCATCACCTTCACAGGATTGAGATTAGCGATAAGTTCCGCAATTTGATCATAAACATTATAGACAACCATATTTTTGATTTTTAATGTGTTGTAAAGATATAAAATATTCTTGATTGAGGTTTTCTTTATACGCCAATTTTCTTAAATGCTAATTACTTCTAAACGCCATTCTATACTCCGAAGGCGTTTGTCCTTTCAGGTTTTTGAATTGTTTATTGAAATTAGAAAGTGTGTTGAAACCACTTTCGTAACAAATTTGAGTAATACTTAACTTGTTATCCATCAATAACTTACAGGCATAGCCTACTCGTAATTCACTCACAAAATCAGAGAATGTTTTGTTGGTCCGAGCCTTAAAATACCTGCAAAATGCCGTTGTTGCCATGCCTGCCCGAGAAGCAATATCGTCTAAATTCATGGTGCTTCGGTAATTGGCAAAGGTATAATCATGCACTTTCCGCATTCTTTCGGTCTCCGAAGTTTTGTAGAGATTGGTATAGCCAACGCTACTGATAAAATTAAATTCAAGGGTTTCTGACAAACAATCAAGGATTTCTAAAACCTTTAGAACACCCGTAAATCCTTTTAAATGAACTATTTGCTTTAAGAGTGAAAGGATTTTTACCTGTAAATCTCCCTTAATTTCAATGCCCCGACTGGCATTCAATAACAAACTTTTGAGCTTTACCATTTCATTTTTCTCAAAGAACTCTTTTCCCAAAAAATCTTCAGTAAAATACAAAACTATACCGTGCGTTTGTAAATCTGAACCAGCTTGAAAATAGGCTTCATCACTTCGCCAAAGATGGGGTAAATCTGGACTGAGGAAAACCATATCACCCGCTTCAAAATGTTGAATATTATCCCCAATAAAACGTGTTCCCGAACCTTCCAAAACCACAAATAACTGATAATGCGGATGAAAATGCCAATTTGGGTCGAAATGAGGTTCTTTCAATTCACGCACAATGTACGACTGATTAGGAGAGTCTATATTTTTATTTAAAGGATTCTTCAAAGCCTATTGATTTACGTTAATAATGAATACTTGTAATAAAAATGTTAATATACAGTCAAAAGTAATTAAAATATCGGTATTTAATAGTATTTTTTTATGATAAATTTGTATTATGAAAAAGTACATGAACCTCCTTCTATGGGGAACACAAGTAGATGAAAGTCTTTTCCCAACCTTGGAACTCATTAAATCTATCGGTTTTGATGGTGTTGAAGTACCAATTTTTAATCCAAATCCAGCACATTGGTACGCATGGCGAAAGAAATTAGATGATTTGGGTTTGGAAAGAGTTTGCGATACATTTTGCGGGGCAGAAACCAATTTAATTAGTCCAGACCCCGCCATTCGCCAAGCAGGATTAGATTACCTAAAATCTTGTGTGGACTGTGCCGTAGTCTTGGGTTCGGATAAATTGATGGGACCTTTTCACTCGGCTTTGGGCATTTTCACGGGTCAATCAGCCACTGCCCAAGAATGGGCTTGGGGCGTTGAAGGCATCCAACAATTATCTGAATACGCTGATAATATGGGCGTAATGATTTGTTTGGAATATTTGAATCGTTTTGAAATGTATTTAACCTCTTGTGCAGATGAATTAATGCGTTTTGTGGATGAAGTCAATCGCCCAAATTGTAAAATCATGTTCGATACTTTTCACGCCAATATCGAAGAAAAGAACATCGGTGATGCCATCCAAAAAATGGGAAATCGTATTGCTTTTATTCAATTATCTGAAAATGACCGAAGCACTCCAGGCAAAGGGAATGTGGATTGGGAAGGCGTTTTTAAAGGTATTAAAAGTATTGATTATCAAGGTGTTATCTCCATAGAAGCATTTAGTCAAAAACTTCCTGCGGCAAATATTTGGCGAAAAATGTTTGAAAGTGAGGAGGTTTTGATGCGGGAGGGGTTGGCGTTTATTGAAAGATAATTGGCTGAATTTGGATTCATGGGATTTAGGGATTTTTGGATTTTTCGTCGAAGAATAATCTAAAAAATCCACCAATCTGACGAATCCCAATTCAGAATAATATAAATATAAACCATGAATAAAATAAACATTGCCATCGTAGGCTTAGGATTTGGGGCTGAATTTATCCCAATTTATCAACGTCATCCGCACGTAAATATGTACGCTATTTGTCAGCGGAATGTGGAAAAACTCAACGCAATCGGTGATGCTTTCAACATCGAAAAGCGGTATTCCGACTATGACGAATTGCTGAAAGACCCCAATATTGATGCGGTTCACATCAATTCGCCGATTCCCAATCATGCCGAACAAAGTTTAAAAGCCTTGTATGCGGGCAAACACGTGGCGTGTACCGTGCCAATGGCTACGAGCGTAGAGGATTGTCAGAAAATTGTGGATGCTTGTCGTGAAACTGGCAAAAAATATATGATGATGGAAACGGTGGTTTATGCCCGTGAGTTTCTGTTTGTAAAAGAATTATACGAAAAAGGCGAACTTGGTAAAGTGCAATTTTTGAAGGCATCTCATCAACAAGATATGGACGGTTGGCCCGACTATTGGCCTGGGCTTCCACCAATGCATTATGCAACGCACTGTGTGGGACCAGTGGCGGGTTTATTGAAATTGCAAGCAGAGTATGTTTCATGTTTTGGCTCGGGGAGAATTAGTGAAGACCTTGTAAAAATTCATAATTCGCCTTTTGCCGTAGAATCTGCTCATATCAAGTTTAAAGACTCAGATTTGAGTGCCAATGTCTATCGCTCTTTGTTTGACGTAGCCCGCCAATACCGTGAAAGTTTTGAGGTGTATGGCTCAAAAAAATCCTTTGAATGGGCTTTGATTGAAGAAGAAGAACACGTAATTCATACGGCTAAAAAGTCAGAATCTGAGATTCCAGAGAAAGTAAAAGTGCCAGATTATGCCCATTTACTACCCAAAGAAATCCAATCATTTACGGGTAAAGGGGTTTATGATTCTGAGGATAATACCCATTTAAGTTTTGCCCAAGGTGGCGGTCATGGGGGTTCGCATCCGCACCTTGCCCACGAGTTTGTAATGGCACTAATTGAAGACCGAGACCCATTTCCAAATGCCGTGCAGTCAGCTAATTGGACATCAGTAGGGATTTTAGCTCATGAATCAGCCATGAAAGGTGGAGAGATAATGTATTTGCCTGAATTTTAAGGAGGGATATGTTTCACTTCCCGAAAGTTCTTTCACTTTCGGGAAGTTGTAGTACAGAACGGAACTTCCCGAAAGTAAAACGAACTTTCGGGAAGTAAAATCAGAATAATTTTTAATAAAAAATACCATGAAAAATCTCATTTGCGTAATTATTTTGTCTCTCTTTTCTTTTAGTGGAATAGCCCAAAATAACACTACGCCCCGCCGCTTAGAAATTCTCTTTTTGGGTGATAATGGACATCATAAACCGATTGAAAGATTTTCGGAAATAATGCCAGCCTTGGGCAATAAAGGCATAAATTTTACTTATACCGATAAATTGGAAGACCTCAATCCCGCTTATCTCAACAAGTTTGATGCCTTGATGATTTATGCCAATTGGGATGCCATCACGCCCGAAGCTGAGAAAGCTTTGTTGGCTTACGTGGCTTCTGGAAAAGGACTTTTGCCGATTCACTGTGCTTCTTTTTGTTTCAGAAATTCACCCGAATTTGTCAAAATGGTGGGTGGACAGTTTTGGCGACATACGATGGACACAATTTCGGTGAATATTACCCAAGCGAATCACCCTATTATGAAGGGGCTATCGGGCATAAAAGCGTTTGATGAAACCTATTTACACAGTCAATTGCAGGCGGATAATAACGTATTGATGACTCGTGAAATTAAGGCTGACCAAACCAAAGACCGTCCCGAAACCAAAACTGAACCTTACGCATGGACACGCCAGTACGGAAAAGGTAAGGTTTTTTATACCGCTTACGGACACGATGAAAATACATGGCAAAATGCTGATTTTCAGAAACTTATCGAAAATGCAATCGTTTGGGTAGTGGATGAAAATGCCCAGAAAGCCCATGCAGGATTGAATATGCAACCTTTTGCTTTTAAGTTAGCCAACCTTCCCAATTACGAAAAACGACCTAATCCGCAGGTGCAACAATTGCCACTTTCGCCCGAAGAATCAATGAAACATATTCAAGTTCCCGTTGATTTTAATTTGGAAATTTTTGCCCACGAACCTAACGTGATGCACCCCATTGCTATGGCTTGGGATGAACGTGGACGATTGTACGTTTTGATTACGAAAGATTATCCCAATGAGCGAAAAGAAACGGGCGGAAGCGATTATATTTTACTTTGTGAAGACACTAACAAAGACGGAAAAGCTGATAAATTTAGCACCTTTGCCGAGGGTTTGAGTATTCCAACGGGGATGGTTTTTGCCAATGGCGGACTCATCGTTTCGCAAGCCCCCCACATGATTTTTTTGAAAGATAATGACGGTGATGATAAGGCAGATGAAAAGAAAATCCTCTTCTCGGGCTTTGGCACGGGCGATACCCACGCAGGACCTTCAAACTTGCATTATGGTTTTGATAATTGGATTTGGGGATGCTTGGGATATTCGGGTTTCAAGGGAAAATTTGCGGATAAAGATACCGTCCAATTTGGGCAAGGTTTATTTAGATTCAAAGCGGATGGCTCTGATTTTGAGCATATTACCTCAACTTCCAATAATACTTGGGGCATGGCTTTCAACGAAACGGGTGATGTTTTTGGCTCAACTGCCAACAATGCCCACGGCTGGTATATGGCAATTCCACACCGCAATATTCTCAATGGTTCGATAAATAATAATGGAAGTAAAGGCACAGACACCCACAAAGACATGAAAACCAATACCCAAAAGGTTCGTCAGGTGGATGTTTTTGGGGGATATACTGCTGCTTCTGGACAAAATTTTTATGGAGCAAGGGCATTTCCAAAGCAATATTGGAACAAAATTGCCTTTGTTTGTGAGCCAACTGGACACGTGGTTCATCAAAATATTATGACCAAAACGGGTACCGATTATAACGATGTGGAAGGCTTTAATTTATTGGCAGGTGCGGATGAATGGGTATCACCCGTTTTTGCCGAAACTGGTCCCGATGGAGCAGTTTGGATTGCGGATTGGTACAGCTACATTATTCAACATAACCCACAACCCAAAGGCTTTAAAATGGGTGTTGGTAATGCTTATGAGACGGATTTGCGTGATTACACCCACGGTAGAATTTACCGAGTAAGTTATAAAAATGCTCCCAATTATTCGCCACTTTCTTTAAGTAAAGACCGTCCGCAAGAATTAGTGGCTGCCCTCAAAAATAACAATCAATTTTGGAGAACAACTGCCCAAAGATTATTAGTAGAACGTGGGCAAAAAGACGTTGTGCCAGCCCTTTTGGAACTTTGCAAAGACCAATCAGTAGATGAAATTGGGATAAATCCAACCGTAATTCATGCCTTGCATACGCTTGAAGGTTTGGGCGTTTTGAATGAGCCAAGCGTTCAACAAGCCCTTAATAATGCCCTCACGCATCCTTGTGCGGGTGTTCGCAAAAATGCGGTGCAGTTATTGGCTCGCAATGAAAGTTCGGTAAAGGTTTTATTGGAAAAGAATTTATTGGATGACAAAGAACCCGTTGTGGTATTGAATACCCTGTTGGCTTTGTCAGAAATGCCTTTGACTGCCGAGTCTGAAAAAGCCTTGATGAGTCATTTGGAAGAATCAACGAAGATAAATGACCGTTGGTTACCCGATGCTTTTGCCAGCGTTTTGACGAGTCATAAGCAGGTTTTGATGAAAAAATTATTGGCAAAAACCGCTCAAAATAAACCTTCTCCAAAAGCAAAAATGGAGAACGCTACTATGCCGCACGACCATGCAGCCATGATGCACGAGGCAAAAAATGAGACAGCAAAAAGCAATTCTGATAAACCCGATTTAATGATTACCAAAATTAATGTTTCCCCTAAAAATCCTGCCGTGAGAGAGTCAGTTTTGATAACGGTGGAAGTTAAAAATCAAGGTGGAGTTGCCATACCGAAAGGGCAAGTAATACCTTTGGATATGAGATTTGAAGGAATGGGTAGAAAAATTGACTTGGTTAGTCAGAATTTTCAAGAGGGAATTAGCGTGGGTGAAACTATTACCATTACTAAAAATACCAATGGTCCTTGGTCGGGTGATATTCGTTTTTCTTCGGACGTTGCGGGGGAATATTCGCTTACGATGGACGTTGATAAAGCCAATACAATTTCGGAGGATAATGAAAAGAATAATCGTTTAGTCCAAAAAATTACCTTCGCTGCTCCGCAAAGTGTCAGTAATTTTGCTTTGGAAAAAGCCATCAGAAGTTATGCCATTTCTGCCAATATTGATTCGGTAATTTCATTATTGAAAACCTATCCAAAATTGGATGAAACGTCGGCATTTTCTTTGATAAAAGGTATTACAGACGGTTGGAATTATAAGCGAAAAGTGGCTTTAAACGATTCTGATAAAGATTTCTTGGTAAATCTTAGTAAAACTATTCCGTCCGATTCCAAAGATAAAATGAAACGTTTATTGGAATCTTGGCAAGTTAAAACCGAGGAAAGAACTGACCCCAATAAAATCACAATCGTGATAAAATCTGTGAAAGAAGAGATGCGTTATGATAAAAAGGAGTTTACGGTAACGGCTGGCAAAACGGTAGAATTAATCTTTGAAAATCCCGATGCGATGCAACATAACTTGGTGATTGGTAAGCCTAAATCGTTGGAAATTATTGGAAAAGCTGCCAATAAAATGATTACGCAAAAGGATGCCATCCAGAAAAATTATATTCCTAATATTCCCCAAATCATCGCTTCAACGCCTTTGGTGAATGCAGAATCAACGTATCGTTTGACTTTCACTGCCCCTGAAACGTTGGGAGATTATCCTTATGTATGTACTTTCCCTGGACATTGGAGTATTATGAATGGGGTGATGAAAGTGGTGAAGTAATGTTCAAGTTTTTCCGTTATTCCGTAACTTTACAACATGACAGAAATTCCAGCTTTCAAAAAGAATCTCCCCGTCCAAATCGCAGTATTGGGTGGTGGTAGTTGGGCTACGGCAATAATTAAGATTTTGACTGAAAATAACGTTAAAATCAAGTGGTGGTTACGTCGCAAAACCGATGTGGACTTTATCAAAAAGTACAACCATAATCCAAGTTATCTTACGGATGCACCCCTCAATCCACGTAAAGTAAAGGCGTATTACAAAATGTATGATGCCCTCCAAGGCGTTGATTACGTAATACTTGCCGTGCCAGCCGCCTTTGTTCCCGATGCTTTGAAGAATCTGACTCGCAACCATTTTGCGGGGAAAAAGGTCGTTTCAGCCATCAAGGGTATGATTCCCGATGAAAATATGCTTGTTACCGATTGGATGGAAAAGGTCTTTGGCGTACCCATTACCCAGATGTGCGTCATTGCGGGACCTTGCCATGCCGAGGAAGTGGCTCAGGAAAAACAGTCGTATCTCACCATTGGCTCGCCCAATATGAATTTAGCCCAAGAATTTTCAAATCTGATGACTTGTCGTTACATTCAGGCGAATCCCGTGGCAGATTTATACGGCGTAGAATACTGTGCCGTTATTAAAAATATCGTGGCAATGGCTTGCGGAATCACGCATGGATTGGGTTTTGGGGATAATTTTCAAGCCGTGATGGTGTCCAATGCCATGCAAGAAATCAAACGATTTTTGGACATTGTTTATCCACAAGCCAATCGAGATTTGCACAGTTCGGGGTATTTGGGGGATTTATTGGTAACCGCTTATTCGCAGTTTTCCAGAAATAGAACCTTCGGCAATATGATTGGAAGAGGCTATTCGGTGAAGTCAGCACAAATAGAGATGAACATGGTGGCGGAGGGATATTATGCCGTGAAAAGTATTCATAAAATCAATGAAATCCACTATGTAGAAATGCCAATCATTGATGCGGTATATAGAATCCTCTACGAAAGAGCGAATCCAATGGCAGAGATTAGTATTTTGAAGGGTTTTTTGAAGTGAGAAAAAATAGTATAAATTAGGTGTTTTGAGCCGATTATTCTATACTTAGTCCCCAGTCCCTCACTACCAAGATTTGGATTATTACCGATTAAGTAAAAATGTACCAAAATAGTCATGTTCCAAATCATCTACTAAGGTTTTATATTTTAGTACATAAGCAAATGTGCCATTTGGGCAGGAGTTTCCTTCACATTTTCCGTCCCATTGTGGGCTTTGTGTTTCATCTGAATATACAGGATTTCCCCAACGATTGTAAATGATTAACCTCACTATTATCCCATCAAAAATATGTATTTTAAAAGTGTCATTTACACCATCATTATTGGGCGTGAAAGCATTTGGAGCAATAATTTTGGCTTGACAAGGCGTTATGAGAGTTGAAGCTTTGGTAGAACATATCTTATTTGTTGCCGTCAATTCATAAGTTCCAAATTGTGTTACAGAAATTTTGGGGGTTGATTCTCCCGTTGACCATTTAAAATTGAGTAACAAATTAGCAGGGCTGAACGTTGGAATAATATCAATCTTGCCACCGTAGCAAATTTCTGTAGCATTGTTAAATGTTATTTTAGGGAGTTCGACAACAGTAAGATTCAAAGCCCTGATACTATCACATCCATTGAATTTTTTTAAAGTATCGTTATATATTCCACTCGTTTTGTAGCCTAAATAGGTTTCGCCTTGGCAAATTGTCTTACTAATATTGGTAATATTACTGTTGAATATTGTACTCACAGGTACTAAGGATAAATTATCAAAATAACCGTCATTGTCTATACCATTTTTCCTGTGGCTGAGTAATCTAATCTTAATTTTTCGAGTTGAAGGAGGGACTTTTATCAGTTTACTCAATAATTTCCATTCATTAGTGGAGCTATAAATACCTAAATCATCGGTTTGTAAGACACTATTATTGATGCTTAATATTTCAATAATTATCTGTGATTGGTCGGGAGGTGCTTGAGAATACACTCTTGTATAACCAGTAAATTGAAAACTTTGACTATTTTGGTCTATTGAACAACTGTAATCACTCAATGAAATAGTTTGTACTAATTCGGCTTCGGCTATTTCGCCAGCATAAAAATAGTTTTTCCCATTCTGTGGATTTGGGTCAAATGAACGAAAAGACCATTGCATTCCAATTACTTCATTCCAGAACGGTATTTTGCCATTGACCAAGGGCAACTCACAATCAGGGTTTTTAATTATATTTTGGGCATTGACAATATTTGACAATGTAAGAAATAAATAAAAATATTTTAGTATAGCATGATTGAAGCCAATTTGAAAGAATCCTATTAATTGTATAGTACAAATATCATATACTATACCCTACTCAAATTTAGGAAACTATACCAAGATTATCTCAATGAACTACAGTTATATACTTTTTTATTAGCCCCCAATATTCTTTGTTGATTGTTCTTAAAATAGGGACTGGAAATATTTTTTGATGAATCTTGTTTGGGATATGAAATATTCCCCATACTTGTAAAAGTGTAAATTAAGTTCTCAGAAGAGATTTTGGCATTAACCTGTTTTTTTAAATTTTCAATTTTTTCGGGAAACCGTTTTTTTAACGAATCCGAGTACCATACAAAATAAGGTACATGACTCACGTATTTAGAAGGAAATGGATAAGCGTGTTGCGACAGGTTTCTATCATCATCAAATAAATTTTCGCCATGGTCAGAGGTGTAAGTAACAGAAGAAAAGATATTTTTATGGTCAATCATTTTTATACATGAATCAATCACGGCATCAGTGTATAAAATACTATTATCATAACTATTGATGATAATATTTTTATGAGTATGATCCGCTGATTGCGTAAATACTGATTTGTTACTCGGTTTAAATACATCAAATTCGTTAGGATACCTGGCACTATAATCATAATGACTACCTAAAGTAGCCATCACAATAAACTTTTTTTCGCCTGGTTCTTTTAATACTTTTTTCAGTGCTTGCACCAATTCCATATCTTGATGAAGGTTCTTGGTAGATTTGGCATCCGATAATAATAGTATTTTATTATCGGCTTCTTCCATGTGAATTTTTATATTTCCATCATCAATCTGATTCGTAATCCAGTAAGTGGCGAACCCCGCCTCCTTGAATACACTAACGATACTTTTCTGTTTGGCATGGGCTTCAAATTGATCAGCTCCAACGCCAGTTAAGATTAAAGGAACCGCAAATTCGGTAATAAAACCCCCACTGGTTGCATTTTTAAAAGAAATGAGATTTGACCTTTTGCACAAATTAGGAGATGTATTTTTCTGGTACCCATTGATGCCCCAATTATTGTATCTTGAACTTTCTCCAATGATTAAAAGATATACCTGTGAACCTGAAAGATTGGTTATTTGTTTAGCCCCAAATGTAAAATTATTTCTTTCATTTTTACTCTTATTAATTAACTGTTTTTGCTTGTAAAATATACCCACAGCCCGAATTATGGAAGTGGGAAAAACAAAATAAAAAGTGCCTTTCAGTCTATTAAAATAGGATATTGGTGAAGAACTGGCAAATGGTAACAAACTCAAAATAAAAATGGAACAAATAGAAATAGTAGAGGCTGATTTTACGGTAATTTGGTTTGGCAATTTACTGATTAACAGAAAATAGAAGCCATAATACCCGATTATGCTAAGAATAAAGATTAGTAAATAACCTTTAAGCAATTCAGAAGCTTCATTGTAATTCGTATTCAAAATTAATTGTATTGTTGCATCATTTATGGGGACATCAAAAAAAATAATGGCAAGTGCATTGAAAGGAGTGAATATAATTACGGGTAAAAGTAGCCAAGCGTATTGCTTTAGGTATTTCCTAAAGAAAAAAATGGGAAGCAAGAAAAAAACGTAGCATGTGAGTAGGTCAACAATTGCTAACAAATATTGTTCAGTTTTTATAAAAAAAAATAAATCGCCACTTGCAATTAACAAAACTATTATAAAAAAAAACGCAATTGAAGATGATTTTAGGCTTTTCAAATAATATAGAAATTTCATATTTTAAGGTATGAGTTTTAGAAGATAAGATTTACTAATTTAATACCAAAAATAATAAGAAAAACAAAATAAACCAGCAATTAACAGTTAATTTTCATATTAAATACTATTCAAAGGTAAAAGAACTCTATTATTTATTAGGTCAAACTTTATGCCAAACTGTACATTAAATCCTTATGATAGTAATCATTAAAATTGAAAAACTATCACAATCATTTAATCAACGTGTTTTAAGGTTTTTTACTCATTTTTACAAAATCTTTCTTAATCTCTCCGAATATTTTTCTTAGTATTAATCCATCGTAAAGTGGGATGAACCGCCAATATCCTTTGTAATTGAATACCCACCGCATAGCACCTTTTAAGTCTTTTTTCTTCCAACACCGTCTCAAATCTCGGTAGAAAAGAGCCATTTCTATTTCTTTGCCCAAATCTTCTGGTTTGTCAGCGAATACTTCAACGGGATTATTACCAGCCTTAATAATTCTACTGATTCCTTCCGAAAAACCATGCCCAGTAAAATGACTAAGGGACATCCAGTTATTGAGCCTCGTATCCACTTCAACTAGGTAATATTTATGCTGATTTGGTTCATAAATATACGAGATGCTGGCGAATCCGTTTAAGCCAATTGATTTTCCCATGGTTGTCAAAAGTTCCTCAATTTCTTGATTTCTAAAATAAACCCTTCGAGTCGTATAAGTGAATTTAGTATCGAAATAATCTAAAATTTTTGCTACATTATACGTGATTAATTGCCCTTTGTGAAACAATGCTTCAACGCCAATATCTTCGCCCGTAATGTATTCCTGTACGACCAAATTTTCTTTAACCGCTATTTTTGTGAGTCCTTCTTCCAACGAATTTTTATCATGGCAAAACTCAATGCCTGCTCCACTCCAACTCAAATCTTGCTTCAGTAGTAGCGGATAATTCATTCGTTCAACATTAGTATTGAAAGCTAAGTTATCAGAATACAATATAAATCTTGGACTTAGGATATTATTTCTTTCACACACCTTAGAAAAACCCGCTTTTGAAGAAAGCATCTCTCGATTTTCGATTTTTGTTAATGGCAAAATCTTTTTAAATAAATCTTCAGATTCAATGGATTCGTTCATTAAACGAATAATTAAATCGTCCAATAAAATTATCCTGTCGTAATTCTTGGTTTTATCTTGGGCTAATTGAATGACTTGTTTGGGGAGTTCATCCGTTCCATTTTTAATCTCAATCCAATTATCGTAATAGCGATTGGAGGTTAGCCAAGCATCCTTATTGCATAATACATCTACTTGCAGACAACCCCCACGTTTAAAAATGGCTGGAAGTTCGCCTAATGAATCCCAATCAACTACTGAAGCTAATAATATTTTTTTCATAGAATAATTTTTTTAAGAAGCATTTTAGAGCATGTTTAAAAATTAAATTTGGTTTGTATCGGAATCACAAAATTTCCTTTCGCATTATTTTACTTTTCTTGTCTTGATACAAGAAAAGTAACAAAAGAAAATCAAGAAATCCCGAAACTCGCTACGCTCAAACAGTGGGATTTCGTAAAGAGCTTAAAGTTTATTGCTTAATTCATTAATTATTAGACTTTTATAAAATTTAAACATCTTCTTACTTGTAAGACCTACGGAGCAATGTTTTTCTTATTGTTTGTCAAGTTCATTGATGATAGCATTATCTATATTTTCACTGAATTTACGGGCAAAAAGTTGCCCTGAACCGAGCAGATTAGGTAAATCATTCATGGTAAAAGTTTTAGGACTTGCTTTCCCTTCTGACCAATCAATATACCTCAGATTATCATTTACCATATCTTTTTGATAGATGGAATTAAAAAGTATGGTTTGAAATACAAATTCATCGCTTCCCCAAGTCAGTTCAAAAAACCTTTTTACATGCTTATTTTCTTGCAAATAAGTTACCATGTATTCGGCGTGTTGGCTCGAAATGGAAAACCACTGCGAACGTCCAACGGCTATTAAATTATTCGGCATTTTTCTGGAAGGTAAGAGAAAGTTTAGCCATTTTTCAAGGGTGTATTTTCCAGAAAAGGTATAATTTGATAAATGATATTTTGTCAGCCTCGGAATTGCTTCTTGCCACTCATTTTCTACTGAAAGCGTGTGCATAAATGCTTTATTCGGGTTATTTTTAAAAAAATCATGAATAGCCTCCGTGCTTTTTAGCGGATAATCTTGCCCGCTCAATAAATTGATATAGTCATAGTTGTAATCAGATTTCAAAATTTCCTCTAAACTATTTACCGTAGCTTGCACAATACTATACGCTCCCCAGTGAACATTGACACGGTTTACAATAAATTTCACGTCCTTTGATTGTAAATACAGAAAAGGATTAATGTCCGTTTTCAAATCAACGTGAATGTAAAATTCAGCATCTGGATGAGCCAAACGCTGAATGAGCCTTTTTAATTGGGAAGGATTTTCGTGGATTAAGAGTAAATGAGCAATTTTCATTCGCTGACAGTTTTAGTTTTAGAAATGAGTTGACTAACCATTACTTTAATTTCCTCTAATCCCACCGTGAAGAAGCCCAATAGCGTAAAATCCAAATATTTTTTAAGCCAAAAATATCCAAAAAATACGCCCGATAAAAAAGTAAATAACGTGGCTATTGCTACTCCATTGATATTTCCGAAGATATGCAATCCTATAAAATCGAAAGCAATATTAGTTGCCAACATCACCAATACTTTATAAAAATTAATTCTGGGCTGATGAATAATGTCCAATGTTACTCCAAGAAATCTATCAATGGGAAAAAACATGGCAAAACACATGAAAATGCGATAAACCGAAACAGCATTTGTTCCAGCATACTGACTACCCCCTAATAAAGTAATGGCAACATCTGCTAACAAAATTGCCACGATTGAAACGGGAAATAGAGCCAACGTGAGTGTTCCAGCGTATTTTTGCATGATGGCAACCACTTCTTTTCGATTACCTTTGTTGAAAGCCTCCGACATGGATGGCATTCCCGTGGATAAAAAAGCCCTTAACGGAATTTCGATTATTTCCATCAAACGCATCGGGATGGTGTACATCGCAACTGCCGCAGGACCCGCTGCCCCCAGCACAAACATAATGATAAAAGTATCCGAACTCCTGAGCAAATTGGTGCTGATGGTAGTGCCAACACTGTATTTGCCAAAATGAAAAAGCTCCATGATGGAATCTTTCGTTCTTTTGCCAAAGGTTCGTATGCGAGTCCAACCTTGTGCAATGCAGTATAAACTCACCAAAGCCGAACTCAGGGCATTGATAATCAGTATTAAATTAAGGTTTAGGTTTTTGAAAATGATAACGAACAAAACCATCAGAATAAAAGACCCCTGATTAATAATACGGAGTAATAAAAGTTTATCAAAGCGTTGGTCAGATTGCAAAATCCACGCAGCAATTGCCGAAGGAAGGGTGAATAAAAACGTAATTCCGAACCATTCAATTACACGGACAATACCAACGTTTTGAAGGTAAGGCAAAAAGAAAAGCGACAGTAGATTAATGATAATTAAAGTACTCGTTATCAATAGGCTCAAAAACCAAACTGACCCCAGCACGGCATCAGCCTTGATTTTTTC
The DNA here is from genome assembly GCA_038230735.1 of Cytophagales bacterium. Classification (GTDB taxonomy): domain Bacteria; phylum Bacteroidota; class Bacteroidia; order Cytophagales; family Spirosomataceae; genus Arcicella. Next base: position 83,135 of record JBBRMR010000010.1, read on the forward strand.
GGCACCAGTATAAAACTTTATCATGGCAACCTGCAAAAAACCCGTTCGGAAAGTGTCTAATAAAACAAATACGGATTGAAAAAAGAACCAATAGCCAACATCGTCCTTGGGCATAAACCGAAGTAAAATACCCACCGTTACCATTGATAACACCGACATTGAGCCGTTACCCACCAGCGATAAAAAATGTTTATTCCTAAGTTTTGAAACGATACTGTTAAGATTGAGCATGGCGGTTAGCTGAGTTTTCTTGAAAATACCCAATTGTGGTATTTGACGATATTTAAAAATCACAAACTAAATTATACGGAAATATCATCTTTCCCAACCTTCAATAATTGTTGCTGTACGGCATATATTTGTTCAAGGCAAGCCTCCCAAGTATGACCTTTCGCACAGTCAATGGAGGCGTTTCTTTCCAAAATATTCTGTGGTAATAAAGCCCTTTCAATGGCTTTTTGATATTCACTTACCCCAATTGCTAACTGAACATGGGGCAAGAACATTTTCATTGCGGGGGTATTTGTGGCAACCGTTGGCTTTCCCATTGCCAAGTATTCATCAATTTTTCTCGGATAATTGCCAATGGTTAAAGCATTTATCAACTGCGGATTGATGCACACATCCAAATGTTGAATGTATGCAGGGAGTTGATTAGGTATTTTTGACCCTAAAAAATGGACATTTTTTAAATTATGCAAATTACTTTGTTGAAATAAAATTTCTTCGGGACCAATCAATACAATTTGCCATTCATTTTTTGCCACGGCTAACTGTTCGAGCAAATTAATGTCTAATCTTTCTCCCGTTAAAAACCCCACGTAACCAATTCGAGGATGAGGAATGAGGGATAAATCTGATGGTTCTGGATGAATAAAGTCGGCTTGATACATTTCGGTTTCGCATCCTTGACCAATATCCAAACTCATCGGGTTATACTTTCGGGCGTAATCCGCTAAATAGGCAGAATTTGCAAAAACGGCATCCGCCAACGCAATTGTCTGGGGTTCAATCCTACTTCCGTGAAGTTTAAAGTAAGGATGTTCCGTTAAATTATCTCGAATATAATAAAAGTTAAGTAAGGGTTGGAAGTATTTTTTGGTAAAAAGCCCCGTAAACATTTGGCTATCATTTAGCACCGTACACTGCTCATTTTTCCATCCCAACTGTTCAATCGTTTGTTTCAAACTCTTAAAAAAGCCTTTACCATTTCTTTCATTGATGAAATTGTACAGATTAATTTGCTTCAACCAGTTAATTGAAAATGAGATGGTTTGGGGCGTGTGTACCCACAAAGTATCTGAGACTTTTATCGTATTTTTCCCCAAACCCAAGGCTAATTTTAACCTTTTCCTACCATGAACCGTTCCGATTTGTTTAATGATTGACTTTATATCAATCGCAGGATTAACGTATAAAACAGCATTTTTTTTGCTAAATTCAACTGCTAAGTTCCGAGCATTACTTCCTAAGTTTAGCTCCCACTCTTGTTGGGCAATTACAATAAACGCTCCAAGTCCTTCCGACATATTTTTTTATTTTTAGTTTTCAAACCTTGTCTGAATCCCCAAATAAGGCTAAGTATAGCAGGTATGGCAATAATATCCCAGGGCATAATTAATGACTGTTTTGTGGTGAATCGCCGTGCGGCGTATGAATAAATTGTTTACGGGCTTTGCCAATTCCCATCATGGCTTTCAACATCGAAAATAAAGCAATTGGTATTTGTAAAAAAGCCATCAATAACTGTTTGTTGTACCATTTTGCGGGAATACCCAATATTAGTGCAACCGCTAAGGCGATGAATAATCCGATACTAAACCATAAAAATTTGGTTGAAAAGAAAAACGCAAAAAGTAACCACAAACCCACGGCGGCAACCAACATCACTCTGGGAAACAGATAAGTTTGGAATACCTTGTTGAAAAAAGCAATATTTCCCTTGAAGAGTTGAACCCAACCTTCCATAAAATATTTTTCAAAAAATTCTACCTGAGTGGCTAACCAGCGGCTTCTTTGTTGGCTGAATACATCAGTTTTTGCCACTTTTTCATCGTAAACATACGCTCCGTCCAAAAAGGCTACCCGTTTTTTGAGGCGTACCAGTCTAAATTCTAATTCTTTATCCTCTCCCGAAGTCTCCCCAATATCTTTCAGAAGATTCACGAATAATTGCCAATCAAAAGCCATTCCACTACCAATTAGGGCAGAAGGCAACCCGACTGCTACGTGTCCTCGGCGAAAAATATGGTTGTTAATTTCCTCGGTGCAAGCATCCAAAAGTGCAAAGGGTGTTTGCATATTCTTAGCAGTTCTATGCCCTTGAATAACTTCGTAACCTTGTTCAAAAGCATTATTGACGGCATGGAGAAATCCGTCCGCAATGTGATTATCAGCATCCAAAATCAATAAAATATCAACGGGTTTTTGGATAGTGGCTTCAATGGCTTTTTGAAGAGCTTTTCCTTTTGTACTCTTCTCAAAACTTACTTCTACTACTTTTATCGGTAAAGTTTTTAAAGTATTTAACGTTGATTTACTAAAAGAATCGGCAATAATGACAACTTCAAACAAATCTTTGGGATAATTTTGACGAATAACGTTTTTGGCGGTATCAATGATAACCGAATCCTCTTTATACCCTGGAATAAAAATTCGGATGCTTCTGCTTATGGTCGCTTTGGGAAAAACAATTTTTTTTCCTACTTTTCCTGCCAATGAAAAAAATAACAAATAACTCACTTGAATCGTGAAATAAATGAGTATAAAATATTGAATCGAAGTACTGATATTTTGAATCATGGCGTTGGAATCAAATCTATTTTTACATTATCAAGGAAAGTGGACGAATGATTTTGGGGTTCTTGATGGTGAGGTTCAGAAAAATTCCAAATCAATGCTTTCCAAATGGCAATTGCGTGTGCTTTTTCATTTTTTAATCGATGCTTGAAAATATGAACCATTGAGGAAATTAAAACAAAAAATGCACTGGCAATAAACCATTTTATTCCTGTATAATTACGGCGAATGTATAAAAATCGATTTCTGTACAAATAGAAAGTTTTGAAGGGAGAGTTTTTACCAGTGGAAACGGATTCTTTATGATAAATTTCAGCCGTACCAACGTAGTGAATTTCGTAACCTTGTTGTTTAAACCTTGCCGCCCAGTCCAATTCTTCGTAATAAAGAAAATACATTTCGCTCATTTGTCCAATTCGTTTTATCAACTTCATCGAAACCATCATGGCGGCACCATTGGGCAAATCTGTTATGTTACAATCATCAAATTCACCAGTATCTTTTTGTAAATATCCAATATCATAACTTCGACTTGTGAGGGGGTGTAAGCCAATGGCTCCCGCATATTGAATGGTATCGGGTTTATAAAAATATTTTATTTTGGGACAAGCAATGCCACACTGAGGGTGCGTTTGTAGATAAGCGACTAATTCAGTTATCAGTTTAGGTGTTACTTCGGTATCATTATTTACAAAAAAAATAAACTCCCCCTTCGCAAAGTGTAAGCCAATATTGTTACCACCCGCAAACCCAAGATTTTCAGGGCAACTGATGTGCTTAATGAATGGAAACTCATCTTTTAACCCGATTGAAGAATGATTGGGGGAAGCATTATCGACCACAATAACTTCACAGTTAGGATAAATTAATTTGGACAGTGAACGCAACATATCTGCCGTTACTGCTGGTGTATCGTAATTGACCGTAATTATTGAAACTAATGGTGCGTTCATACGATAGCGGTTTGGATTTGTGGAGTATCCCACCTTGGGCTTAACCAAATAAAAGCCCAACTGATATAAACAATCATGGATGAAGGCATGGCATTTAAAACTTCGTTGCCATAACTGCACAGTAATATTCCAGTTGCCCCCCCGCACAAGGCTAATAATTGGTTTTTAAGAACGGGGTCTCGGGTTTGCCAAACAATGGCAGCCGATTTTCCCGTAATATAAAGCATGATTCCAAACCAAATGATAAAACCAATAATACCGTACATTGCCCATATCTTAACGTACAAACTATCGGGTGGAATTTGAGCAATATATTTATCCTCATTGTATTGTGTACCCCACGTTCCAATCGTACCGACTCCCGTGCCAAAGGGTTTATCCGCTAAAAGTTCTTTCAAGATTTTTTGGTTATAAAGTCTTACTTGAAATGAAGCGTCAGTGGGGTCTAAGGAAGTCCTCATTCGCCCAATCTGCGCACTACTACTGCCAATTGAAGTAAACTTTAGTATACCTAAAAAGATAAGTCCGAATAAACTTCCTAATATCAAAATTCGTACTTGTTTACTTAATACTAAAAAGGTAAGCCCTCCACCAACCAAAGCTGCCATTGCCCCTCTGGTTCCTGAAATCAACATGCCATAAAAAATGAATATTGTTGCGATACCATACCAAATTTTCTTTTGGGTGCTGTACGGTCCGAGGGCTAAAATTAAACACATAATGGCTAATTGTGCCTGTGAAGCTCCAAACTGGGCTGCTTCGGCGTAGTAAGAAAATACTCTGAGTTTACCAAACAGAATATGCGTTTTCTTTGCTCCCGCTTCCAACCACCTATTTTCTGCTTCGTCGGGTCCGAGATATAATTGTTTGATGCCGTACAAAGCCCCCACAAAAGACAATACTATAATAATGGTTAAGAAAAGGTCAATATCCGCTTTTTTATTTAGCAATAACATTGACAAGGGAATACATAAAACCCAATACAATGTTGCAGACCTCATTTCAAAAACCCATCCCATAAAACTGGGTTTTCCAGGATTAGCCAGTTGGAGAACGGTGATAATGAACCATGCCACCGCTACCCAAACCAAATCGTTATTTAGGTGTCTAAACTTGTATCGGTTACTTCTATGAAATAGTATCCCCAACCAAGTAAGAAGTAAGATTGCATCCTGCCCTAAGCCAAATTGTGGACCTTCAATGTGCTTGCCAAGAGTTGGCATTATAAAGCAGTAAACAATAAACACGAGAATGCCAATGCGTGGTTGTAGAAATACGGCAATTAAAAAACCTATGATAAAAGGAATTAAAAATAGTATCACACCAATGGTTAAACCTTTATTTGCAATCAACCATCCAAAAAGAATACTCAACAAAATCGCTGGGATTAGCCAAAGATTATCAATTTTATTACTTTTAGCTATATAAGTATCACTAATATTCATGTGGATTGATACGTACCATTTAAAATATTTTAACCGATTTTTTTCTGATTTTTGGAATCAAACTTTACGATTTTTTTAAAAAATGAGCCTCCTTTTTTGGGGACTTTGCCAATGTATTCCGTGGCAAAATCAGTTTCTACCCCGTTAAGAATAAATTGAGGTTTATTGCCAGTAGTTTTGATAAAGCTTGAAAGAATATTTTTATCAACTTTACTCCATGTTCGATTTGCTCGACACAATAATATAGATGAACTTAATTGTGGAAAAAGGTCTGGTTTTATAATTACATCCTCTAAGGAGGGAAACTCAATTAAAATAAAATCCTTGTTATTTCGATGTTTATTTTCTCTTGCTGCCAAAAAATCCTCAAAACTATCTGGCATTGAGATTCCATAAGTTTTATGGTTGGGTTCTTTAATCGTTATTGGCAAATAATTCATCAAATGATCGGATGAATTGCTTATCAATAGTTGTTTTTCCACGGAATAGTGAAGATTTCGCAACTCTTCTTCTATCAGATTTATGATAGTAGTTTTGCCCTCACCAGTCTGCATACTCAAAAAGCCAACGGTAATGGGTTTTTTATGGATATCAACACTCGCAAGAATCTGTTGCACGAGTCGCAAGTTTGCTCTTTTTTCAAAATCAGAATTATTTTTACTCAATAGGGGATAAATTCCCAGTAAAGGAGCATCAATCATTTTTTGGGCTCTTGATGGTTCAAATAATGTCATATTCATCAAGGCTCGGGCTAAAATCAAAGCTAATATTAGTATAAAACCTGCCAAAAACCCCACAATTACTAATATCATCCTTTTAGAAGAATTAGGTTTTAAGGGTAAATAAGGCAAATCCACTACATTCAATTTTGAGGTAAGTTCAGTATTTTGTTGGGTTAATTTTGCCATGTTTAATCCATGCAGCATTTCCATGTATTCTTGTTCCGAAACACTAATCTGACGTTCAATTTTTTTCAAGGTAGCTCCTAAGGGGGCAAATCTTTTATACTCTTGGTCAAACTCCTTTTTCCGTTTGCCCATTACCCCTAACTTAGCCTTGCTTTGCTCGTAGGCGAGGGTAGTTTTTAACCATTCATCCAACACACTTTTTGTCGGAATACCATTAGGAGTATTGCTATTGGTGTAGAGTTTATCAAGCGAATTTTTGAGATTACCTTCCGTTTTTTGAGCAATGATTTTGAGGCTATCCACTTGCTTCCTACTTCCTCCATCGGAACTCATCAATTCACTCAGGGCAATTTTGTTGTAAATATTGGATAAGTTTTCCCTTTCTTTGATGATGTCTGAACCATTAGAAAACGAATTGTTTCTTCCCTTAATACTCTCATTAACTTTATCCAAGGAAGACTTAGAAGATGAATTATCCATCTCTAAGTTATTATTAAGTGCGTATAATTCGGAACGTTCCGTTGCAACTGCCTTGGTTTGTTCTTCGTAATTAATAATATCGTTGGATTTATTAAAATTAAGGAATGTTTTTTCGTTAGAATCAAGTTTAGAGTAAGCCTTTTTAGTTTCATCTTCATAATAACGAACTACCGAACCCGTTTGTCCCTCTTGTAAAATCTTATTTTTACGCATAAACGATTCTTCAAGCAGTTCAAGCGTTCTTTTACAGATGTACGGGTCGTTCGTTTCGTAAGAAATTTTGATTAAATCACTGTTACTAATCCGAGAAGATTTAATGTTTTTGAGTGCTTCAAGGGAATAGTAAGGATTTAAGGAATAAATGAGTTTATACAATACATTATCATTACTTTTTTTCACTAAATTGGCAACCTCAGCACGGGTATCAAGAAAATTAGACTTCACGATTTGGCTTCTTATATTCGATGGTATTAATTTTTGTAAATCATCGTATGCCTGCCAAGTTAAAATTGATGAGTCGTGTTGTTTTAAGGAAAGGTGTTCTGCAAGTAAGTTGATTAACACATCCAATTTTGTTTCTCGGGACTCAATTAAAGACAATAAATTATCAAAAGCATTACTTGTTGTATAAAAATCTGCCTTGGTAGTTCCATTCAAGTCGTAGCCCGAAGCAATGCCCGTATAAATAGTTGATTCTGATGAATATACTTTTTTTTCGTTGCGGGTAAAATAATAGATAGATGCCGCCAAAATCGTTGGGATTAAGAGCATCCAAATAATATTTTTGGTAAGAAGCCTTAAAAAGTGAAAAAAACTCATTTTAACTGGTTTAGTAAAGTTGAAAAACTTACACCTGTATAGGCATCAAGTTGCAATAATCCGGTCTGGAATCTATTTAAGTATGTTTCATACTCAATCTTAGATTTATTAACAAGATCCAAAACTCTTGAATTCTGGTCAACCGTTATCTGTCCTTGCAAAAAATCCCTTTCCGACATTTTGTAATTTAGTTGTGCCGACTGTTTAACATTATTACTGATAAGCACCAGTTTATGTGCCAATTTTAATTCCTGATAGTATTCAATTACTCGTTGTTTCACTAAAAGAGCCGCACTTTCTTTATCATTAAGGGCAATATCAATCTGCGATTGCGTTTGTTTAATTAAGTGTTTACGATTGATAATATTGACGATAGGAAGCTGTAAACCCGCACCAATATTATAAAATCCAGTCTGATTAGTCGAAAAACGATTTAGATTATTTACATCATTAACGGCTGAATAATTAGTGCCATACTGATAACTGGAAAGGAAAGAAAGCCCACTGAAGATTATATTTTTAGCAATTTTTTGATTTGCCACGGCAAGTTCTATGCCATTGGAAAACCTTTTCATTTCGGGAGAAAATTTTTGGGCAGCATTAATCAATGCAGGGAGAAGTTGGTCATTAGCAAATGCTCTGGCCAACAGCGAATCGGTGGAGATTTTTTGACAATGAGCCTTTGTCGAAAATATCCCTAACGCTACCATCGCAATGACGAGATGGAGAACATATTTTTTATTTAAAATCATACGCTTTTAGATACTCTAAAATTTATACGGAAATTATTTCCTAAAAATTTCTCAAAATTTGACCATGAATAAACTTAAAATGGGTCTGGGTTTATGATTTAGTGGTATTAGATTTTTTTACGTACAGATCAATCATCTGGTGAGCAGTTTTTTGCCAAGTGAACATTTTGAGACGTAAATATCCTAAATTTATCTTTTTTTTGCGAAGAACCTCATTTTCATACGCTGTTTCCATCCCCAAGGCTATTTCTTCAACAGAAAAAGGGTTCACCAAAAAAGCCGCTTCTCCTGCCACTTCTGGCATGGATGAAATATTAGAAGTAACTACGGGCGTTCCGAATGCCATGGCTTCTAAAATCGGTAGCCCAAATCCTTCTCTTAAAGAGGGATACAGAAAAACTTTTGCTTCTGCGTATAGGGTGTGTAATACATTTTCGGGAACAAAGCCCGTAATAACAAATCGGTTCAGAAAGGATTTCTTGTCAATTTTCGCTAATATGTCTTCTATAAAAGTTGAATTCAATCCCGTAATCACCAACTTTACTTCACTATTTTTTTCTGCGAACAATACAAAGGCACTCACCGTATTGAAAACGTTTTTTCGAGGCTCAACATTACCCAAAAATAAGAAAAAGTCGTCCTCTACATTCCACTGTGTTCTGAGCTGGGTTATCATTTCGTTGCTCGCCTTCACCCCAAAACGATTACTCACTCCATTATGAACAACGGTTATAGCATCATTGTTAAGACCTAATATTTTAGTGATGTTTAATTTTTCAACTTCAGAAATGGTAACAATTTTTTCGCACTTTCGGATAATCTTTGGCACAAGCCATTTTCGGTAAAGGTTTCCCAACTTTTGATAATTTGAAGCAGTATTTCTTCCCATTGTTTTTTCCATAAAAATTACGTCATGGAGCGTTAATAACAAAGGAATCGAAATAAACATGGGAGCCGTATTACTGGTGCAATGTAAGGCTTCAATATTATACTTTTGGGCATAAAAGGGTAATAATATCTGTTCCCAAAAAATATAGTTGAAACTGGGTATCTCAATGATATGAAAGTTGGGAGTTTCAGCCAAGCAACTTCTATCTTCATCGGCTTTTACAAAAATAAAATATTCGTTTTCAGAATCAATTAATTGTAAAGCACGTATTAATTCTAAAGCAACAATATCCATGCCGTGCTTATGAGGTCTGAAAAGTCGTTGGGCTTCGATACCAATTTTCATTTTGCTAAGTTTATCATAGTTCATTCAGTTTTTTTATTTCCCCTTCAATAATAAATTGTGTTTGTTTTACACTAATATCCAAATTTTGATATTTGGCTAATAACTCTTTAAAATCAGGAGTCTCTTTGGCATACAATTCAAACTCTTGAATTTTTGGATGCAAAAAGGGAAAACCAACCATTGAAAAAGATGGCTTAATTTGGTGGGTCATTTCAGAGACTTGATTGAAATCCTTAGCATTAATTGCATCCAGTATCTTCTCCCAAATTGGCATGGTATCTTCCAAAAATGATTGGAATATTATTTGTATAATTTCAACATCATCTCCAAATATCTTTTCCAGATATGGGGTGTTCATTAAGGGATTAAATACGTACATATAATTAAAATAAAGGTTTCTATCAAAAATGCCGCAATTCTCTTTTGGGGAGAAAAGTAGAAAATTCGCTTGTTTTCACTATCGGCTAAATCCAAGTAACAACTCCCTTACCATCAAGGTATCAATTAATTGTTCAAAAACTATACCATCATATAACCAGATCAGGATAATGGATATTATTTTTGTGTCTCGCACTGAATATAATAGAAGAACTACTCTCCTAATCAAAGGAATTTATTTCAGATTGATTCCCATCCTTTAGTCTCAAAATTATACCTTTTCACGACTCTTGCGGGGTTACCAACGGCAACACAAAAGGAGGGGATATCTTTGGTGACTACCGCACCACCCGCCACCACGCTGTGTTTTCCAATGGTTACCCCCGCCGTGATGACAACATTTGCCCCAATCCAACAATCGTCCTCAATGGTGATATTCGCAACGGTTTCACCTTGCAGATAGATCGGAATATCAACATTTGTGTAATTATGGTTAAGTCCACTCATTACAATATTTTGGGCAAGAATTACATTATTACCAATCGTAACGGGACCAATGATCACATTTCCGATACCAATTCTGGAATTATCGCCAATGCTGACCGCCCCAACACCGTTATTGATGGTGGCAAAATCTTCGATAGTGGAATAGTTACCGATACTAAAATTTTGAAAAGGTAAAACGTCAATCCGAGTACGTTGGCAAATGGTTGTTCCTTTTCCTTTTTTATGAAAAAATGGATTAACAAACCATCGAACCCAAAGCCGTGGACGTGCTTGATGCTTTGGTATTAGCGACCAATGAATCAATTTCTTCAAGGCAGGATTTGATTTGATTATGGAAATGATGGACATAACTATGGTTTAAAGAGGTGTTTTTTTACTCGCATAATCAACGCATTTCTTAAGCCCCCATCCAGCTGGATTCTTCGGTCACTCGTCCAAACCCTCGCTTCCAAACCGCCAACTGCTTTAATTTTCCCGCCCGACTGTTGTAATCTCAACGCCATCATACCGTCTTCGGTGGCGTTTTGTTCAACTGTACCAGCGGCTCCTCTGAAAGTTCTTTGGGTCTCAATATCATACCCATTAATATCAATGCCTTTCTGTCTAATAAAACCACAATTAAAGCCCAATGTATTTAAAAATGGTTGCGTTTTTTCTTTTTTTTTGATAACAAAACTGCTCATAGCTTCATAAAGTGCGTATTGCCAACGGGGCGTTTTGTGGCTTGGGAGGAAAGAATAACTGCCATGAACACAATACACTTGCTCGCTGTTCATCATTCCTTCAACCATTGATGTTATCCAACCATCAGGGTATAAGGTATCACTATCACCCGTTAAAATATATTTCCCTTTTGCCTTATGTAAACCACAAGTACGGGCGTGACCGACACCTTGCTTGGTTTCTAAAAAAACTTTCAAACCCAAAGATTGTATCAAATTGAAGGTGTTATCGGTTGAGTTATTATCAATAATCAGAAGCTCTGTGGCAAATTTTGTATTCGTGTTTGCCAATGAAATGAGGGTATGCAAAATTCCTTCCTCTTCATTCCAAGCGGGGATAACCACACTTACCAAAGGGTTTTCGGGTGAAAATCTGGCTAATTTATGTTTCAAATCAGTTATTTCAAAAGCAGAAAGCTGCTTGATATTCAGTGGTTTTTGGAGAATTATTTTCACCCAAGGAGGCAAGGAAAAGTTAATCATATTTTAACAATTTGTCTTTGTACAATAGCATTTTCAATGAGTTTATTCTGCACGCTTCACTTTTTCCCAAATACCAGAATCTAATCCGTTTCTGTACGTAAAATAACCCTTAATAGCACAGTAATTCATAAAAGAAAAATAAAAAGGAACAAAGAGTAACTTTATTCTAATCTGTTGATTTTCAAGATTATAACCAACAATAGCCATAAAATAAAAGATGATTTGTCCTCCCATAAAAAGCGAATAAATTGAGAGATTTTGGGATATTGGTTGCGTAAAAACCAGAACTATATTGAGGAAAAAAATCAAGGGTAAACAAAAAGGAGCCACAGCCCAACGCATAGCTCGATGTGAGATATATTGAAATGAGAGCAATCCATAACGAAAAATATTCCACAGAAATCCTAAACGAGCAATTGATTGAAAACCTCCCGAAGCAATTCTGACTTTACGTTTCATTTCGTCTTGAATAGAAAATGAGGGTCTTTC
>JBBRMR010000011.1:0-93025 GCA_038230735.1 Cytophagales bacterium
GGGATGTTATCAAGGCTATAATGCCAAAAATGGTACGGAGGGCGTAGGGAAAGCTGCCAATTCAGCGGTGGTGCTTTCAATGTTATTGATTTTCATAGAAGAATTGGTTATTGTTCAATTTATTAATGAAATAAGGTAATTGGGTGTGAGGTTTCAACAATAAAAAATTAACGATTGATGATTGATAAGAATGACTTAGTGATATCCATAAAAGACCTCCGAAAATCCTTCGGTCCGCTCAAGGTATTGAATGGTGTGAACCTTGAATTACATAAAGGGGAAAACATTGCAGTATTGGGTCGTTCGGGTACGGGTAAATCGGTTTTGATTAAAATTATCGTTGGATTATTAAAGCCTGATACTGGAATGGTGGAGGTTTTTGGACGAGAAATTGATAAAGTAGATGATAAAGAATTACAGCAATTAAGATTGAAAATTGGCTTTTCTTTTCAAAATAGTGCCTTATATGATAGCATGAGCGTGAGAGAAAATTTGGAATTTCCGTTGGTCAGAAATAAACGAGAATTGGGTCGGAAAGAGGTACAAAAAGCGATTGAAGAAGTATTAGAAAACGTAGGATTATCACAAACTATTAACCAAATGCCCTCTGAACTTTCGGGAGGACAAAAAAAGCGAATCGGTATTGCCCGAACGCTGATTCTGAAACCCGAAATCATGCTCTATGATGAACCTACTTCTGGACTCGACCCCATGACGAGTATTGAAATCAATAATCTCATTAAAACCGTTCAGCAACAATACAATACCAGTGCCATCATCATTACCCACGACCTCACTTGTGCCAAAACAACGGGAGATAAAGTGGCAATTTTGATAGAAGGTAAATTTTTAAAACAAGGTACATTCAAAGAAGTTTTTGATTCGCAAGACCCCAAAATTAGGGCTTTTTACGATTACAATTTTATAGAAGATAATGGAAAAAAAGAAGACTAACCGCCCCGTTGTAGTGGGTATTTTTGTGGCTTTGGGCATCGCCATTTTAATTGCCACGGTGTTTACTTTGGGCGAACAAAAGAAGACTTTTGTGAAGACTTTTACCATCAACGCCGTCTTTGGTGATGTCAGCGGTTTGTTGCCAGGAGCCAATGTGTTATTCTCGGGTGTAAAAATCGGGACTATCAAAAAGATAAGTTTTTATAACGATTCTCAGGTACTGGTTACCATGAATATTGAAGGAGCTGTTGAATCACATATCCATAAAGATGCCAAGGCAAAAATAGGTTCAGATGGCTTGATTGGAAATAAATTAGTGGTTATTTACGGAGGTACACGCACGATGCCACAAGTAGAAAAGGGTGATTTTATTAAGGTAGAAAACGGATTAAGTACCGAAGACATGATGGCAACTCTGCAGGCGAATAATAAAAATCTTTTGGACATAACCAACACTTTTAAAAGTATTTCCAAGAAAATTGATAGTGGAAATGGTCCAATTGCTACTTTATTAAACGACCCAAATATGTCGAGGAAATTGAATAGCACCGTTGAAAATCTACAGGCAACCGTTGCCAATTTCAATACCGTTTCTGCCAGTAGCAAAGACGTTTTAGCAAACCTTTCGGATTTTTCAGGGAAACTCAATAGAAAAGGAAATTCGGTGAATGATTTGGTAGCAGATACCACCATTTATCGAAATATCAGAGGAACAATTAATGAACTCAGAACGGCATCAAATTCTCTTGAAAGATTCACTTCAAGTTTGAAAAGTGTCGGTAATCGCATCAATCAAAAAAATAGTCCTTTGGGCGTACTTTTGAATGATTCTTCAAGTGCTTCATCTTTGAAAGTAACCTTAAAAAACTTGCAATTAAGTAGCCAAAAACTTAATGACGACCTTGAAGCGGTGCAGCATAACTTTTTGTTGAGAGGATTTTTTAAGAAAAAAGCAAAGGAGAAAGAGAAAGAAGGAGTGGAGCAGTAAAACACCTGTAACTGGGTAAACATTGTGAAATCTAACCGCTGATAAGGTAAAAAGTCGCTGTCAGCGATTAGATTTCACAAATATTCAGTATTGCACCAAGGTAAACACATCCGAAAAGTAATAGTTAAATTTCTTACTTTCATTTAATTAAAAAAGGTGTATATTTAGAGATATTCTCTCGAAAACATACACCTTTTCAAATTTTAATTTTACCTTAAAACTTACTCATCGCAATTCTCAAAGTTTCAACGCCACGATGAATATTATTATTAACTGATTGATAATTAATATTCATTCGCTCTGCAATTTCTTGATTGCCCATTCTATCAAAATATCGCATCTTCAAAGCCTCAGAAACCCTTGTGGGAAGTTTTTTTAAGGCTTTTTCTAATTTCATAAAGGTCTCTTCTCGTTCTTCTGTATCATGCGAATGATGAGAAAAATATCGTTCAAATTGATAATCCTGTTCAGAAATTCCGTCGAATGAAACACCAGTACGAGATTCCGTAATTTTGCGAACTAAATCATGACGCAGGGAAGTTTTCAAATATGGTTCAATATTGTCCGTATCGGCTAAATTATGCTTGCGTGACCATAAATTTACAAATAAATCCTGCACCGCATCTCTCACTAATTCACTATCTTGGGCGATTTTATTGCCGTAGCTAATCAATATTTTATGATTCAGTCGATAGATTAATTGAAAGGCGAGTTGGTCTCCATTTTTAAATTGCTTCCAAAGTTCATAATTGTTATAAGATTGTCTTTTCATGAGTCTAAACTTGTTTGATTACCAAAAATTATTAGAAAATTTCTATTACAAATAGACTGTTTTTTTTCCATTCAGACTTTTCCTATTTTATTAAATATTGATACTATTTTACCATTATTCTAAATTGTCATGCCGTTCATCATAAAACATTCAATCAATGAACCTCTCATCACAATTTTGAGTTTTCATTAAATACAAAATCAAAAATATAAATGAATAAGTTAATTATCATCCCAACCATTACCATCATATTTTTGCTGATTGACTGGTACGTTTGGCAAGCCGTAAAAATTTCCACTCAAAATATTGCTCAAAGTTCTCAAAACATCGTAAAATATATCTTTTGGGGCATTACCGCATTAACTATTACGGGGATGTGGTTATATAATTTTACTAACCCAGACTGGATGGGCAAAACCATGCGTACCGTCATTATGGTAGGCGTTTTTATCAATTATGTTTCCAAAATATTCGTGATTTTATTCCTGCTGATTGATGATTTAGGTCGTCTGGTTCGATGGATTGTCTCTAAGTTTTCGGGTACGTCTTCGCAAGGAATTAATAGCAATAATCCAGTGGAGGGAAGTGGTATCACTCGTTCAGAATTTTTGATGAAAGCTGCCGTGGTGGCGGGTGCGGTGCCTGCCATTGCCCTCACGTGGGGAATCATTTCGGGAGCTCACGATTATAGAATTCGTAGGATAAAACTGGCTTTAAAAAATCTTCCGAAGCCATTTGAAGGCATGACCATCGCCCAAATTTCAGATATTCACTCGGGTTCATTTTTCAATCGGGTAGCGGTGAAGGGGGGCGTTGAAATGTTGATGAAAGAGAAACCCGACATGGTGTTTTTTACGGGCGATTTGGTAAACAATTTAGCCAGCGAAGTGCAGGAGTATATTGATATTTTCAACAAAATAAAAGCACCCTTGGGAGTATTCAGTACGCTCGGCAATCATGATTATGCTGATTATGTAAATTGGTCAGACAACCCGCAAGGAAAACGCAAGAATCTTAATGATCTAATGCATGCTCACAAGGTTTTGGGCTACGATTTATTGATGGATGAAAACCGTTTTATAGAGCAAGGAGGAGAAAAATTAGCCATCATCGGCGTACAAAATATCAGCGGACAAAATCGTTTTCATAGTTACGGAGACTTAGAAAAAGCCTACAAAGGCACAGAAGAAGCACCCGTAAAATTATTGCTATCCCACGACCCAACGCATTGGGATAAGGAAGTAAATACCAAATATAAGGACATTGACGTAATGTTTTCTGGGCATACGCACGGAACGCAATTTGGCATAAATATTGGCGATTATACGTGGTCGCCCGCTCAATATGCCTATAAACAATGGGCGGGTATGTACGAACAAGGCAACCAAAAACTGTATGTAAACCGTGGCTATGGCTATATTGGCTATCCAGGTAGAGTAGGAATGCCACCTGAAATTACGGTTTTTGAATTGGTGAAGGGTTGAGATACTCAAATCCCAAAGGATTACGATATTTAAACTCATACCCAGTCCGCAAAATCAGTTTTTGCGGACTAATTACTTTATAGGGTATTTGCTCCGTTGGTTCTTCAAAAATAGGCTTTTCAAAACCTAAATCTGCACAATTTTTCAAGTAAACTTCTTCACGCAAGGGATGTTCGGGCGAAACTACATTGAAGATTTCGTTCCAAAAACCTTTCTCCAAAATCATCGTAATTATCTGAATTACATCGTCTTGATGGACGTAATTTACGGGAATTTTTCCCGTGTTCATAACCTTACCCGCAAAGTATTTAGCGGGGATTCTTTCGCCTCCCATCAGTCCGCCACAACGCAAAATCGTAACATTTTGAGGAAGCGTTTTTAGCAAATTCTCCACTTTTATCAAGGCATGATTTTCATTGACTTCATTGACTTCGGTCATTTCTTGATTGAGTTCTGGATAAACGGAGGTTGAAGAAGTATAGATAACGGATTTGATGGAGGAATCAGCTAAATTTTCAATCAATGATTGTACTTGCTGAACATGAAAATCTTCTCCATATTTTCCAGCCCGTGGAGGAATGCAGATGATAAGTATTTCTGAATCAAGGAATTGTGAAATTATTTTGATTGTATTTGCTTCCATTTGAGGAGAAAATTTAATCAAAAATGGCTCAATTCCTACACTCAAAAGTAAAGGCATTTTCTCCGCAGAAGTAGTAGAACCTTTGACGGCATGACCTTTTCCCACTAAGAATTTCCCTAATGGTAAACCCAACCAACCACAACCTAAAATGCTGATTTTCATATTATAAATAAAATTTCTTCCAATGAATATATTCCTCCACACTCTCAGAAACCATGTATCGGATAGATTTTCTATTTTTCAGACAATCCCGAATAAAAGTTGCTGAAATATCTAAGGATGGAGCATTTACTAACTTGACATTCGGATGATTTTCCAAATCGCTTTTCACGGAATTGGGTCTTGGATAGACATATAATCCGAAATATTCTAATATTTTATCGTGATTTTTCCAATTAGGGAATTGAGCTAAGTTATCACCCCCAATTATCAATTTGAACTCGAGTTGAGGGTTTTTTTCTTGTAAACGAATGAGCGTATCAATCGTAAAAGATGGTTTCGGCATCGAAAATTCAATATCGGTAGCCTTAAATTTGGCATTATCGGCAATGGCTTTTTCAACCATCGCTAAACGGTCAAATTCGTGCAGTAAGGAGGTATTTTTTTTGAAAGGGTTTTGCGGAGACACCACAAACCAAACTTGGTCTAAGTCCGTGGTGGTTGCCATGACATTCGCCACAATCAAATGTCCCACATGAATAGGGTTGAAAGACCCAAAGAATAAACCGATTTTCATTATTAATAAACAGTTATTAGTGAACAGTCTGGCGGCGTTCCGCTATCAGTAAACAGCCATCAGTAAGAAAATGTACATCCTAAATTTCTGACAGCGGAACGCCGCCCGACTACTTTCTGATTACCGTTCACTGATGTGTGAATTCATCAAATAATGTCTGCGATTTTCTGAACGCTTCCGTTAGGTCGTCATTAAGAAGTATTACATCAAATTGGTCTTGGAAAGTCATTTCAAATTTCATTTTAAAAACTCGTTTTGAAATAGAATCTTCCGAATCCGTCCCTCTTTCACGCAAACGCTTTTCTAATTCTACCACACTCGGAACTTTTACAAAAATTGACAAAGCTCTATCCTGATAATATTCCTTCAATTTCACGCCACCACGCACATCCACATCAAAAATTACGTGTTTGCCCGATGCCCAAAGTCGTTCAATTTCCGATTTCAAAGTACCATAATAAGCCCCAGGGTAAACTTCCTCCCACTCTACAAACTCATGCTTATCTATTTTATCCTTAAATTCTTCGGGTGTCATAAAGTGATAATCTTTACCATTTTTTTCATTTCGCCCACGCTTATCACGGGTACAAGCTGAAATAGAAAAGCCCAAATTTTTATTGTTCGCCAAAAGATGCTTGACGATAGTCGTTTTGCCCGAACCAGAAGGGGCAGAGAAGATGATGAGTTTTCCGTTTTCCAAGTTTTAATTGAATGATTTTGTGGCTGAGTTATTTTTACTCAGAATTTCTACAAAAATAAAAGGTTATTAAATATAAATCGTCAAAACGATATACTTAATAACCTTCAAAAGTCTATTCTTTATATTTTTTTACTATTCCCTAATACCTGTCCCCTAATCGCTAAGTTTACATCTTACTAATTTTCTGTTTAATACAATCAATAAGGCTCATCGGAACACATTTTTTCTCTAATCTTAATTGCATAGTTTCCTTGATACATTTCTCCAATTCATATCCTTTTTCACAAGGTAAACAATGAGCCATATTTTTCTCAAATTGAACAATTTGTTCATCAGTTGCCTGATTATCTACAATTAGTTGAACCATTTTCATGCACTCAGCCTGATGCTCGCACGATGTCTTTTTTTGAATCTTTTCAGCCTCGAAAACCATTTTATTTTTTAATTAAGCAATTATCTTGTTCGTATAATGGATTATCCTATTAAACCTGTAAGTAGTTAGTAAACAGGACGTTTTTAAAAATAATTCCAATAGTTATAAAAAATATATTTGTTTAATTTATTGTTTAAAAAAGGTTTTGATAGTTCAACAAAATTTTCGCCAAACCTTTATTTTTTTATAAAGGTTCAATTCCATACTTTAATGTTCTGCCAAAGTGTCAGCATTAACATCATAGCCTAACGATTTGGCGTAAGATTTCAATTTTTCTTTCAACAACATTCTGGCACGGTGCAATCGTGAGCGAACCGTCCCGATGGGTATATCCAAAATCTTCGCCATCTCTTCATAAGTGAATCCTTCTACATCACAAAGAATAATAACCGTTCTGAAATCTACGGGCAAAGCATTGAGGGCATTAGCAATTTCATCGCCGATTAAATCCTGAACAGTTTCCGCTCTTAAATCAACGGTTTGGTTGGTTTCTGCATCCTCTTCGGAGTTATAAGTTGTTTCAACTTCTTGATAATCAACCTTTGAGGGTTCTTTCGATTTTTTTCTAAAATCGTTAATAAAGCTATTCTTCAGAATCCTGAATAGCCATGCCTTGGCGTTTGTTCCCTGTGCGAAAGAGTTGATAAATCTGAATGCTTTGAGGTATGTATCTTGCACAAGGTCATTTGCATCGTCTTCGTCATTTGTCAATCGGAAGGCAAAATTATACATAGAATCTATGTGAGGCATGAATTCTTTCTCAAAAACTTTATGTTTTTCGAGGTCTGAATAGGTTTGAGTTGCTTTAACTTCTTCTTGTTCTTCCATAATTGCTGTGAAGTATCATCTCTATAAAAGTAAAACATGATAATTAATTTACAAAGAAATCATGCCAATAGATTTATCAAGTTTGGAATATTAATACAAACAAACAACTTGCCAAGAGTGTTTTTTGTCATTTTTCGGACAAAAAGGCATAAAAATTCTAAAATATGTGTTTGTACTATGAATAAAGGGTTTTAGAAGGAATTTATTTCAAAATAATAATCATAAAAAAATCCCTTCCAAACAATTGAAAGAGATTTTTAACATCAAAGTAAGGGCAACTAAACTTTGATTTCAACATCAACACCCGAAGGCAATTCTAACTTCATCAAAGCATCAACTGTCTTGGGAGAAGAAGAGAAAATGTCGATAAGACGCTTATAAGTACACAACTGGAACTGCTCACGTGCTTTTTTGTTTACGTGTGGAGAACGCAAAACCGTGAATTTCTCAATTTTAGTAGGCAAAGGAATTGGTCCTGAAACTACTGCACCCGTGGCTTTAACAGCCTTCACGATTTTCTCAGCCGATTTGTCCACCAAAGTGTGGTCAAATGACTTCAATTTAATTCTGATTTTTTGATCCATTGTGTCTGGTACATTAATGTGAGAAACCCAAAAACCAAAAGTACCATTAGCTTTGATTTTGGGACTGCAAAATTAAGGAAAAAGATTTAGAGTTAATAATGAATCAAGAATAATTAATAGTTTTGACAAAATGATGAGAACGCATCCATTCTGTGCTTTCTTGTTTATGTTGGCAAAATCTATTCGTGATTTCACTTAGAATGAATATTCCCAATGACTTCCCGAAAGTTCTTTTTAACTTTCGGGAAGTTAAAACCCATCCATCATTGTATCAAATTAATGTATCAATTTAATCTAAATCCCAGCGATAAAACGCCAAAATACAAGCAAATTATTAATTCAGTAATTGCAGATATTGAGCGTAATGTACTGAAAAAAAACGAGCAATTACCCTCAATTAGTGAACTCAGCGAGGAATATTACATCGCTCGTGATACTGTTGAGAAAGCATATCGTGAATTGCGGGAACGTGGCTTCATTACTTCCGTGCAAGGGAAAGGATATTATATCAATAGTGGAGAGCATCGAAAAATGCGTATTCTCTTGATTTTCAATAAATTAAGTTCTTATAAAAAGCTAATTTACTACGCTTTTCTAAAAGTTTTGGGTGATAAAGCCTCCGTAGATTTACAAATTCATCATTATAATGCCCGACTTTTTGAAGAGATTATTGATAAAAATTTGGGAAAATACAATCATTACGTAGTGATGCCCCATTTTTTTCCAGAGTCAGATAAGGCTTTGGCTATCAAGGTTTTAGAAAAAATCCCTCCTAATGAATTGGTACTTTTAGATAAAGATTTACCCGATTTTAAGCATGAATATTTGACGGTTTATCAAGATTTTGAAAAAGATGTTTCGGGAGCTTTGGAAGATGCCCAAGACCTGTTAGCGAAGTATAAAAGAATCATTTTGGTTTTTCCAAGCGATGGAAATTACCCAATTGAGATTGTGCGTGGAGTACGTTTTTTCTGTAATTACGCCAAAAAAGAATTCATTTTCAAGGAACAAATTGAAGGCGAAATCCTCCAATCCGAAACGGCTTACGTGGTAGTAGAAGAAACGGATTTGGCAGAATTAGTTAAGAAAACTCGGCAGTCAAGTTATACTTTGGGCAAAGAAATTGGCATTATTTCCTTCAATGAAACCACACTCAAAGAACTCTTAGGTATCACTGTAATTACGACAGATTTTGAAACAATGGGCAGAACGGCGGCGGCTTTATTATTAGATAATAAGAAAATAAAAGTCAAAAACCCGTTTTATATGATTCGGAGAGAGAGTCTTTGAGTTTTGGTATTATAGGTGTTTTATCCAAAGATAGTTGTCTTCAATGAGTCGCTGGTATAAAATAGTTTATGTTATTTATAAATAGTTAATCTATTGATAATCAAACCTGTAAGGTTTCAAAAACCTTACAGGTTTAGTATAGAGCAATTTCTAATCCATATTTTTAACCAATTAATCTCTTTGTTTCTTCGGGCTTTGAATGCTCGTGTTTTTCAACCAATGAGCTTGCTGTTTGGCTTCCTGCAAGGTAACTGGCAATTGCTTAGATAATTTTTCCAAACCTAATTTTGCTCTCTCCTGAAATGATATGCTGTATTTCATCGTTCATTAAAATCGTTAAAATTTACTTTTCAAATTTTTTGCAAGGTAATGCTTTTTGTCGAGTTGTGTAATTCGGTAAAATACCCTAAACTTAAAAATTATCTATTCCGACAGCTCCAACCACCGCAATTCCATGTCATCCAACTGATTGGTCAAATTCTCAATTTCCTTTGCCCAAGCCGTCAAATCTTCATAACTTCCACCTTCATTGAGCCTTACGGTCAGTTCCGATTTTTTCTTTTCAATCAAAGGCATTATTTTCTCTAAATCATCATATTCTTTTTGCTCTCTGAAAGATAATTTCTTCTTAGTTGCTTGAACAACAGGAGTTTGTGTTTTGCTAACTGAGGCTGAAAGATTATTACTACTTGATGCTTTCACGTTCTCGGCAATGTCTCTTTCGGCGGGTTGTTCGTCTGCCCATTCACGATAATCGGTATAGTTTCCTGGGAAATCTCTGATTTTGCCTTCGCCTTCAAAAACGAAAAGGTGTTCTACCAATTTATCCATAAAATAACGGTCGTGAGACACCAAAATCAAACATCCGCCGAACGCCATCAAGAAGTCTTCCAAGATATTAAGTGTCTGAATATCAAGGTCGTTAGTGGGTTCATCAAGGATTAAAAAATTTGGATTTTTAATCAAAACCTTCATCAACTGCAAACGCCTTTTTTCACCTCCCGATAGTTTTTCGACCATGCCATATTGCACTTTTGGGTCAAATTTAAAGTGCGTCAAAAACTGACTTGCCGAAATGGTTTCGCCCGTTCCCACGGTTACAACTTCGGCAATATCCTTAATGACATCAATCACACGGTCAGTAGGATTAAATTCCAAATCGCCTTGCGTGTAATATCCATAAACTACGGTTTCGCCCGAAGTGATTTTCCCCGAATCTGGTTTCAGATTTTGGGTAATCATATTCAAGAAAGTTGATTTACCAACGCCATTTTTACCGATGATTCCGATACGATCTTTTCGTTGAAAAACGTAAGAGAAATGAGAGATAATCTTCTGAGAACCAAAGGATTTGCTCAAATCATCAATTTCCAAAATTTTACTTCCCTGGCGTGACATTTTCACATTTAACAACACCTTCGATTCATCTTTGGTTTGTGAAGCTTTATCACTCAATTCATGAAAAGCATCAATTCGATATTGAGCCTTCGTTCCACGAGCTTTTGGCTGGCGACGCATCCATTCCAATTCTGTGCGAAGCGTATTTTTTGCCTTATCAATACTGGCAGCTTCGCTGAGTTCTCGGTCAGCTTTTTTCTCTAAGAAATACCCATAATTGCCCTTGTAAGTATGCAGATTACCGTTTTCCAATTCTACGATATTATTGCAAACTCTATCCAAGAAATATCTATCGTGCGTTACCAAGAGCAAAGTGATATTTTGGGCAGAAAGCGTTTGTTCCAACCACTCAATGGTTTCTAAGTCCAAATGGTTGGTGGGTTCATCAAAAATCATCAAATCTGGCTCTTCAATCAAGACTTTTGCCATCGCTACCCGCTTGCGTTGTCCGCCCGAAAGCTCCGAAATCAAACGGTCAAAATCATGGATTCCTAATTTTCCAAGCACTTGTTTTACTCGACTTTCATAGTCCCAAGCCTGATATTTATCCATCATTTCCAGTGCATCGGACATTTGGTCCATGTCTTCGGGATGGAGTAATGATTTTTCGTAAGCCTTAATTGCCTGATTGGCTGGCGAATCGCCCTCAAAGAGCGTATCCATAACCGAAAGGCTTTCGTCAAAAGAAGGATTTTGGAACAAATAACCCACTGAAATACCTTTGCGGATAGACACCGAGCCTTCGTCGGAAGGAATGATGCCCGCCAAAATATTCATTAAAGTGGTTTTGCCCGTACCATTCTGCCCGACCAAAGCCACTTTATCACCCTTTAAAATACCAAAATTGATATTGCGGAATAACCACCGCTCGCTATAATTCTTTGAGAGATTCTCTGCTGATAAATAATTCATGGTGCAAAGGTAGGGCTTATGAGTTTGAGAGTAAAGAATGAGAGCAAAAAGGTATGATTATTTTGAGTTTACAAAGTTTAAAATACAAAAGGAGACAGTTTCAAAACCATCTCCTTTTCGTCAAAGCCGTTCACCATGAACCGTCAATAAGTCGTTCCCTCAGTCAATTTTTCCGCATTATCAGCAATTCTTAATTGTTCGATAAAATCACCAATTTCACCATCCATTACTACGGGAAGATTATAAACTGTGTATCCAATACGATGGTCGGTTACTCGTCCTTGGGGGTAATTATAAGTACGAATTTTATCAGAACGGTCGCCCGAACCAATTAATGAACGGCGATTTCCAGCGATTGATTCTTGTTGTTTGGCCAATTCAATTTCGTATAAACGTGAACGCAAAACGGTCATGGCTTTCTCAAAATTCTTGATTTGTGAACGTTCGTCCTGACACTGCACTACCAATCCAGAAGGTAAGTGAGTTACTCGCACGGCTGAATAAGTAGTGTTTACCGACTGTCCACCCGCACCCGAAGAACAAAAAGTATCTTTACGAATATCATTCATATTGATTTGCACATCCACTTCGTCTGCTTCCAACATTACCGCAACCGTTGCCGCCGAAGTATGAATTCTTCCCTGAGATTCCGTGGCTGGCACCCGCTGTACCCGATGCACACCCGACTCGAATTTCATTTTTCCATAAACATCTTCACCCTCAATACTTGCCACAATTTCTTTATAGCCACCCGATGAGGCAGCCGTAAAATCCATCAATTGAAACTGCCAGCCTTGATTAGCACAGAAACGCTGATACATACGGAATAAATCTCCCGCAAAAATCCCCGCTTCATCACCGCCCGTACCAGCCCGAATTTCGATAATTACGTTTTTAGAATCGTTGGGGTCAGTCGGAATCATCATTTCCTTCAACACCTTCTCCATTTCATCCTTTTGTGGTTGTAATTCATCCAATTCACCTTTTGCCATGTCTCTGAAATCTTCATCTTTTTCAGTAGCAATTACTTCTTTGGCAGAGTCAATATTCGACAATACGTTTTGGTATTCGTTGTATTTATTAACAATTTTTTCAAGGTCTTTATATTCCTTACTAATCGTTTTGTATTTCTTCATATCCGAAACAATTTCGGGTTGCGTCATTTGTTGAGCAACCTCCTCAAATCGTTCCTTGATGGCTTCTAACTGTTCTAACATGAGTAATAAATAGCCCCCCAAGCCCCCAGAAGGGGAGTTTAAGTATTATAAAAGCCTCCTTTGGGGGTTGGAGATTTTTGCAAAGATACAAATTTTTTCACACGGAATAGGGGTGGAAAAGCAGGAAGTTGTCATTAAGGCAGATACCTGAGTAAATAGTTTTACCCTTTTTTAAACCTTTGCGTTTCAATCTTTTCTAATAAACAAAAATACTACAGAAATGAAAAAGACAGAAATTCATAAAAAACTCATAATGCTGACCGCCGTGGTTGGGATTATGCTATTGGTCGCTTCGTGCGGACCAACGTATGTGAGAAGTGGATATGGATATAATCGTCCATACAATTATGGTTACAATTATCCTCGTTCGTATCGTTATGCTGCACCGCCCGTAGTGGTTGTGCCGAGATATTATGCTCCAAGACGAAATTATGGTAGTTATGGACGAGGACATAGTAGAGGATACGGAAGAGGTAGATGGTAATTTAATTATAATGTAAAAAATACAAAAGCTGTAACCTAAAAAGTTATGGCTTTTGTATTTTTACGGCATGAATACAATCTTGATATTGAATGCCCAAGTGGTAAACGAAGGCATAATCGAAACGAAAGACGTTTTTGTAAAAGACGGTCTAATTGATAAAATTGGCAGCGATTTGTCTGGTTTACAAGCAAATACGGTTATTGATGCCAAAGGAAAATACCTCTTCCCTGGCGTGATAGACGACCAAGTACACTTCCGTGAGCCTGGACTTACGCACAAAGCCTGTATCCATTCAGAGGCTCGTGCGGGCGTGGCAGGGGGCGTTACTACTTTTATGGAAATGCCAAATACTGTTCCTAATGCCCTTACGCAGGAACTTTTGGCGGATAAATATGAAATTGCCGCTCGTACTTCTTTGGCAAATTATTCCTTTTATATGGGAGTTTCAAACGACAACCTTGATGAAGCCCTCAAAACCAATCCCAAAGATGTTTGTGGACTCAAAATTTTCATGGGTTCTTCTACGGGAAATATGTTGGTGGATAATGAGCAAACGCTTGAAAATATCTTCTCAAAAAGTGAATTATTGATTGCTACGCATTGCGAAGTGGAAGGAATTGTGAAGGCAAACGAAGCGATTTATAAACAAAGATTTGGCGATAATCCGCACCCAAGAGTTCATCCCGAAATCCGTAGTGTGGAGGCGTGTTATAAGTCCTCTTCGATGGCGATTGAACTGGCAAAAAAGCACAATACTCGCTTACATATCCTCCATATTTCTACGGGCGAAGAGACTGATTTATTCAGAAATGACATTCCTTTGAAGGAAAAACGTATCACTGCGGAGGCTTGCGTACACCATTTATACTTCGATGCCCGAGACTACGAAACTTTGGGAAATCAAATAAAATGCAATCCCGCCATCAAAGCCGATGGACACAAACAGCGAATTTTTCAGGCACTTTTAGACAATAAAATTGACGTTATTGCCACCGACCACGCACCGCATTTATGGACTGAGAAACAGAACCCATATTGGTCATCGCCATCGGGTTTACCCTTGATACAACATCCTTTGAATTTGATGTTAGAGTTTTATCATGAAGGCAAAATTTCGTTGGAACGGATTGCTGAAAAAATGTCGCACGCCGTGGCAGATTGCTTCCAAATTTCCAAACGTGGCTACATCCGTGAAGGCTATTGGGCAGACTTGGTTTTGGTGGATTTGGCAACTAATACCACAGTAAGCAAAGACAATATTTACTACCAATGCGGATGGTCGCCCTTGGAAGGAAAAACCTTCAATTCGAGCATTACGCACACTATTGTATCGGGTCATGTGGCTTTTGAAAGCGGTATTTTTGATGAAAGTGTGGTGGGGAAAAGGGTTTTGTTTGAGCGGTAGGGGATTTTGAGGGAATGGTTTTTATGCTTATATTTATGAAATAAAATAACCAATTACATAATGGAACTTCTTTTTGATGCTGAGGTAATGACCTTACCAGAAATATCTTATAAAATTGCCGAAGAAAAACCTACAAAAACACTGTCTGTACTTTCGCTATTTTCGGGTTGTGGAGGTTTAGATTTAGGTTTTATGGGTGATTTTAAATTTAGAAATCAATATTATCCTCGTAATAAATTTGATGTTGTTTTTTCAAATGATATTGAACCCGCTGCAACCTTAGTTTATAATCAAAATCGTAAGTATTTTAAACATTCTCTTACCCAAGCGGATGTCAAAGATGTTACCCCTTTAATGATGCCTGATTTTGATATTATGCTGGCAGGTTTTCCTTGTCAGCCCTTTTCAAATGCTGGACAACGAAAAGGCGTTGATGATACAAGAGGCACTTTGTTTGAAGAATGTGAACGCCTTTTGACCATTGGCAAAGAGCGAAAAAAACAGCCAATTGCCTTTGTTTTTGAGAATGTAAGAGGAATTTTATCCTCAAAAATGCCTGATGGTACAACCGTTCCCGATGCTATTGTTGAAAGAATGACTGACCTTGGTTATAAGACAATTTATAAATTAGTTAAAGCCAGTAATTATGGCGTTCCGAGTGATAGATATCGAGTAATTATGGTGGGTGTTCGTGAGGATTTAGAAATCTTTGATTTCGATTTATTAGATGAAGTTGTCCGTGAATACAACCTTCCAAATGCCATTGATTCCCCTTATGAATTAAGTTTAGGAGCTATTTTAAGCGACATTCCAACTTATTCACCTCAGTATGAAGACTATTGGAAATATTCTCCTTCGGGGCAGTATATGATTGATAAAATTGGAAGCTGTCTTGACGGAGAAGAAGCCATTCAAGATTTTAAAGATAAAATACCCTTGGAAAATATCTCAGAAACGATTAAAAAAGGGCGGTCTTGGAAAAATATGAATCCAGAAGATATGTCGCCAAGATTTCGTAGAATTTGGGATGACCCTAAAAAATACCACGCTCCTAATTTTTACAGAAGATTTGCTTTGGGAGAAATAAATGGAACGATTACTGCTTCGGCACAACCAGAAAATTGCGGAATTACTCACCCATTTTTGCCCCGTAGATTTACTATTCGTGAAATAGCAAGGATTCAATCGTTTCCAGATGATTTTGAGTTCCCATCCAGAACAATTGCTAACGCCTATAAAGTTATTGGAAATGCCGTTCCACCTGTTTTGGGCTGGGTTATTGCCAAAGCCTTAGAAAAACACCTATCTAAAAACCTCTAATTACAGATGATTGATTTTGACAAAGCCTATATTTTAGGCTTACTGGTTGGAGGTGGTTCTGTTTCAAAAAATACATTTATCATCAATTTACCTTTTGATAAGTGGGGAATGGATGCAGCCAATATGAACACGCTTGCTAAAGATATTCTTACTAAAATTAGTAAGAAATTTCAAAAGTGCTACGGCTTTCCTGTGGGCTATGAAATTGCCAATAAAAAATGGTTAATCAAACCGATTGATGAGGTAAAATTAGCTGAAATTGTACAAGATTTACAGTCTTTGGAATTACCCTATCATGGCATTTTATTAAATTCTGCGGACTTATCAAAAGTTAAAGAGGTAATGAAAGATAGCCTTTTGGCAGAAACTTTTTTATCGGGTGTTTTTGATACTCGTGCCAGTCTTGCCAAATCACACAGGCGTTTCTCTGACGAAGCTCCTGTTGTTTCCATTGAAATTCCTGGGAGTACAGAAAACTTTAAATTTGTAGTCCAATTATGTTCTTGGCTGACAGATTTAGGTTCAATTACCGACCAAATTTTATTCAATCATCCAAGCCAACACGCCGCCTCAGACCCTACCTATAAAGGGTGGAAGAAGGGATTTAAAATCAGGTTTTTAGTCCGTTCATTTTTGGCAAAACATTCGTTTGCACTACAAGCAAAGGCTTTTGATATTGCCAAATTAGAAAAATATCAATTAAAATCTTCTCAACCTCCCTGTGCCATTAGAAAACCTAAAATGCCCAGTGCAGTATCTATTCATGAAGATATAGGTTCAATTTCTCTTCCGATTGAAGTTAGGAATAAACTCTTTTTTCATTATCATCATTTCTGTGCAGTGCTGGGTTGTCCGTATGCACCGCTGAAACATATTAGAGAAATTGTTGAAAATTATGAGAATTTAATTTCTGTATTACCAAGATTAATGAAGGGAGGAATAAAGCCATTAAGAATAGAATACAACGAAATTGCAAGTCAGTATTTTTCTGATTATCAGATAGTTAGTAAAAATTATACTTTAAAAGAGTTACTCAAAGAGGATTATTTTGAAAAATATAGCGACCTTGAAGTTGGCTTGGCTTATTTGTTTTCGGTTGAACTAAATGGGAAAAGGCATATCGGTTCAAAAGATGATATTTTGGAGGTTGCTAAAAATCAAACAGTAAAACTATTATTACCCGATTCTCTCTTGGATGCTCCAATTTTAATTGAAAATAATGAAAATAAGCGTAGTATAATTGTGTCAGCTACGACAGGGGAATTTAATAAGAAAATGATTGATTCTAAGATTGAAATAACAGGATTGTCCGTAAAAATATGCTAATGGGAGAGATTGATTTTTATCCGGAACTTTGTGCCAAAATTCAGAAATATTTACAGTTTTATTTACTGTCAGAAACTAAAATTGAGTTTGCCTACAATAAGCATCTACTCAATATGGTAACAGAGATAGATGAGAAAATAGGCGTAAAATCAGAGTTGTCAAACGATTATTTACCACTAATAAGATTGGATATCCTTTTTGGAATAAAACTACCCGAAAAAGACACGCAATTTATTTTATTTGAAGTCAAATATGCCAATCAATTGACCCTTTCAGATGTATCTCAACTGATTGGTTATCTGCAAGTTGCAAAATATATAAAATTAGGTATTTTACTTTTGGTGGTAAAAAATCAAAATAACAATATGCTTTCTAATGACTTTGCCGAAATCGTACAAATGAGAAATTTACCAATGGAATGGCATTTGCTTTTAGAAGAAAATGAGAAAACCAATCAGTATAATTTTGAAATTGGTATCTGTAATTATGTACCCAATAATGGAATTGATTGGTTAGATATAAAAGGCTTGAAAGGTATCGAAAACTTTAAGGCTTTGGTGGAAAGAGTTTCATAAAATGACTAAAATAATTGTTCCTCCCATCAAAATACAAGGCAAAAAAACACAGTTAGTTGAATGGTTATCAACTTGTATTATTCTTCGTCCAGACCAACGATTTGTTGAGCCTTTTATGGGTTCTGGCGTTGTGGGCTTTAATATTGCTCAAAAAAATGCCCTTTTCACGGATAGTAATCCACATATTATTAATTTTTATAATCAAGTAAAAGAAAGAATTATTACCCCCGCCATTGTGAAGAATTTTTTAGAACAAGAGGGCGAAAGACTTTCCGCAAAGGGGGTAGAGCATTTTCATTTTATCAGAGAAAGATTCAATAACGAAAAGCAACCCCTCGACTTTCTATTTATCAATCGTTCATGTTTTAATGGCATGATTCGATTTAATAAAAGCCTAAGATTTAATGTTCCCTACGGACATAAGCCAGAGCGTTTTGCCCAAGCCTACATCACCAAAATAACCAATCAGGTGAAGTATATTCAGGGTTTAATTGAGATGAATAACTGGGAATTCAAATGCCAAGATTTTAGAGAAACACTGGCAGAAACGCTACCCGATGATTTTGTCTATTGCGACCCACCCTATATTGGCAGGCACGTAGACTATTTTGATAGCTGGACAGAAGAGGATGAATTTGACCTAAAAAAATGCCTTATTGAAGCCGATTGCAGTTTTGGAATTTCAAGCTGGCACAGTAATAAATACCGAAGTAATCATTATTTAGAGACTCTTTGGGGAGATTTCAACTTAGCAACGACTGAACATTTTTATCATGTAGGAGCGAGTGAGACAAACAGAAATGCAGTTTTAGAAGCCTTCATTACCAATTGTGAAGTACACGAGACTTTTTATATAAAACCTTCAAAAGCGGAAAAGGAAATGTTGCAATTGAGTTTATTTTAACATTTTTCCGTAAATTTGAAATACAAAATCATTCCACTCATTTAATCAAATAGACTATGCTCGCCAAGACCTTCGGAAGTGCCTTACATGGCGTTGATGCAACCATTATCACCGTTGAAGTTAGCGAAGGACAGGGGCAATTATTCTTCATTGTGGGTTTGCCCGATGGGGCAGTCAAAGAGTCCACGCACCGTGTGGAATCTGCCATTAAACAGGTTGGTTATTTTTTCCCTCGTACAAAAGTGGTCGTTAATCTTGCTCCTGCGGATATTCGTAAGGAGGGTTCAGCGTATGATTTACCCATTGCTTTGGGTGTAATTCATGCTTCGGGACAAGCCAATTTGAAGGAACTTGAAAACTATGTAATTATGGGTGAATTAGCCCTTGATGGTTCACTCAGACCCATCAAAGGGGTTTTGCCCATCGCCATTGAGGCTCGTAAAAAGGGATTCAAAGGTTTTATTCTCCCGACTGAAAATGCTTATGAAGCATCCATCGTAAATAATTTGGACGTTATCGGCGTAAAGAGTTTGAAAGAAGCCGCTGAGTTTCTGAAAGGTTCGCTCGTCATTGAGCCTTTGGTTACGGACACTCGTGATATTTTTACCAGTTCTCAAAACGATTATGATGCCGATTTCTCGCACGTACAAGGGCAGGAAAACATCAAAAGAGCCTTAGAAATCACGGCAGCGGGTGGACACAATGCCATTATGATTGGACCTCCTGGGGCAGGAAAAACCATGTTGGCGAAGCGGATTCCCAGTATTTTACCACCACTTTCTTTACAAGAAGCCCTCGAAACTACCAAAATTCATTCGGTTGCGGGTAAGTTGGGGGCAAAGGCAAGTTTGATTTCTACCCGTCCGTATCGTTCGCCCCATCATACTATTTCAGATGCGGCTTTGGTGGGTGGTGGCAGCAATCCACAACCTGGCGAAATCTCTTTGGCACATAATGGAGTCTTGTTTTTGGATGAATTACCCGAATTCAAACGCTCTGCTTTGGAGGTTTTACGTCAGCCTTTGGAAGAGCGAAAAGTTTGTATTTCACGAGCCAGATGGGCGGTTGAATTTCCATCAAGTTTTATGTTGATTGCCAGTATGAATCCTTGCCCTTGCGGTTATTACAATCATCCCGAAAAGGAATGCGTTTGTGGACCTGGCGTAGTGCAGAAGTATTTGAATAAAATTTCAGGACCACTTTTGGATAGAATTGACCTGCACGTGGAGGTTACACCCGTGAAATTTGAGCAATTGTCTTCGATGAGAAAATCGGAAAGTTCGGCTCAAATTCGGGAAAGAGTGATTAAAGCCCGTGAAATTCAAACGATTAGATTTAAAGATTATCCAGAAATATATTCTAATGCCATGATGCCTTCGCAGATGGTGAAGGAAGTTTGTGCCTTGACAGAGGCAGGAATTGCCCTGTTGAAAAGAGCGATGGAACGCCTCCAACTCTCTGCCCGTGCCTACGACCGTATCTTACGAGTAGCCCGAACCATTGCGGATTTGGCTGGTACTGAGGATATTAGAACAGAACATTTGGCGGAAGCAATTCAGTATCGGAGTTTGGATAGAGAGAACTGGGCGGGGTAGGTTTCAGCTATTCAGGTGGAATCACTTAATCACTTCCTCAATAAATCATTTAATATGCCGCTTGATAATCAACTGTAAAAACAATGAGCGAAACCTTACATTTACTTACTTTTACGGGAAAAATGTTACCTTTTCCATCAAATGAATTAGCGTAAAGCCCTTTATCTCCCTCCTTCACAAAAAGCGAATATTCACCTTCGGGTAAATCCAAACAGAACTTGCCCTCGGCATTAGATTTTACACTTTTTATCTTTGATTTTGCAATGGCAGTATAAAATCCATTTTGTAAAGTAGCTTGCGAAATATTAGTCAATTCATAGACAAAAAGTTCACGCTGAATAGGCTTAGCATTGGGCATTTCACGGTCGGGTGAAGGCATCAAATTGCCTGATTTCCAGACAATTGACCCACATATTCCTTGTTGAATATCTTTTTCAGAAACAGCCACTGGCTCAGTTACAGGCTTAGCAATTATCCTTACTTTTTTCACCCATTTATGCACTTTTTTTTTAGTTTTTTGACTAAAAGAAATAGACGTAAAAACGCATAAAATACAAAGAATTAGGGCTGATATTTTCATAATTTTGACTTAAAAATCTATTTTCTCTTAAACAACGAATCTACAAATTCTTTCTTATTAAAAACCTGTAAATCCTCTACTTTCTCCCCAACGCCAATGTATTTCACAGGTATTTTGAATTGGTCAGAAATACCGATGACAACACCGCCTTTGGCAGTTCCGTCCAATTTCGTAATTGCCAAAGCCGTTACCTCCGTGGTTTTCGTAAATTCCTGAGCTTGGATAAACGCATTTTGCCCTGTCGAACCATCCAAAACTAATAAAACTTCATGCGGTGCTTCGGGCAAAAACTTCTGCATCACTCGCTTGATTTTTGAAAGCTCATTCATCAAATTAACCTTATTGTGCAAACGCCCAGCCGTATCAATAATCACCACATCAACATTCTGTTCAACTGCCTGTTTCACAGCATCATACGCTACCGCAGCGGGGTCGGTGTTCATACCGTGGTCAATTACGGGAATGCCCACCCGTTGTCCCCAAAGTTTCAATTGGTCAACGGCGGCGGCACGGAAAGTATCGCCCGCACCCAGAATAACTTTATTACCCGCTTTATGAAATTGAGAAGCTAATTTTCCGATGGTTGTTGTTTTACCCACCCCATTCACGCCCACCACCAAAATCACGTAAGGTTTTACATCCCCAATTTTAAAGGCATTTGTGATGTCCTGAGATTTATTTTCCTCTAATAATCCTGCAATCTCTTCTCGCAAAATACTGTCTAACTCATTGGTAGTCAGAAATTTGTCTTTAGCAACTCGGTCTTCTATCCTCCGAATAATTTTGAGCGTTGTGTCCACACCCACATCAGACGTAATCAAAATTTCTTCCAATTCATCCAATACTTCTTCATCAACTTTGGACTTACCCGCAACCGCCCGGCTAATTTTTGAGAAAAAGCCATCACTTGTTTTCTCTAATCCTCTGTCGAGCGTTTCTTTTTCCTCCGTATTTAAAGTTTCTTTCTTCTTAAAAAAATCAAATAATCCCATATTTTTCAGTGAACAATTAACAGTGAACAATTAACAGTTTTTGGCTCAAACCTATAAGGTTTTCAAAAACCTTATAGGTTTACCTCGAATTTCTTCTGCTTTAAACAAAAGTAAAAAAAATACACTATAAAATTCCCCTTTCGGAGGTTAGTGGCTAAAAAAAATCCCCTAACCTGATTAGGCAAGGGGACTTTATAATTTTTTTACGAATTATCCTTTCAATGTTGACATAACATCGTCTTGAAGAATAATTTCTTCTTTGAAAGTGTAAGCACCCGTTATTGGGCTTTTTACCGCTTTGATAATTTTAGCGTATTTTACGCCACCTTCTTTTTTCAGGGTTGCAACTACTTTCTTTGCCATGTCCTTATTTAGCTTTTAAGCATTGAGCATTGAGGTTCGAGATTTGCGCTTCAAAGAATCTATTCCGACTCATCGCTCATCGCTTATTGCTCATCGCTTCTTTGCAGAGTTAATTATTTGATTTCTTTATGTACAGTTACTTTCTTCATGAAAGGATTGTATTTTTTCAGTTCTAAACGAGCCGTTGTGTTTTTACGGTTCTTTTTCGTGATGTAACGTGACATCCCTGGAACGCCTGATGTTTTTTGCTCAGTACATTCCAAAATAACTTGGATTCTATTGCCTTTCTTAGCCATTTCTTTATAAATATTGAATGTTAATCGTTGTGACGTTCATGATTAATCACCATTGTTATCAACCTGATGATTAGTAATTTAATTCTACTAAAAATCTATAACGATTAACCATTTCCTAAACAGGACTGCAAAGGTAGTAAATCTTTGAGTTTTAGACAAATAAGTTTTGAAAAGTTTTTAGTTTATTATTTCCCTCCCACCACAATCTCCGTCAATGAATCCAAAGCCAGATATTTATTGGCAGTTTCCAATAATTGAATGGCAGAAATTTGTTGAATATTAGAAATATAGTTTTGGTAAAAATCCAAAGGAAGATTATCCGAAAAAATCACTTTATACCTATCAGCAATGTCAAATGGCGTATTCAGTGATCCTGCAAAAGACCCCACCATGTAATTTTTTACCGTTTCCAGTTCGTTTTCAGAAACTAATTCAGTCTGTAAAATCCTAATTTCTTTGTTAATCTCATCAATGGTTTGTTGCGTAAATTCACGCTTCACATCCGTACCAATCACGAAGTAACCTGCCTGTGTAAAAAGGGCTAAATTTGACGAAATACCATAAGTCAAACCTTTTTCTTCTCTGATATTTTTCATCAACCTCGACCCAAAATATCCCCCCAATATTTCGTTCAACAACAACATCGGGAAATAATCAGGATGTTTGCGGGTCATCAAGTGCTTGCCCATGCGAATAGAAGACTGAATTGCCCCCTCTTTTTCAATGACAATATTTTCAATAATCGTAGGAATTGAACTCACAGATAGTTTTTTTTCAGCCGCTTGACCTATTTTTAACCCGCCGAAATATTGCTCTATCAAACCAATTTCAATATCTGAAATATTCCCTGAAAGATAAATTTTGAATGGTTTTCCTTGCCAATAATTACGATAAAAATTTAATAAAATATCTTGATTAATACTTTCAATGGCATTTTCATCCAATGAATTTCCATAAGGATGAACGTCCCCAAAAATCGTTTTGCGGAAGGTTTTATTGGCAATAAAAGAAGTTTTTTCAGAATTAACTTGAAGAGAATTCAACTGAATATTTTTCAAAGAATCCAATTCCTTTTCTGGAAAAACCGAGTCTTGCAACAATTCTTGCACCATTGGAAGCAATGATGGTAAATGCTTTTTTAATCCGTATAGGATAAAATTGGCACGGTCAAGTCCATGTCCAGACTCCGTAAATGAGCCAAATTTATCGAAATATTCACTGATTTGGGCAGAACTATATTGGCTCGTTCCTTCCGTAATCATCTTGGCAGTGAACAAGGAAACCCCGTTTTGAGTCTCTTGCCAATTACCCGCCTCAAAGCTAAATTCAATCTTGATAGCGGGCTGTTCACCTACGTTTATGACGTACAAAGGAATTCCATTGGATAGATTAGTAGCTTTAACGGGCGGAAAATTAATGGCTTTAATCGTCTGAAAATCAGGGCTTATGGTTCTGTCTAACATTTTTATTTTAGGGGATAAAACAAAAATGACACTTCCGAAGAAATGTCATTTTTGAACTCATTTATATTTTTTAGGAAACTGATATAAAACCTAAATTTTCTATCCCCCTATCATACATACACAATTACAAAATTAGTTAGCAATCACCTTCGGAGCAGTATTGAAATTGGCGTGAAGCGAAATTCTCAACGTCTGAGCCAAAGGATTTCCGCTTCCCGAAGGAATTAAATAAGCGAAATCTAAACCATATTTTTTTTCTAATCTTACACCAAAACCAGCCGTGAAATATGGATTACCTCCTTTATCAGCACTTCTGTGAAAATAACCTGTTCTCAAAGCAAACATTTCGTTATAGACATATTCCGCACCCAATGAAAGATTAATTTCTTTCAATTCTTCGCTAAAACCGTCTGGGGCATCACCAAATGAACCTAAAATACCACCAATTGCTGTATTTGGCTGGTCTAATTTTCCATTAACTAAAACTGGAGTTGGCACCATCAGTTTATTGGCATCTAAAGTAATAGTAAATTTGTTGTGAGCATCAATAGTTTTAATTGCCGCAATACCTGCCTTGAAATTAGTCGGGATAAAATTCGTTTCTAAACCACCGTAAGAAACTCTACCTGAAATATTCTGAATCATAACACCCCAGTTTGTATTCCAACTTCCTGTACTTTTTGAAGTATGAAATAAACCAATATCAGCAGCAACGGTTGAGGCGGCTTGAGGAACAAAACCCAAAGCAGTGGTACTTAAACCACTTAATAAAGATGAGTTAATGTATTTTATATTAACTCCTAAGCCTAATTTCTCCGATAATTTACGTGAGTAAGTAATGCCAATGGCGTATTCCTTAGAATTAAAGTTGCCTAATGATTGTCCATTTGCATCAGTAGCCTGAAAAAGACCTTGGTCGAAGTAATTAATAGAAACACCTAAAACTGCGTTTCCTTTTATTTTCTTATAAAAACTACCTGTTAAAATACCCATATCAGATACTAACTGACGTAACCAAGGTGAATATGAAAGAGCAACTCCCATATCTTTACCCGCAAAAGGCAACTTGCCTGGATTCCAATAAATTGAGTTTGCATCGCCATCCCCAGGAGAAAGGGCAACACCAGCATCACCCATACCCGCCGAACGTGCATCTGGTGAGATTAATAAAAATGGGATGGCAGGTGAAGGGATACGAGTTGCTTGGGCAAATATACTTGCCGAAGAAAGCGTCAATCCAAGCATTAAGGACGCTCTGAGAGCGTTAGTAACATTTTTAATCATTGTCTTTAAGGTTAATTTTCTCGAAACGAGGCTTAATAACGCAATTGTAAAGTATTTAAAAAAAATAGACTCCGTTGGGTATTGTTCAAAAGTAATCAATAAACCTTTTTGAACCAAAACTAAATAACAAATTTGAAGGGTTAAATTATTTAACGGACACTATTCTACCAATTCCCGTTGCTTGATAATTGGTAGTTAATGATTTTGCAAAAATACGATAAAAGTAGTTACCTGTAACAATTGAGCTTGAATCTTCTGAAATATTCCATAAAATCTGGTCGTAAGGACTCGTAATTTTATAGGCATTTTCGTTAATCCGCTTTATCGTTCGCCCGTAACTATCGTAAATTTCAATACTTATCGCAAGGTCGTCGCCCACTCGTTCGTGTTCAAAACTAAAATGTGTAATCTGGTTGGAAGGATTGGGATAACAAAATACGTTTGTGAGTAAGTTTTCTTTTGAAGTAAGTACTCTAAATCGCAACGAATTTTCGCTTGAATTATTGTAAGTATCCCAAATTTTTAATTTCAGTTGATGCTCGCCATCTTTCAGGTTTTTTAACTGATAACGGATTTCTCCGCTTCGATAATCGTCTAAACTACTCATAAAGTATTGATTTACAATTACTTTGGTGGTATCGTCAATCGTCAATAACATTTCATGACCTAAACCGTCAGTAGCTACATTCAATCCATTTTCATCGGATAATTTTGCGATAAAAACTGGACTCTCATTAGTTTCTCCGCCCTCTTTAAAATTCTCATCGTTCAGATATACGCTAACTCTTGGTGCTTGGATGTCGGAGATTGTTTGATTGTTTGCCCCGCCTACTATTACCTTAGACGAACCTGATGCGTCAGAGGTTGCATCAGTTGTTTGGGCATACACAAATATTTTTCCTTCACCATATTGATAATTAATGTCTTTGGGAACAATAAATGTGCAAGTGAACCCTCCGTTTTGTACTTTTACCTGTCCTTCAAATAGAATATTTTGATAGTCTTGATAAGCAAATTTACTACCTTTATTACCCAAGGTTTGCAGATTTTTTACTTTATCATACACCGTAATTTGAGCCGTTCCATTGAATGTATTTACTTTATTATTACTGCCTAATTCTCTAATTTCTCCTTCTAAAATTACCTTACTTAATGCTTTTAAAGTATCAGTCTTAGAGATAATTTTTCCATTAATTTTTAAGATAAAACTCTCATTTTCAGGATAATTTAATTTCATAGAAGGGTCGCCCAAGAGTGAGAAATTTCTATTTAAAACGCCTTTCAAACTATTATTTTTTGTCGTAATCATCACATCGCCCAGACGTGGCATTTTACCGTTGACGGGTTTAAAGACGGCTTTATAAAATGCTTCGTTGAGGATATAATTTGTGTATTGATAAACGGGGCGGGTGGTGGTTAATAAGGCAATTGCTCCGCCTTTGGCATTGAGTAATGAAAGCTCCGCCCCTGAAACTTGATAGGGGTCATCAAAACGCCCAAATTGACAAGTGGCAGTCAGCATTAAGGGCATATTATTGTAATTGGTGAAACCAATAATATCACCAACGGTCAGAATTTTTTCATCCGTCCAACCCGTTTCATTTCCGTGACCGTTATAATTTACGATTAAAGACCCTTGCTGAAACGCTTGATTAATACGTTGATTTGCTTGGGGAATAATTTGTTTATCGGGCTGAGAAATAAGCGGAAATGCATCAATATAAATTTTATTGGTCTGGTAATCAGATGTTTGACTCACCATTACCTTTGAAAATTTATCCGCATCTTCTTGATGAATATTGCCATCACCATTATCCGCTACGAAAGTAACTTTACTCCGCCAATCGCCCAAAGTATTTTTATTCGTTCCGTAATGAATCAATTTGTTTACCATTTGCTCCGCTTCCTGCACACTCTTTACAGGCAGGCGACCAATGCCGATTTCGAGGGTATTATTGCCATTATCGGTCTCTTCCCAACTACCTTCATTATAGGACAAAAACCCAAAATAATCATCCGAAGAAAAACTGTAAATTGGATTCAACGACTCACGACTTTCGTAGGTTGGAACAAACAGATTTTGGGTTTCATTACTAACTACATTTATTCGTTTTTTATAATCATAGGAAGCATCACCAAAGAGGAGTAAGTATTTCAATTTCAGTGGGTTCTGGTCGTATAAAAACTTCATAAAATCTCGAATTGCAGTAATATCCTGCTTGCCCGAGGAGAACTCATTATAAATTTCTTGGGGCGAAACCACTAACACCGAAAGTTTATCATGTTCCTTTCTGAAATCCGCTAAACGATTGGCTTGTTTTCGGATAATTTCAGAAGCAACTATCAATAAATCAGGTACTTCTGCATTGTGAAGATTCTGATTCTTGATTTTTTGGAAGGAAATGGGTTCAAGAAAATTAGTATTATTAAAAACGATAAATTCTTTCAAATTCTTGGTTTCAATCCCAAAATTAATCTTCTGATTTTGAGAGAGATACAGTTGATTTTGAACTTGCTGAGGATTAGAAATATCCCATATTTTAAGGGTTTGGGAAGATTCGTTCAGAATGAATTTTGAAAAATTATTTTTAAGACTTTCCAATGACCTAAAATGGGTCTGATTCCCGTATAATTTTAGATTTCGGAGGGATTGAACACCGATAAAATCTATGTACCCAGCACCATTTTTCAGTGTATCTCGGTCAAAAGCTAAACCAATTTTTAAGTCGGGGGCATTCAAAAAATTATTAGAGTTTATAGTAAACGATTGCGTATTAAAAAAAGCCTTTTCCGCATAAGTGTCTGTCCCGATGGCATAGAGTGGTATGTTTCCAACATTTTGTCCATTAGCTTTAACAAGAAATTGTGTTCTTTTAAAGGCAGATGCACCCACTGACATCGTGATTGTTAGCTTTGAATTTGTTGAGAATTCTGATAAATTAAAGGGGGAAATTTTCTCTGAATTTCCGCCAAACTCCTCCCCTACCCACGAGCGACCCGAACCCGCAAAAGGGGCTTGGGCAAGGATGTTTTTGGTATCAATTTCATGAAAAACGTAATCATCAAAGGTAGAAATTTCTTGCGTAGCGGCAACAGAATTTTGGTCTTTTATGCGTAAGCCTTTGGTATCGGAAACGGTCAGGAAATAAAAAGTAGTATCAGAATAAATATTGAATTGATGGCGAAAGGATTTTGAAAGTGAATCATAAGAAATAGCGTGTGGATTTTGCCCATAGAATAAGATAAAGTCCTGATTATCAAAGCGTCCATCGGCTTCTCCTTCGATGGAAATGGCATTTTCAACTAAATCTTTTGGTCTTGAA
The DNA here is from genome assembly GCA_038230735.1 of Cytophagales bacterium. GTDB lineage: Bacteria > Bacteroidota > Bacteroidia > Cytophagales > Spirosomataceae > Arcicella. Next base: position 28,850 of record JBBRMR010000011.1, read on the forward strand.
ATATCATTGGCTTGGGGCAACATTCCGCCTCCGTTGCCATAAATTTTGATGTTTTGGGGGTTGATTTGGCTTATATTCAAACCCGCTTTTTGCAAAAAAATTGCATCAATTTTATGAGTTCCAGAGGTTTTTACGCCAATTTTTATGCAGTCTCCTTTACTCAAAACGGAGTTTTGGGCATACAAAAAGTTTACTTGAAAAAAGCATGTGGCTAAAAATAAGAAAAAGGTATTTTTGGAGATATTTTTCAATCGTTTTTTCACTAATTAACGGTTAAAATGGTTAATTATTTTGGAATTCAACTTTCCGAAAGTTTCGCTCATACCTTTTTTACTAAAGCATTTGTAGAAACCACATAACGTTTGCCTGTTTGTCGGTCGGTGCATAGAAAACGAGTCCTCCGCAAATCTCCTTTCGTGAAAATCTTACCATTTAGTTCAAAATCGCCTCCCTTTTCCAATTGCATCAACACAATTTTATCTTCATCGACATTTACATCATACTTGCGTAAGGCATTTATCAAAGGTTTCGCCCCTTGGGTGGTAGCGGCTGGATTTTTTAGGTAATCGTTTAGCGTAACAATCAATTCCATTGGCAAAATATCGGCTTTCAACAAAGGTTGAAAAATGTTTCTAAAATGCTGTTTCCATTCTTTACCGTGTGGTTCGGGCTTGTTTCCGTATTGCTTAAAGGTCTGCAAATGAGCTACTTCGTGAATGTATGTTACCAAAAAAGAGTATGGATTCAGATTGGCATTTACGGTAATCTGATGTCCAGAATCACGTCTGTAACAATAATCTCCCAATTTAGATTGTCGGGGGCGGGTAATTTTAAACTTAAATCTATGTTCATTCCGAAGCTCAAAACAGTAGGAAACGGTACTGGTTGGAAAATATTTTTCAAAAACGGTTAAATTATTATTCATTAAAATTGAATTAAAAATAGGCTCGAAAATACCGAATATTAACAAATATTTCTAATGCTGTATTTTAGAAACTCAATGGGTCAAGATTTTTAAAATGCCCGTTTAGTTTTATTCGGTCTTTAGTACGTTCTACTTCCTGTAAGACGGGGATAATTCTTTCCAAATGTTGAATCAAAAATCCTTGTCGCTCGGCTTCGGTGGGCATTTTCAGAAGGTTATATTCTTGTTCAAGCGAAAGTCCGATTTTATGAGCAATCTGAAATGAATAGGGTTGCGGTTTATTGACATCAAAAGCATTAGTTTCACCCAAAAGATTATATAAAATTGTTACTCTTTCGGTCAAGCCAATCATCACAGAAGGACTAACGGGAGGTTTTGGAAGCAACTCTACTACGCCACCCGCATATAATTTCATTTCGACAGGATTCTGAAAATCTAAAATCCTGAACGCTCGTATTCCTTGTGTATGAACGTCCATCCGCCCATCGTCATAACGTTTTGAGAGCGATAAAATCTTTACCTCCGTTCCAAAACCTGGCAGTTTTCCATCCAAAAAAGTAGGAATTCCGAAGGTTTTACCATCATCCAAACACTCATTAACAAGTTCTCGATATCGGGATTCAAAGATGTGCAAATTGAGGTCTTCCATCGGGAAGGCAATTAGATTTAGCGGGAATAAGGGGAGGAATTTTTGCATGATTTGATGAGGATTTTATGGTAACAGATAGTGCTATTTTCCAGATTTCTCCACAGAAAAACCCACACTCACTACGTCCAACAAGGGATTCTGACGCATATATTGGCTCAATTTAATTTTATAAATTCCCTTTTTTAGAAAACGAAAATCCTTGAAAGCCAGCACTTTATGGTCATAAATATCGCCTAATCCCTCGCCCGAGGGTTTGCCCGTTGTGGGGTCAAAAAGAATGACTTCATCTAAATGCTGATGAACGATTTTACCATCTGGGTCGGTCAGATAATGCGTTAAGTAGAGATTATGATAAAGGTAATTTCTATTGTTTCTAACATTGTATGAAACATTGTATGAAACATTAATATCCTTCACTTCAAAGGTGAAGGTTGGTGTATCTTTTATCAACCATTTTGACTCAGGAATATCATAATTATCCTTCAAAATCGTACGTTCATCACACGAAATGAGTGAGATTATTGAAAGAAGGGCTATAAATATTCGAGTCATTTTAATGAGTTTATGAGTGTAAAGTATATGGGTGTAAAGTTTGACTCATAGACTCATCAACTTTACACTCATCGACTCTTTATTCCTTCGGAGGATTTGGATTATTCGGTCTTGGCGGACGGTTACGGTTTTTATTATTTCTATTACCGTTGCCTTGCCCTTGTGGGCGTGGCTGTTGTGCTTGCCCTTCTGGATTTAGTTGTTGATTTTGTCCTTCAACATTGCCTTGCGGACGGGGCTGTTGTGGTGTTTGTCCCTCAACGTTTCCATTTCCTTGCGGACGTGGCTGTTGAGGTTTTTGATTACCTTGTGGTCGCTGTTGCCCTTGATTCTGTTGCGGCTTTTGTCCTTGATTTTGCGGTGGTCGCTGGTTCGGATTATTTCCTTTTTGATTCAGGTTATTCCCTTGATTTGCAGGCTTTTCCGTAGGATTTTGTGGTTTTATATCCGCCTTAAAATCCTTACGTTCTGGTCTAACATCTTTCTTGAAATCCTTTCTTTCGGGACGGACAAATTCCTTTCTCTCAGTCTTGAAATCGGGGCGGTCTCCTTTGGGTTTATCAAATTTCTTTTTGGTATTTCCACCGTATTTTCTATCCATTTGAGCCAAATCAGCATTCAATGGACCGCTTCCTTTTTCTAAATCTAACTCAATTTTTGCCGACTCGGCTTTATCAATCGTTTGGGGTTTTTCACCTTTAGCATTGAGTTCTAAAATCTCTTTAACTCTATCGACCGTAATGGGAATCCAGTTGCTTTCTTCGCCTCTGTACCCAAACCACATTACTCGCTTGAAAATATCAGTTTTCTGCAAAAAAGCGTCTCCTTTGAGTGTTTGGATTGGTTTTTCAATGGTCGGAATATCTTTCAGAGCATCCATATAGGTCTCTAATTCATAATTCAAACAGCATTTCAAACGCCCACATTGTCCAGAAAGTTTAACGGGATTCAAGGATAAATTCTGATAACGAGCCGCAGAAGTTGTTACATTTTTGAAGTCGGTAAGCCACGTTGAGCAACATAATTCACGCCCACAAACACCAATGCCACCCACACGGGCAGCCTCCTGACGAAGCGAAATTTGTTTCATCTCAATCCTGACCTTGAACTCTCCCGCAAGCGTTTTGATAAGTTCCCGAAAATCCACACGGTCATCGGAAGAATAATAGAAAACGGCTTTGGTATTATCAGACTGATATTCAACGTCTGATAGTTTCATATTCAATTTTAATTCCTTAATGATTTCACGGCTACGGTACATCGTTGGATAATCACGGGCAACGGCTTGTTCGTGTTTTTCGAGGTCTTTATCGTTGGCTTTTCGATAAATACCCTTCACTTCGTCATTGTCTCTGACGTTCTTTTTGAGCATCTGCAAACGAACTAATTCCCCTTGCAAAGACACAAACCCCAAGTGATGTCCACTCGGAACGTCCACAATCACGGGGTCGCCAGCGTAGAGTTCCACCTGATTGGTGTTTCGGAAAAATTCTTTTCTTCCACCTTTGAATTTTACTTCAACGATATTAAATTTACTGAAAGTAGGCACATCCATATTCGACAACCAGTCGAACACGTTCATTTTGTTGCAACCGCCAGTGCCACAAGCACCATTGTTCTGACAACCCCCTACTTTTCCGTCTTCTTTATTTTTAGTTCCGCAGCTTCCCGAAGAACACGATTTACATCCCATAATTTTTATATTTAATACCTCAAAACATCCAACCCAATATCCTTCCGATAATATTTTCCTTCAAATAGCACATCGTGGGCGGCTTTTTGAGATTTTTGGATGGCTCTCTCCAACGTGTTCGACATTCCCGTCAGTGCCATTATTCGCCCGCCATTTGTTACGACTAAATTACCTTCTAATTTTGTTCCCGCATGAAAAATCATGGCATCTTCAATAGAATCATAACCTACAATGACATCGCCTTTTTGGTAATTGCTTGGATACCCCCCCGCCACAACGACTGTCGTAACGGCGTGTTGTTTGCTCACGGTGAAATCTGCTTCCTGCAATCCTCCTTTGGCAGTGGCAATCATCAACGAAAGAATATCCGATTCAATTCTTGGCAAAACTACTTCCGTTTCGGGGTCGCCCATTCTGGCATTGTACTCAATCACTTGGGGTTCGCCTTCGTGGTTCATTAACCCAATAAAGATGAAACCATTATAATTTATTCCTTCTTTCCTCAAACCTTCAATCGTTGGAATGATTATCTCATTTTCAACGACTTGCATGAATTTTTCATTGGCAAACGGCACAGGTGAAACGGCTCCCATTCCGCCCGTGTTCAATCCCGTATCTCCTTCACCAATGCGTTTATAATCTTTGGCTTCGGGTAATATTTTGTAGGAATTTCCATCAGTTAAAACAAAAACGGATAGCTCTATTCCTGTTAAAAACTCTTCGATAACGACCTTACTACTGGCATCGCCAAATTTAGCATCTACCAACATTTCAATCAATGCCATTTTGGCTTCTTCGAGCGTTATGGCAATGATTACGCCTTTGCCCGCCGCCAAACCATCGGCTTTCAAAACGATTGGGATTTTCTGATTATCAAGGTATTGCAATCCCGCTTCAAGCGTATCTTTGGTAAAAGTTTCAGATTTTGCCGTTGGGATTCCGTATTTCGCCATGAAATTTTTGGAAAAATCTTTTGAACCTTCCAACATTGCTCCTTTTGAATCTGGACCCACCATCAAAACATTCTTCAAATCTTCTCTCGACTGAAAATAATCTCTAATTCCTTTCACCAAAGGCTCTTCTGGACCAACGATAACGAGTTCAATTTCGTGGGTTAAAACGGCTTGGGCAATTTTCTCAAAATCATTATAACCAATCGGTAAATTAACGGCAACTTGGGCTGTCCCCGCATTCCCAGGGGCAACAAATAATTTATTACAAAGGGGGCTTTGGGCTATTCTCCATGCAAAAGCGTGTTCACGTCCGCCCGAACCTAAAATTAGTGTATTCATTTTTTACAGTTAGGCTGTCAACTGTCGGCTGTCAGCTGTCGGAATTATCAAAAAACAGTCATTCTGTTTTTATTTTGATTGCCGATAGCTGATTGCCAAAAGCCGATAGCCAAATATTAATTCGCTACTTCACTCAAAAATTTAATTCTCATCAATCTCAATTCTTCTTCCGTAATATCGTCAATATCGCAGGTTTCTAAGGCTGTGGCGATGTTGTCGGTGGTTGATTCCATGAAATATTCATAGATTTCTTCTTGCTTATCGGGTTCAATTACTTGGTTGATGTAATAATCAAGGTTCAGTTTTGTGCCTGAATAACAGATATGCTCAATTTCCACAATGATGTCTGCCATGGAAAGCTCTTTTTGTTCGGCAATGATGTCTAAATCAATCTTTCTATCAACCTGTTGGATAATATGAATCTTAATTTTTGATTTATTTACCGCCGATTTCACCACAACTTCCTGAGCCGTTTCAATTTCGTTATCTTCAACGTACTTTTTTATGGCATCAATAAAGGTTTTCCCAAATTTCACCACTTTACCCATACCCACGCCGTTGATTTGAGCCATCTCATCCTTTGTGGTTGGGTAGGTTGTTGCCATTTCCTCTAACGATGGGTCTTGGAAAATAACATACGGAGGTAAGTTTTTATCTTTGGCGAGTTTCTTACGGATGTTTTTCAGCAACTCAAACAAGGCAACGTCATACGACCCTGCATTACTGGCGGCTTCTTTTTCTTCGTCTTCTTCTATTTTTTCATTTTCATAATCATGGTCTTTCGAGAGCGTAAGCGGATAGGAGTCTTTTACATATTCACGCCCCTTTTCTGATACTTTCAATACCCCATAATTTTCAACATCTTTCTCTAAAAAGCCCAAAATAGCAATCTGACGCACCATCGAAACGCATTGTTCGATGGGTTCGGGTTCGGTATTTTTCCTACTTTTCTTGGCTTTGGGAACTTTCTTGGCTTTTGCTTTCGGAATTGGATTTCCGTCCTCATCTTCTTCATCGGAAAATTCTGGCTCATCGTCTTCGTCATCATCATCGTCTTCCTCTTCTGCAGAAGCCAATTTGAAGTATTGCTTTGCCATGCCAAATGTTTCAATGGTCTGATGGTCATTATTGCCAACGGATTGACTTTTATACCCCATCAAAATATCGGCAATATACTGAGCATCAAATGTTTCACCCGTCAATTCAACCGTTTGAATGGCTAAGGAAACGGCTTCTTCGGCTTTGTATTTTGGGGTTGGTTTGTTACAATTATCACAGAAACCACAATCTTTATCCACGTACTCGCCAAAATAATTTAATAATTGACGACGGCGACACGTTCCTAATGTGGCATAATGCACCATTTCGTGCAGCAACAATCGGGCGGTATCACGCTCAACGTGGGTTTTGTCTTTGTTGAATTTATCTAATTTCGTAATGTCTTCTTTGGCATAAAACATGATACACGTTCCTTCCAAACCATCCCGTCCTGCCCGACCCGTTTCTTGGTAATATCCTTCCAAAGATTTTGGGGCATCGTAGTGAATTACGAAGCGAACATCGGGTTTGTCAATGCCCATTCCAAAGGCAATTGTGGCAACCATTACTTCGGTTTCTTCATTCAAGAACGATTCTTGGTTTGCCATTCGCACATCGGGGTCTAAGCCCGCATGGTACGGAAGGGCTTTTACGCCATTGACATTCAACAGGTTAGCAATTTCTTCAACTTTCTTGCGACTTAAACAATAAATAATTCCTGCCTTGCCGTGATTGGTTTTGATATACTTGATAATTGCTTTATCGGTATCATCTCGTTTTGCCCGAGTTTCGTAATAAAGATTTTTACGGTTGAACGAAGTCTTGAATAAATGGGCATCTTCCATGTTCAAATTCTTCTGAATATCTTGCTGAACTTTGGGCGTTGCCGTTGCCGTGAGGGCAATAATGGGGAGATTCTTATTGAGGCTTTCAACGATGCTTCTGATTCGGCGGTATTCTGGACGGAAATCATGTCCCCATTCCGAAATACAGTGGGCTTCATCAATGGCTACGAAGGACAATTTTGCTTGTTTCAAAAATTCCAGATTGGATTCCTTCGTAAGAGATTCGGGAGCAATGTAAAGCAATTTCACCTCTCCTTTAATAACGGCTTGCTTGACCTTCGTCATTTCAGCACGATTTAATGAAGAGTTTAAGAACTGGGCGTTAATGCCAAAGGCATTCATTTGATCTACCTGATTTTTCATCAAAGCAATCAAAGGAGAAATCACGATGGCTGTACCTTCCATCGCAATGGCAGGCATTTGATAGCAAAGCGATTTCCCTGCACCCGTGGGCATGATGACAAAGGTATTTTTGCCTGCAAGGATATTCTTAATAATGTCTTCTTGTTCACCACGGAACTGTGAAAAACCAAAGGTTTCTTTGAGTTTTTCTTTTAACAAATCGGCGGTTTCTTGGGTAACACTCATGTTGTTCAAACTTATTATTTGATGTTTTTGAAATAATTTGGTGGCTGTTATTATAAAATCGTTTTACTTTCTAAGTATAATGTATCTGGGCAAAAATCTTGCTCATTTTGCCAAAGCACAGTTCCTAAAAATGGCTTAACAGAGTTAAATAAGTTGATATTTTGCAACTCTTTAAATACTCCATACTGTAAGTATGGCTTTACGTCAAATGATTTTACTTCGTTGTTATCGAAAGTAAGCTTCAAAGTAAAATCTTGGTTTGGCTGAACACTTTTAACTCTTGGATTCATGATATATTCTATTTGCAATTGTCCATGAGAAAACCACTTCATAATTCTTAACTCATATCTCATCACTCATAACAAACTTGATTAATTCTTATCTTTACAAAAAATCGTCCAAAATTTGTCCATTCAAAACGAATCCTAAATTTAAATTAATAAAAAATATTCAATCAACTGCAAAAAAAGTTTTAGAGGAAGAAGCAAATGCTATCCTACAAATTATTCCTTTGATTGATTCTGAATTTGAAAGCTGTGTAAATCACCTACTTAGCTCACAGGGTCGGCTGGTGGTTACGGGTGTTGGCAAATCTGCCATTATTGCTCAAAAAATTGTGGCTACCTTGAATTCTACGGGAACACCCGCCTTATTTATGCACGCCGCCGATGCCATTCACGGCGACTTGGGAATGATTCAAAACGGCGATACGGTCATGTGCATTTCGAGGTCGGGAGATACGCCCGAAATCAAAGTTTTAGTGCCACTTATCAAAAGAACTCATGTAAAGTTAATTGCGATGGTGTCTAATCCAAGTTCTTATCTTGGAAAAAATGCAGATTTTTTACTCCATGCCCTCGCCGAAAAAGAGGCTGACCCCTTGAATCTTGCCCCCACCACCAGCACAACGGTTGCGTTGGCTTTGGGCGATGCATTGGCGGTTTGTCTGTTGGAATACCGTGGATTTAGTAGTAAAGACTTCGCCAAATATCACCCTGGCGGGGCTTTAGGCAAGAAATTGTACTTGAAAGTATCCGATATTTATCCGAATCATGAATTGCCACTCGTACATACCCATACGAGTGTGAAGGAGGCAATTTTAGAAATAAGTTCTAAAAGATTAGGGGCAACGGCGGTGCTAAACGAAAATCAAGAATTGGCAGGAATTATTACGGATGGAGATATTCGGAGGATGTTGAATACCCACGATTCTTTCACGGGACTGACCGCCCAAGATATTATGACTATTTCACCAAAAGCCATTGACCCAGAGGCGTATGCAGTGCATGCTTTACAGATTATGCAGGAGAAAAATATTACGCAATTAGTTGTGGTTCAGAATAATAAGCCTTTGGGTTTCGTGCATTTGCATGATTTGTTGCGGGAGGGGTTGGTTTAAAGCGACCCTCTTACAATCAAACGACACTCGCTTGATACTTTCCCTTTTTGTTTATTACGAACCATTCTGCCCGCCAATTTACCCATTTCTACAAAATCATTGGAAAGCGTAGTAATACCGTGTTGGGCTAAATTTGCTTTTATTGGCGTATCATCATAAGACATTAATCCTATATCTATACCCAATTTTAAGCCCTCTCGATTGGCATAATTTACGAATTGAACAAGGTCATTTTCCAAAAACAAAATATAGGCATTACCTTCTTTTAAATGCTCAAAATCTAACTGATAGATTACTTCGTGAGCTATGTTATATTCATGACAAAACCGATTAAAACCCTCTAAAATGCCTTTGGGCGTATATTGAAACTGATTTTTACTTAAATAAAGAGTTAAGGTTTTATACTTTTCCAATAATGGTAACGTTTCGGTAAGTCCCCGATAAAAATTTTCTTCAAAATCTTGGTAAAGCACGGCATAATTATCCTCCAATTGCTCTACGTCAATGTCTAATACCAATAATTTTTCTTTGGGAATTTGTCTGAGAATCGAAGAAACGTCTTCGTTGAAGTGAGGCATCACAATATAATGATGATAATTGCCAATATTATTGGTAATCAAATTTTCAAAGACATTTAATTCGTGATAATGAAAATATAAATCTATGGAAACATTCTCGCCGAGGGATTCTCTTAATGACAAAAAAAGTGCTTCTTTGTAGGAATTCATCGCATCAAAAAGCACAAAAACGTGCATGGTTGTTTGTACATCCGTGGAGATAATATAATATCCTTTGCCGTGTTGAGAAGCCATAATACCCCGTTCACGCAGTTCCTCATAAGCACGAATGACGGTCATACGAGCAACCCCGAGCGAACTTGTAATGTCATTAATGGTGGGCAGTTGGTCTCCTCTTTTTAGTATTTTTTGCTCAATCTTACCAATAACATCCTCCACAATCTGCTGATACTTAGGGGTTTGAGCATTGGGAAGTATTTGTAAGTGGCTTTTTTTCATAAAAATGGTATCAATTCTTTTAGCTTATGATTTAGATGTCAGTACAAGAGTTGGAATCTTCACTTATTACATCTTTATAAGGTAAGTTACAGAATTTTTACCCTGATAAGCCTTATTCAATCGAAATTTTACTTAATAATTTCAAACTTTTGGGTTCGGTATAATCATATTGATAAATCCCATTTTTGCCCGTTACGATTAATCTTTTTTGAGTTGGAATAACATCGTAGGAAACTACATCATTGATAAATTCTCGCTGAATGGGATTTAAAGGGTCTGTCAAATCAAAGGATTTTAAGCCATTTGAACCTTCACAAATGAATAAATTTGTGCCATCCACTGCCAAGCCGTGCGGATTCAACATCTGAATAGATTTTACTAATCGTGGAGTTATTGGATTACTGACATCAATAATATCCAAAGAATTTTGCCCATTTCGACAGCTTGTGCCACTTCTGAGGGTTACGTAAGCATAGTTACCTTGCACCACTACGGGGTCGCAACTGTATATGTGTGAATAGGTGGACAAAAACTGCGGATTGGCGGGATTTTTATTGTCATATATTTTCATTCCCGTTGTTGTGCCGATGTACAAAGCATCTTTGTAAGGGAAAATTGTTTCCGCCCCAAAGCCCAAATTTAAGGTTTTCAACTTATTGGGTTTATCCGCCACGTTTACATCAAAAACTGAAAGGTCAGTATTGGTAACGGTGTATAAAAAACCATCGCTCAACGTAAAGCGAGCCAATGAACCGCCCGTGCCGTTACCCGTTGAAGAAGGCGAAAACGAAGAATCGCTACTGCTGGTTTGGCAATTTTGGAATAAAAATATTCCTATCAAAAATAGAATTAGCTTTTTCATCTGAAACATTTTAGGTTTGAATCATAAGGTACCTTTTGCCAGCCAACCACAACACCTTTCGTTTTATCCACGCACTCAAAAAAAGTATTGAAAAAAGGAGGAAAATCCGTTGTAGGCAACACAAAAATATCCTTCAAACGATTCACTACTTTGGCTTGCGTTGGGTCGCTAATGTCAATTACTACCAAATCTCTGCCATTATCGGCGTACATGGTTGTTCCTCGCACGGCAATATCCACATTACCAGCAATTTGTATGAAACCAATCTTTTGAGGATTTTTGGGGTCACGGTTGTTGATAACGTGTACGCCCTTCGACTGTTCGTTGATGAACAGATAATTGTCCTTGATATAAATTTTGCCTGGCAATTTCAAGGCTTGCGGACTGGTTACACTTATTTTTTCGTAATCATCCTTACTAAAATAAATGGGGCGGTAACCGTCCGTTTTTTGAGGCTCATATTGTTGCGTTTTATTCCAGTAACATCCTGAAAACAAGTTTATTATGAGCAAATAGAGAAGAGTTTTTTTCATGAGTTTAAGGGCTGATTTTGATGTAAAGTATTGCTTTGTACTGATAGACGTAAAGAGTTTATAAATGGTTGCATCTCAAAAAATTATCCTTCAAATTTACTCTCTCGTTTGGTCATTTTTGCTTCAAAAGCCTCTTGCAAATCTGCCGAAAGAAGCATGGCGGCGTTCCAAGTTGCCATGTAATTGAGTCCATCCGCCACGGAATGGTCACGGGTATGGAGAAGAATATGCTTCGTTCCTCGGATGGCGATGGGGGATTTTTGGGCGATGGTTTCGGCAATTTTCATCACTTCTTCCATCATCGTATTTTTGTCAGCAAAGGAACGATTTACGATGCCAATTTTCTCGGCTTCTTTGCCATCCACATTACGTCCTGTGTATGCCATTTCACGTACTAATCCATCACCAATAAGTTTGGGTAATCTTTGCAAAGTTCCTAAATCTGCCACCATGCCCATATCAATTTCTTTTATGGTAAAAAAGGCATCATCCGTGCAGTAACGCATATCACAGCCACAAATCAGGTCGATTCCGCCGCCAATACAACCGCCATGAACCGCCGCCAACACGGGTTTTGAACAGTTTTCGATGGCATTAATCGGGGCTTGTAATTTCAAAACATCCTTCCGCAATTTCTCCCGCTTCCGACCATCGCATTTGATATGATTTTGTGAAACTGACATCAACAAACTGAGGTCTATCCCCGCACAAAAATGTTTGCTTTCACCGCCTTCCAAGACGATGACACGTACCTCTGAATTTTCATCCAAATAATTAAAAATCTCCGTGATTTCATCCCAAGCCGTCATATTGAGGGCATTCATTTTGTCGGGACGGTTGATGGTTATGTGGGCGATGTGGTCTTGAATGTTTAATTTGAGGGTTTCCATGTTTTATTGAATGAGTTTGTGATTGAGTGATTTATTGGATATTAATTAGCATTTTTTGGCAATAAAGATAGTTAAAAATGAGTATATGATTAGTCATTTTGTATTTTTCAGAATAGGAAAATATAGTAGGCTAATAGATTATCGTTAATAGATAGTTAGGTATAGAAAATATATACCATAAAATTTTCCTTAAAAATACTAACAAACTCATATACGTAATCTGAAAATCTTTTTGTTTTTTTGTTGTATTATTTTGACAAGAATTTTAATAAAACCAAGAAAATAGTTAAATCATTCACATTCTAAAACCCTAATTCATTATGGTTCAGTCAATTAACAAAGATCGACTTTTTTTAGGCAGTTGTTTTGCTCTCATCACAACGGCATTTTCATTTAGTATTCGTGCGGGTATTTTGGCACAATTGGGTACTCAGTTTCAATTAACGGGTGAACAATTGGGTTGGATAAATTCAATGTGGTTTCTTGGATTCCCCATTTCGATGATTATAGGTGGATTGGTTTATTACACCGTTGGACCAAAAAAGATTATGCTTTTTGCCTTTGCGGCTCACGCCATCGGAATTTTGATGACTATTTACGCAACGGGTTACAGCACTTTATTGATTTCAACGCTTTTAATTGGCTTAGGAAATGGTTGCACCGAAGCGGCTTGTAATCCAATGATTGCTGATACTTATTCGGGTACTGATATGAACAAAATGTTGAACCGTTTCCACATGTGGTTTCCAGGTGGAATTGTCGTAGGAAGTCTTATTTCAAAATTCATGACGGATGGAGGAATGTCTTGGCAATCACAAATTTGGGTAATTTTGATTCCTACTATTACATATTTTATTTTGTTTCAGGGTCAGGAATTTCCGAAGCCAAAAGTTGAAGGGGCTACTTCTATTTCCAATAATTTAAAGGCAATGATGTCGCCATTATTTATTTTTATATTCTGTTGTATGGCTCTCACGGCTATTTCAGAATTTGGGCCACAGCAATGGACGGGCTTGATTATGAGTAAAAGTGGTGCAAGTCCAATGTTGATTTTGGCTTTGGTAACGGGTACGATGGCAATATGTAGGTATTTTGCGGGGTCAATTATTGGTACTTTGGGACAAACAGGCGTTCTTTTAATTTCCTCAGTATTGGCAACGGCTGGCATTTTGCTTTTCGCCACGCAAACGGGTGCAATGGCTTATGTTGCGGCATTGTGTTTTGCCTTTGGCGTTGCTTTATTTTGGCCCACCATGCTTGGTTTTGTAGCGGAGAAAATGCCACAAACGGGTGCATTTGGTTTGTCGATTGTGGGTGGCGTTGGAATGTTTTCAACCTCAATTTTCCAACCAATTATTGGCGGATGGCTTGATAGTGAAAAAGCAACTGCAACCGCCAAAGGACTAACGGGCGATTTGGCGGAACTAACCGCAGGACAGGCAACCTTAGATAATATTGCTATTTTCCCTGCTATTCTGATTGTTGCATTCGCAGGATTGTATTTTTATATGCGTAAACAAAAGACTATGGCATTAGCTTAAAAATTGAGTTCAATTAAAAACCAAACCCCACGAATACTCGTTATTCTGTGAGGTTTTTGTTTGTACCACGGGAATCCTTTCCCGTGTTTTATGTACCACGGAAAAGGATTCCCGTGTTTTGTTTTTTTCAAAATAACTCGTATTTTAGTAAAAAAATATCAAAGCAATGGATTTAGTAGCCGAAAAAATATATACCGTAGAGGAATACTTCGAGTTAGAGCGTAACTCAGAAGTAAAGCATGAATTCGTAGAAGGTCAATTAATAGAAATGCCAGGAGAAAAAAGAATTGCCAACCGAGTAGCTGGAAGTATTTATGCTTTATTGCTACGCCTATTAAATCACAAAGTCTTTGAAGTTTATATTGAAGATGTGAAATTAAGTACCGTTAAAAACAAACGTTACCGTTACCCAGACGTTATGGTTGTACCTGTAATTGATGATGAAGATGATGCTATGGTTCACCAAGCCGTTTTCATTGCTGAAATTCTATCGCCAACTACTGAAAAAATGGATAGAAACGACAAATTAAAGGAATACTCAAAAATACCATCAGTTCAATATTATTTGTTAGTTTCACAGGAAGAAACTGTTATTGAGTTATATAAACGCAATGGAAATATTTTTGAATACTCATTTTTTACCGAAAAAACAGACATTATTGACTTACCATTTTTCGACATAAAATTTACTTTGGATGATATTTATAAAAACATCTTGTAAAACGTCATTCAGCATACAATTCTAAAACTAAGCCTTGCAGATATTTGTGTAATCTGCAAGGCTTAATTTGTAGAACAGGTTTCTAATCTGCCATTTAAAACAACTTTATATGCTCTTAAAATTTTCCAAACGCTTAATAATCGGATATGTAATCCTGTTTATAATTTCGCAAATTCTTTCCTCCTGTCTAACTTTCAAAACCTCTCAAAAAGATATTGATAAAGCCTTTTTTGGCTACAAAATGAAGCCCGTTCAACACCAAATAGAAGTCAATGACGTGATGATGAATTATGCTGAAATAGGCTCTGATTCGCTTCCAGTAGCTTTTTTTGTACACGGTTCGCCTGGTTCTTGGAGTGGTTTTATGGATTTTATGAAAGATACGATTCTCTTGAAAAAAGTAAAAATGGTATCAGTGGATAGAATTGGTTTTGGCGAATCTGACTACGGTTATGCCGAAGAATCACTCATTCGACAGGCAGAATATTTGAAGCCTATTGTGTTGAAATACAAGCAAATGGGCAAAAAAATTATCTTAATCGGGCATTCCTTGGGTGGACCGATGATTGCCCGCATGGCAATGGATTATCCAGCATTGATTGACAATCTTATCATCGTGGCGGGTTCAATTGCCCCTGAACTTGAACCCAACGAAAAGTGGTTCAGAATTCCGATGGATTTTACGCCCATCCGAGTATTGATACCCTCTTCTTTTCGTGCTTCCAATCATGAAATACTTTATTTGAAACCCGAATTAGAAAAGATGTTACCTTTGTGGAGGAATATCCGCCAACCCGTGATTATAATACAGGGCGGAAAGGATATGTTTGTGAGTCCAAAGAATGTAGATTTTGCCCAAAAAATGTTGGTCAATGCCAAATCTTTAAAGATTGTGAAAGTTGATACCATGAATCATTTTGTACCGTGGAGTCATCCGCAATTGATAAAAAGGGCGATAATTGAAAGTTTATGAAATTAAGAATAGGACAAGGTTATGACGTACATCGTCTGGAAGAAGGTAGAGACTTTTGGTTGGGTGGCATCATTGTGCCTCATACACACGGGGCGGTTGGACATTCGGATGCGGATATTGTCTGTCATGTGATATGCGATGCCCTTTTAGGAGCTGCCAATATGCGAAATATCGGTTATCATTTCTCGGACAAAGACCCCCAATACAAAGGCGTTGATTCAAAGGTTTTGGTCAGAAAAGTGCTTGAAATGGTACGTGAGGCGGGTTGGGAAGTGAATAATTTAGACGTAACCATTATTTTGCAAGAACCAAAACTGAATCCACACATTCCCACGATGAAGGCCTGTTTGGCGAAGGTAATGAATATTCCCGAAGACGACCTTTCCATCAAAGCAACCACTTCCGAACATATTGGTTTTGTGGGGCGTGGCGAAGGCGTGGCGGCTCAATGTGTGGCGTTGATTGTGAAGGATTAGGGATTATTCCCGAAACTTAACGTACACATATTCGTCAATCAATACCCCATTTTTAATCGCCCCTTTCTTCCGAATTCCCTCAAATTCAAACCCCGCTTTTTCCAAAACTCGCATTGAAGGTTTGTTGTGTTCATAAACGGCTGCCCAAAGTCTTATAAGCTCTGGAAAATTTGCAAAAACGTAATCAGTTGTTTGTTTTACAGCTTCGGAAGCAATGCCTTTTCCCCAATAATTTTCTCCGAGCCAATAACCAATTTCAGCCGTAACTCGCTGAATATCAGAGCCAAGTATTATTCCAATTGCTCCAATCACTTCGCCATCTACATCAATAGCAAAGCAAGTATTGGGCTTATCCGTTTCTTTATTGGCATTAATCCACCAAACAGCATCTTCATGCGTATAAGGATGCGGGAAGTTATCTTTTACGTTGTTAAAAATCTTAATATTATTGGCATTTGCAACCAATGGGGCTTCATCGCCGTCTCTGAAAGGGCGGAGGGTGAAAGCTGGTGTTTGATTAATGTTCGTCATAAAGGTAAATATCCGAAAAAATCCTTTTATTTTTGGAATGATTGTTGAATAAAATGTACCACAGGCTTTAGCCTGTTTGGAGTCCGAAACAGACTAAAGCCTGTGGTACAAATTTCCCTTACCCTTTTAAAAATGTCTAAAAACAATAAATCTCAAAAGAAACAAGTCTTAGTTTCTCAAAACCCTATTAATCAGCCGATTAATACTAAAAATATTGATTCTAAAACTACCCCAAGCTACGGAAAATGGCTCGCTATGGGCGTTTTAATTATCTCACTTTTCGTGGCTTTTTCGGGTGGATTTGATAATCAATTCGTTGATTGGGATGACCATGTTTATGTAGAAAATGATTACCTCGTAACGCAACCCAAAGGTCATTTTGGGGAAGCCTTCAAAAGCCACGTTGCCCTCAATTATCATCCCCTGACGATTGTTTCGATGATGATAAATGCTGCGATGTCTGGCTCAGACAGTCCGAAGGCATTTATTATTACCAATTTCCTCCTGCATTTGCTCAATACTTTGATGGTTTTTGCCCTCATTATGCTCCTGACCAAACGGCGATTATTACCCTCATTCTTTACGGCTTTGCTCTTTGCCATTCACCCCATGCGGGTGGAGTCCGTTACGTGGGTATCTGAACGGAAAGACGTTTTGTATGGCTTCTTTTTTATTGCGTCATGTATTTCTTATTTGTATTATTTAGATTCTGATAAAAAGACTAAGTATTTGATTATTAGTTTATTATTATTCATATTATCCTGTTTATCCAAAGCCCAAGCCGTTGTTTTACCCATCGTTTTCTTCTTATTTGATTATTGGCGAGACCGTAAAATTGATACCAAAGCTATCTTAGAAAAACTGCCTTTTTTAGTATTTTCATTGCTCTTTGGTTTGATTGCGACTAATGTACAAAGCGGAGGAGATTTTCACGGAATGATTCATATTATTGGCGAACAAAAAACGGCTTTAAATCTTAAAGTTTTTACGATGATGGAGCGAATTCAATACGCTGGTTACGGCTTTTTAATGTATTTCTATCACCTCTTTTTACCCTTAAATCTTTGTACGTTTTACCCCTATGAATCCACTGGTTCGAATGTGAAATTTTATTCCGCTGGCGTAGTTTTTACCCTGATTATCATGGGATTAGCTATTCTTTCGGCTCGTAGAACCAAATTATTTTTCTTCGGAATTGGCTTTTTTGCCGTAACAGTTGCTTTGGTTTTGCAATTCATTTCCGTAGGTGCCGCCATCATGGCAGACCGTTATACGTATATTCCTTACATCGGACTATTTTTCGTTTTGGCGATGGTCATTGATAAATTGGCAGAACGTAATCAATCGCTCAAACAAGTGGTATGGGTTGTGGCATTTGCCTTTGCGGCTTTTTGCTTGTATCTGACTCGACAACAGGTCGAAACTTGGCAAAATACGGGTACGTTATTCGGACAAATTATCAAACTTTATCCCAACGATTACCGTGCCTATTATACTTACGGAAAGTACGTGGGAGAGAAAGAAGGTAAATTAGATGAATCTATCGCTGCCAATTTAAAAGCCATTGAATTGGGCTATAAAGACGATGCAGGACCTTGGGAAAATTTAGGAACGGCTTACGGTATAAAAGGCGATACCCAAAAGGCAATCGAATATTTTTCGGAAGCAATCAAGCGGGGAGCAAGCACGGGTGAGACGTATATGAATCGAGGAATTGCTTACTTTAATGTCAATCAACCAGCCCAAGCATTGCCCGATTTTGAGAAGTCTTTGACCATGAAAAATGAGAAATCCACACAATCAAGAGGCTTTTTAGCCACGGCATATTTGGCAACGGGTAATGCACAGAAAGCATTAGAAAACTTCAATCAAGTGATTGACAAAGAGGGTAGTATAGACCCCGTTCATGTATATAATCGTGGTTTGAGCAAGCAATCTTTGGGTGATAAAACGGGGGCAATTTCAGACTTCAAAAAAGCGTTATCTTTACAACCAAATTATGAAGCGGCGAAGAAAAGCCTTTTATCAGTGACCAATTGACAGTTATCAGCCGTTTACTCAATTCAATAGCATAAATACTAACCATTAATCGTTGTTATAACGAATCCTTAAAATTGATGAAAACAAAACTAAATCATAAAAACAATAGTCGGAAACCGCAGCGTGGTCGAAAATTGATTTTCTCTACCTTCTTTGTCCTATTTTCTTTACTCTACATAAGCCCCAGTTTTTCACAAAACTTCTTCACAAACCTGTTTAAAGGCAATGGTTCGAAGCGAAAGAGTAATTTTGAGCAACATTCAGATATTTCTCTGGGTATCGGTACGTCCAATTATTATGGTGATATTGCTCCTTTCAGTCGTCCCATTCAATCGACTTTGCAAAATATCCGTTGGAATGCCTCCTTCAATTATACCCGTCATTTTTCGCCCCATTTGAGTGGACGAATAGGTTTTACATGGGCAAGAATATCGGCAGATGATAATAAATTTGAAGGTATGCCAGGACTTGACCAATTGTATATGCGAAACGTCCATTTTAGAAATGATGTCAAGGAATTAGCCGTTACGGGAATTTATAATTTCATCCCTCAATCACGAAGTTTTCGGAATCGTGAGAAGCTAAGTCCCTACGTATTCGCTGGAATCGCTGTTTTTCATCATAATCCAGAAGCAAAAGTACCCACAGATTATGCAGGTTCAGAGGCTTCACCAGGTGAATGGGTAAGCCTGCAACCCCTCGGCACGGAAGGACAAGGGTTAAACGGTTATGCTGATCAACCCTATAATCTTGTCAATGTTAGTATTCCTTTTGGCGTAGGTATTCGTTATAAACTAAACCATTATTGGGACTTAGGTTTTGAAACGGGGGTGCGATATACTTTTTCAGACCATCTGGATGACGTAGGTGGGTATTATGCCGATATTACCGATTTAGCAAATGCCAATCCATTGTCAGCGGTTTTTGGACACCGTGAAAACGAAAAATTTGCGACATTAACTGGCAAAGACCGTGAGGCTTTTGTCAGAAATTATTACGCCACCCAAGGCACAAAAGGAAGTCCCCCTAATCCCGCTTTTTTAGATGCTAACCTTTTTCCCTTGAATAGTTTACCTACTTTTGATGGTGCTTTTGGCGAAGGACGTAACAGTTCTTCCAGATTGAATGATATGTACTTATTAACCAGTTTCCGAATCATTTATCACATCGCTCCGAGTATAAAATGTCCTGTAATTCGGTAAAAGGGCAAAAATAATTTGCCTTTCTGCTCAGTTTTTGCTAACTTAGTTTGATGACCAAACAGTCAATCAATCACCAAATTAGCAACAGATAAACCGTGCAAGCCGTAGCAATTGATTTAGAACAGGAAAGAAAGGAAATTCTCAAACGGTACAGAAAATTACTGAATACCGCCCGCCCATATCTTCAAGATGATGATGCCAAACTAATTAAAAAAGCCTTTTTGATGTCGGCAGATGCTCACAAAGATATGAGGCGGAAATCGGGTGAACCTTATATTTATCACCCCATTGCCGTTGCTCAAATCTGTGTGGAAGAAATTGGCTTGGGTCCCACCTCGGTCATGTGTGCTTTGCTACATGATGTTGTGGAGGATACGGAAGTCAGTTTAGACGAAATTGAAGTGGGTTTTGGAAAAAGTGTTCGTAAAATCATTGACGGACTCACCAAAATTTCGGGCGTATTTGACTACGGCAGTTCGCAACAAGCCGAGAATTTTCGGAAGATGCTACTTACGCTTTCTGATGATATTCGGGTTATCCTCATTAAACTTGCCGACCGTCTGCACAATATGCGGACTTTGGGAAGTATGCCCCGAGATAAACAACTCAAAATTGCCTCCGAAACTTTCTATTTATACGCTCCATTGGCTCACCGCTTAGGTTTGCACGCCATCAAGTCTGAATTGGAAGACCTCTGTTTGAAATATACCGAACCCGAATCTTACAAAGATATTGCCCGAAAATTGAAAGAAACCAAAACTTCACGGGAGAATTTTATTCAAAATTTTATCAAACCCATTGAAAAAGATTTGGATAAAATGGAGGTTAAATACGTCATCAAAGGTCGTCCGAAATCTATATATTCGATTTATAATAAACTCAAAAAGCAAAATACGCAGTTCGAAGACATTTATGACCTTTTTGCGGTTCGGGTTGTTTTGGATGTGCCAAAAGAACAAGAAAAATCAGCTTGTTGGGCGGTTTATTCCATGGTTACCGACCATTATAATCCCAATCCCGACCGACTGAAAGACTGGATTTCTAACCCCAAATCAAACGGTTATGAGTCTCTCCATACTACCGTAATGAGTTCGTCGGGTAAGCGTGGGCGTTGGGTGGAAGTACAGATTCGGACAACTCGCATGGACGAAATTGCGGAGAAAGGTTTTGCCGCCCATTGGAAATATAAAGGCAACGATACCCGAACCAACACCGCTTTTGAATCATGGTTGAGCCAAATTAGGGAGACCTTGGATTCTAACGATAAATCTCAATCAGCGGTAGATTTAGTGGATGATATTCGGAGTAGTTTATACAATGAAGAAGTATTCGTTTATACGCCAAAAGGGAAATTAGTAGTGCTAAAAGACGGAGCAACGGCTCTGGATTTTGCTTTTGAAATCCATACAGAAGTGGGGGCAAGGTGCATTGGGGCGAAGGTCAATAATCGTTTAGTACCATTGAGCTATAAACTCAAAACGGGGGATATTATTGAATGTATGACTTCGCCGAGGCAAAAACCTTCGGAAGATTGGTTGCAGTTTGTGGTTACGACCAAAGCCAAATCTCGGATTAAGGATTATATCAAAGAAGCCAATAAATCGCACGTGATTATGGGCAAAGATATGATTGAACATCGGCTGAAAGTTTTGGGAATTTCGCCCCTGACTTTGGAGGTAACCAATCAGCTCCGAGCCTATTACAACGCCAAAGATTCCAACGATTTATTTTACCGTTTTGGCAAAGGATATATTCAATTAGACGAGCTAAAACGCTGGAAATCAGCCCGTGAAGCTCACGAAAGAAAGCAGGAAGCCAAGTCTATCAAAGAACCTTTGAGCGACACAAAAGGCGTGATGAAGGAGTTGAAAAAACAGCACGGCGACAAAAAAAATGCCGATGCCCTGTTGATTGGCGAAGACATGGACAGGGTAGATTATACCCTTGCCAAATGCTGTAATCCCATTGCGGGCGATGATGTTTTTGGCTTTGTAACCATCAACGAAGGCATCAAAATTCATAGAACCTCCTGCCCAAATGCTACTGAACTACTTTCCAGACACGGTGATAGAGTAATGAAAGCATTTTGGACGAGCCAAGTTTCGATGTCGTTTGTGGCAAATTTAGTGATTAGAGGAACGGACAGAATGGGCTTAATGAATGATGTTACCAGACTGATTTCTCAGGAATTACAAGTAAATATTCAAAGCCTTTCAATTGGGGTAAAAGAAGGGATTTTTGAAGGACAAATAGCCCTAATGGTTCACGATACCAGCCATTTAGAAACGCTTGTGAACTCTTTGGAATTGATTGAGGGGGTGATTGAGGTGGAGAGACATGGGTAAAAATCAATATTCCATCTGATATTTTGAATAAAATTGTTTTACTTTGTGTTATAATATAGAATTAGTCCAAATTAAAGAAAGGATTACCGTTTCATAAAATATGCAGCCACAATCGAACATAGATTCAGTTAAAAAAATATTCACGGCGTATCTCGAAAATCGAGGTCTCCGCAAAACTCCTGAACGCTTTGCCATTTTGGAGGAAATATACTCTCGTGATGACCATTTTGATGTAGAAGAATTGTATATTTCGATGAAAAATAAGAAATATCAGGTTTCACGAGCCACGGTTTATAATACTTTGGATGTGTTAGTGGAATGTGATTTAGTAACTAAACACCAGTTCGGAGGGAATCAGGCACAATACGAAAAATCCTATGGTCGTAAACAACATGACCACTTGATATGTACTGATTGTCATCACGTTACAGAATTTTGCGACCCACGAGTACAGGGAATTCAGAATATGGTGGGTGAAATGTTACAATTCAACGTCATGCACCATTCCTTAATTTTTTATGGCTCATGCACCAAAACGGATTGTGAACATAAAAAGGCAATTTTGGCGGATATTGCGGTGCATGGGGAAAGGTAATATAAAAATCGCAAAGTGCTAAGTCATAAGTCGTAAAAAATGCTAATCCATTCATAAAGAACAGATTAGCATTTTTATTTGGCAGTAAATCATAAATTCTACTCAATCATATCAGCATCGTCCAAGATATAATTCATCTCATAAATATCGTCGGCATTGAGTTTTAGTTTGCCTGTGAAGGTGTGCATTTCATCGGTTTTATACTTTCTCACTTCGCTTTTCTTGGGTTTCAGCGACATCACCGATTCTGGACCTGCTCCGCCACAAAAGAAACATTGGCTATACGGAAACGCTGATAACACGTACATATTGGTAGCTACATCCACAGGTATCACGTAGCCTTTGATGATGACTTCTTTATTTTCCAATTTTTTCAGAGGAACGCCAAAAGTTGGATATAGCATAAAAATAGACTCTTGCGGATACCATTTTTTCTTGAAAGAAACATCCTTCAACATATCCCAAGTCAGTTTTTCAGCGGGAAGTCCATTTGTTGAATTATTGTATTGTGAAGATTGCTTTGCTGAAATAAAAGTTGTCAGTATTAAGCCTAATGCGAATAATGCGTTGATTTTCATGTGTTTATGTTTTCTATTTAGTTGATGCTTTTTTACAAATTACGGCTTAGCAAGCCTTGTGACAATTCATCCAAATTTACTCATCCGCCAAAGTCCTGGAAATATCTATCTTATAAATGCCCAAAGATGGAATGGCTGCTGCTAATAATCCAATGAATAATGCTCCCAAAAATAACCAAAATTCTTCCGTCAGCAAAGATAAAACGTTGAAGTCGTAATGAAAATTTTGTTCTACATTTTCTGACATAATCCAAAGCCCTAATCTACTCAAAAATATCCCCACCACAAAGCCTATCACACTGATTATCAGACCCTCCATTAACAATAGAAAGAACAATTTTGTTCGGCTTGCTCCCATCGAAAGCATTAATGCCATTTCATATTTACGTTCTTTCAAGGAATTATACAAAGATACAAAAACGCTCAGTCCAGACACGATAATTATCACTAACGCAATCAATTTCAAAGCATCAATTCCAAAACCCATCAAAGCAAATAAACGGTTGATTTCAATGGCTGGCGTGGCGGTTTGCATCGTTGAATTTAGGTTAATGCTCCTTGCCATCATCATACCCATAGCAGGATTTCTGAATTTTACGAGCATTGAGGTAATTTGTTGGTCTTCGTTATTATGAGTTTCAGAAGATGGATTTTCTTCCAATAATTTTAAGGCGTTTGCACCTTTGCCTTCTTCTTCGGGTTCATGGCTTTCGTGGACTGCCCAAACGCTTTCTAAGGGCGTAATCATGATTTGGTCGAGGACAGAATTAGTCGTTTTCAGGATTCCTACTACCTTAAATTTCTTTTCTTTGTGAGCATCTCCTTCTTCGTTAAAACCATGTTGTGAGGCAAAACTATCCCCAACTTTTAATCCTAAATTTTTGGCAATTTTTGCCCCTAAAACCACCTCCATTGCCTGTGAAAAGGCTTTCCCTTCGGCAAACTGTGCTTCAAAATGTTCTAAATATTTCTGATTTGAACCCACAATCCGATAGCCTTGGTAACTATCTCCCATAGAAAGTGGAATGACAGATTTCACCAAAGGACTACGGGTCAAACGGTTGGCTTCTTCCATCGAAATATTACCCGTGGGAGCATCAATTTGATAAATACTGGACAAAATCAGTTGCAAAGGACTGCCTTTTGCTCCAATCACCATGTCGATTCCTGCCACATTTCGGGTAAATTTTTCTTCAATTTGCTTCCCTGCCAACAGTAATAATGAGATAATAGCGATGCCCAAAGACATCAATAAAATGCTCAAAAAACTGGTGAGTGGTTTATCTTTTAAATTGCTGGTTGATATTTTTAGTAAGTTCATAGCTCAATTCTTTTTTCAAATACATCTTTCAATCTTTGGTCGTGGGTAACTACTACTAAACTCGCTCCAATTTCTTGGGTTTGTTTTTTTAGTAAGTCAATTACTTTCAGGCAGTTATCATCATCAAGGCTGGATGTTGGTTCGTCGGCTAATATTACGGATGGACTATTCATCAAGGCTCTGGCAATGCTCACCCGCTGTTGTTCCCCTTGTGAAAGTTGCGTAGTTTTTTTGCTTAATAAATCCGCAAAACCAAGGCTTTCTGACAAATGTTGAGCGGTTTGTCGGGTAGAGGATTTTCCCCCTAAATAATTGGCTAACAACAAGTTATCCATCACCGAAAGCGAATGGACGAAATGCGGTTTTTGGTAAATAATACCTACATTTTTTGCCCTAAAATCCGCCGCTTGTGCAACGGTTAATTGACTAATTTCTTGATGATTAATTTGAATTTTCCCACCCGTTGGTTTCAATAAAAGTGCCATCAGGTGCAGGAAAGTGGTTTTTCCCTTGCCCGATTTACCCAAAATAAGCATTGTCTCACGGTCGGCACAGGAGAAATCTGGGAAAGTAAATCGCTTATCGGATGAATAAGCAAATGTTAGGTTTTGCGTGGCAATCATTTTTCTTGGGGGTTCACGGTGAACGGTAAAGGGTGAACGGTTGGACGATGAAAATTACAACACAAATATATGAAAAAACCGTTTACTTTTTACCGTGAACCTACCGTGTTCCGTTCACCTTTTACCGTTCACCGTGAACCCCATTTTTCCCAGGTGTTTGTCCAAACTTCTCTTTATACGCTTTGATAAAATGGGAAACACTTTCATAACCAATTTCCATACTGATTTCAGATACGTTTTTATTGGTTTTTTCTAATTGTAAACCTGCGTATTCCAAGCGTTTATTTTTAATCCAAAACGCAGGTGAAGTTTCAAATTGTTCCTGAAAGTCACGTTTGAAGGCGTAGAGACTTCTGCCCGAAAGTCGAGAGAGTTCATCTAAGGAAAGGGGTTTTAGATAATAAGAATTCATCAAATATTCCAAGTCCACCTTTTCGCCTTTATACAAACTAAATAAAATGCTTTTAAACTGCCCAGAAACGTCAATTTCGAGGATATGAAGTAGTAATTCTTGGAGTTTTAAGCGTAAAAAATGGTTTAAATAAGGCGTTTCTTGGTGAAAATAAGGGAAGATGGATTCAGTAAACTTATGGAGAGATTCGGTGATTTCAAAGACCAAAAGCGTGGAATTATCTCCATTTCCCATTTCAGTATTTTCAAATAACTCCAAATGCAAACCCACAAATTCCTTCAATAATTTCTCATTAAAGAAAAAAACCAGACTTCTGTAATTGGTGTCAATCGTCTCCTGCATGAGGTAATAACCCCTGCGGATGAACACGATATGCCCCTTCCGCACGTGGATTGTTTGGGTGGGCGAGACGAATTTTTTTTCCCCTTCCAAGACAAAAATCACGGCGTGTTCTTCAAAAAAAACCTCATTTTTAAGCGGTGGGTCTTGATTTCGGTACGCCACAAAAGTCATATCCTGAATTTTCAAGGACTGAAATTCGCCAGCGTGAATCAAAGAAGGAACTCGAATCATGGTTTTTGATTTATCACTCAAAGATAAATAGTTCCGTGGGTATTAAAAAAGAAAAGAGCTTGCTAAGTTTAAAACTCAACAAGCCCTTTATTGACTATTAACAAAAATCTAAAACCCTAATCCTACCGCAAAACCTCTATATGTACCCGTGAAGGTATATGTACCCACGGCAGTTGCCGCTCCTGAAGTTAAATTGATACTGTATAGTTTTGTAACTCCGCCCACTGTTAACAAAGCCCAAGCCTTGTTTGACGTGCCGCCAATGTCAAAACCGTTGCTTTCCGTTGGTATAACTCCCAATGAACCAACCTCTACCAATGTACCCGTATTTGGGGGATCTTGCTTGAAAAGTTTGCCCGTTACATAATCAATATCGTATAAAACGGTTGCCGTACTTCCCGCAAAATTGTTGGTATAAGCTGCCGCACTAATTTTGGCAGTTGTTGGGTTTATTGCTCCGTCCACGGCGGCAACCGTACCATCATTGGGATTTAAACGTAGATTTTGCCCTGCATTGCTCACCACTCTTATTCTATCAACCGTTGGATTAAAGTCAAATCCGAAGGATGTTCCGTTCAGTACCGTTGAAAAAGGTGCAGTGCCTATGACGGTAGCTGCCCCCGTTGCTGTATTCAAAATATAGAGTCTGCTATTGCTTCCCAAAGCTAATAATTGACCCGCTGCGGGGCGAAAATCTATACCCATGATGTTCTCACCCGTTGCCAAACCCGTAATAGCTTTTGAAACTGGTACTGGGTTTTCTGGATTAAAAATCATCAACATATTCGCATCATTCACCGCATAAGCTACGGACAACGTGGGAATGGCAATTCCGATGGCGTTGGTCAATGTGCCAACAGCTCCTAAACTTTCTGCCTTACCCGTGGTCAAGTTTATATTAAACAAAGTGGGTTTTCCACTCATGTTATAAATAGCTAAACCTGCGTTATTTGGTCCAATATCAAAACCACCATCACCTGTAAAGTCCACGCCCAAAGCACCCACCATCACTAATGTACCGTTGTTTGGAGGGTCTTGCTTATACAACATATCTGTCTGAGGATCAATGTCATACAAAACTGTTGTGGTGCTTCCCGAGAAATTTTCGGTGTAGGCTACTGATGTTATGGCAGCCGCTGCTCCATTAATCACGGCATCGGTGGCGGCTACGGTTCCCAATTCTGGATGAAGTCTTAAATTTTGCCCTGTACTCGTTACCAAACGGATTCTATCAACGATTGGATTAAAGTCAAAACCTACCGTAGTTCCCTCAACGGCGGGTGTAAACGAAGCAGCTCCCAATGGATTTGCTCTTCCCGAAGTTAAGTCAATGGCATACAAACGACTTGACGAACCCAAACCGTATAATTGCCCCGTGGCAGGTCTGAAATCAATGGCGATGATATTGTCGTTAGCAGTCAAATTTGAAATTGCCAAAGTTGATTTTGCCGTTGCCAAATTTTTGGCATTAAAAACGCTCAGTTGATTGCCCGTTGATAATACATAGAAGTCTAAGTCGGGAACAATAGGTGCAGGCGTTGTGCCTCCATTATCAGATTTACAAGCCGTGAAAGCCCATAAAATAAGACTAAATAAAGTCGCTTTTGACAGTAATTGTGTTACCTTTTTCATAGTAATTGTTGTTTGTTAATACATATCACCCTTATATACGAAACATTAGTTAGTTAGGTTTTATGGCTAAATATTTTTTTAATAAAATATTTATGCAACACTATTGCATATAAAACATCGAAATGATATATTTGCAACACTATTGCAGTAAACAAAAACTTAAAAACATGAAATCAACACAAAAAAGTATTTTAATGGCAATAATAGCAATAGCTATGTTGGCAGGTTGCAAGAAAGACGAACCTGCACCCGTAGAAGACAATGAGAACTTGACAACCGTGAAATTGAAGTTTACAGAAAGCGGAACAACCTCCACTTTTACCTTTAAAGATTTGGATGGTGCGGGCGGAAATCCTCCTACGATTGATAAGATTTCTTTGAAGCCCAATAAGATCTACACGATGGCGGTAGATGTTTTGGATGAAACTAAAAAGCCCGTAGAAACCATTTCAGACGCTATTTATACGGAAAGAGACCAACATCTTTTTGAGTATGTGCCAACGCCAGCAACGATTCTGTCGGTAACAACCACTGATAAAGACACTCGTAATCTACCTGTGGGATTAACGGCAAGCGTAAAAACTACGGCGGCTGGAACGGGAAAATTGCAGGTGGTTTTGCACCACCAGCCGCCCGTGAATGGCAAGATTGTTAAAACTGGGGCTTTCAATCTCGGAAGCGTTGATTTTGATGGGACGTTTGAGGTAGAAGTGAAATAATCTTTTACCACATAGGTAGGATAGGGAGGTTAGGTTTTTGTGTAAATAATATTTCTCTTAAAATCTAACCTTCCTATCCTTTCTATGTGGTTTAAAACCCAGTCTGCAATTTTACCCCCGCAGTGCTGTATAATAATTGTGCGTTTGGTCTTAACTCAATATTTTTCAAAACCCCATTTTCATTTACCGTTACGACATGGTTGTTATTGATAATAACCATATCCCCCGCTAAGGGTTTTCTGCCGATGTCCCACGTTGAACCCGTCTCCCAATTACCAGAAATGATGCTGGTAACTGTTCCGCCAATTCTACTGCCTTGAAATTCATAGGCTCCAATATCGACAATTCCACCATTGAAACGTCTTAGATTTGCTGTTAAATCCTTGTCAGTTAAGCCAATAATTCCATTATCTCCTGCATCAATGGCGGGTGAAATATTGGTCAATTTATAGTCTCCCGATAGCGTTGGGGCTAATCCGTAAGAGGTTAAATTAATAAATTGAGGATTAATATTAAGATTGTTTACCCCTGGATAGCCACCTTCCACAATGCTGTATGAAATGATGGATTGCACATCATTGAAAGGCGTAATATTGCCCCAAAGAATCGAATTTTTAAACACTGGGGTACTATTTGAATTAAAAACTGTTCCACTAATGCCTCCATTTCCCGTAATGGTAGCATTGGTAATTATAGGATTTGAGCCATTATTATACATCGCTCCACCCGTTGCTTTGTTCCCCGCCATCAAGATTTCTTGGTAGATTGGATTGCTCCCAAGATGATAAGTAGCTCCCCCAAAAGTGGCTTCATTACCCATGAAAATTGTGTTTTTAATGGTTGGATTACTGTTATTAGTCGCAAATAGTCCACCACCAAATACGGCACGGTTACTGATAATTTTACAATTAATAACCACGGGCGAACTTCCATTATCTAAGCTAACTCCCCCGCCATCGTTGATGGTTATGGGTTGTACAGTTGGACTTGGTGGAGGATACGTTCCGAAGGAAGTGAGGTTGGCGTTTCCAGCTATTATCGTAAATCCGTCTAAAATAGTAGCATTATTAGCGGCAAAGAAAGTAACAATGTGGTATGAATTATCATCAACCGTGGCAGAAGAACCAATTTCACCGCTCAAAATCGTTGGATTTGCCCTAAAATCACGTTGACTTTGAGTCGTTTCCGTTCCTACAAAACCGCCAAATAACATCCTTCCGCTGGGAATATTAAAAGAGATGGTTCGGTCAATCGTGGTGGTGGGTTTATAAATTCCTTGGGCTACCCAAATCTCCGCATTTGTAGGGGCGGCACTCAAAGCCGTTTGCAAATTACGGTACGCCGTTGCCCAAGATGTGCCATTTTGGGTTGAAGAAGTATTGGTCATATTAACAAAAACGACATTATAAACTGTGGGAATTATAACCGATACGCTGGTAGTAGCGGTTGCCACGCAAGTCCCTGAAGTTGAATTTACCGTCAAGGAATAAACGCCCGCCATTGCCAAAGTTGCCGAAGAAATTACGGGGTTTTGGGCATTGGAAGTAAATAAATTAGGACCCGCCCAAGCAAAATTTGTTCCCGTGGTTATGGTGGTTAAATTGATATTCCCACCCGTTGTTACGGGCGAATTACTATTTGCCGTAGCAACTACAGAACCAATCGTGAAAGTGGTTGCGGTGCGACAAGTTGGATAAAGAGCATTGGCTACATAAAAGGTTGTTGTTCCTGCCGTTGCCGTATTGGGAATACCCGAACCTGCCAAACCTACGGGGTTAAAGATTTCGCCCATTGTTAGAACTGAACCACCCGATGCCCCCGCATACCAATTATTAACCCCTCCCGCAAAAACGGGCGGGGTAGATTCTATGATAAACGTACCCGTTACGCCCGATAAATAAGTGCTTATCACCATAATATAGGTTGTTCCAGCTACTAAGTTTTCAGTTAATCTTGAAGAATATTGTAAAGTGCCACTGTCATCATCCCCCCTCAGAAAGTTGGTAGCGGGTGATGCAGGATTAAAAGAAGTCTGATAAAGACTCATGTAAGTATCGTAAGGGTCTGAACCAGAGAGGTTTGCATCAATAGTTTCAAAACTAACGTTTCCCGAAGAAGGAGCGACAAAAGTGAAAGTTTGGTAATAAGCATTTACGCCCGATGCCACATAAACCGTGGTGTTGTTGCCATCCGCCCTTACATAAGTGGGTGAAGCCGTAGTCAGTAATCCATCTACCATTTTACTTTTTAAGGCAGGAACAACCAAGCCTTGTCCAGATGGCACAGCAGCATTTTGGCAAACTGTATAAGAAGCAACCGTTGGCATTACGGTAGGATTAACCGTTACGTTCACTGCCTGTTGAACCAACGCCCCGCAAGGGTTTGGACTAATACTGAAAAGGTACGTTACGGTTATCGGATTTGTGGTAGTATTAATCAACGTTTCATTGACGTTTGCATTATTGCCACTACTTCCTGCATTGCTGATTCCTACTACCGTTGCCCTCGTCCAAGCAAAAGTAAAAGTGCCAACAGAACCCGTGGTGGCGGTATAATTGAAGGCTTGGTTACTACAAATGGTATTATCAGCTTGTGAATTTAGGGTTGGATAGGCACAGAAATTGGTGGTATATACTCCTCTCCCATGCGTAGCAACGGCAATAGTACCATCGGAAGAACGATAACGTAACATATAACAGCTGACATTCGCTAAAGCCGCATTGGTGGGTTCCCAACCTGGATTTGTTAACGTTACATCGCTCGTTGAAAAAATACCTAATTCAGTAGCTAAAAGTACCTGTTTTCTATTATTCGGATTAAATAAAGCGTATCTGATGGGTATATCGGGCAAACCATAACCCACTTCATCTTTGCTAATCCAAGTGGTTCCGCCGTTCGTGGTATAATGCACAGATTTGACCCCATAATTTGAACGAGTTACTAATAATTCATTCTCGGTTGCTCCAATTTCAACGCACGAAACCACCCCACTAAATCCCGTTGCAATAGTCGTAATGGCTTGTGTTCCGCCTACATTTCCAGCGTTCACAATTTTAATAATATTGCCATTTCGTCCGCCCACAAAGACGGTATTATCGGTTAGTCCACATCGGACTAAGGAGGTTATTCCTACGGATGGATGTAGTATGGTTGAAAGTGAAGTTGCCCCGCCAATGCCCGCCACACGGTTCAAGGTGGTATTACTTTGCTCGGCATACAGCACATTTTGATTACTGTTATAATCGGAAGGTCCGACGAATTGTGAACCGCTTGTACTCAAATTGGTAACACTATTTGTGGCGGCGTTATAAAAATTATAAGCCCCTAATTGATAAGAAGTTATCTGAAAATCAGGCTGGTCTTGGTCGATAAAACTTAACATTCCGTCACCTCCCGTAACTTGTATGCCGCCGCCAATGGTATTGAGGGAGGACGTTATTTTGTGCGTTCCGTTGTCCTGAGCACCCGCTAAAAGGTAGCCATCACCCGCAATATTTTTCATTGCCACGCCGTAATACTGCGTAACATTGAAACCATTATTTCTACTATTGAAAGTTGGAGTAACCGTGGCTGGATTTCCGTAATTGGGCGAATAATAGACCCCTCCGTCGTTGCCGATAATGGTTTCATTTGGAAATCCTGGGCGAAAAATAATGGCATGATGGTCGGGATGAAGTCCTTCGGCATAATAGCCTCGCACATTCCAAGTTACACCATCAGTCGTTCGTCCAATCACATTCCCCGCTCCGATGACAACGTTGGGGTCAGTTGGTTTTACTGCCAAAATCAAATCATACCAAGCCTGACTGCTGGTAAGGCTCGAAGAAGGGGTAACGTCTGTCCAATTTAGTCCTGCATCAACGGATTTTCTTGCCCATGCGGTTGTGTAGCCACTACTTTGAGTGATGGCGTAAATAACCTGAGTGCTTCCAGAAGTGGACGGGGCGAGGGCAATTTCTGTTCTGTATTGACTGGCATCAGAGGTGATTTGTGTCCAAGTTGTTCCTGCATCGGCAGATTTAAAAATTCGACTACCTCGTTCAAAAATTCTTCCGAAAGATGCGTAAATGATGCCGTCAGAGCCAATTTCTAAGTCGGCGGCGAAATTGGTTACGGGTGATAAAGCGGGGGTAATGGTAGTTGGTTTCAAGGTAATCGCCCAAGTTGTTCCTCCATCCGTTGATTTATAAACCCCTCCCACCGTGGCGGCAAAAACAACGCCCGTGCTATTGACAATGATTTTTTGAACATAATTAAAATCGGTATTACTGGCGGTTGAGGCTAATTGAGTCCAATTTGTGCCTACATTATTACTTTTCCAGATTCCCGCCCCTTGTTGTGAATCAGCATTGAACCAAGCCTCGCCCGTACCTACGTAGAAATTTTGAGTATTGGCTGGGTCAGAAGCAATGCAGGAAATAGCCAAATTTGCCCAAAAATCATCCACTTTTTGCCAAACGGTGGTAGCATTGGTGATGTCATTATTATACCAAAGTCCCCCACCAACGCCACCCGCCCAAACTTTCTTGGCGGTGGCATCGTTGGGGTCGAACATTAAGGCTCTTGTTCGTCCGCCGATGTTGTTGGGTCCACGTTCATTCCACGTGATGCCCCCAACGGCAACGTTTTGAACGAGCCGTCTCTTAATTTCCTCACGAGCTTTCACCAATCTTTCCAAAGGAATTTTGCCCGTGGCGGGGTCTCTGATAGGCACCATTTCCGCTTCCATTCTGGCTCGTGGGTCGTCCACTTGAGCGGAGATTCTGAACGAAAGAAAAAGGGATGCGATGATATAAATTGTTTTTAATAATATGTGTTTCATACTGCGTTGCGGCGATAATAAATTAGCTGTTATCAATCAAGGAACGAAAAATGGTGGCGGTATTACATTTAAGAAAAATATTGATTCATAAATTAAACCAAAATTAAAAAGAGATTACAATATAGTCATAGAGACTAATTAATCTTAAATTTAATATGATTTATCTAATTGATAATCAAATGGTTATTAAATTCTAATATTTAATTAAAGGAAAAAGTCAAGCATCAAAAGGTTGGAGGATATTGTCCTTAACCTTTTGACGCTTGACTTTTTGACCTTTATCCTTTTACCTTCTAAAAACCAGTCTGCAATTTAACGCCTGCAATGCTGTACGTAACTTTGGCATTTTGTCGTATTTCAATATTTTTTAACACGCCATCTTGATTCACCGTTACGATATGGTTATTGTTGATAATGACCATATCTCCCGCTAAGGGTTTTCTGCCGATGTCCCACGTTGAGTTTGTTTCCCAATTGCCCGAGGTAATACTGATAATTGTGCCACCCACTCGACTGCCTTGAAATTCATACGCTCCCATATCCACAATACCACCGTTGAAACGTCTTAGATTACCCACTAAATCCTTGTCGGTCAGACTAATAGTACCATTGTCTCCCGCATCAATGGCGGGGGAAGTATTAATAACCCTATTATCTCCTGCCAAGGTTGGAGCTAATCCCGATGGAGTCATATTCACAAATTGAGGATTCAGATTTAGGTTGCCAACGCCTGGATAACCGCCCTCAATGATGCTATACGTAACTACACTTTGCGTATCATTAAAAGGAGTAATATTGCCAAAAATAATACAGTTTTTAACCACTGGTGTACTTGTTGAATTGAAAATGGCTCCATTCGACCCTCCGTTTCCAGCAATCGTTACATTACTAATCATCGGATTTGATTGATTGTTATACATCGCTCCACCCGTGGCTTTGTTGCCCGAAATCAAAACATTTTTATACATTGGATTACTCCCCAAATGGTAAGCCCCACCCCCAAAGGTTGCCTGATTGTTACTGAATATACAGTTCATAATCGTTGGATTACTACCATTGGTAGCATATAATCCTCCGCCAAATATACCATCGTTACTAATAATTTTACAGTTCATAATCATTGGTGAACTGGCATTATCCAAACCAATACCTCCACCATCATTAATTGACAAAGGTAGTCCCGCTGGTGGTGGCAAAGGTCGAGTGCGGTCGGAGCTAAGATTGGCATTCCCCGCCATCACCGTGAAACCGTCTAAAATGGTTGTATTGCTTACTCCAATGAAGGTAACCACGTGATATGAATTATCGCTCACCGTTGAAACAGAACCAATTTCTCCACTCAAAATCGTGGGATTGGTATTGAAATTTCGCTGATTTTGGGTTACTTCCGTTCCTACAAAACCGCCAAATAACATCGCTCCACTTGGAATATTAAACGAAATGGTTTTATCAATAGTCATAGTCGGTTTATAAATTCCTTGGGCTACCCAAATCTCCGCATTAACGGGTCCAGCCGCCAGAGCCGTTTGCAAATTACCAAAAGCCGTTGCCCAAGAAGTTCCATTTTGGGTCGGAGCGGCAGCATTCGCAATATTAACGAAAACTACTGTATTGGTCGGTAGGGGATTGACCACTACGCTCGTGGTTGCCGTTGCCGTACAAGTGCCTGATGAGGTGATTGTTACCGTGTAAACTCCCGCCATGCCAGCGGTTGCCGAGGCAATCGTGGGGTTTTGGGCGGTGGAAGCAAATCCACTTGGTCCCGCCCAGACTTGACTTGTGCCACCTGTCGATGAAGAGGTTAGATTTATGGTTCCTCCGACTAATACAGGCGAGTTACTACTTGCCGTTGCTCCTGTGGGTGGACTACAACTGGTTGGTACTGGATTAACTACTACGTTTGTCGTTGCCGTCGCTATACAAGTCCCTGATCCTGTAATAGTTACCGTATAAACTCCCGCCATACCCGCCGTTGCCGAAGCAATCGTAGGGTTTTGAGCGGTTGAAGTAAACCCACTTGGTCCTCCCCAAACTTGACTTGTGCCACCTGTCGATGAAGAAGTTAGATTTATGGTTCCTCCGACTAATACAGGCGAGTTACTACTTGCCGTTGCTCCTGTGGGTACTGCATTTACTATCGCCGAGGTAGTAGCCATTGCAGTACATCCCGCATTCGTTACAATCACTTGATATGTTCCCGTGGCGGCGGTTGTGGCAGATGGGATTGTCGGATTTTGGTCAGTTGAACTGAATCCATTTACCCCCGTCCAAGCGAAAGTGCAATTAGAAAGTGCAATTTGACCTCTAATTTCACCCTCAGGGAAAGAAGAGCTATGAACATTTACGTAAAGCCCCCCCGAAGCTAATGCCGTTGCTTGGGGTGCTGTGAGGGTATAACTGTTTGAATAAGTTCCACTAACTACATTCGGGAATCCAGCAAAAGGAATAATCACTGGACCATTTACCCCTGCGACTGCATTGTGAATATGACCCGCCACTGCCGCCGCCGACAAACCAGTAAATATAATATTCACACTTAATAAGTTCGTAACAGGGTCGAATGTTCCTGTTACGCTACCCGTTGCTGTGGAAGCATTGGGAGGTACTTCCGATGCTCCGCTCAAAGTAGCCGATATTGAACCCGTACAAGTAGCTGTTAGATTCAAAGGCGTTCCCGCACAAATGGGCGAATTACTACTTGCCGTTGCCGTGGGTGTGGTGCAACTGGTTGGGACTGGATTGACGACCACATTTGTCGTTGCCGTTGCCGTACAAGTGCCTGATGAGGTGATTGTTACAGTGTAAACTCCCGCCATGCCAGCGGTTGCCGAGGCAATCGTGGGGTTTTGGGCGGTGGATGCAAAACCACTCGGTCCCGCCCAGACTTGGCTCGTTCCACCCGTTGATGAAGAAGTTAAATTTATGGGACTACCAACCAATACGGGTGAATTACTACCAGCGGTTGCTCCCGTGGGTGGACTACAAACCGTTGGGGCAGCATTGACCACAACATTGGTTGTCCCCGTTGCCGTACAAGTGCCTGGCGAAGTAATGGTTACCGTATAAACGCCTGCCATGCCCGCTGTTGCCGAAGCAATGACTGGATTTTGAGCCGCCGAGGTAAAAGCACTTGGTCCTGCCCATGACTGACTCGTTCCACCCGTTGATGAAGACGTTAAATTTATGGGACTTCCCTCCACTACTGGTGAATTACTACCCACTAAAATACCCGTTGGAGGACTTGGCACAGCATTTATGACTACATTCGCCGAAGTTGCTGACACACAAGTAGCACTCGAAACGGTAAAATTATACGTTGTACCTGCCGCAAGCCCAGTAATGGTCGTGCTTGCTCCTGACCCTGTAATACCACCTGGATTGATTGTCCACGTGCCAGTGGTTGGTAAGCCACTCAACACAACGCTACCTGTAGGATTTACACAACTTGGTTGTGTAATCGTACCCACGATTGGGGCAGTGGTTGATACAATGTTAAAAGTAGTAAGTGTTCGGCAAGTAGGGAAAGCAGAATTAGAGACGTAAAAATTAAAAGCCCCTGCCGTGGCAGTATTGGCAATGCCCGAACCCGCCACGCCAACGGGATTGAAAATATCGCCAGTAAATATAGAAGAACCTCCCGATGCCGCCGTAAACCAGCTATTAGTCCCCCCACCTGAGGTGCTGGCTTGTAACGTAAATGAACCCGTTTGACCCGTTGAGAAAGAACCCACTACTAACACGTAAGTACTCCCCGCCGTAAGCGTATGGGTCAGACTGGACAAAAAGCCAGGTCCACTATCATCATCTCCCCTTAAAAAATTAACTGCTGGCGTTGCGGGGGTAAATGATGTTTGGTAAAGTGTCAAATACGTATCATCCCCATCTGTTGGGATGAATGTTGCGGCAGTTGTTGCAAAAGTAACCGCTCCCGAACTTGGAGCAACGAAAGTAAAGGTTTTGAAAAATACAGCACTTGCAGAAGCAGTATAAACAGTTACATTATTGCCCTGACCTCTGAAATAAGTAGTCCCAGATACCAAAGCACCATTTACGGTATTGGTGGTTGCTCCTGGCACAACCAAACCGTCTCCCACTGGCACAGTCGCATTTTGACAAACATTATAAGTGCCAACCGTGGGGGTTACTTTTGGATTAACGACCACATTTACCGCTTGTGGCACTGGAGTTCCACCGCAAGCATCGGGGCTTATCGTAAAGAAATATTTGACCGTAACGGGGGCTGTTGTAGTGTTAATAAGCGTTTCGCTCACATTGGCACTGCTTGCACTTCCTGCCCCGTTACTGATACCCGCCACCACTGGACGAGTCCATGCAAAAGTAAAAGTACCAGCGGCTGCCGTAGTAGCGGTATAATTAAAAACATCGCCTGAGCAAACAGTAGCCGAAGTAGCAGAATTTAACGAAGGACCAGAAATTGGCGTATAATCTTCCGTAACAATTCGATCATTGCTCGATACTCCCGTTGAAGCCAAAGCTCCTAAGCCTCGGCGAGTAAATGCTCTGCTGATGGCACAACGGTAACGACCCCCAAAAAGCATTTGGTCGGCTTGCAAAATGGCATCCCGAGCTTGTACAAAACTGGGGCTACAAGGTTGTAAACGTAAACCTTCATTAACCAATTTAAGAGCCGCAACGTTTCCTTTATAATCAGCAAGGGCGGCGGGAACATTATAAATATCATTGACAATTTGATTATCCTGCAAAATTATTTCCCAAGTCATATCCCAAAGCATGGTTGCCCAAATTGAGCCGATGCCGTGCGGTTGTGAAAAAACGCCTGTATTTCCAACGCCTGCGTAAGTAACGAGTGGATTTACAGTCGTTTTATCGTAAGAATAAGGGAAAGGGCGAATACCCGCTCCCGTGGTGGGTTGCCCCAAAACATAAGTCCCAATTCCCCGAGGAATATTGGCACTCGCCACCGTTGGTGTTAAGGCTGACCAGTTCGTAATGGTCATTAAGGCAATATAATCACTCCAACCTTCACCCGCTTGTTCCGCATTTTGGAGACAGTTTACAACTGCAGGACCACCCGTGAGACGAATCGACCAGCCGTGTCCGTATTCGTGAGCAATCACCCCATTATCAAAATCAGAATCGGGTTGATAGGCGGGGGTTCCAGCATTACTAAAAATAAACATCTGCATCCGTGGATTGCCTCCATCAGCAGGTGTTGAAAAATTGGCATTATTAGTTCCACTGCCATCTTGGGCATCGGCAAAGACGAAATCGTTTCCTAAACCTCCACGAGCCAAATTACTTTTCTGGAAGTTACCACCTGGTTCGTCAAACCCGAATTTCCAAAGAACATCGTGCATCACATTGTTCCAATAATACATATTCGTAATGGCGGCATTTAGGTTTGCCGCCGCCGTTCCAGTAGCTTGGGTGTATGGAAAATTAAAATCCAAGGTTGCCGAACTCGGGCTTGCTCCAATCGTTGTTTCATTATCCGCCGCCAAATCCTCTTTTGCCCAGACGTTATTTCCACGGGTATTCGTAAAATCGGTTGTACCATCGTTATGCCATCCGTTAGTTGTGCCAGGACCCGTGCCAGCGAGAACGAATTTAGTATATGGACTGGTTACAACCGTTCTTGCACCAAAAGTTGGAGCTTCTAACGGATAGTCAAATACGTTGTAAGTATTGCCTAACAACGCCTTTGAATTAGTGGAAGTTGGCACTTTTTTGTCGATACAAATATGGGGTACTTTGTTATGTTCGGGTGTGCCAAAATTACAGTGAATAATGTCGTCAAACTCTTTCAAAACTGCCCCTGAATTAGCATCTACGTGAACATTCCATTTGTTGTTTCCGTCTTTGGTCAGAAAATTAACATTCCAAGTAAGGGCTACTTTCAAAGAAACCTTGCCATTTTCAAGGGTTTCGTAAGGCAACCAGTAAAGTTTGACACTGATTGGTTCATCGGAAAGAATATTATCTCGATACGAAGCCTTCGAGATTGAACCATCGGGCAAAGTAACCGCACTTATGGTCTGAATCTGTGCTTCTTTGCTGGACGTTAGGTTTTTGAATTGAGCCGCTTTGATAAGGGCATTCACGGGCGTAACGCTTCGGTTTAGTGAAGCATTTGGTAATATATCCGCCAAAAACGGCACAAACGTATTAGCCACATATTTCACTTCGCCGTTCTGAAGCGTAAGGTTCAACAAACCGTTATACACTTCAACTGACTGATAATTTTGGTTGAAATAAATGTGATACCAACCCGTTGTGGGCGACAAATAAGCACTTGATACCGACATATCGTTGATATCGGCGTTGCTCAGTCTTTGCTTAACTGCATTTTGAGTGAGATATGCCTTGGCGGTGGCAATTTCAGTTTGGGCATGAGCTCTAACAAATAAAACAGAAAATAAGACTATCAATAATAGTCGAGAGGAGAGTTTTTTCATGGGTTTTATTGGTAAAAGGGATTCAAGGGAGGCATTTTAACAACACACAAAAATATTTTGTGAAACGAAATTTACTCTTTTATATCTTATTGACAGCCAAATAGTTAATAAATATTTACAAATATTTATTTTATGGTTTTTGAAACGATAAAGTCTCCCGAAAATTACTAAGAATTTTGATGAAACTTAAACTTTTAGGGTATGTAAATAATATAATTGGCATTTATGGGAGAAGGTGAAAGGGTCAAACTAATCGGGGACACCCAGTCATATTGAGCAATATTGGGCTACCCATAAGATTTCGCTAATCATTGTACAGAAAATAGGTGTTTCACAAGCTATAATTAACCATTCAGAACTACTTCATCAATCTTCTTTTCGAGGTAAGAATTAAAAAATCTCATACTTACCCAGTAAATAATAGGAACAGCGATGAATGAAAGTACAAGTGAACCTTGTATTTGTTCGGGACAGAAAAATAAGCCTATTCCCAACAATATTTCAACCAAAACTACCCATCCCCAATGAATCCCTAATTTTAGTGTTTGAGCAAATTCTTTGGTCAAATAATAATAATCGTTAGTTGAATTATTAATGTATCCAATTACGTATTTGTCCAATACAATCAGTGAAACTTCTTGCCCAATCGTTGCCCGAATTCTACAGTATGAAACCGTAAAGAAGTATTCTTCTCCCGTGCGGGTAGTTCTGAAAGCAATGTCGTGTTTGGGCGTGTAATTAAAGTAACTGGAAGAAGCAAAAGGATTTCTTTCGCTATATTTATCAGAATGGGTAATGGTGGCAGGGTAATAGCCAATAGTGTAGGTCTTATTATTAATTTCGATAGAATTGTTCATAGTAAAACGAGGTTAAAATTTATAGAACTTCCCGAAAGTAAAAAACCCGCAATGGATATTGTTTCGGGAAGTTGAATTGCTAAGATTCTCACACCTCATGGCTCAGACCTCAAAGCTAAAACCTTACTTAAAATCAATCACCTCGGGCATCAACATCATTACGCCTTCACGAGCTTTCAAATTCTTAATTTGCTTCATATAGGGAGCTAAATCTCCAAATTGTGCCTGCATCATTTTGGCTTCGGCTTCGTCGGTTTTCCTATCCATAAACTCTTCGATGAATGATTTTGGTTGTGGATAAAACTTGGTTCTATAGTCTCCATCTTTCAATTTAGCCTTTTTTGCGGCAATTTTTACGGCATCCTCCAAACCGCCCAATACGTCCACCAAACCATTTTGCTTCGCTTCCAAGCCCGACCAAACTCGTCCGCCTGCCAGAGATTTTAATCTATCAATATTCATCTTACGACCTTTGGCGGCTTTGGCAGTAAAATTTTCATAACCGTTTTCAATGCTACTCTGAAACCACTTTTTCTCATAATCATCCAATTCCCGAGTAACCGATGGAAAGTCTGAGTGGGCGTTGGTATTCACACGGTCGTTGGTTACGCCTAATTTATTTTTCAAGAAATTCTCAAAGTTAAAAAACTGAGCAAATATCCCGATTGAACCCGTGATTGTAGTGGGTTGAGCCACGATGGTATCTGCCGCCATTGCCATATAATATCCGCCAGAAGCCGCATAATCAGCCATTGAAGCAATAACGGGTTTCACTTTTTTGGTTAATTCAATTTCACGCCACATCACATCCGAAGCCAATGCTGAACCACCTGGGCTGTCAATTCTCAACACAATTGCCTTCACTTTTTTGTCTTCACGAGCCTTTTTCAATTCCGCAATCCAGTCGTCCGAACCGATATTTCCATTGTCTGCTTTCGCCCCTACGATTGTTCCTTCGCCCACGATAACGGCAATTCTGTTGGCAGCATCATTGTAAGGAATGGCAGACTCGGCTTTCATGAATTTTGTTAGACTGATATATTCAATTTTATCATCCGCATCTCTTTTCAAAGATTTTCTGATTTGGCTTTCAAATTCATCATAATAACCCACATTGGTAATCATTTTGTTTGCCAAGGCACTGTTTGGTTTCGATGCCCCTAATTCATTCGCAACTTTCTTTAAATCAGCCACTTGTAGTCCTCTTGACTGAGCAATTTGTCCCATGATATGGTCGTTTAATGAACCTAACAATGAAGTATATTGCAACTTATTAGCGTCACTCATGTTCTCACGCAAGAGCGGTTCAACGGCTGATTTGAACTCACCTACCCGAAAGATTACGGGTTTGATATCTAATTTGTCCAAAGCCCCTTTATAAAAACTAACTTCGGCACTGATACCGTTGAAGTCCATTCCACCCGCTGGATTGAGATAAATTTTATCCGAAAGTGAAGTTAAATAATAGCCTTTTTCCGAAAATAATTCCCCGTAACTATAAATAAATTTACCCGATTTTTTGAATTCTAAAAGGGCGTTGCGAATTTCTTCCAACTGAGCATAACCCGCTTGTGGATAATTGGCAAGCAGATAAATGCCTTTGATGTGTTTGTCGGCGGCAGCACGTTTCAATCCCTCACGAATTTGAACCATTCCAGCCTTATCAGCATCACCAGCAAAAGGTCCACCAAGACTTTTGAAAGGATTTGAATCGTCAGAAGCATTCTCAACAATGGAACGATTGAGGTCTAATTTTAAGACCGTGTTGTCTTTTAAGGAAACATTATCGCCCGAACCTGCACTTGAACCAACGGCAGCCCCAATTCCGATGAGAATTAAAACACTGACAAGTGTGAATAAAAACAACCCTATAATGGTTGCCAATACATATTTCAAAAATTGTAACATATTATTTTATCGTTTTGGTTTTGTAAAGCTGTAAGGTTTGAGCAGTAAGATATTGATAGGTAAATAACGAAGCATAAAAATTCATTACTCACTCCTCATTACTCACTCCTCGTACCTCTACACAACTCAAAAATAAATTATTCAGTTTTGAAAAATGTTAATATGTGTTCAAAGGAATATGAAGTGGATAGGAGGTTTTTAGGGCTTAAATTTTTCGTAAACTTCTTTGTCAGTAACAGCATCACGCCCCCAAAGTTCAACGTAAATGACCGATGGCATCATACCACTTTCATCTACTTTCACGAAGATTCTTTTCAAAACCTGCATTTTGCCATTGATGGGAAACAAGGCAATGGGTTGTCCCTTGACATTCATTTTTACCACAAATTTTCTTTTACGATAGGCTAAAAAATGCCCGTCATAACTACCTATTTCCCCTGCGGTTGCCTTCGTGTGTAAGCCATACGCTAATGTACGTTGTATGCCCGTAAGTTCTTGTTTTTTACCGCCTTCGGTATAACGAATCCAGTAGGTGTGCACAGGATTTTTAGGGTCTAATTTTTTATCAGCACCCACATTGGCATCATACAAAATAGTATTAATATTTGAACTGCGTTGGACATAAAATAACCTAATATCAGAGTCGGCGGGCGTTGGAAATTGCTCGACAGTAGCGGGTGGAATGGGCTTTGTTTTCTGAGCTAAACTATTGAAAGTAAATAACGTAACCAGAAAAAATAGTGGTTTCAAAAATTGCATATTATGGTCTTAATCTTTTTGAATTTTATAAATGAGATTTGACAACTTTTTAAAAGTTGTCAAATCTCAAATCTTGGCAATATTACTTCAAAATATGTTCTGACAACTTATATCGCACTCCATAATTGTCTATAATTTTGGATGCTTCAAATGAAAATCGGTCGCATCTTGATAAATTTTGGCTACTTGTAATAATTTCCCTTCGCCAAATAATTTACCCATGAAAGTGATGCTTGTAGGGCGACCTTCTTTGCGAAATCCGTTGGGTAGAACAACGCAGGGATGCCCCGTTAAGTTCGTCATGGTAAGGTTTTTACTGGCAAAGGCGGGAGATAAATAAACGTCTAAATCCTTTAATTTAGTATTAAAATCTTGAATCAATAAACTACGGTAACGATTCGCCTGTATGTACTCAACGGCTGGCACAAAACGAGCCGCCCGAAAGGTATTTCCCCAAGCATTTTTGGTCTGACGAACCATCAAATCATCTCGGTTTGAACGAGTTAAAGCATCAAATGCTGCCGCTGATTCAACACCTAAAAGAAAACTAATGTCATTCGAAGGAAGGTTTGGTAATTCCAAAGGAATCAAATCGGCTCCTAAATTTTTCATCATTGCCAAAGTCAAGGAATCGGTTGTTTTATTGGGATATTTTCCTTCAAAATCCTTCTGTAAATAGCCAATTTTGATGCCTTTCAAGTCTTTTTTCGTTCCGTCGAATACAAAAGGAGCATCCATTACGCTCAAATCTTTACCGTCTTTTCCATAAATTTGATTGAAAACAATGGCACAATCCTCAACCGTCCGACAAATGGGTCCTAATTTATCCATCGACCAACTCAGAGCCATTGCTCCCGTGCGAGGCACCCGCCCGAATGTGGGTCGCAAGCCCGTATCACCACATTCAGACGAAGGCGAAACGATTGAACCTAACGTTTCTGAGCCAATGGCAAAAGGCAAAAGCCCCGCCGAAACTGCCGAAGCCGAACCCGCCGAAGAACCCGAAGAACCCCGTTTTAAATCCCAAGGATTTTTGGTTTTGCCTCCAAACCATACATCTCCCGAAGCCAATTCACCCAAAGTCATTTTAGCACATAAAACTGCCCCCGCTTTTTCCAATCTCTCAATCACAACGGCATCATAATCAAGCACTTGTTCTTTGTAAGGCACCGACCCCCAAGTAGTTTTATAGCCTTTTTTTGCTAATAAATCCTTCGC
Source organism: Cytophagales bacterium (assembly GCA_038230735.1). Taxonomy (GTDB): domain Bacteria; phylum Bacteroidota; class Bacteroidia; order Cytophagales; family Spirosomataceae; genus Arcicella. The sequence goes on from JBBRMR010000011.1 coordinate 73,415, forward strand.
TCCATAAGGGATTCCGTGCAGCAAACCACGATATTTCCCTGCCTTGATTTCAAAATCTGCCTGAGTGGCTTGTTTGATGGCTAAGTCTTCCGTGAGCGTAACCACACACGCCAATTGAGTGTCATATTTTTTCAATCTTTCCAGAAAAAACTGGGTTAATTCAATAGATGAAATTTGCTTGGTTCGGATTAATTCCGCCAATTGTCGAACACTATAAAATGCCAAATCTTCTTTATTGGTAGGCATTTTTATTGTTCGTAAATCAGATGGTTTAAAAGAAGATACTACTTTGTCAAACTCAAAACCAGCGGGAAGAGGGTTAAAAATCAAAGCGGGAGAAACCTCATTTTTAAGTTCGACTTTCCGATTATCTTCAAAATTTTTACGGCTGTCATTCAACTCCACCAACATCGAATCTGCTTCGGCGGGGGTGAATTCTAAGCCCATAATTTTCTCGGCTTGCTTTACAATCTCGACCGAAAGCATTTGATTATCAACAGTTTTAGTAATAAATGCACCCATTGCCATACTCACAAGGCAAAGGGCAGGAAGAAGGAAACGTTTTTTCATTGAATTGGGTTTTTAAGTTGATGAATTGTTAAATAATGCTTTTTTTCATGGCTTAATTTTCATGGTTTAAAGCTACGAAATTGCCATTTTTTTATAATATTACAAGATAAACGAAGCCATTGTTTAGTATCTTTGAAAAAAATTAAAATCCACGATATTATGTACGAAATTTTCCAATTGATTCATAAAGCACTTTTCTTTGTCGTAATGGCATTAGGGCTTGCAGTATTAGTAAGAGGTGCAATGGGGCTAGGTGCCAAAACTGAATTTTCAGAAACTGACCGTAAAATGGGTCTTTTCTTCCTGATTTCAAATCATACGCAGTTATTGATTGGCTTGGTTTTGTATCTTTTCCTAAGTCCATTTGGTTTGAAAGCCTTTCAGGATTTTGGCTCAGAGGTAATGAAAATTGCCGAATACCGTAAAATTGCGGTAGAGCATATTTCAACCAATATCATCGCCATCATCTTAATTACGATTGGATATTCAAAAAACAAAAGAACTATCAATTCAAGCGTAAGACACAAAAATGCCTTGATTTTCTACGGTTTAGGACTTATATTGTTATTGAGCCGTATTCCTTGGGATAAGCTGTTTTAAAGTCATTGTAGCTGCTCGAAGTGGCACTTCGAATTAAAGTAATATGAGCGAAATAAAATCCATATTAAGAGATTATAAACTTCGTCAAACAGACTGTCGAGAGGAGATTCTGTCGGTCTTTATGGGCAAAACCCATGCCCTCGCTCATGCGGATGTGGAAGGGCAATTGACCGAACAATTCGACCGAGTAACGGTTTATAGAACTTTAAAGACTTTTTTAGACAAAGGTTTGATTCACAAAGTTTTAGATGATGAAGGGGGCGTAAAGTATGCGATTTGCAAAGATAATTGCCATTCAGGAGATCATCAACATCACCACGACCACGTGCATTTTAAATGTAATAATTGTGGATTAACTACGTGTTTAGACCATGTAACAATTCCAAACATCATCCTTCCCGAAGGCTATCAGCGAGTTGAGACGAATTTATTAGTGCAAGGCGTTTGTAATAATTGTAATTAGGGAGAAATATTTGTTTTTGTACAGACAAGGTACTGCCTTGTCTAATCTTTGTCCATTTTGACCAACAATTTTGATGTTAATTAGAAAAGGCAATGCCTTGTCTCTACGGTACAAACGATTTTCATTCCTAATCTAACACGGTATATCACAAAGACACTAATACCAGAAAACACCGCACAAATTTCGGACTCAACCCGAACATCAAACCTCGAACATCGAAATCCAAAAATGATACAAATTATCCCAGCCATTGACCTCATAGACGGCAAATGTGTACGCCTAACCCAAGGTGATTATTCCCAAAAAATAATTTATAACGAAGACCCGCTGGAAGTAGCTAAATCTTTTGAAGATGCAGGAATTACTCGCCTCCATTTGGTGGATTTGGACGGAGCAAAACAGAAGCGAATCATCAATCATAAAGTATTAGAAAAAATTGCCACATATACCAAACTATACATTGATTTTGGCGGAGGTGTACAGTCAGATGAAATGATTGAAATTGCCTTCAATTCAGGAGCAAAACAGGTAACGGGTGGCAGTGTAGCGGTGAAAAATCCAGCACTTTTTGAAGGCTGGTTGAAAAGCTATGGAGGCGAAAAAATCATCTTGGGGGCAGATGCTCGTAATGAAAAAATCGCCATTTCGGGTTGGGAAGAAGCCACTACTACTTCTATTTATGACTTTGTAGGCGAATATATGGAAAAAGGAGCAAAATATGCCATCTCAACGGACGTTGCCAAAGACGGTTTATTGCAAGGACCAAGTTTTGATTTATACCAAAACCTCCGAGACCAATTCCCTGATTTACAAATCATTGCGAGTGGAGGAGTAGCCGTTTTTGAGGATATTCAAAAACTCAACGATATGAATATTTTTGGAGTAATCGTTGGAAAAGCCATTTACGAAGGAAGGATAACCTTGAAGCAGTTGGCGGAATTTAATCAGTAATGTTGAGCTATGAGGCATGAGCAATGACATACAAAGAAACAAGGTTTTGCGTACAAAAAAATAATTTTTCACTGCATAGCTTACTCCTTATTTATAGCTCACCCCTCATACCTAAAATATATGCTTACAAAAAGAATAATTCCCTGCCTTGATATCAAAGATGGCAGAACCGTAAAGGGTACAAATTTTATCAATCTCCGAGACGCTGGCGACCCCGTAGAGTTAGGGGCAATTTATGCCGAACAAGGAGCGGATGAATTAGTGTTTTTGGACATCACCGCCACGGTAGATAACCGCAAAACATTAGTTGATTTAGTTAGAAATGTGGCAAGAAACGTCAATATTCCATTCACAGTAGGCGGAGGAATATCCTCAATCGAAGATGTTTCAGCCCTTTTGAATGCAGGGGCTGATAAAGTGTCCATCAATTCCTCAGCCGTCAGAAGACCAGCATTAATTAATGAACTTGCCCTTCAATTTGGCTCACAGTGTATTATTGTAGCAATTGACACTCGATTTGTAGAAGGCAAACACGTTGTACACACCCACGGCGGACGCAAACCTATGCCCCTACACACCATAACATGGGCAAAAGAAATTGAAGACCGAGGAGCAGGAGAAATTCTATTAACCTCAATGGATACTGATGGTACAAAGGCAGGTTTTGCCAATGAACTTACCGCCATCATTTCAAGCAATTCATCCATACCCATCATTGCATCGGGCGGGGCAGGAACGATGGAACATTTTTATGATGTTTTTACCGAAGGAAAAGCCGATGCAGGACTCGCCGCCAGTATTTTCCATTTTAAAGAAATAGACATTATTGATTTGAAGACTTATCTTAAAAATAAAGGCGTTGCGATGAGGTTGTAAAAAATGGGTATCTTTACACCCCATAATAGCATTTTGTAAAAACATGACAATAGATTTTAGTAAACAAACAAACGGACTAATCCCCGCAATCATTCAAGATGCCAAAACCGACAAAGTTTTGATGCTCGGATACATGAACCAAGAGGCTTTTGAGAAAACTCAACAAGATGGAATCGTTACGTTTTTCAGTCGCTCCAAACAACGCCTCTGGACGAAGGGTGAAACCTCTAATAATTTTCTACACGTGGTAGAAATAACCAATGATTGCGATGGTGATACCTTGCTAATAAAAGTAAATCCAGGTGGACCTACTTGTCATACAGGAGCAGATACTTGTTGGAATGAAGTCAATAGTCCTGGGCAAGCGGGATGGTTGAATCATCTGAAAGCAGTAATTCGTGATAGAAAAAACAATCCTTCCGAAAAATCCTACACAGCAAGTCTTTTTGAAAAAGGGACGAACAAAATTGCTCAAAAAGTTGGAGAAGAGGCGGTTGAATTAGTGATTGAAGCAATGGATAATAACGATGATTTATTTAAGGGTGAAGCCGCTGATTTATTGTTTCACTACTTAGTATTATTGGAACAGAGAGGTATTGACTTTGATGAAATTATTGACGTACTTCGTGAAAGACACAAATAAACCTTCTTAAAATCATGATAAATTTCATTATCAAATACTTGATTATTGCTGCGGCAATATTGTTTGGAGCAAAGTATATTGTTGGCATAAAAATTGACACCTTCGAGACTTCCATCATCGTAGCGTTGGCGATGGGTTTTGCCAATGCTTTTCTGAAACCCATTCTAAAACTTATCAGCTTTCCTATCACAATTCTAACTTTAGGGCTTTTCTTATTGGTAATCAACGTAATAGTCGTTTATGTAGTTGATTATTTTATTCAAGGGTTTAGCGTTCGAGGCTTTATTCCACCCCTAATTTTTAGCTTAACACTTTCTTTTCTTTCGACTGCGTTAGGATGGTTCTTGGATGGAGACTAATTTCTTGAAATAATACAATGACATTTATATAAAAATGTGCTAAAAAGGGCTTTAGAATAGAAATTAACTATTTTAAAGCCTTTTCAATTTTTACACGAACGTGAAAATGTACAATTTTTTAAATATTTAACGTATATAATAGCCACGTTTTTATTAAATAATAAATTTAGCTAAGTATATCTAACTATCTGTTTTTCAACAACATATAAATAAAATATTTTTTCAAAAAATTTGAATATATCATTTAAAATTTAATATCTTTGTACATCAAACAAAAAGTTGGCACACTTTTTGAAAATCCTTACCTTGTGAAGTTACTCTGTTTATCTTGATTAGTTATAAGAGAGATTTTCACGTATAAGATTAATGACCGTAACCGCCATGACAGTCAGAAATCAAGTTTGTTTTCGTTCAAATTTGTTTTTCGAATCAGAGTAGTTACGTTTCACAGTTCTTATTGTGAAAATTTTAAACTTATAAAGTCATGAAAAATTTTACATTTTTGATGCTGTTCACATTAATAGCATTCGCAGGCACAGCACAAAAGAGTGCTTTAATACCTACTACTTTTTCAGCAAAAGACAAAATGTTAATTGCCAGCGTTTTGGAAATTGAAAACGATAATGTTTTGGAAGATAAAGACAAAGCCAGAGCCGCTCGTTTCAAAAATATGACCGTTGATAGGGATTCAACCTATTATGATGTTGAGCTACCCGCCACTTTTCCCGATGGACAAGAAAGTTTGAAGCGTTTTTTGGCTCAGAATCTTGGTCGTCCCAAAGGTTCGAAAGGTGAAACGGTCTTGATAAGATTCATGGTAGAACGTTACGGTGAAATCAGCAAAGTTCATGTGTTAGCCAGTCCTTCTGACTCACAATTAAGTGCTCAGTTGAGTGCCGAGGCAATTAAGGTGGTAAAAAAAATGGGTTCATGGAATCCCGCAAAAATTCAGGGCATAGAAGTAGCTTCTTACTACGTTTTGCCCGTTAAATTCTAAGAATTACAATCCTTACTTTATATAAATTATTTTGTCTGCCCTCATGAGTCATACTCATGAGGGCTTTTTTGTTTTACTTCGGTACTCCCGTCTGAAACGTAACTTCAGTAGCCATGCCCATTGCCGAAAAACGGACTGCCATTGAACGTGCTTCGGACGGTTTTTGTAGCGTTTCGCAGTGAACGCCTTTTTCTAAAAAATAGACATAATATTCTTGATTACGGTCGGCTAATTGTTGTACATCTGGTTTCCCTAAATAATCATCCAAATCATTAGAACTTACGCCTTTGATTTCCTCTTTCAAGACTTTAAGTTTATTGATCATTTGAGTGCGTTCGCCCGAACAGCCACCCTTATCTGCCCGCCATTTTTCAAGGTCAAGCCCTTCTAATTTAGGTTGCTTAGTGCATGATGAACAAACTACTGAAAAAATGATAAGGTACTTTATGTATTTCATATTGAGTTTAATTTCACGAATTTAGTGCAATGTATCAACTTAACAAAAGGAGGTGGAACTTTTTGAGAAAATAATTACAAACTTCACTATTTCATATCATTTTTCGAGTTTATCTTCGTTTAAATATTTATAAAATGACCCTTGAATGAGGTAAAAATATCCACTTTCATTTATTAAAACAGGATTACTATGAAATATAAAATCAACCTTTTCGGAATCACCAGAGATATCGTGGGAAACAATACTACTGAAATAGATATGGGACAACTATCTGACGTTCAGGCAGTTTTAGGAAAATTAAAAGCGAATTTTCCTAAATTACAAGAAATAAAATCCTTGATGGTAGCCGTCAATAGCGAATATGCCGAAGGAAATTTATTGCTAACTGAACAAGACGAAATTGCTCTGATTCCGCCTGTGAGTGGAGGATAACTACCAAGATTTTCTTACACCTACCGATAATCCAACAATATTTTCATAGACATCCCCCGTATCAAACCCTAAGTTTGTAACCAATTGCGAACCTTTGAATAATTTGATGGGCATCAGCGTATTAATACCTAAAGAAAACTGGCGAGAAGGCGTTTTCAAGTCTTTGATGTAATGATTGGCATAACTCATTTTTAGTTGATATTTAATATGTCGAGGAGTTAATGTACCCCTCATCCCCACATGAAAAGCTACGAGATTCGACATTAAAGCATTTTGGTCATAATCAGTAGGTAATTTCCCCTTAAAATCGTTTCTCGGAAAAATAAAAGGTGTGCTAATTGGTTTACCTTTATAAATGAATCCATCGGTATATTGTGTATGATTGAAATAATTATCATCAGCTTCCCAACGTTCAATAGGTAATCCCAACAATTTATAAAACCCAGAAACGTACCTTGATTGGTTCATGGTATAAATCATTTCTGCCACAAACTCCTTTACTTTTTCATTTTTAAAATTTGTTATTTTTATGCCATATAAACCGTCCTCAAATTCTGTAACGCCTGAATTTGTGGATAAATATTCGAAAGGTCCTTGTTTATAAACAAATGCTCTTCGTTTTTTACCAACAATTTCAAAGCCTAAATCAAAAGAGCCTAAGTGATTACCAAAATGATATTCAATATCAGAACCTGGATATTTTGATAAATCCACGCCATCTAACCAAGGCTTATACTTTATTGGAATTACTACTGATAAATAAGCGGGTAAATCATGAGAATAAATATCTTTTGTGCCATTTGGAAGAGTCTGCTCGCCGCTCCACTGCACACTATGAGTAAGTCCACCATAAAATTTAAACTTTGCTTTTGGTCTTCCGATTCTGGCATAAAATGTTTTTTGATGCAATAAATAATTCTTCACAACTCCCTCATTATCAAACCAACCGTGGGCGTAACTTACTTTTACCGCAAAAAATCCTTTGAAGGCAATGTTTACAAAATTAGGTGTTCCAAATTGTACTTTTGGCATGGGTAAAGCATTGCTCGACCAAGTGATAGGTCCCGTTCCTAAACCCGAAGAATCAGAAAGACCAATAACTTCTTGCCGTCTTCCTCCCCAAATTTCAAAAATGCCAACTTTTGCTTTTAAATAGACTTCGGGTAATAAAAAATCTACGCCTTTTTCGTTAATATTTACAACAGGTCTTACGCCATAACCCCAGCTATATTTTTGGAATATGTTATTTTTCTTAGCATATTGCTGATAGAACCCCGCTTGAACCATAAAATTTTGACCAGTATTTGGTACAACGCCCAATACATTGCTTTTAAGCCAAAAGGGAGTTTGTGAACCACTGGAAAGCATTAATCCAGATTCCACAAAGTTTTTTCTCTCTACTATAATGGTATCTTGAGCCGTAGAAAAAAATGAGGTAGGAAACAATCCAAGAAATACTAACGTAAATATTGCTTTTGCTTTCATAAAAAATTGAGAAATTTGTTTTAATTGTAGCGTAATCTTTACAAAAATAAGGGTTTTTATGCTGATAATAAATATTCCAATCATTTAGATATAATTTACTTGAATTTCATCTCCAAAATCATTGAATTGTTATTAACAAACATTTGCGGATTCCCATAAAATTTTCCTAATTTTGCTATGAGAAAATTAATACATTCTTTATTATCATTTAATCAAGATTTATTGCGAAAATTTACTGAGCCCTCATAGAATACGATTGGTTTACGGAGCTTTATTTACTTAAAATCAAGTTCTTTCAATTCAAAAATTTACCAAAAGGTCATGTCTGACGCAATTAAACACGAGTGCGGAATTGCACTTATCCGTCTTCGGAAGGATTACCAGTATTACATCAATAAATACAATACTCCGCTTTATGGACTTAATAAATTGTATTTGATGATGGAAAAACAAGTGAACCGAGGGCAAGACGGAGCGGGTGTTGCCAATATAAAAATTGATGTGACAGAGGGACATCGCTACATCAGTCGCTATCGTTCGGTCGAACAAAATGCCGTGCCTGATATTTTCAGGAAAATCCATAAAAAATTTCAAAAAGCTCTTAAAGGTAATAAAGAACATTCCAGAGATGCTCGTTGGATTCAAGAAAATGTGGCATTTTCGGGTGAGGTTCTCTTGGGGCATTTACGCTACGGAACGCACGGGCAGAATGAAATCGAAAACTGCCACCCCATGCTTAGACAAAGTAATTGGCGTTCTCGGAACTTGGTGATGGCAGGAAATTTCAACATGACTAATGTGGATGAACTTTTCGATAAGCTGGTTTCACTCGGGCAACATCCCAAAGAAAGAGTGGATACCGTAACGGTGATGGAGAAAATTGGGCATTTTTTGGACGAAGAAAATCAACGCCAATTTGATTATTTCAGAAGTGAATTTCAAAATCCAGAATTGTCAGATATTATTGAGGAACATATTGATTTACAACGAGTTCTGCAACGTTCCTGCCGAGATTTTGACGGTGGATATGCCATGTGTGGACTTACAGGACATGGAGCTGCATTCGTAGCAAGAGACCCCGCAGGCATCCGACCAGCCTTTTATTATGCCGATGACGAAGTAGTGGTGGTAGCCTCTGAAAAACAGGCAATTAAGACCAGTTTTGATTGTAATTATGATGAAATCAGAGAGGTCAAACCTGGTTATGCTTTGATAATTAATAAAGATGGCAGTTATTCCGAAAAGCAATTTATCGAACCCATCGAACGGAAATCTTGTAGTTTTGAACGCATCTATTTCTCACGGGCTTCCGACCCCAATATTTACGCTGAACGCAAGCAATTAGGACGTTTAGTGATCCCACAGGTCCTCAAAGAGGTTGATTACGACCTGAAAAATACCGTATTTTCGTATATTCCAAATACCGCCGAAACTGCCTTTTTGGGCATGATTGAGGGTTTGGAAGACCATTTGGCAAAGGAACGAAAAAAGGCGATTTTGGAAGGAATTCTGTTCGAAAAAGATCTTGATGATTTATTAACTTTTCGTCCCAGAGTAGAGAAACTCATCTCGAAAGACGTAAAACTAAGAACCTTTATCACCAACGATGCCGACCGTAATGATATGGTTGCCCATGTGTATGATACAACGTTTGAAGTAATTAAAAAGGAGGTCGATAATGTGGTGCTGATTGATGACTCCATTGTGCGAGGAACTACATTGGAACGCTCCATTATTACTTTATTGGATAAATTAGGACCCAAAAAGATTGTCATTGTCTCATCCGCCCCTCAAATTCGTTATCCCGATTGTTACGGAATTGATATGTCGAGAATGAAAGAATTTGTGGCATTTCGTGCGGCTTATGAATTATTGTTAGAACGAAGTTTAGATGAGATTTTAGAAGATACTTTGGGGCGTTGCTTGGCGGCAATCGAAATGGGAACTGCCACGGATGAAAACTACGTTAAAGCCATTTATGAACCTTTCACGGTTGAGGAAATTTCTGAAAAAATAGCGGATTTGGTAAAGCCTAAGAATATGAAAGCCGAGTTATCTATTATATATCAAACGGTTGAAAACCTAAATATATCATGCCCCAATGACACAGGAGACTGGTATTTTACAGGAAATTATCCAACCCCAGGCGGTAACAGAGTGGTAAATACTGCCTTTGTGAATTTTATGAAAGGCGTTGAGATCAGAGCGTATTAATTTTCAGTTAATAGATAATAAGTAATAATAAATAGTTATCAAAAAGTCCGAGAACTTCATGGTTTTCGGGCTTTTTGATATTAAATATTGAAATTATTATGCTGTAATTTCTTAGACTATTCCTTATTCTCTATTAATTATTCATTACAAAATTGCTTTCACCATCCTATCTTTCCCAAACATGTCTTTCACTACTTCCACATAACGGAATCCTTGATTCCAGAATAATTCAGCGGTTTCTAAGCCGAAGGCTTGATTGATTTCCACTATACATAATCCCCTACCAATCAAATTTTTAGCGGCAAACTTTGCAATTTTTCGGTAGAAAATTAAGGGATCTTTATCTTCTACAAACAGAGCCAAATGTGGTTCATAATCCAATACATTTCGCTCCATTTCAGCCTTCTCGCAATTCATTACGTAGGGAGGATTGCTAACTATCACGGTGAAGAGGGAAGAGTGAACGGTGAATGGTTCGAGGATATTTACTTTTTCAAAGATTACATTTACTCTATTTCTTTCCGCATTTTCCTTGGCAATTTTTATGGCTTCTTCTGAAATATCATACGCATATACCTGAGCATCAGGTAGTTCACAAGCTAATGAAATAGCGATGCAACCCGTACCAGTACCAATGTCGAGGATTTTTAATTTATTATCTATACTTTTTTTATTAACTGTTAATTGTTTACTGTTAACTGTTAACTGAACCAACTCTTCCGTTTCAGGTCTCGGAATCAAAGTATCGGATGTAACTTTAAATTTTCTACCATAAAATTCTGTCTCTCCGATGATGTACTGAATAGGTTCTTGGAATTTAATTCTTTCAATAATCGCCTGAAAATCAAATATTTGAGTGGTATCCTTATCCAAAAAAATATCAGTTTTGGAAAGTTTTAAATAATGTTCCAACAATAAATAGATTATACTTTTCGCTTCGTTTTCTTCATAAACTGGCATAATTTCAGAAAGTAATTGATTGAAAAGAGATTTGGAAGAAAGCATCTTTAGGTATGAGGTGTGAGGTATGAGGCATGAGGTCATTGATGACGTATTCATACTCCAAATTCAGCAATTCATTATTAGTTTATTAAATTTGAAAACTGTTCACAAAGGTAATCATAAAACCAAAAGAGAAAATGCTCCAATCCTCATCACTTACTCCTTATCACTCACCCCTATATATGCAACGTGCCTTGCAACTCGCTCGATTGGGTGCGGGGATGGTTTCGCCTAACCCGATGGTGGGTTGTGTAATTGTGCATGAAGGAAAGATTATTGGCGAAGGTTGGCATCAAAAATATGGAGAAGCCCATGCCGAAGTAAATGCGATTAATTCCGTTTTAGATAAATCAATCCTTTCAGAATCAGAGGTTTATGTTACACTTGAACCTTGTTCACACTTCGGAAAAACTCCTCCCTGTGCAGATTTATTGATAAGACATCGGGTCAAAAAAGTATATGTTTGTAACCATGACCCAAACCCGTTGGTAGCTGGAAAAGGCATTGAAAAACTTCGTCAGGCAGGCATTGAAATTGAGATAGGTTTATTAGAAAGCGAAGGAAGGGAATTAAACAAAAGATTTTTTACTTTTATCGAAAAAGAACGACCATACATTATCCTAAAATGGGCTGAATCTGCGGATGGGTTTATTGCCAAACCTAATTACGAAGCCGTTCAGATTTCTAACCTTTTATCAAGGAGATTTGTCCATAAAATGCGGTCAGAAGAAGCTGGGATTTTAGTAGGAACACATGCCGCAAGGTATGATAATCCCAGATTAGACATTCGTTTTTGGACTGGAAAAAATCCAATTAGATTAGTGATTGATAAGCAACTTACTTTACCTCAAACACATCATTTATTGGACAATTCAGATACTACCGTTTTTTTTAACTATTTGGAAGAGAAGGATATACGAAATAATTTTTATTTTGAAGTACCCGAAGATATACCCATGATAAATTCTATTATTGAACGACTCTATACCATAAAAATACAATCCGTAATTGTTGAAGGAGGGGCAATTTTACTGCAAAGTTTTATTGATTCAGGACTATATGACGAAGCCGTTATCCTGAAAACCAAAACACTTTTGGGTGAGGGAATAACGGCTTCGAAAATTGATAAAACTATGGTATCAAGAGAAAATTTAGGGGATAATGAAGTCTATTTTCACTACAAAACGTGTTTCATGTAAGTATCTAAATCCTTATCACCACGTCCCGAAAGATTAATTACGATTGTTTCATTAGGTTTGGCATTTAAGTATTTCAAAACCGTCATGGCATGAGCAGTTTCGAGGGCGGGGATAATACCTTCCAATTGTGAAAGTTCCAAAGCTGATTCCAAAGCCTCTTCGTCAGTGATGGCATAAAATTCGGCTCTTTTAGATTCCCAGAGATTGGCGTGCATCGGTCCAATGCCTGGATAGTCTAATCCTGCCGAGATTGAATGCGGTTCAACTACTTGACCATCAGGTGTTTGCATTAATAAACTTTTGCTGCCGTGGAGTACACCCATTTTTCCCAGAAAGGTTGTCGCTGCCGACATTCCCGTAGTTATTCCGTGTCCACCCGCTTCGGCGGCTATCAAACGAGTGTCCATATCATCCAAAAAGTGATAAAAAGCACCCGCCGCATTTGAGCCTCCACCTACGCAAGCAATCACATAATCGGGGGTTTCTTTACCCGTTTTTTCTAATAATTGCCATTTAATTTCTTCCGAAATAACCGATTGAAATCTGGCAACCATGTCTGGATAAGGGTGTGGACCCACCACCGAACCAATGATATAATGTGTGTCCACAGGATTATTTATCCAATGACGCATGGCTTCGTTGGTGGCATCTTTAAGGGTCTTTGAACCACTCATGGCAGGACGAACTTCTGCTCCCAACATTTTCATCCGAGCCACGTTGGGTGCTTGTCTGGCAATGTCAATTTCACCCATATAGACAATACACTCCAAGCCCATCAAAGCACAAACCGTTGCCGTTGCCACACCGTGTTGTCCAGCTCCCGTTTCCGCCACGATTTTCTTTTTGCCCAGACGTTTTGCTACCAAAATTTGCCCAATGGTATTGTTTATTTTATGGGCTCCAGTATGGCACAAATCTTCCCGTTTCAAATAAATAGTAGTATTGTACTTTTCCGATAATCGCTTTGCCAAAAACAAAGGTGTCGGGCGACCCACGTAGTCTTTCAAAAGAGCATTAAATTCTTCTTGAAAAGCGGGTTCTTCGATGATACTGAGGTACGAAACCCGTAATTCTTCCACGTTTGGATAAAGCATTTCGGGAATGAAAGCTCCGCCAAATTGTCCGTAATATCCTTTTTCGTTTACGTTATAAATTGATTCTGTAAGTATCATGTTTTAAAATATTTGTTCCATTAATTCTTCCTTAATCAAATCAAAATGTTCAGCTATGTTGTTTAATATACCACTAAGCGTACCTATTTTAATTGGCTTATGATTTGGAATAGTTTCGTAATGTTCTCCATTTATTTCTGTCTTAATTCTGATGTGGCTTCCTTTTTGCCTAACAACCTCATAACCAAATGATTTTAAGGCTTCTAACAGGTCATTTGCAGTAATATCTCTGGGTGTTTTCATCAGGCAAAAGCAAATACTTCTTCTTTAACAAAGTGTAAACGAATCATTTTAGGCATCTGTTCGGGGGAATCAAAATGACATTCTACTGCATCTTTTATCATTTCTTTTAATTCCTTCATCGTGTCTCCTTGAGTGAAAATATTTTCGCCCAAAGCCTTTGCATTGTAACCTCCTTCGGGGTCTTCTTCAACTAAAAAGATTAATTCATTCATATTTGTATTTTTTAAATTAAATCTCAATCATTTCAGGTTTAATAATATTCATTAATTCCTCTATTTTATCAATATCCTTTAAGGCTGGACTAATTTCAAATTTACTATTTACATCCAAAGAATGAATCTTTAAACCTTTGATTTCTAAGGAATTATGAGCATTTTCTAAATCAATTCCTCCTGCCAAAAAGAATGGTTTTTCATTATCGTATTTATCCAAAATAGTCCAATCAAATCTTGTACCATTGCCTCCTCTTTCTTTACCTTTGGTGTCAAACAAAAAGAAATCGCAATAGGGTTTGTAATTTTGGAGTTTCCCGAAATAGAAATTTTCATCTACTGAAAAAGCCTTTATAATATTTACGCCTTTATGTTTTAGATTCTTACAAAAATCGGGTAATTCTTCTCCGTGTAGCTGAACGTAATCTAATTCATATTTTCTGTACATTTCCAAGATGTAAGCTGTTGTAGCATTCACAAAAACGCCTACTTTTCGGGTGGTAAAAGGAAAGGATTTTAATAAATCTTCATCTAATTCATTTCCCACAAAACGACTTGATTTTTCGTAAAAAATGAAGCCCATATAATCTGGTTGAAGGGCTAATAATTGGCGAATATTTTCCGCCTCACGCATTCCGCAAATTTTTAATCTCATATTCTTTCTTGTGGGTGGCTGATTGTTGTGAACAAATCTACTGAAAAATCAGCAAATTGTTATTAGCCTGTTTCTCTTAATTGTTTGATGTATTGATGGATATTATTTTAAGAACATACTGTTTCCGTTTCTTGTTACAATTGCCCAATTAAATCCGCCAGAGTCTTGGCTGGATTTTGGGTTTTCATAAAGGTTTCACCCATTAAAAATCCTTTGTAACCCACTGATTTCAAAAGTTTTATGGTTTCAATTTCTGAAATACAACTTTCTGAAATTTTGATGCAATTGGCGGGAATTTTATCGGCCAATTCCAAAGACGCATTTACGTTTTGTTCCGAGAAATTTTTAAGATTTCGGTTATTTACGCCCACTACGTCTATGTACTCGCAAAGGCTTCTGTCCAACTCTTCTTCATCGTGGATTTCCAAGAGGGTTTCCATGCCTAATTCCTTGGCTAATTTGCCTAATTCTCTAATTTTTAAAGGACTCAAATTGGCAGCAATCAACAGAATTACGTCAGCCCCCATAGACTTTGCTTCGATGATTTGGTATTCATCAATCATAAAATCCTTGCGAATCATCGGGATGCTGGGATTGGCTTTTTTGGCTCTAAGAAAATCATCGTCTGAACCGCCAAAAAAGTCAATGTCCGTCAAAACCGACAAACACACTGCACCCGCTTGTACGTAGCCACAAGTAACTTCTTCGGGCGTAACGTTGGCGTTAATAATGCCTTTTGAAGGCGATTTACGCTTAAATTCAGCAATAATTCCACTCGAAGCGGGGTTTAACAAACTGGTTTTCAGTGAATTGGTAGTTTTGGCAAAATAGCCTTTCATTTCTAATTCTTTGATAGAAACCAACGTTTTTCGTCCCGCTACTTCTTCTTTTTTTCTATTAATTATTTTATCTAAAATGGTCATTATTTAAGCGATAAATTTTTTGAACGAAGATAAGGCTTTTCCACTTGCTAAGGACTCTTTTGCTTTCAGAACTGCATCGGCAAGGCTCAAATCATCATCTACGCAATATAAAGCGGTAGCGGCATTCGCTAAAATCACTTCGGTTTGGGCTTTTGTACCTTTATTTTCTAAGATATTTACCAAGATTTTGGCTGATGCTTCAACATTATTTCCGCCTTCCAAATCAGATTGTTTACATTTTGTGAAGCCTAATTGTTCGGTAGAAATGGATTCTTTGCCTTTTTGGGTAATTAATTTAAAATCGCAAGTTAAAGAGATTTCATCATAACCATCCAAGCCGTATAAAACGCCAAATTTCTTGTCCGTTTTTTGGAATAATTCTCCGTAAAGCTCTAAAATTTCTGGACTATAAACGCCCGTGAGTTGCTTTGTTACTTTGGCAGGATTAAGAATTGGTCCGAGCATATTGAAAAAAGTTTTCATGCCCAACTCCTTCCGAATCGGTCCCACGAAACGCATGGCTGGATGAAACAAAGGGGCATGAAGAAAACAAATACCTGCCTCTTCAATTTTGGCTTTTAAATAGCTTTCATCATTGGTAAATTTTACGCCCAAATATTCCAAAACCGTTGAAGAACCCACCGAAGACGAAACGCCATGATTGCCATGTTTTGCCACGGGTTGCCCTGCCCCAGCCACCACAAAAGAAGCGGTTGTGGAGATGTTGAAAGTGTCTTTGCCATCACCGCCCGTACCACATACATCCATGGGCGAAAATTCTGATAAATCTATGGTCAAAGCCAAGTCCAACATCGCATCACGGAAGCCTTCTAATTCGTCCGCCGTGATGGATTTTATCATGTAAGTCGTTAAAAATGAGGCAATTTGACTATTATTGGCTTCGCCCCGACCTATAAAAGAAAGGACTTCTTGGGCTTCTTGCTTACTGAGGATTTCGCCTGAAATTCGTTTTTGTAAGTAATTTTTCATTTGTCTTGATAATTAACTCTTCACCCAATTCTCCACCATTTTCACCCCAAATTGTGTCAAATACGCCTCTGGGTGAAACTGCACACCACGCACATCATAGCGAGTATGAGTCTCTGCCATCACGTAATTATTTTCATCTATTGCAGTGATTTTCAAGTCTTTGGGCATTGTTTCTGGAACGACAGTCCATGAGTGATAGCGGCAAACATCCACTTCTTTGGGTACGCCTTGAAAAAGGATTTCCGATGGGTCGGTGATGATACATTTGGTGGTTACACCGTGTAATACTTCGCCCATATTGTGCAACTTTGCTCCGAAGGCTTCACCAATGGCTTGATGCCCCAAACATACGCCAAAAATAGATTTCGTAGAAGCATATTCACGGATAACATCCAACAAAATACCTGCCTCTTCAGGAATACCTGGACCAGGCGACAGGAGAATTTTATTGTATTTTCCCACTTCTTCTAAGGAGATTTCATTGTTGCGGAAAACGTCCACTTTATTGCCCAAATCTTTCAAGATATAGACTAAGTTATAGACGAACGAATCATAATTATCTAAGACTAATATGTTCATGTTTTTATTGTTTAAAATAAATAAAAAAGGCTTACTGGTTGAACAGTAAGCCTTTTCGTAAGAATGTATCTTTTTAACGAAAACACAAAATGATACTGTTCAATCGACTTTTGTCAATTGCCACCACCACGCTGTATTTTTGAAATTTGTTGTCATTGTTTTGTTTTATGGTGCAAACTTAATGGATTATGATTAGAAACAAAAATATTGAGAAATTATTTCGTAATTACCTCAAAGCTGGCTTCTTCAAATACTTATCAAACCATGCAATATAACGCTCAAAACGGTCTTTTTGAAAATTTGGATTGGTGATTCCATGAAATTGACCTGGATAAATTATCAATTCAGTTGGGATGCCCAAGGATTTGAAGGCTTGATACATTTGCTCACTGCCCACGGACGGCACATTGAAATCACTCTCGCCGACCATGAATTGTGTGGGCGTTTTGATACGGTCAGCTTTCAGAAAAGGATAGGAAAGTGCCACATATTTATCGAAATTTTTCCAAGGCGAACCCAACTCATTATCGTACTGCAAAATGTATTGGTCGATGCCGTATAAAGACGAAACCATCGCCACGCCCGCACCACTCGAAGCCGCTTTGAAACGAGTATCAGAAGCAATGGTATAATCCGTTAAAATTCCGCCATAACTCCATCCGCCAATGCCTAATTTTTCGGGGTCGGCAATACCATTTTGAACTACATAATCGGTTGCTCCCAAAATATCCAAGACTTCTTTATTGCCCCAATCGGCGGAAATTATTTTGCAAAAATCAAGTCCACGACCATTTGAACCACGATAATTGACCGCCACCACATTATAACCAGCGGCTGCCAACATCTGTCGAGACATATCAAAATTAAATTCATCCTGTGCCACTGGTCCACCATGAATAAAGAAAATGGTGGGTAATTTCACATCCTTCACGGCATTGGCTGGACGAAACAAAAGGTTGGAAACCGTTGCTCCATCTTTACTGGTGGAAGTAAATCCTTCAACGGTTGCCAAGTTTAAATTTGCCAAAAAATCGTCTTGATGTTTGGTTAGTTTTCGGGTATTTCCGTTTTCTATCACGTACAATTCCGTTGGGGTTTGTGGGTCGCTGAGGGTGGTTAAGAAATTACCCGATGGATGTTTTTCTAAGGAATTGAAGGTTCGATTTCCGCCTAAAATCTTGGTCATTTTGCCATCCGAAACGGTAAATTGAGCCACGTATTTAATTCGGTCATCGCTGACTAATGCCATAATTGACGTTGCATCTTTCGTCCAACGGGGCGAACCAACGGGTCTATCCAAGGATTTTGACAAGAGTTTTGGCTCGCCACCGTCTTTCGAGATTACGCATAAAATGGGTTGGTCATACATAATGTAATTGTCTGAAGAAGTGGTGCGGAGGTAGGCAATTTGCTTGCCGTCTGGACTCCATTCATGCGAAAAATCTCTGCCCGTCCACGTTGTAATTTGCTTCATGATGGCGTTGGATTTGGCATCAATTACCCAAATATCAGCATTGGCGTTTCGGTCTGGGTCAGGAGTACGATTACTCAAAAAAGCTATCTGAGAACCATCTGGCGACCATTTTGGCGAAGTTTCATCAAAATTTCCCTTCGTGAGTGTGTCAATTTTCTTGGTAGCAATATCGTACAAATACAAATGCGTAGGTTTTTGGCTCAAATATCCTTCCACATCTTGCTTGAAATGATAGCGGTCCACTACAATGGGTTTGGGCGTTTTTACTTTTGAGGTATCGGCAGACATTTTCAAAACCAAAGCAATCTTTTTGCCATCGGGCGACCATGCGTAATCGTTCAAATCACCCTTTTTCAAATCGGTCAATTGCTTGGCTTCACCGCCACGCCTGTCCATGAGCCAAATCTGGCTACTGGTTAAGCCATTTCGGGAAGAAACAAAAGACAAATATTTCCCGTCGGGACTCCAACGAGGTTGAGCTTCTCCATCGGGTGTGTGAGTGAGTTGAATGGACTCTTTACCATCCCAAGAGACCATCCAAATATCAGAATTGCGTTTATTTTTGACCGAATCCACCGAAGAAAGCGTGTAAGCCACCCAATTGCCATCGGGTGAAATCTGGGGATCTCCCAAACTTTGCAAACGGTAAACGTCGGAGGGTTTTAGGGGGCGTTTTGTTACATTTTGGGCATAATTACTTGAAAATGAGTACAGTAAGACTGCGAAGAGTAAAAGTGTTTTTTTCATGGTTGATTTTATGTTGATGAAAGTTTATGCTAAGATAATTATAAAATTTAAGTTTGGGAATTGTGAGGTTTGGAAGATTTGTTCTGATGATTTCTGATATTGTGGATTTTGAAGTTGGAATTGAGGAAAGTAAAGTAGGCAGGAGGTTACTATTCTACAATTCGCCGTTTTACAGAGAGAGATAACGTCTGAAAGTTACAATTCAAAACCTTATGTTATATATATTCAGGTTCTCTGACAGTTTTTGTGGATTCAGCAAGATATAGCTAAAACCCTTAATTTTAAGTTTTCAAAATTAGTCATTCCAAAAGCCGTTCTTCGGACACTTCTTATGAGGTTATTGAGTCCTTCTGTTACGGCATTTGAAA
>JBBRMR010000012.1:0-83036 GCA_038230735.1 Cytophagales bacterium
AGTCCTAATATGGTCTTTATTACTGCTTTTTGAGGCTTTTTCTAAAAGTGTTTCCTCTGCATCTGTTAATTTAATATAGCGATATCCCATACAACAAAGATACGAAATACAAAACGGCGTTTAAATTTATGCAACTACTTAGTCGCCCTCCAAAAGAACGTCTTGCGTAAATTATCCATTACTCTTCCATTCTCCATAAAAAAAATGACTAAAATTCACCAGTGTAGATGAGGGTAGAGACTCTTGTCATTGTCTTCATTAAAACTGTAAATCTATCAAAAGAAACCTATGGAATGATTTTTTCGATACATTTTAGGCTAATATCAGCCAGCTTTCAAACCTTTTAAAATCAACACACATCATGAAAAAAATTATTATCACTTTCACTCTATTTTGTTTATCTGTGCCTTCATTATTTGCCCAAGAGTTTGCGGGAAAACGGATTTACAATGGAAATTTTTCCATGCTTCTCAACGGAAGTTCTTCTTCCCCAAGTTTTAGTAGTTCTAATTTTACCTTGAACACTTCTTTTTTAACAGGAAAAATTAGGGAAAATAATACGTACACCGCTTACGGATTTAATTTTGGTGTTACCAGTTCAACTACTCCATCAAATTCAGGAGGCATTCTAAAAGACTACACAAATTCCACCTACACAATTGGTCCAGTTATTCAATTTGGGAAATTTGTAAAGGTTTTTGACCAATTTTATTTTGCTCCAAACGCTACTTTTAATGTCTCTGGCGTTTTTGGCTCAACTGAATCGCCAAACTCAACGGGTAAAATTGGAGGTTTTGGGGTTGGATTGAATGTGTCACCACTCAATTTTGTATATCAAGTTAAAGAAAATTTTCTTTTGAGTATTGGAGTTGGAAGGATTGGAATAGATTATATTACCCGAACGACTACTGTTAATAACAATGATAGCCGTAATTATTTTCTCTCTGTTAATGGAAATATTACAAACTTTTCAACACTCGGAGCCTATTATTTATTCTAAAAAACAAGGGGCAGCATATCAAAACCTGCCCCTTATTTTCTACCATTTCACCACATTACTCTTCTCAATTCCTTTCCGTTGGCAATATCCATCATTCAATCCAAAACATATTTTTCGTTCTCAAAAGAAGGAATTTGTTCTTCCAATATCAACATGATAGCACGTATTTTTGTCATGGTTTTGTATTAATTTTCCGTAAATTTACCAATCATCAATCACTCTTTCGCAATCCATGAAAAAACTATTACTAATTCTTTGCTCATTACTCTTTGCTCAAAGTTCACCGCTATTTGCCCAAAAAATCTGCTTTTATAATGGCAAAATCTATACCGTAGATACCCGTAGTTCTGTTGTAGAAGCGGTTGTGGTGGAAAATGGGCGAATTTTGTTTGTCGGTTCAACGCCCGAAGCCCGTGCCGCTTGGTCGGATAGTCGGACGAAAATGGTGGATTTGGGAGGTAAACTAATGCTCCCAGGATTCATTGACAATCATACCCATTTTGCCGATGGTGGAATGTATCTCTTGGGCGTGGACTTGCGGGGAGCAAAATCCACCACCGAATTCAAAACCATTTTGAAAAAATACGTGGAAAACCACAGAAGCGAATGGATAAAATCGGGCAATTGGGATCATGAGGCTTGGGAAGTGAAGGAATTGCCAACCAAAGAAATGGTGGACGATTTCTCGAAAGAAACACCCTTATTTGTTGATCGTTTTGATGGTCACATGGCACTTGCTAATTCAAAAGCCTTGGCATTGGCAGGAATTACTAAGGACACAAAATCACCTGATGGGGGTAAAATTGTAAAAGACCCCAAAACGGGCGAGCCAACGGGTATACTGAAAGATGCCGCTATGTCCTTGATTTACAACATTATACCGCAAATTTCGCCCGAACAAAAAATAAAATACGTGCAGCGTGCCTTGCAAGAAGCCCGTGAAAATGGCATTACGTCAGTGCAAGATATTACTTTTCAACCCGATTTGATTGCTTACCAAGAACTCGAAAAACAAGATAAATTAACCTGCCGTTTTTATACTCGTTTACCGATAAGTTCTTACGAAAATTTGGTCAATGCGGGGATTCAAGTGGGGTTTGGGTCTAATAAAATAAAACTGGGTTCGGTAAAGGCTTATGCCGACGGTTCCTTGGGCAGTAGCACGGCTTTGATGTTCAAACCTTACGACCAAAATCCCAATACCAAGGGTTTAGCAAGCGATATTGTTATTAATGGAAACCTAACAAAATGGGCAACGGATGCCGATAAAAACCATTTGCAATTGTCCATTCACGCCATTGGAGATTCGGCTAATTACTTGATGCTCAAACTGTTTGAAAATATTACCAAGACTAATCCAAAGTGGGATAGGCGTTTTAGAATTGAACACGCTCAACACGTGCGGTTGGAGGACATTCCACTTTTTGCCAAATTGGGCGTAGTTGCTTCCGTACAACCATATCATTGCATAGACGATGGCGTTTGGGCGGCAAAACGCATTGGCACACGCATAGATTACACGCATCCGTACAAGTCATTCTTGGAGGCGGGCATCAAACTTTGCATGGGTTCAGACTGGTCAGTGGCTCCATTAAATGCAATTGTGGGTATTTATGCGGCAGTTACTCGCCAAACGGTGGACGGGGGAAATCCGATGGGGTGGATTCCGAAACAAAAGATTTCGGTGGCTGATGCCATCAAAGGCTATACGATAAATAACGCTTATGCAGCTTTTGAAGAGAAAGAAAAAGGCTCAATTGAACCTGGCAAATTGGCGGATATGGTTGTCCTTTCAGACGATATTCTAACCATTAAACCAGAAAAAATACAAAACGTAAAGGTTTTGATGACTATTTTTGATGGAAAGATTGTTTATGAGAAGAAGTAAATTAGGGTTAAATTGTTGGGATTTAGGATTTTAAAAATATTCTACTTCCAACATTTTGATTTAGATGCCCCAAATTCCAATTTCAAACCCCTAAATCTTAACGATGGATATAACTGAAATAATAAAATATCTTTCCGATTCAAAGGAAATTATTAGTGCTGGTCTTTGGGCAGTTACGCTGGTGGTTTATGCCGAGAATGGGTTGTTCTTTGCCTTTTTCCTCCCTGGCGATTATCTCCTTTTCCTCACGGGCGTGTTCGTGGGGACTAAGGTGGTAGCTTTCACCATCACTACCGTAATGCTATATTTATTTTTGGCAGCTGTCTTGGGTTCGCTGACGGGCTTTTTGTTTGGGAGATTCTTTGGGAGTACTCTCGAAAATCGTCCAGATAAGTGGTATTTCAAGAAAAAGCACATAAAATCAACCGAAGAATTCTTTGAAAAATATGGGAATCAAGCCCTTATTATCAGTCGGTTTCTACCTTATATCCGTACTTTTGCACCCATTTTAGCGGGTATCAGCAGGATGAATTATCCTAAATATCTGTTCCTAAATATCTTAGGGGCAGCACTTTGGGTAGGAATATTGGTGGGTGGCGGATATTATTTCGGCGTACAATTTCCTTGGATTATCAACTATGTTCATTATGTTATTTTGTTCTTTTTGGCGGTAACTACTTTTACGGTTATTAAAGGATATTTGAACATCAAAAAGTCGTAAAATGCTTACAGATTTTAGTTACATATTACTCTTCATTATTGCGGGAATTGCCTTCACGGCTTTGATTCTTTTTGTGGCAAAATTGATTCGCCCCAGTCGCCCGAATATAGAAAAACTTTCCACCTACGAATCAGGCGAAGAACCCGATGGCAATGCCAATGTGCGGTTCAATATGCGATTCTATGTAATTGCCTTGATTTTTGTGCTTTTCGATGTTGAACTAATTTTTCTTTTCCCTTGGGCAACGGTCTTTGGCAATCAGCATTTAATTGATGTTACCAACGGAATGTGGGGTTGGTTTTCAATCATGGAAATGTTCATTTTCGTGGGAATCTTGGTGCTTGGATTGGCGTATGCTTGGGTAAAGGGGCATTTAGATTGGGTACGTCCAGAGATTCAAAAACCCGATTATCAGTCAAAAATACCCGCTTCGGCTTATGATAACGTTAATCGAAAATATGAAAAATAAATAAAATAAACTATGCTAAACGTTGCCATTATCGGTTTTGGATTGTCGGGGAAATCTTTACAAGCTCCTTTTTTTGAGGCAAATCCTAATTTCAACCTCAAAACCATTGTTTCAAATTCTCAGAATCCACAAGCGATTTTTCCAAATGTGAAAGTTGCCAAAAGTTTGGAGGAAGTTTTGGCGGATGATTCCATTGATTTGGTCAGTATTTGCTCGCCCAACGCTACGCATTTTGAGTATGCCAAACGTACTTTGTTGGCAGAGAAACACGTATTGGTAGAAAAGCCTTTTACGGCAACTATGGAAGAAGCCGAAGAGTTGATTGAATTATCAAAAAAACAAGGAAAAGTTCTATCAGTTTTTCAGAATCGCCGTTTTGATAGTGATTTCATGACTGTTCAGAAGGTAGTTGAAGGCGGTTTTTTAGGAAAGATTCACAATTTTGAGATTCATTTTAACCGCTATAAACCCGTTCTTAATCCCAAGAAATGGAAAGAAACTGTTGCTCCTGGCAGTGGTATAATTTATGATTTAGGCTCACATATTATTGACCAAGCCCTTACGCTTTTTGGCGTTCCTAAAAACGTTTGGGGACAAACCTTTACGCAAAGAGAACATTCAGAAATTGACGATGCTTTTGATATTCGATTAGACTACGGAAATTTGAAAGTAACGCTTCGAGCCAGTCTTTTAGTGCGTGAAGACAGCCCAAGATACATTATTCATGGTACGAGAGGTTCATTTATAAAACACGGAATTGACGT
This sequence comes from Cytophagales bacterium, assembly GCA_038230735.1. Taxonomy (GTDB): domain Bacteria; phylum Bacteroidota; class Bacteroidia; order Cytophagales; family Spirosomataceae; genus Arcicella. The sequence goes on from JBBRMR010000012.1 coordinate 4,843, forward strand.
TCAAGAAGACCACCTAAAAGCGGGAATATTACCCAATCAAGAATTTTTTGGCATTGAACCTACCTCAAATTTAGGGATTTTAAATACTGAATTTAACGGAATAACTTTCAGAGGAACGGTTGAAACAATGAAAGGAAATTGGGCTTTATTGTTCCAAAATCTGCACGATGCCATTGTGGATGAAAAGGAATTATTCATTAAACCCGAGGTGGTTTTGGAGCAAATTAGGATTATTGAACAAGTGAAAAATTAAAAAATTACCACCTCGAAAGAACCTGCGTCCGATGAGCATCAATTTTCAAAAAGATGAATAACAGAATTGAAAATGACCAAAGTGATGAACCACCGTAGCTAAAAAAGGGCAAAGGAATCCCGATAACGGGCATCAATCCAATGGTCATACCAATATTTACCATAAAGTGAAAAAACAGAATAGACACTACGCCATAACCATACACTCTTGCAAAGCGGGATTTCTGCCGTTCTGCCAAATAAATCACTCGCAAAAGTAAGCCCAAAAACAAGCCAACAACTAACAAACTCCCCGCAAAACCTTCTTCTTCACCAACGGTACAGAAAATAAAATCGGTACTTTGCTCGGGTACAAAGTCAAATTTGGTTTGTGTTCCTTGTAAATATCCTTTCCCCACGAGTCCACCCGAACCAATGGCAATTTTGGCTTGGCGAACGTTATAGCCTGTTTTCTTACGGTCAAAATCGGGGTCAATTAATACTTTGATACGATTTCGTTGGTGTTCTTTCAAAACATTGTTGACCGTCCAACTTACGCCCGTAGCGAATAGTCCCATGCCAAAAGCTACGCCAATAATCATCAAAACATTGCGAGTTTTTCGCTCATAACGTGGTAATAACCAGATAATTAAGCCCGTCAGAATTGCTAATCCTGCATAAATTTGCCACTGCTCAAAAATTAGAGACAGGACAAATAAAATAATAATTGAAATGGCAGCGGCTGGATAAATTCCTGGCAAACCTTCACGATATAAAAGCACCATAAAAGAAGCAAAAACCAATGCCACGCCCGTTTCGTTGGAAATTAAAATCAAGATTGGGGGAAGGGCAATGATAATGGCGGCATTGAATTGATCTTTAAATCGAGACAAATTGACCATTGGCGTACTAACGTATTTCGCCAAAGCCAAAGCCGTTGCCATCTTAGCAAATTCAGCGGGTTGGAGTTGAAATCCCCCAAATCTGAACCATGAATGTGACCCTTTTACTTCCGTTCCAACCACTAAAACCGCCACCAAAAGGAACATAAAAAAGCCGTAGATGAAGAATGCCGTAGTCTCATAAAAGCGATAATCAATTACTAAAATGGCAATAATCAGAATTACAGTTGTGCCAATCCAGATAAGTTGTTTGCCTGCGTTAGTATCAAAAAAGCCCGCATCCGTAATCCAAAGAGGGTTTTCTGGGTTGTAAATCGCAGCGTATATATTTGCCCAACCCACCACCACGCACACAATGAAGAGAAGGACGGTAATCCAGTCTAAATTTTTAGATATTTTTTCTTGTCTTGCCATTATTTTTATAAAATCTCCACCAATCCACTCTTAATCAACCCTTTACCCTTGGTTTGAAATTTTGAAATCCCCCCCGATGCCTCATCCATTTTCGCTTCGTAAACCTCCGTTTTGTCTTTACTTTTCATTTCTACCATCACATAAAAAACTCCTTTTGCAGTAGTTTTTGAATTGATTAAGAAATTTTCACGGGGCGTTTCTTTTTCGGAAAGTGGCAATTTTGAAGCGGTTTTGGCGTGCCAAGTTGGTAAGACTTCTGGTTTGAAATCCTTGATGTCAAAGTGTCCTTCTTCGGCTTCTTCTTCGCTTTCGGGCATTTCTGCTTGCTTGGCGGGAACAAATAAATTATTGACAAATTTATGGTCGGCATCTTCTACCCACGCCACCACTACGGGCAATTCAGTTTCCTTATTTTTTTCAAGTAATACCCTTAGAGCCGTTCCTTTTACGTCCTGATTGGTTTTTACTTCTTCAAAAGAAAGTGTTTCGGGTCTTATTCTTTTTTTGGCAAATATTTTTCCCGCTTCTGCCACGGGTTCAAGGACTTCCGTCACTGTTCCGACTAACACAAGCCCAAACACAAGCCCCGCAATAGTAAATTCTTTCTGAAATTTTCCCGATTTTTTTTCTTTGGAATAACCCGTGATTGAAGACCAGTTATTGATGATATGAAAGATGGCGAAACCCACAAAAATTAGCCCAAAAACGGTATGCGTAATTTCAACGGCATGGGCTTTCTGCTTGATATACAACAAGATACCCGTAATTGATAAACTTAAAAAAGCGAAAGCTACTGATAGGCTAATAATATTTTTTCTTTTCATGGTGAATGATAAAATGTGATTAGATACAAATTTAATCAATAATTATGGGAATGTTTATTTCGTGAGATATTAGCGATTATCAGACTTAAAATTTATGAAATATTACCGTTAAATAAATAAAGCGACCGAATAATAAGAATGTCTTTTTCGGCATTTAATTGTATTTTATGTTTGTTAAAGTTATTAAAACAAATTTTTCACAATCTAACTAATATAAACAAATGGTATTAATAAACGTAAGGCTCCGCATTGTGGGCTTGTATTTCAATGAAACAGTCTCTATCGAGGATAGACCTGATTTAACGGTTCGAGATGTAATGGATGAGTATATTCGACTGCATCCAAATTTGTCTGTTCCAGGTGGCTTAGAGTATGTTCGATATCCAGATGTAGCCATACCATTAAAAGCCAGAGATTATGTCAGAACAATCTCTTATCATTTTAATAGCGTGTATAATTTTAATGCAGATGACTCGGGAGCTGTTCCGCCAGATGGAAATTCTTTGGGGAATAGACTCCGTACAGCAGGTATATACACACTCTCAGAAGATTTGGAAGATAATTTTCCAGATATTAATAAAGTTGGTTTGGCGTGGCAATATTACGTAGTATCAAAAGGTGGGGTCGTAAAGAGCCGAACCAGAGAGGAAAGAGATTTCCAAGCCTTTGGGGAGCTTGAGGTTCCAATTAATAAACCCAAATATGACTTCAAAGATGGTGACACAATCATTTGGAGATTAGTGGCCATTGCTCGTGAACCAAATTATATTTATGTGTAAAAAATCATGAATTATTAAATTTACTACCCTTACAAGGTTTCAAAACCCTTGTAAGGGCTTATTTACGCTGAATAATAATTTTCCAATAATACGTACACATTCCAAAGACACCATATAATTAGGTTTTTACACAATAATCAGTTTTGTCTCGTATCACAATCTTTAACCAAAAGAAACGATGAATCATAGACCCACATTACATGGTGCAGCAGCCAGAGGATTATATACCAATCCTCAATCGACTTCTTTTGAAGGAATGTTCGGGAGAATGTTCCGAACCATTCCCTCCGCCAATCATTCAGATGATGATTTAGCCGCCCTAGCCCGTGCAATGGTGGCACCGCCCGAGCCAGAACAAACGCCCGAAAGCAAAATTGACGATGAAGAAAACCAAGGTATTGATGCGGGTTATACCTATTTGGGGCAATTTATTGACCATGATTTGACTTTCGACCCATCGAGTTCCCTCCAAAAACAAAATGACCCTAACGGCATTATTGATTTCAGAACGCCCCGTTTTGACTTGGATAATATCTACGGCAGAGGTCCCGACGACCAACCGTATCTTTATAAACGGGATGGCAGAAAAATGTTATTGGGCAGAAAACTTAAAGGAGCAGGGAATAATGAAAACGCTCGGGATTTACCAAGACAAAATCTTGAAAACACAACCGATACAGAAATGAGCCGAATAGCCTTAATTGGCGACCCCCGAAACGATGAAAACGTCATTGTATCGCAACTACAAGGTATTTTTCTACGATTTCACAACAGAATGGCAGATTTAATGCCCCGTGCAACCTTCCAAGAAGTTCAGCAACAAGTCCGTTGGCATTATCAATGGATGGTTTTGCACGATTTTTTGCCAAAAATTGTGGGAAATGGGATTGTGAAAAATATTTTGCCGCATCTCGAAGATGAAAAGAAATTCTCCATCTTAGATAAAAAACCTCAGCTCAAATTTTATCATCACAAAAACGATATTTTCATACCCGTTGAATTCAGTGTGGCGGCTTATCGTTTTGGGCATTCGATGGTCAGACCGATTTATCGTTTAAACCAAACCTTAGAAGGAAGATTCATGATTTTTGGGCGTAAACCAAATGAAGAAACTTTGGTAGGTTTCAGAGAATTTCCCGAAGAATGGGCAATTGATTGGGACTTATTTTTTAATTCAGGAAATAACCTCAATACTGATAAGAGAAGGACGCAAAAATCGTATAAAATTGATTCTTCCTTAGTTGATCCACTGGGACATCTACCACCCTCAATAGCTGGAATGCATGGTATTAAGTCTTTATCAGAGCGAAATTTACTGAGAGGACGTTCAATGGGATTGCCCTCTGGACAAGACGTTGCTCGTTTTATGGGTATTGAACCGATTGAAGACAGAGATTTGAAAATTGGAAAAGGTACTGAGGCAAATTCTAAAAAGAATAAGTCAATTCTTGAAATTTCAGCCAATTTCAAAGATAATGCTCCGCTTTGGTGTTATATTTTAGCGGAGGCACAAAATACCAGTTTTAAGAACGATGATGATGCAACTTTCACGTTAGGACCCGTTGGTGGCACAATCGTAGCGGAAGTATTTATCGGTTTACTCTTGGGAGATTCTCATTCTTACTTATCCCTTTTCCCAAAGTGGAAGCCTTTGAAAAAAATAACAAAAAATGGTAAATTTGGAATGAGAGAACTCATTGATGCAGCTTTACAGGCAGAAGAATAAGTTATGAGAATAAAATTACTTACATCTCAAATAAATTTTACTTGAAATGTAGGTAATTTTATTTAAAATATATTCACACCATTTCAGGCAAAACCCCCTTTTTCTCCTGTGATACTATTAAAATCAACTCCGAAATCAAACCTGTCCAGCCCGTTTGGTGGGCAGCCCCTAAACCTTTGCCCGTATCGCCATCAAAAAATTCATAAAACTGGTATAAATCCTTGAAATTAGGGTCTGATTGCATCTTTTCGTATTTTTCATACATCGGTCTTCGCCCATTTTTATCTTCCTTAAAAAGGTCAATTAAACGCTGAGATATACTCAAAGCAGCTTCTTTAATGCTTATCATATTGCCCGAATCCGTTGGGTACTCTACTTCGTAATCATTGCCATAATAACTCTGGAACTTCAATAATGAGTCAATCAATAAAAAATTCATCGGAAACCAAATCGGTCCCCGCCAGTTGGAATTTCCCCCAAACATACTGCCTGTGGATTCGGCGGGGGTATAATCGACCTGTAGAATATCGCCATTAATACGAAACTGATACGGATTGTCTTTATGATATTTTGACAGTGAACGAATACCAAAATCTGATAAAAACTCAGACTCGTCAAACATTCTTTTCATAATCATCTTCATTCGATGTCCTCTCAGAATTGCCAAAAGACGGTTTTCGCCCTTTCCTGCTTCGTACCAACGTGAAATCAAACCTGCCAAGTCGGGACGATTTGCCAAAACCCATTCTACTCTACGTCTAAAATCAGGCAATTTTTCCAGCAAATCAGGCGTAAGAATCTCTACAGCAAAAAGGGGAATTAATCCCACCATGGATCTGATTTTCAAGAGTTCGCTTTTTTGATTGGGTAGATGAAGGGCATCGTAATAAAATTGGTCTTCTTCGTCCCAAAGACTAATATCATCACCACCCATTGATTGCATCGCCCCCGCAATGTGCAAGAAATGTTCAAAAAACTTGGAAGCCATATCTTGATAAACGGGGCGTTCCAAAGCAATTTCACAAGCAATTCTGAGCATATTTAGACTATACATTGCCATCCAACCAGTGCCATCGGCTTGTTCCAAATGCCCTCCTGCGGGTAAAGCCGCTGAACGATCAAAAACGCCAATGTTATCCATTCCCAAGAAACCTCCGCCAAAGATATTGTTGCCACCTTGGTCTTTCAGGTTGACCCACCACGTGAAATTGAGCAATAATTTATGGAAAACTTTCTCCAAAAACCTTACATCACCTTTGCCATTTATTTCTTTATCAATTTCATAAACTTTCCAAGTAGCCCAGGCGTGTACGGGAGGATTTACGTCCGAAAATGACCATTCATAGGCGGGGATTTGTCCGTTGGGGTGCATATAATATTCACGCAGGATAACGGCTAATTGTCTTTTGGCAAAATTGGGGTCAATGCGTGCCAAAGGAATCGTATGAAAAGCCAAATCCCAAGCCGCAAACCAAGGATATTCCCATTTATCAGGCATGGAAAGAATATTGGCGGCATACATGTGTCGCCAGCCCGAATTTCGCCCAAATTTACGGTAGCCAGAAGGTCCAGGCATGGAGGGATCGCCGTTTATCCATTCGTTTACATTGTAATAATACCATTGTTTTGTCCACAACATTCCAGCATAAGATTGTCGTTGAATTTTCAACAGTTCAGTATCTTTTACATCCTCTTGAATTTCTTCGTAAAATTGATTTGCTTCACGAATTCGCTTTTCAAATGTATCCTCAAATCCCCCAAAAGGCTCTTGAATTGAATGGTCAACCAAACGCAATCGCACCGTAACGGATTCGCCAGCTTTTACGGTTTTCTGATAATGTGCCGATGCTTTTGAGCCAATATTGTTGGGATTAATTGCCTTTAAATCACCATCTACCACATAATCGTTGATACCGTCTTTGGTATAAGGAGAAAAATTGGCCGCACTGTATAATCGTTCAAAATTGCTTTCATTTTCGGTAAAAAGTAATTCGTCCGCTCCTTCGCAATACAATTTAAAATGCCCAACGTTTTTATTGTCAATATCAATGGCTTTGTTGGAAATACCCGTCATCATGGGCTTATATTTGAACTTATCGTATCCCCAACTCCACGTATTTCTATACCAAACCGTCGGCAGAATCGTTAAAGGAGCATCTTTTTTACTTCGATTATGTGCCGTGATTTTGATGAGAATATCCTGTTCATCGGCTTTGGCATATTCAATGAAAACATCAAAATATTCATCTTTATCCAAAATTCCCGTGTCAAGCAGCTCATACTCAGGTTCTAAGCGAGTTCGTTTTCTACTTTCTTCCACTAATTTATCATAAGGATATGTTTTGATGGGATACTTATAAAGCATCTTCATGTAAGAATGCGTTGGCGTAGATTCGAGGTAATAATATAACTCTTTTACGTCTTCACCATGATTGGAATCGTTGCCCGTTAATCCGAAAAATCGTTCTTTCAGGATATGGTCATTATGATTCCATAGGGCAAGGGCAAAGCAAATATGTGATTTATTGTCTGAAATTCCTGCAATTCCTTCCTCTCCCCAACGGTAGGCAATTGAGCGAGCCATATCGTGCGAAATGGCGTTCCAAGCATCCTGATTAGGTGAATAATCTTCTCTGACCGTTCCCCATTGGCGTTCTGAGAGGTAAGGTCCCCACTTTTTCCAACCTTTATTATCTTCACGAGTGTTTAATCTGATTCTCTCTGGGTTAATATTTTTACTCATAATGTTTTGTATAAATGCTGATAATGGTAAGGGATGAGTTTTTAGCCATAAGATTTGAGTAAAATACTAAGATTTAACTTTAATTTATATGGAAATTTATGGAAGTCGTCATTTTGAAGGACGACTTCCATTTCTAAGCTACTATCAAATTTAACAAAAAGACAGTAAGCAACCATGAGAAAAATGATTAAATGTTGATTGACTCAACTCAATAATTGAAAGTCAAACCCGTTCCAAAGCCCGTATCAACGTCATAAGGCGTAGAAAATCCTAAGTTTCGAGTGGTAATATATTTGAAACCTACTATATATTCTTTGCCTGAATTAACCATAAGACTAAATCGTAAGCGTTTTGAGATAGGTATATTTTCTGGTTTTAGTTGGATTAAAAGTGTTCTATCGTCTCATATTTTGTAAAAAAAAATAAAAGGTTAATTCTCTGCCTTTTACTCATTCATCTACTTTTTATTTGCTTCCTTCAGATGTATGATTCATATTTGACTTTGCTATTTTGCATACAACTTAAGTAAGGATAAAAATCAATGAATCAACAACCGCCAGTTGCCAAGCAATTGCATGGGGTAATCTCCTATGCACAGTCCAAGGGGGTACTACAAGGACATTTTTCCGATGAAACTTTAAACGGAAAAACTATCACCCTCAATGGTCGAACGTTACTACACTTCGCCAGTTGCAGTTATCTCGGACTCGAATTAGACCAAAGGCTCAAAACCGCCGCCTGTGATGCCGTCGAACATTACGGGGTTCAATTCTCCTCCTCCCGTATGTATTTAGAATCCGAATTATACGAAATTTTGGAGGAAAAATGCCAGAAAATCTTCAACAAACCCGTCTTGATTGCCCCTACAACCAGTTTGGGGCATATTTCGTGGATTCCAGCCATAGTCAGAAATAAAGATGCCATTATTCTCGACCATCAAGTGCATCGAAGCGTTCAGAACGCCTCTATGATGGCAAAAGCCGCTGGAACGCACATAGAATTAGTTCGCCACAATCGGATGGATTTATTGGAAGAGAAAATCATTGAATTGTCTAAAAAACATCAAAAAATTTGGTACATGGCAGACGGGGTATATTCCATGTTTGGAGATGTTGCCCCGATGCAACATCTCTACGATTTGATGGACAAATACGAACAATTTTATCTCTATCTGGACGATGCTCACGGCATGAGTTGGGCGGGCGAAAATGGCAAAGGATTTGCCCTTAATGAAGTGAATCATTTTCACCCAAAAATGTGCTTGATTACGTCTTTTGCTAAGGGTTTTGGAGCAAACGGAGCAGCAATGGTTTTTGCGGACGAAATGCAAAAAATGATGATGCGAAATATGGGTTCGACCCTCATTTTTTCGGGACCCGTGCCACCCATGATTCTGGCGGCTGCCATTGCTTCGGCAGATATTCATTTGAGTAGCGAGATTTACGTCCGTCAAGAGCGATTACAAGAATTGATGCAACATTTTGTGCAACAAGCCAATACTCTGGGTTTGCCTTTGGTTCGCCAAGATCTTACGCCCATTTGTTACCTCGCCACGGGAGCCGACCCCATTAATATTGCCGATTTGGCGTTTGAACTACAACAGGACGGTTTTTTTGTGAATGTTTCTACTTACCCGAGTGTTCCCCTCAAAAATTCGGGCATCAGAATTACGCTCAATATTAACCAAACCGAAGAGGCTATCAGCAATTTATTAACCGCTTTCCAACAGCGAATGAATCAGCGAGGAATGATTACGGAGGAAATTATGAAGGCTTTTGTGAGTAGAGAAGCGGTGGAGGTGTAAATTCCAGTAAACAATTATCAGTTATCAGGATAAGAATTGAGGCAAAAGCTAAGATTTTTATCCTGTTTTTTATGCCTTACTAATCCTTGCACGATTTTTTCATTTACCTTTGATTAAGTCCGTAAAATCAAATTAATGAATAACCAACTCCAAAAAACCACCAACGAAGTCAAAGATTTTGTCCTCAGCACTTATTTTGGCGATGGACTCAGGATAACTTTTGGGGCTATGTTACCGAGTTTGATTTTAGCTCAATTTGGATTACTACAAATTGGCATCACAGTTTCGCTTGGGGCGTTGTGTGCCAGCATTGCCGATACCCCTGGACCCATCGTTCACAGGCGAAATGCCATGTTTTATACCACCTTTATTGTTTCGATGGTTTCGTTACTTACCAGTCTCTGCAATGTTTCGGTATATCTCACGGGCTTGCTCATTTTAGGACTAACGTTCACATTTTCAATGTTTTATGTGTATGGAAACAGAGCGGCTTCCATCGGAGTAGCGGCTTTATTAGTGATGACTTTGGGCATTGGCGATATTCGCCCGTTGAATGAAATGTTGTTGTATGCCCTCTATATTTTCTTGGGTGGTTGCTGGTATACTGCCCTAAGTTTAACATTATACAGAATTATGCCCTACCGTTTGGCTCGACAGTCATTGGCAGAATGTATGAATGAACTGGCTGATTTTATGCGGATTAAAGCAAAATTTTATCACGAAGGCGTTGATTATGACGAAACTTTTAAGGAGATTGTCGAGGCTCAAATTTTGATGAATACCAAGCAAGATGCTGTGCGAGAATTACTCTTCAAAAGTCGTAGAATTGTGCAAGAATCCACCCAAGAAGGGCGATTTTTATTGGCAATTTTCGTAGATATGATGGACTTGTACGAACAAATTTTATCTACTTTTTATAATTACCAAAACCTCCACAAACAATTTGATGAAACGGGAATTCTGAAAGATTTTGAAGCGATTCTCAACCTGTTAGCCCAACAGATGGAAGAAATAAGTTTCTCATTAAGGACATTTACAAAACCCAACTTTAACGCTAACGTAACTCGGAAAATTAAAGATTTAAAACGAAATATTGAATCCTTAGAAAACCATAAAGGTGATTATATCTATACAAAAGTAGGATTGCAAGCTTTGAAAAATATTGACGTAAATGTTGAGAATATTTTCTTAAGACTAAAAAAGATAAAAGGCTATTTTGAGGAAAGAAAACAGGCAAAATTACTCAAAAACGACATTCAGATTACCTCTTTTATTAGCCATCAAGATTATAGCTGGGATGTTTTTGAGGATAATCTTAACCTCAAATCCGAGAATTTCAGGCACGCCTTGCGGGTTTCGGGCTTGATGCTTTTGGGCTTTATCATTGCCCAATCCTTTCATTTCTTACATTCCAACTGGATTCTTTTGACGATTTTAGTCATCATGAAACCAGCATACAGTCTCACCAAAGAACGCAATCTCGACCGACTAATGGGAACAATTGGTGGGGCAGTTATCGGGATGATTATCTTGACCTACGTTACGGATAATCGTTGGTTATTTGCGATTTTGTTAATTTGTATGTTGGGAACGTACAGTTTTCAACGTAAAACCTACTTGGTCAGCGTAGTTTTTATGACTCCTTTTATCCTGATTCTTTTTGATTTTTTGGGTATGGGAAGTCGAGCCTTGTTAATTGAACGAGTTTATGATACGCTCATTGGCGGAGGCATTGCTTTTGCGGGAAGTTATTTGTTTTTACCGCATTGGGAACATCAGAAATTCAGAAAAACTTTGGTAGAAATGTTGGAGGCAAATATGGCATATTATCATCAAGTTTCGCAGCTTTATTTTGGTGAAGAATACCAGCGAGTTCCTTATAAAATCGTCAGAAAGGAGGTTTTTGTGAGAAGTGCCAACCTTGCTTCTGCCTTTCAAAGGATGTTTTCCGAACCTAAACACAAGCAAGTAAGTATTGATGAAATTCATAAGTTTTCGGTTCTGAATCACCTACTCTCTTCGTATGTTGCCACGCTTGCCTTGTACGCAACGGAGCATTTTGAGGAACTTTCAACGTATGAAAATTTGAAAAAGATTGCCCAAAATACGGAAACATTATTAAAAGAAGCCATCAAAATTATTGAAGAAAATGAGTTTGTGGTAAAGGAAAATATTAAAATACTGTCATTATACGGGACGGCACTGGGCGACGTTCGCTCCCGTATTACGCCAGAGGAACAAATCTTGATTCCAGAACAATTTATCAATATTCAAAAAGTGGCGTTTGATATTTGTAAGATTTCGGAGCGGATAGAGGTTTAGGAATTTGGAAAATGGTAGGATGTAATACTACCATTTTTTGATTATTTTTGTAAAAACTAAGCAATTCAACAAATTAAAAGATAGATATTTATCATTAACCAACCACGCATGGAACGTTTCACAGGACTTATTGGAATAGTATTGATTTTGGGCATTGCCTATTTAATGTCAAATAACCGCAAGGCAATCAATTTCCGCACCGTTGGGATGGGTTTGGCTTTACAGGCAGGTTTGGCAGTTTTTATCTTAAAAACCCCCGTTGGAACGGCAACTTTCCAAACCTTGGGCAACTGGGTTACACGGGTAATTAGCTTCAGTTCTGAAGGTGCAAAGTTCGTTTTTGGACCCTTAGCGGATGTTCCTTTGCTCGAAACAGTCTTTCGGGGCGGTGGATTTATCTTCTTTTTCAACATTATTCCAACGATTATTTTCGTAGCGGTTTTAGTAAATATTTTCTATCATTTAGGCGTTATTCAATTCGTAATTAAATGGTTAGCTAAGGGTATGAAGCTACTTATGGGCGTAAGTGGCTCAGAAGCATTATCCAATATTTCAAGTGCTTTTGTGGGGCAAGTGGAAGCTCAAATCATGATAAAACCTTACTTAAAAGGCATGACACTCTCTGAATTAACCGCTTCAATGGCAGGAAGTTACGCCTGTATTGCGGGAGGTGTAATGGCAACATATATTCAGTTTGGCGTACCAGCATCTTACTTGATTGCCGCCAGTATTATGGCAGCCCCAGGAGCATTAGCAATCTCCAAAATTATGTACCCCGAAACCGAAGAATCAGAGACGAAGGGAATTGTTACTTTGAAAGTAGAAAAAGAACATACTAACATTATTGATGCTATTTCGGCAGGTTGTTCGGATGGTTTGAAAGTGGGCTTGAACGTGTTGGCAATGCTCATCGGTTTCTTGGCTTTGATTGCCCTTATCAACTTCATTTTCAGCAAAGTAGGCGGTATTATGAACTATCCAGATTTTAGTTTAGATACACTTTTGGGATATTTATTTGCGGGTTTTGCTTGGTGTATGGGCGTTCCGAAAGAGGAAATTTTACAGGCAGGTTCATTGATGGGAACAAAATTAGCAGCTAACGAATTTGTGGCATACCTTAAACTTTCGCCCATGATTAAGGCAGGAACGTTGACCCCAAAAACCGTTGCCATCGTCAGCTTCGCCCTCTGCGGATTTGCCAATTTCGGCTCGTTAGGAATCCAAATTGGGGGTATCAGTGCCTTAGAACCAAGCCGTAGAGCTGACCTTACGAAAGTGGCAGTTCGTGCTTTGATTGCAGGAACTTTGGCAAGTTATATGTCGGCTACATTAGCGGGGATTTTGTTTTAGGGTTTCATTAAATTTGCTGAAAACTTATTGAAACTTTTAGAAGGCAAATTCTATCAAAACTTTCATAAAAAAGGTGCTGACTCTGAACTCAGCACCTTTTTTATGGTCAAAAATAACTCTAAATTCTGATTTCTAAAATTTTGTTTAAACTCTCACCTCCACAGTGGCAGTCTTAGCTTTCGTAGCATTCCGAATTGCCACTTGTTGAGCCAATTTTTCAGCAGCATTTCTAAAAATATCGGCTACTTTCCCTTCCGTCATTACGGCTGGTTTGCCTTCGTCTCCTGCCTCACGGATGCTCTGTACGATGGGGATTTCTCCTAATAATTCGGTTTCGTATTTTATAGCCAAATTCTTTCCACCATCTTTTCCAAAAATAAAATACTGATTATCAGGCAATTCGGCAGGAGAAAAGTACGCCATGTTTTCAATTACGCCCAGAACGGGTACATTGATTTGTGGCTGTCTGAAAAACATTAATCCCTTCGTTGCATCGGCAAGAGCCACTTTTTGCGGAGTTGTAACAATGACCGCCCCCGTTACGGGTACGAGTTGCACGAGCGACAAATGTGTATCAGAAGTACCTGGTGGTAAATCAATCAAAAGATAGTCTAATTCACCCCAAAAAGTATCACTAAAAAACTGGCGTAATGCCTGCGTAACCATCGGTCCACGCCACGGTACTGGATTGTCTTGTGGGGCAAGAAAACCCATCGAAATCATCTTAATTCCATACTGCATGATGGGCTGAATCATATTTTTGCCATCAATCTGCTGCACCATTGGTTGCATATCCTCCGCCCCAAACATCACGGGGATGGAAGGTCCAGAAATATCGGCATCAATAATTCCCACTTTTGCCCCTGACATTTTCAGAGCCATCGCTAAGTTGGCTGTAACGGTTGATTTCCCAACGCCACCCTTGCCCGAAGCAATCGCAATGATGTTTTTTACGTCTGGCAAAAGCGTTCCACCCATGCGTGAAGATGTTACATCGGAAGTCATATTTACGATAACATTCACGTCTGCATCCACGTGGGTATGGATGGCATCGGTACATTCCTTGCGGATTCTTTCCTTTAATGGACAAGCGGGAGTGGTTAAAATTACGGTAAAACGTACTTCACCAACGCCCATTTCTATATCCTTAATCATATTGAGGGTTATCAAATCCTGTTTCAAGTCAGGTTCTTGAACGGTTGATAACGCCCTAATGATGTCTTCTTTGTCTATTTTTAAATCGCTCATTTTTCAGTTTACAATTAACAAGTTAGTAATTATTAGTGATTGGATATGGTAATTAATTGAATTGCAAAGATACGGCTGAAATTTGTTTGGTGAGTAGGGAAAACAAAAAAGGCTCGTGATGATACGAGCCTTTTTTGTTTTATCAGAGCGTGAGTGGTAATCTAATCATTTGTACCGTGACCATCAATGCCTGAAATCATTCTGTGCTTAAACCATACTCAGGGTTAAGAATAATTACATACTTTGAACCTTGGAAAAATCTATAAAATTCGTCCATGGTATGAGCCATCCTTTTAATATTTTTATTCAAAAGAATATTTTCAGTTTTGTCGCAATTAGGAGTACCTGGGGAAGTTCTGAAATAAGGATAGATAAACCAACAATAATCCTTTTTCTTGGTGCCCAAAGGTATTTTCCAACGTCCTTGAGTTGAATTAATATTAAAAATAATTTGATTAGTTACTTCAGAAGGCAAATTTCCGTTATGCCTTATACTATCAACTTTATTGCTGCCATTAACCCTAAAAAAGAAAATATCCCAACTTGCTTTACATTCATCGTTTTGAGGAGAGGTAATGCCGCTCCTCAAAACATAATTTATATATTCTGGGCGACCTTTTATATTCATTTCATCCAAGGGTGGAGGAAAGGTGAAAGGTAATTTTGAACCCTGTTGGGAAAAAATACTGGTGCTTAAAAGTAATAATGGGATGAGAAAAATATTTTTAGTCACAGTGTTTCCCATATTGATTATTGAATTGATTTCCATAATTTTTATAACGTTTAACTACAACGTCTTCAATGTTAGTTTTTTCAGACTGTGATAGCACTTGATAGCAACCGCTTGACTGTAATCCACTCCAAGCCAAAGCTATTGCGTCATCTCGATTTATTGGAAACCAACTTTGTAAAGCATCCGCCATAGGATTAACATAGTCATTTCCCATAATTTGATGGTCACTCATAGCAGTAGAATTATTCAAATACACATGAAGAATTTCATGGTAAATTACTTTTGCAATGAATTCCTGTGAAGCGTTTGCCAACGCTTTCATATTTAAGGTTATGATATTACCTTGAGTAGTAGCATTTATCAGTTCATTATCATTCCATTCATCTCTAATTGTAAAATTTTGATTAGCAGATTTATTAAAATTCTGGAGAATATTCTGTACTTTATTGTCAAAACTTCCATTCACCATTGAACTGAAAGTGCTGTTAAAGCAAGGATAACTTAATTCATTTGTGATTCTATTATTACTTCCATTGTCTCCACCACCATCTCCTCCCCCTCCTCCATCTGGTTCACACCAACTGTCAAGTAATTCCTCTTGTACACAATTACTCGTTTGACCAGTATCAGGGTTATAATCACACATAACGAGCCACATTTCATAACATTGTTCCATTACCTTGCCGCTTTTCTTTACATTCTTACCATTTTTTAAAAAGCCAATATCCACAATTTTCTGAGAAATATTACTTTTAATCAGAACTCCATTTAGGGACTCTACATCAAATACTTTACTACCTTTTTTAGCGTTTTTATCATAAACAAATATGTCAATAATTTCGGAGCTTATATTTCCCTTATTATCTTTCAAAATTAAAATTTTTGTTTGTGTTTGTGAAACAGTAAATTCTGTTTGCTTAAGTCGGTAGCTCTTAATATTCTTATTCTCAAGTGGTATTTCAATTGCTTCTTTATACCCTTGATATTTTACGGAAACGGCTTTATCCCAATCAATCGTATTTAGATTAAATCGTTGTTTTTTCTCACGAGCATTTTTACTTGATACAATTTGCTGAGAAAGCCAGTTTCTTGCTTCATTTACAAAAGGTTCATTGCTAAATGGTTCTTCTTCAATTTTGCAAGAGAATACTCCTGCTAACACGGCAAATATAATAAATGCCGATAGTAGTTTTATTTTTTTCATAAGTTGTGAATATTTTGTTTAAATAATAAAATGTGAAAGATTTATTTAAAGCAAATATTCACCATTATCCACAAATCCCTTATCAGTTTTCCAAATAATCGTATCAGAAAAACTAATAATATTGTTCACTTAATCAATTTTATTTGTTATTTATCCCAAAACCTATATTTTTGTATCATAAACTCAATTTAATTATACACTTCAAATGAAAGATACACAAGATTTTTTACGAGATTTACGAAACGAAACGGGACATTCACAAGAATCAATGGCACTCAGCATGGGTAAAAGCCAATCGGCTTATTGGAATTTGGAAAACGGCAAAAAGAAAATAGACATGGAAGACATCGAAAAAATAGCGAAAGCGACTGGAAAAGACAAAACCGAAGTATTCAAAAAATTGAATGGAATGACGATTGAGAACACCATAAATAATGCTCACGATAATCATAATGTAGTAAATATCATCGGGGATGAATGGTGCAAATTATTAATCGAAGAAAAAGATAAACGAATTATAGAGAAGGATTCCATCAATCAAGAACAGAAACGATATATTGAATATTTAGAAGTTAAATTGAAAACGTAGGGCTTTTGTGAAAGTTCTACGTTTTTCTTTGAGTTTCATTTAACCCAAAATACCATGAACACATCAATACCCATTCGCTGGGGAATCCTCGCCTGCGGGGGAATTGCCGAAAAATTTACTGCCGATTTAGTTGCCCACGTGGCTGATGGTGTAGTCTATGCCGTAGCCTCACGAGACCTCTCGAAAGCCCAAGATTTTGGCGAACGCCACGGTGCCGAAAAAGCCTTTGGTAGTTATGAAGAATTAGCGGCTTGTCCAGAAGTTGATGTCATTTATATTGCTACCCCACACGCCTATCATCACGAAAATACCTTAATGTGCTTGGAAGCGGGCAAAGCCGTTTTGTGTGAAAAAGCCTTCGCCATCAATACGACAATGGTGCAAGAAATGGTGGCAAAATCCAGAGCAAAAAACCTGTTTTTGATGGAGGCTATCTGGACAAGATTTCATCCAGCCATTGCCCAAATTCAAGAGATAATTGAGTCGGGGAAAATTGGGAATATTGTCCATATCGTAGCAGATTTTGGTTTCAAGGCAGATTATAAAGTAGATGGAAGACTTTTTAACCCTGAATTAACGGGTGGTTCACTGTACGATATTGGGATTTATCCTTTGTTTATCAGTAAATTATTATTGGGAAATCCGCAGGAGATTAAAGCAGTAGCAACGATGGCACCCACTGGCGTAGATATGAATTGTGCCATGTCTTTGACATACCCAAATGGAGCAACGGCTTCACTTTTTTCAACGGTAATGGCTGATACTGATACAGTTTGCACGATTTACGGAACGAAAGGAAAAATCTTTATACACGGACGTTTTCATGAAACAAAGGGCTTTACTTTGACCATCAAAGGCGAAGAACCACAAGTTTTTCTCACAGAAAGATTAGGTTTCGGGTATTCGTATGAAGCAGAAGAAGTGCAGAAGTGTTTGAGAGAAGGAAAAACCGAAAGTGATAAATTACCTTTGCAATTTAGTTTGGAATTGATGGCATTATTGTGTGAAATCCGTGAGCAAATTGGGCTGATTTATCCGCAAGAAGTGTAAGATCGATAATTGTTTTTCGATGTTCGATTTTCGTAAATTTGGAAATCGTCTGACTATCGTCCATAGCCGTCAGGTTAAGGTCAAAAATTGTTGGAATTGTAGAGACAATGCACTGCCTTGTCTCTACACAATTTTACCAAATATAAAAATAAAAATCCCACCACCTTTTCCCACAATTTGCACCAAATCAAACCCATTTTCCCCCAGACAATCAATCAATTCCTCTTGCGTAAAAAGCCGTTTTCCACAGCCCTCATGTATCTCGCCTGAGATTTTAGCCATTTGTTCTTCAATAAATAATTTTCCCAAAGGTTTCAAACACTTTTTTATATCCTGTAAAATTTTATCTACGTATGAAAATTCATGCAAACTGTTAATAATCAGCATTTTATCAAAAAAATTAACGGGTAAATTAGTTTGATGATGATTACCAATAATGGGAATAAATTGCCCAATGATGGATTTATTTAATAACTTTTCATAATATTTTACGCCATAATCTATCTCTTCTTGATTGCAATTCAGTGAATCAATATCCTGTAAATAGAAGGTCAAATTATCTACTTCTGAAGCAAACCAAATTTCCCAAACGCCACTACTCGCCCCCACGGAAGCGATGATTTCATGAGGTTTGAATTGGTATGTTTTTAAGGATTTTTGCATGGTATTTGAACTAAATCAAATATTGGTTAAGTTTCTAAAAATCAAGTTTTTAGTATTATTTTTCAATTAGTATAAAATTATTAGCCATAAAAAGTACCTAAAAATAAAAGTAATTTACCATAAACTTTGACATAAAATTAAGAATTTTGTAACATCAAAAAAATGGCTGTCAGTTCAAAAACAAAATCATGGCAAATTATTTCAACTCATTACCGCTCAGAGAGCAATTAAATCAATTAGGTGTTTGTGAATTTATGGACGGAAGTTCATTTACAGATGGTGTAAACGCTCTTTTGGGCAAAAAAATCGTAGTAGTAGGTTGTGGTGCTCAGGGTTTGAACCAAGGCTTAAACCTTCGTGATTCGGGCTTGGATGTTACTTATGCTTTGCGTCAGGAGGCGATTGATGGAAAACGTCAGTCTTGGAAAAGTGCTTCTGAAAACAATTTCACCATCGGTACTTACGAACAATTAATTCCAACGGCTGATTTGGTGATTAACCTTACGCCCGACAAACAACATACTGCGGTAGTAGCGGCGGTGATGCCTTTGATGAAACAAGGAGCTACGCTTTCGTATTCGCACGGTTTCAATATTGTAGAAGAAGGAACGCAGGTTCGTAAAGATATTACGGTGATTATGGTGGCTCCAAAATGTCCAGGTTCGGAAGTTCGTGCGGAATATTTGCGTGGATTTGGCGTACCAACCTTGATTGCGGTTCACCCAGAAAATGACCCCGAAGGAAAAGGTTGGGCGTATGCAAAAGCGTATTGTGTAGGTACAGGCGGACACCGTGCGGGCGTGTTGAAATCATCTTTTGTGGCGGAGGTTAAATCTGATTTAATGGGCGAGCAAACCATTCTTTGCGGTTTATTACAAACGGGTTCAATTCTTTGTTTTGATAAAATGATTGAGAAAGGAATTGATGCTGGATACGCTTCTAAATTGATTCAGTACGGTTGGGAAACTATTACGGAGGCTTTGAAACAAGGTGGTATCACGGGGATGTTCGACCGTTTGTCGAATCCTGCGAAAATCAAGGCGTTTGAAATTTCGGAAGAATTGAAAACTATCATGCGTCCGTTGTTCCAAAAACACCAAGACGACATCATGAGTGGACATTTTTCTTCAACCATGATGGCTGACTGGGCAAATGATGATAAAAATCTTTTGACTTGGCGAGCGGCAACGGGCGAAACTGCCTTTGAAAAAACCCCAGCGGGAGCGGTTAAAATCTCTGACCAAGAGTATTTTGATAACGGTCTTTTGATGGTTGCGATGGTACGTGCGGGTGTTGAATTGGCTTATGAAACGATGGTTGAGGCTGGAATTATCGCACAGTCGGCTTATTATGAGTCATTGCACGAAACGCCATTAATTGCCAACACCATTGCTCGTAGAAAATTATACGAAATGAACTCAGTAATTTCTGATACGGCTGAATACGGTTGCTACCTTTTCGACCATGCCTGTAAGCCACTTTTGGCAGATTTCATGTCGAAAGTAGAAACTGACATCATTGGTAAAAATTATAGTGATGGCAAGGATATGGGCGTTGATAACCGTGCTTTAAATACGGTGAACAAAGCAATTCGTAGTCATTCAATCGAAATCGTGGGCGATACACTTCGTCAGGCGATGGGAGCAATGAAAGTGATTAGTACGGTAGCTTAATTGGTTGATAGTTATTCGTATTCCGATGTTCGATGTTTAGGGCTTAACTTCCTAATATCTGATTATCAATATTTTCAAGGTTTTTTTATCCGTTAAAGTTGATGATTTTAAGCCTTCACCAAAAAATAACGGAACTATAAGCTATTTGGCAAATCGCCTTCCAATATCCATAGCGAGGGGTTTAAACCCCTCGCTATGGATATTGGAAGGCTTTTACACTTAGAATTAATTTTTGTGCCAAATAGTTTATAGTTCCGAAAAATAAAGATTAAAAGACCAATTAATACCCCGTATTTTGGCTTAATGTTGGCTTTCCTTCCGCATCTTTGGTAGCGTCAATTTGGCGTTGTGGAACTGGAAATAAACCACTGTGATCTTTGAATGCCGCCCCCTTTAGATTAGCTCTTTTGGTACTTTCATACGCCAAATAATTATTCAAAACTTCTTTGGCAATGCCCCAACGAACCAAATCAAAGAAGCGTTTTCCTTCCATGCCCAATTCTAATCTTCTCTCAAAACGTAGGGCTTTCAAACCAACTTCTTTATTTGCCCAAGGTGTTTTATAGGTCTGAATCACATAATTAGCGGCTGGTGTTCCGTTGGGTAATTTTACAAAACCGTCTGGATTAGCCGCTCTACTTCTTATTTGATTAACCAATTCTCTACCTCTATCCAAATTTCCCAATTCTATTTCCGCTTCGGCAGCCATCAAAATAACCTCCGCAAAACGCATAATACGCACATTATTGGCAGAAAGTTGTCGGCTTGTCCCCTCAGTTAATGTAGCTTCCTCAGCCTGATAATACACATTTTTCTTGGGTGAATAAGGTCCTCCGTATGCTTGGTCACGCATCCAAATTTTGCCAGGATGCAGTCCCCAATCTAAATAAGGAATACCCCTTCGTCCGACAGTCCAGTCCAAGCGTGGGTCAAGCGTGCCTTGATAAGTGGTAAAAGGAGCAGCACTTTCAATGCCTTGGTCGTTTTTAACTTCTTGGGCATTGGGATTATCCAAAAAGGGTAAACCGTCTTTATCCGTCTGAAAAGCATTGACCAAATCTTGCGAAGGCACATGATAACCACAACAACCGCCTGGTTCAGTAGGTAATCCACCGTGAGGGAAGTTCAAATTATCTCCCAAACCGCCATTATAGCCTTTGCCATTATCATTTACCGAATATTGAGCATCTAACACTCCTTCTCCATCTGCACTTGAGCCTTGGGTTGCAATTCTGAAATTGTCGTGATATTTCGGTAAAAGACCATATTTTACACCTCTTGTAGTTCTGCCAGTAGCAATAATTACGTCCAGCAAAGCCTTAGCTTCTGCCCATTTTTTCTGGAAAACATAAATTTTAGCTAAGAAAACACCCGCTCCCCATTTATTAAATCTACCCAATTCAGTAAAAGTTTCGGGCAAATTATCGTAGCCAAATTTTAAATCAGCTTCCATTTCTTTCCATAAAACCCTTTCGTTGGGTTGTAAAAAATTAGTGGTTTTTTCATCAATCCAAGGTAATCTGCCAAAAACGACTGTGCCATGGAAATAGTATAATCCCCGCAAAGTACGAGCTTGGGCAATGAGATTTTTGCTTTCAGTTTCGGTAAATGCACTCACTAATGGTGTCATTTTTATAACATCGTTGCAACGGGCAATTCCATCGAAAGTAAACCGCCAACGGTCGTCTAATTTGGTATTATCGGCTGCAATTTCGTAGCGTTCAATGTTACTACGACTACCGCCAACGTCTGCCCCTTTTTGGGCATCATCGGAGGTTAAACTGCCAAATACCCAATTTGAGAAGGTATTCACATCTGCCCCAGCACTTGACCCTGTACCAATCATTGAGCCATTTAAGCCCGCATAAGCCCCAATTAAAATACCATTGACTCCTGATTTTGTTTTGAGGGCATCTTCACTGAAAACGCCCACGGGTCGGCGGTCTAAGAAATCTTCTTTGCAACTATTGGTAAAAAGCCCCAAGAAAGCAACCGTTAAAATGAAACTATATTTGTGTATCTTTTTCATGATTTTCTGATTAAAATGTCATATTTATTCCTGCCAAAAACTGTCTTGCATTAGGTACACGCCCATGATCAACGCCTAAACCGATGTCGCCACGACCAACGTCAATGAGGTCGGGGTCTGAACCAGAATAGTTGGTGATGGTAAATAAATTCTGCCCTTGAACATATAAACGTAACTTACTAACCCCCAAACGACTTATCATTTTTGAGGGTACAGTATAACCTAATTGAACCGTTTTAGCCCTAAAATAAGAACCTGATTCTACAAAATAAGTATGCGGACGAGCATTACTGATGTTATCGTTAATGTCTAATTTAGGTAAACTGGCATTTTTATTTTCGGGAGTCCAACTATCATAGAGCATTTTTTTCGACCTATTGCCCGTAAAGCCATTAAAATCTGTCCACCATTTGGTATTATTATAAATTTGATTGCCATAATTCCAGAAGAAAAACATATTCAAATCAAAGTTTTTATAAGCCACATCAAAATTAAATCCCATCTGGAAATCTGGGTGAGGACTCCCCAAAAAAGTACGGTCATCGGCGGTTACTTTACCATCGCCATTGACATCTTTCAATCTCCAACGACCAACCGATTGTAGGGCGGAAGCATTAGAAGTTTTACTGAGACCAGGTTGGTCGGGAGCCGCCAAAACTTCTTCCACCGAGTTAAAGAAACCGTCCAAGACGTAGCCATAAAACATCCCAATTGGTTGTCCTGTAACGGTACGTGAAACGGGAGAATTACGAGTACTGTTAGTAAAAAAATCTACCCCCGCACTCGAAACCAAATTACGATAGGCAGAAAAATTGACCGAAGTGGCATATTTCAACTCCCTGTTTAATCCTGTTCCACGGTATGATAGCATTAAGTCTATCCCCTTATTTTCGGTATTTCCTACGTTTACAAATGGGGCGGTAAAATCACCTTCCGTGCCTGGACGAAGTATTTGTACCAATAAATCAGAAGTTTTTTTATTGTAAACATCTAAATTTACCTCCAAGGCATTGTTGAAAAGGGCAAAATCAAGCCCTAAGTTGAGCGTTGCGGTTTCTTCCCATTTTGAACCTGGATTTCCCTTACGGTCAAGGTCATAACCTGCCACGGTGGATGTATTTGAACCGCCAATATCATAAAAGGAACGACTTGGGTCTGAGCGATAAAAGCTGTATTGATTATTGGCATCAATTTGGTCATTTCCTACTACCCCGTAACCTGCCCTAATTTTTAAATCAGAAATAAAACTGGCATTTTTCATAAAATTCTCTTGCGAAATCCTCCAACCCACACTTGCCGACGGAAAATTACCGTAACGTACTTCCTTGGCAAATTTGCTCGAACCGTCTCTACGAATGGTGGCATTGAACAAATATTTTCCATCATAAGAATAATCAATTCTTCCAAAAGTTGAAAATAATGCCTCTGATGCAATACTGGACGTATTATTTTGCCCCACAGGATTTCCACGGTCTAAGACCCAAAATGATTGGTCTGTAAATGGATAATATCCCGACCTATCCCCGCCAATTTGTTCACGTTTGTATTCAACTGCCTCCGTACCCGCCAAAAATTTCAAGTCGTGTTTACCAAAAGATTTTTCAAAATTAAGGGTATTCGTAAATGTCCAACGATATTGAAATCCGCTTTGAACACTAAAACTGGTTTGAAAATTACCTTCTGAATGTTCTGGATTAACGTCCCTAAAAGCAGTATTATAATTATTGTTGTAATCAATACCGTAATTAGTTCTAAATCGCAAGCCCTTCAAGATATCCACTTCGGTATAAAGACTTCCCAAGAGACGAATATCACGTTCATTATTATTACGAGCTCTATATAAAATAGCAACAGGATTTTGACCATTACCCGTGCCAGCGGCTTTTGAGCCAGCAAAATTTCCATTGATGTCATACACGGGAACAATGGGTTGCATCCGATAGGCTTGCGACCACGGAGAACCTTCATCATTATCAGTTGAACCCTGCCTCAAGCGGTAAGACCCAAAAAGTGTTTCCCCAAAACGAATCTTTTTCCCTAATTTAAACTCTGAATTGGCACGAATGCTATAACGGTCATAAAACGTATATTTTTGCAAACCATCTTCCTTGTAATAGCCCAAACTCAGATTATAAACGGCTCTGTCTGTCCCCCCCGAAGCACTCAAATTATGGCTTTGTGTTGCGGCGGGTTGGGTACTTTCTTTAAACCAATCTGTCCCTTGTTTATTGGCACGAACAATCTGATAAAAACCGTTTTGCTCATATACGTATTTACTGGGGTCAGCCAATGGATTTCCTTCAAAAAGCCCACCTGCAGTTCCTGCCAAAATATAATCTGGGATAACTGGCGTTGCTCCCTTGCCGTATTGTGATGATGTTGGCGTAATACCTGCTCCCAATTGTTGTTTCCACAATAGATCACCCAATTCAGTAGTATTAACCATGTCGGGATAGCGAGTAACGTTTGACACCCCGTAATAACTATCGTAACTTATTTGTGTTTTATTGGCTTTACCTTTTTTGGTGGTAATAATAATGACTCCACCAGCCCCTCTTGCTCCATAAATTGCCGCCGAAGAAGCATCTTTTAGGATATTCATACTTTCTATATCATTGGGATTCAGTGAGTTAGTACCCGAAGTTTGAACGCCATCAATAATTACCAGCGGCTCATTACTACCAAAAGAACTTATGCCTCTAATCCGTACATAGCCGTTACCCCCAGGTTGATTAGACCCCGAAGCCACCACGCCAGCCACTCGCCCTTGCAACATATTACTCACATCGGCAGCGGGGCGAGATAGCGTTTGTTTCATATCTACCGTAGAAACTGAACCCGTTAAATCTGACTTCTTTTGCGTTCCATAACCCACCACAACCACTTCATTGAGGGATTTGATGTCGGCTTTTAGGCTGATATTGATGGTAGTACGATTACCCACAACGGCTTCCTGAGTTTCGTAACTGACAAAACTGAAAACTAAAACGCTTTTTGCATCGGGAACTGAAACGGTGTATTGCCCATTTGCATTCGTGGAAACACCCCGTGAAGTACCTTTTATGGACACATTTACGCCCGATATTGCATCGCCAGTTTCGTCAATTACTTTGCCTGTGATACTTAAATCTATTTTTTCGGGTAGATTGGGACTTACTGATTTTTCGTTTGGGATGAATACCTCATTGATTTGCTTTTTCAATAAAATTCTCGAACCCACCACTTCATAACCCACTTGAAAGGGTGTGAGAATATCATGCAAAATCTCTGAAAGTTTAGTATTCTTGGCTTTCAAGGTAATTTTTTCGTTTCCCGAAATCGTAGTTGAGCTATAAACAAACTTAATTTCGGCAAGTTTTTCAATTTGAGATAAAGCCTTTTTTAACTCAATGGACTCAAAATTGAGACTAACCGATTGGTTGAGGATTTCCTGCCCATGTACTTTATTTGCGAGGGTCATCCCGCAAAAAAGTAGGCTCAGAAAGAGTTGAGTACAAGTTACCCGCATGACATCGTACAGAATTTTTGGATTTGTAATTTTTTTTTGCATACTTTTAATAGTTTTATTATTGAACGGATAAAACAAGCCCCCGCTTTCATCAAAAGGTAAAAACCTAAATGGAAATTTTGAGGGTATTTAGTGAACCAAATGCTCGAAACATCTGCTTCACACGTCCCTTTCCCAACAGGAAAGGGATTTTTTTTACTTACAACCTTCACCATTAATGAAAATACTGGTACCTCGTTGCTCGTGGGTGGCGTTGATGGACTTACAAATTAAATCCAATTGAGTAGCCAACGGCAGGTCATTGAGGTCGCCCGTAAAAACGCATTGGTTAAGGGTTTGGTTTTCGGTAACTATTTCTATTCCATAAATCGTCCGAAGATTGGTTAATACATCGGCAATGGCAACGGCTTCAAAGATGAACGTTTTTACGCTTTCCACTGGAATAATTGGGAGTGGTTCACTGACAAGCGTTGGGATAATTTCTTTGGTACTTTTATTGAATATAATTTTTTGGTTAGGCGTTAAAATAATGCCTTTATGGTTTTTGAGGTTACTATCTCCATTCTCAAACACCGAAACTCTCCCCGTTTTTACCGAAACCTCAATTATCGAAGACGCTTCGTTTGATTTAATATTAAAACTTGTCCCTAAAACTTGGGTAGTCAGATTGCCCGCATACACAATGAAAGGCTTTGTTGGGTCTTTTTGGACATCAAAAAAGGCTTCACCTTTTAAGTAAACTTTTCTATTTTTGTCGCCAAAGTGTTCTGGGTAAGTAATGCTACTACCAACGCTGAGTAAAATAATGCTACCATCTTCTAAGAATATTTTCTGAGATTTTTTGGCAGTATTTTTTACAACCACACCTTCAATAAGTAACTCCTTTTGAGTAGTTACAACTTGTTTTTCAACTTTTTTGGCAAAAAATATCCACCCAAAACTTAGCATTATCAATATGCAGGCTGCCAAAGCTAATCTTTGCCATGAAAAACTGTTGAAAATTAAGTTTCGAGGTTGCATGGTGGCAATAATGTTTATCCAAAGGCGGTTTTCGGTAATTTTCTTTTCCGAAGCATCAAGTAATGTAGGGTTTTCTACTTGTTTTTCGTACCAATCTAATACCTGTTTTTCCTCGATAGCGGTGCAATTGCCAGCGAGGTATTTCTCTAAAAGGTTATCAAATTCGTGTTGATTCATGATTAATTATTGGACTGGTAGCATTGCAGTTGTTCTCGCAATACTTTTACCGATTTTGTAATATGATATTCTACCGCCTTTTCAGATAACTCCATTTGCAAGGCAATTGCTTTTACTGATTGATTTTCAAAGCGACTTTTTACAAAAATTTCCGCACTTTTTTCGGGAAGTTTTTTCATAGCTTCCTCTACGGCTTTTGCCAAATCAGAAAAATGAATAATTTCTTCCGTTTGGTTAGAATATTGAATTTCATGGAAAATCTGATACTCTTGAAATTTTCTGAAATTAATCTGCGATTTGATAAAATTAGTAGTCCGATGTTTTACCGATACCACTAAATAAACTCCTAAATTCCGAATATCTATCTCTCCAACCCTACTCCAAATCGTTACAAAAACGTCCTGTACAATTTCTTCTGCCTCTTGTTTATTCCCCAAAGAATGATAGGCTACATTAAACATTTTGTACCAATAACGCTGATAAATTTCGGCAAAAGCAAGCGAGTTCCCTTGTTGAAGGAATTCAACTAATTGCTCATCACTGAAAGTTTTATAAGACATGGGCTGTTAATGATTGGGATTACAGTATAGTCAATCTCGAAGATAAAATCCCTAAATGATTTTAGAAATTCTTTTAAAAATACAATAAAAGAGATGAAATATAACTATTGTAATATTATTCGTTACCTAGCTTAAAAAAAAGGAAAGCTAATCAAATAACTTTCCTTTGTGCCTTGGTTATTTTATGCCTACAAAAATCCACTCATAATCTTCGCCGAAGACAATGCTAAAGGGATTCCTCCGCCTGGGTGAACACTTCCCCCTACAAAATACAAGTTTTTGATTTTTGAAGAAAAATTGGCGTGTCTCAAAAATGCAGCGTAACGATTATTGGACGAATTGCCGTACAAAGCTCCTTGTGCCGAAGACGTTTTAGACTCAATCGTTCTGGGGTCGAGAATTGACTCACACTCAATCAGTTCCGAAATATCAACGCCCAAAGTTCGTTTGATTTTTTGAATTACATTTTGCTTGGTTTCGGCAATAATTTTATCCCAATCTTGTCCTTCATTCGCAGGGGCATTTATTAGCACAAACCAATTTTCGCAACCCTCGGGAGCATCATCAGGCTTATGTTTTGAGGTGATGTTAATATAAACCGTTGGGTCGTGATAAATCGTTTTGTCCTCGAACATTGTCTTGAATTCCTCCCGATAATTTTCACTAAACAAAATATTATGCAAATCTAATTGAGGGAATTGTTGCTTGATTCCCCAATAAAAAATTACTCCTGAGCTTGATTTAGGCTGATTTAATAGAAAATTGGGATGTTTGGCATGAGGCAAAAGTTTTCGGTAAGTGTGAGTTACGTCCATGTTAGAAACGATGTAGTTATGAGGTGTGAGATATGAGACATGAGTATTTAACTCCTCAATTTTCGTCCATTCATCTTTCATCTTTTCACCTTTTAACCTTTTGACCTTCAATTCTTTCACCTCCCCATTTTCCAAGGTAATTTCCTCTACCTGCGTTTCAAAATAAAACTCCACACCTAAACTTTTTGCCAATTCTACCAAAGAATTGGTGATAGAAACCATGCCTTTTTTAGGGAAAAATGCTCCAATATTGTATTCCAAATGTGGAATAATATTGAGCGTGGCAGGAGTTTGGTAAGGGTCAGAACCGTTATAAGTAGCATAACGATTGAAAAGTTGTACAATTTTTGGGTTTTTGAATAGTTTTTGATTGGCGGAATTCATTGTACCAAAAATGCCTAATTTGGGTAAATTCAGATACCCTTTCAAGGCTTTTTGGGAAGTCCAAGTGGATAATTTATGCAAAGAATCTTGTAGGAAAAGACCATCTAACACTTCATATTTAAAGGCAGCATCTTTCAGAAACTGTAAAATCTTCTCTGCCTTTTCGCCAGTTACGGTTTCTACTTCTTGGGCAAATTTTTCGGGTTCAGCCCAAGCGGTTAATTGGGTTTGGTCTTCCCAAAAATAGCGACAAACCTCGGTCAGTTGCTCATATTTAAAGAAATCAGCGGGATTTTTACCTACCAATTCAAATAATTCTGTAACTAAATGCGGTAAGGTAAACAAAGAAGGACCCGCATCAAAACGATAACCATTTTGCTCGAAACTACTCAATTTCCCTCCTGCATAAGCATTGGCTTCAAATACCGAAACGGCATAGCCTTTATGTGCCAAACGAATAGCCGAAGCAATTCCCGCAATCCCTGCCCCAATAACGGCGACTTTTTTCATAGAATTTCTATCAATAATTCATATCTTATCATTCCTTCGGCACAATCGCCCCATTATCCGCCCATTCATGCACTGCCTTCGCAAATTCTTGCTGACTCAATGGAGGTAATGCTCTACCCGCACCAGGTTTGAAGCCCCAATTTACTAAGGAATCTTTCGTCATGTGTTCTACCAAAGCCGCTACATCACGCCCCTTATTTTTTGATTTATCCAAAATTGCTTGTCCCAATTGGGCATCCGTCAGCCCCTGCCAACCCATACTTTTAGGAGCTAATTTCCAATGAGGAGCCCCTGGGGCATTTGAATAAGGATTATTTTCTTTTTGATGACAAGTATTACATCGCATCACAGATAGTCCCTCATCATCTTTGCCCCGTTGAACATTGAACAAATGCACGTGAGCGTTGTCTCCTTGACGTGGGTGATCATCGGTAGGATGGCAGTTCATACAACGCTCATGTTTGATAACTTTAAGCATCGAATTGAAAGCCAATAACGACTTTTGCTCCTTTTCAAGAGAGATTTTTTGCGGAGAAACATCCTTTCGCCATGCCGACAAACTAAGGACTGCAACGGTCAAGAAGGCAAGAGAAATAAGGCTAAGTATTTTCATAATCAAAAGCGTTAAGAATGTAAATAAGAGCAGTTTCAAAACTGCCCTTACACTATCAAAATACATTAAATTATCATGCCATCCTCTACTTCTTCCGCTTCAGAGCCAAATCATGGGCGGTATCATAATAACTCCGAAGATTACTCCAATCGAAGGTATCGGAAATGCTTTCTACACGATTTCTTTGCGTAATTCTTTCACGGAGGGATTGTTTTACGAATTTTAACATCATTTCTGATAATTGCTCGGCGGCTTTATGAAAATCTTGGGTTTTACGGTTCACAACCATTACGCCCCATTGTTCATAATCACGCATAATTTGCATCATATAATCCCCAAAACCCGAAAGGTCGGAGGTGATAGTGGGTACGCCTCTGGCTATACATTCAAGCGGTGTATATCCCCACGGTTCATAATAACTTGGGAACACGCCCAAGTTACATCCCCGCACAAATTGCCCGTAATCTAAACCAAAAAGTGGATTGGTGGAAACGATAAAATCTGGGTGATACACAATCTTTACTTTGTCTTCGGGATTGTTCATGAGGTTCATTTTACGAGTAAAATCCGTAATGCCATCTTCTTCTTTCAAAAGGTGCGTAACCACTTTTGGACGCTTGTTGGTCTTCCAAGTTTGGATAGTTCTACGCAATCTCAAACGCCAATAATCATCCACAAACTGGTTTAAATCAGGCGTTTGTAAATCCGTTGCCGATGCGGATGCTTGAAATAATTTATCCCCAATTTCTTTTTCAATAGCTTTGCAAGTCTCATGGATTTCGTCCATCACCGCCCTCGATTGCAATACTTCGGGGTCGATGGAATGATAGGGTTGTTTCGTAATAAAAAACATCACGATGGTCTTGTTAATCTTGGCTTGCTTCATTTTCCAATTCAAACGAGCAAGGGCTTCAAGCGTGATGTCGTAACCTTTATTGGAAAATTCATATCGTCCAGAAGTAAAGAAATAAAGCGTTTTATCAAGGTCAAAAGGCTGACTTTGGAAAAAATGCCCCATCACAAACTCATTGATACGGTCTTTGAATTTAGTATGCAAATTTTGATGTTCGTGCATTGCTGAGAAACGAGTGATGTTCAGTCCGTTTGGCAATATCAAATCAGGCACTTTTCCTAACAAAAACTCACACTCACGGGCGGTTACATCACTCACGGTAGTCATCACATTGCATAGGTTTGCCGCCAAGCGTTCAACGGTGGCTTGAGTTTCAATACCGTAATGTCGTGCTTCATCTAACCAATTGAAAGTGTGGAGTTTATCGTAGAAATCGGGTACATTTCCCGCCAAATATCTTCCCAGCATCGTGGCGTGCGTGGTGAAAACGGTGGCTACTTTCACATTATCTTTCTTCAAATCTGGCACGCAAGTAGCCGCCATCCACTCGTGGATATGTGCCACAATTTCCGACTTATTGCCTTGGTCTTGGGCAAATTCCGTCAAGAAAATACGAATCATTTCCCCGAACAGAATAGTCTGGTTCACAATGTCCTCTACATTGATAGTTGAAACTCCGTGTCTATCCCAGAGTTTAGCTTTCAGCTCATTGATTCTATCCCCAATTGAAGCCAAATCAAAAAGGACAATCCGAGGTCTTCCCGTAATGAGCCAATAGCCATAATGTACGCCCAAACCCGCAGCACGCATTTTTTGAATGGTTTTTCCTAAAATAGAATCATCTAAATCTTGAATGGGTTCAAATTCGGCGGAGGCAGTTTGGGGGAAATACGGACCTAAAAGGAAATAATTATTTCCCCACTTTTCGACCATCGCAGGAACTTTGGTGCGGATAACGGTGTAAATTCCGCCTACTTGATTACAGGTTTCCCAAGCAATTTCAACGAGAATTTTTTGCTTGCTGGCAGATGATTTGATTGGGTTTTGGATTTCCATTTTTTAGTCTTCTAATATATTTCCCATAAAGGTACTTTTAAGGGCAAATGAAATTAAGAAAAAAACAATTGCCCACCGCAAATATGGGTGATAAAAATCCTGAACATTGCGATATTGGTTCTGTTTTATCTCTGTTTTCTCAAAAAGGTTGATTTCTTTAAAAATATTTTCCAAGGAGCGAGCATCCGTTGCCCGAAAAAATTTCCCTTCACTAATTTTGGCAATTTCTCTAAGCGTTCCTTCATCTACTTTATCTGTCGGGTTTTTATCCGTTCCCACCGCAATCGTATATACCCGCACGCCAAAAGCCTTGGCTAATTGGGCGGAGGTTACGGGATCAAGATTTCCAGCAGTATTATCACCATCTGAAATCAAAATGGCTACTTTACTTTTGGAATCAATCTCCCGCAAACGATTAATGCACATTCCTAAAGCATTGCCGATGGCAGTTCCCGATGTGGTGATTAATTTGGAAGAAATACCTTCAATATATTCTTTAATCATCTCATAATCAGTCGTTAATGGGCAGAGGGAATACGGTTCTCCCGAAAATACTACCAAGCCGATACGGTCATCGGTTCGCCCTTTGATAAACTGATTAGCTACATTTCTGGCAACTGCTAATCTACTGGGCGGAATGTCTTTATCGTCCATTGATTTTGAAATATCCATCGCCAACATGATGTCAATACCTTCAGCATATTGTTCAGAATCCGCCACTGAACGCTGCGGGCGAGCTAATGAAATCATCATTAAGGCAATGGTAAAAGACAAAAATATACCAGGAATGAACCGTAAGAAACTCACCCAACTGGATTTAATATCATTGGCGGGGAAAGAAACATTGAGTTTTTGGGTAGAATTACTCCGAAGCCAATCTCGCAAGAGGAAAAATATCGGAATCAATGGCAAACCGTACAAATACAGCGGATGCACCCAATCGAAACTCGAAAAGGTGGAAGGCAGAAACCAATATTTTGAAAACCATTCTTGCATATTTTATGCCTTTACCTTCATTTCTTCCCGATGTTCACGGTAAATTCCTTCGGCTAATTCTTGGAGGATTTGTAAAGATGCAATTGTTTTTTTGGAATATACACCTC
Source organism: Cytophagales bacterium (assembly GCA_038230735.1). GTDB lineage: Bacteria > Bacteroidota > Bacteroidia > Cytophagales > Spirosomataceae > Arcicella. The sequence goes on from JBBRMR010000012.1 coordinate 37,726, forward strand.
CATAAACTGTTGCATCAATCTCCCGTAGGGCATCTGCCAAACGATTATCTTTTAAATTATCTAAAATTTCCTTGGTCGTAAAAGTGGTAAATGGCTTACTTTCAAGACGTTCCAAGTATTTTTTCCACAGAACAATTGCTCTTTCAATATTTTCTAATCGCTTTTTGGCATCATCCGTTCCACGACTCAATCGTTGAAAAAGTTTCTGAAAATCATCATATCTTCTTCTGAAATTAAAGAGCCTTATTTGCCTCTTTATGGGTTTCCCAAAAAACCAAAAAATTAAGCCTGTAACCACGCCAAGCCCAATTAATATCAAAAAAATAAGGGGAAAATTAACTTGTTGAGCAATGGGGATTAATCGAGTATCTTTCTTCAAGGACATCGTATCAATGTTTGCATTTGGCTGAATTATACTCTTTAAAATAACATAATCCATCGGTGAAAATATACGGGTGCAGTCCCGCTTTGCCCTAACATAGATGGGCAAACTCAACTCTTGTTTGGGCGTAACATCGAAGGAAATTAAGGTGTAAACCACACTATCAAGACTACCATTTTCAGTGGTAACAGTAGGGAAGTATTGTCTATCTACCAGTTCAAAAGGGGTAAAATTATAAGTAGAATCTGGAAAGAAAACATCTTTATTGGGGTCATGGCGATAACTGAGAGCATATTTTACGGGTAACCCCACTTTCATACTTACCTCCAAAAACTTTCCTTTGGGCGGTGTCCAACTGGGAACTTGGGCGTATGAATAGTTAATAATTAATAGAGAATAGAGCATAGTTAAATGTGACCCTTGCGAGGATTTTGAACACTCGTAAGGGTTATTTTCCACTGTTCCCGCCGTTGTTGGTCTTTTGACCAATGACATAAGCGATAGCAAAAACCCAAATAGACTTAGGTTTTTGCTACCATAAACTTTTCGCTTGCATGACCAATAAAGGTTTTTAAAATATCTATTAAACATTATCTAAAATCAAAAAATAAGCCCTCATTGATTAACTCCCATAACTCAACCCCCAACTCCTACTTCCTCACTTTAAACAACTTTATTAATTTCGGAACGTAATCTTCCGAGGCATCAATGGCAATATAATTTGCTCGGTTTTGTTTACAAATTTGGTCTAATTGTTCTGAATTATACTCGAAAAGATTTTTCATCCGATTCCTAAACCAATTGGATGAAGCATTTACCCAAATCGTTTTTTTGCTTTCAGTATCAAAAACGGGAATAATTCCTAAACGGGGTAAATTAGTTTCTCGTTGGTCGTAAAGATGAATCACAATTAAATCATGCCTACGGGCGAGGGCTTTTAGGTTTTCTTCGTAACCCGTATCAATAAAATCGGAAATTAAAATTACTAAACTCCTCCTTTTCAAAACGTCCAAGGTGAACAGAATCATCTTTTTAATATTCGTTCCTACTGACCCCGTTTTGAGTTTAAATAGCTCTAAAATGGTCGTATAGCCATGCTTTAGTGTATTAGCGGGTTTGATGTATTTTTCTTTTTGGTCAGAAAAACATAACATTCCCACGTGACTTGCTTCTTTGATTGCCGATAAGGTCAAAACTCCACAAATTTCTTTGGTAGTATCTAATTTAGAACGGTCGGAACGTCCCACATCTTGCGAACCACTTACGTCCACCACAAAAAAAACGGTCTGTTCCTTTTCTTCCTTGAAAATCTTAATGAAAGTCCCATGCCCTTTTGCGGAAGTATTCCAATCAATTAAACGAACATCATCACCGTATTGATAAAGGCGTAAGTCGCTGAATTCCAAGCCCGAACCCTTAAAAATAGAATGGAAATTTCCCCGCATTTGCGAAGTAACCGCCTTGCGAATCTTGATTTCGTATTTATAAAGTTTGGCTAAAAATTCGTTTGGATTCATTCTTTCGGTAAACGGTAAAGGGTGAACGGGCTTGCAGCATACATTTAATTCCAAAGTAGAATTTTTCCTTTACCATTCACCCTTTACCAATTTTAAAAACTCTTAATTTTCCTTAAATAATATTAAATCTACCTATTTTCCCTGTAATTTTGAAATATGAGATGGAGAATTATTTTATTAATCGTTGGCTTGGCGGCTTGCAATTCCGATAAAAAGCCTGAAAATTTAATTGACGAAGGCACGATGGTAAATATCATGACCGATATTCACTTGATTGAGGCTGAAATCAATAATTTACGACTTCAACATATTGACTCTTCAGTATTTATTTATCAGAAATTGAAAGTAAAAATGCTGAAGAAATATAATACTGACACGGCAGTTTTCAATGCCAGTTTCAAGTATTATATCCTCAATCCTGACAAAATGAAGCCTGTTTACGCCGAAGTAAAGAAGAAATTGGAAGCAGTAAAAAAGAAAACCTTGGTGGCTTCAAAAGCTAAGCCGCAAGGAAAACCGCAAACCTTGACCATAGATTCTTTGAGAAAAACAAGGATATTTCCCAAACGGATAAGTAAAAATATCCCGTAATTTATTTCTTTTCTCGAATAGATTTCACAATCCTAACTGCCGACATAATTACGATACCAAAAGTTAGTAATCCCACAATTCCCCAAATCCAATCAACCGAATTTTTCAAAACTACCAAGAAGACAATCGCAAATAGAAATATGGTAGCAATTTCATTAAAAAGCCTTAATTGAAAGCCTGTGAAGCGAAATTTGCTTTGTCTCAATTCTAAAATCAGCTTTCTACAAACAAAATGATAGCCTACCAAACCCACCACAAAAGCCAATTTTAGGTGCAACCATCCCCACGAAGCGAAAGAATCCCACCAAACCCAATAAACCATTATTGCCCCTGAAATTAGGGTCAACCACATGGCAGGAATCATAATGGCATTAAACAAAATTTTCTGCATCCTCATGTATTCTTTTTGCAAAATATCACGCTCCAACTCAGATTTTGAATTGGCTTCGGTGTGATACACAAAAAGTCGGGGAAGATAGAAAAGCCCTGCAAACCAACTGGTTACGAAAATAATATGAATGGCTTTGATGTGGTCGTAGGTCATTTTGAGTTTATAAGTTGAAAGTTTATGAGTAGAAAGTATAGGAGTTTATGAGTGGAAAGTTGATGAGAATTAAATAGTAACTTTCCGTTAATACTCCTAAACTTTCTACTCCTCAACTTTCAACTTATAAACTCCTTTGATATTTCTTAAATAAGCTATTCCATTTCATCTGGATAACGCCTAAAATTGCTTCTCTAAAAATATTAGCGGACATTTTTGATTGTCCTTTGGTGCGGTCGGTAAAAATAATGGGTACTTCCACAATCCTGAAACCATATTTCCAAGTCGTGAATTTCATTTCTACTTGAAAGGCATAGCCCACAAATTTTATTGAATCTAAATTAATGGTTTTCAGTACGTTAGCTTTATAGCATTTGAATCCCGCCGTAACATCCATCACGGGAATACCCGTAATAAACCGTACATAATACCCCGCAAAATAGGACATTAAAACCCTACTCATGGGCCAATTGACCACGTTTACCCCATTAATATATCGTGAACCAATTGCCATATCCGCCCCTTCAACGGCACAGGCATTATAAAGATTAACCAAATCATCAGGATTATGTGAGAAATCGGCATCCATTTCAAAAATGTACTCATGTCCCAAATTCAAGGCATATTTGAAGCCGTGAATGTACGCCGTACCCAGCCCTAATTTACCTTTACGTTCCTGTAAATGTAAACGTTTTGTACCAAATTCTGTTTGTAATTCCTTGATTTTAATAGCTGTACCATCAGGCGAACCATCATCCACAATCAGTAAATCAAAAGTCGGTTTCAGACTCATGACTTTACGAATTATGGCTTCAATATTTTCAATTTCGTTGTATGTGGGGATAATAACGATACGTGGATTCATTCAAATCTGTTAATTAGAGGAATGGCAGTTGAGAAATTTGTTGCAATTTACAAAAACCATATTAAAAAAATTTGATTTAGAGATGTTATTGAAAAAGCTATTAGGTATAAGATGTGAGACATGAGTTTAATTGCCTGATTAACAGGGCTTTGAGTAGTACAACATAAAATTTTTAGTATTTAAGATTTAACGAAATTTAAGAAAAAGCATTTTTAGCCGAAATGATATTCATCCCTCAAACCTATTTAATCACCTCCCTAATCTCCACATCTCCATCGGGTTTTACTTGCATAATACCCGTTGTGATGAGCGTATCACCTACCGAAAGCCCCGAAAGTACCTCAACATTTTTCTCACCACGAATACCTAATTGTACTTTTTTGGAAACGGCTTTTCCATTTTGAACAATATAAACTTTACTACCTTTCTGTTCAGGAATAACGGCTTCGGTTGGAATCATCAAGGCTGAACCTTTACTTTTTAAGACTAATTCCACCCGAGCAAAAGCCCCTGGAATGAGTTTATGCCCAGCATTTGGGGCAACTGCTCTAATCTGTAAAGTACGAGTATCGGGGTCAATTTTGGGGTCGATGGCATAGACCGTTCCCACATAATGCTGTTCAGAACTCTCTACGGTAAATTCAATTTTTCCTCCTTTCCGCACAACAGACGAGTATTTTGCAGGAACGGCAAACTCAATTTTGGCAGGATTGGTGTTGGTTAAAGTAGCAATTTTGGTAGTGGGCGAAATATAACTTCCCAAACTGACAAAACGGAAACCAATCGTGCCATCAAAGGGAGCTTTCAGGGTCATTTTCTGAATTTGAGCCGATAAATCTTCAATATCTGCCGAAATAGTATTGACCGAATTAACCGCAATATCGTACTCTCGTTGGCTAATTGCCTCTTTTTCAAGCAATCTTTTTTGACGGGCTTCGTTGTCTTCGGCTAATTTTTTATTAAAGCCTAATTTCTTCAAACGAGCCTGTAAGTCTTCATCATTGATGTGTAATAAAGTTGTACCTCTTCTAACGAAATCCCCTTCTTTAATGTTTAGCGTAACAATTCTGCCCGAAATCTCACTTCTGATTTCTACTTCTTCGTTGGGTAGAATAGTCCCATTGGTATTCACCAAATCATCCAACCGAGTGGCATGAATTACCATCACGATTACCGAAGTTTTGCCGCCTTTCCCTCCCCCTTTGGCATCTTTTCCTCCGCCTGTTGCTTCTTTTTTATCTTTTTCTTCCTTTGGTTTGAATACAGTTTTTAGTTTTGGATAGAAAAAGATACACAAAACCAATAATATTGCTAAAACCGTTAAAAGATTCTTGGTAATTTTTGACATAGATTTAGTTTGCTTGATGATTAAAAATATACTCGAAAATACGCAATAAATTATGGTCTTCCATGAAAAACCTTGAATTTTACGACAGAACAAGACTTATTGGAGATGAAAGTGAGATTTATCTTAAAACCAAATAAGCCTGAAATCAAATGATTTCAAGCTTATTTGGTTTTATCAGGATCTGAAGACAATTTTCAAATTATATAGTTTTCAAATCTTCAAATTGGTTTACGGATTCAACTGAATCGGCTCTTTATGGTCGTTCAAAAATTTAAAATCTGAAATACCAAAAGAAGTATCTTCAATCAAATTTATCCAAGTTTTATACTTCAGATACCATTTCATACGGATTGATGGAAAGCCCTTCGTAAAGTATGCGTACAGGAACGGATGCAAGATAATGGTTGGTTTTTTCTCGTTTTGTTTTTCCAAAATATGTTCAAGATGATGCTCAATAATATCTGAAATCGCAATACTTGCCGTGATTTTTCCCGTTCCTCCACACGCTGGACAATTCTCCGCCGTGATAACATTCATCTCGGGGCGTACTCGCTGGCGGGTTATTTGCATCAAACCAAATTTGGTCAAAGGCAAAATCGTAAACTTCGAGCGGTCAGTTTTCATTTCCTCCTTCATGATGTCTTGAATCAGCTTTTTGTTTTCCGCTTTCTTCATATCAATAAAGTCAATAACGATAATTCCGCCCATATCCCGCAAACGCAACTGACGAGCAATTTCCTTCGCAGCTTCTCTGTTTACACTTAAAGCCGTAGCTTCTTGGTCAGATTCACTATTGGATTTATTGCCCGAATTAACATCAATTACGTGCAATGCCTCCGTGTGTTCCACAATCAGATAACCGCCTTGTGGCAAACTTACCGAACGCCCAAACAACATTTTGAGCTGTTTTTCGATGCCCAATTGCTCAAAAACCTTCACTTTGCCTTGGTGCAACTTGACAATTTTTTCCTTGTCAGGAGCAATATTCAAGACATAATTACGAGCTTCTTGGTATAATTCGGGCGTGTCCACCACGATACTATCAAAATCTTCATTCAACAAATCACGCATCATTGACGTTGCCCGACTCATTTCTCCGATTATTTTCTCCCGTGGTTTGGCAGTTTTCAATGCCTTCATCCCCGCATCCCATTTGGCGATTGATTCACGAAGGTCTTTGTCCAATTCCTCCACTTCACGCCCTTCAGCAACGGTTCTCACAATTACCCCAAAATTGGCGGGCTTAATCGAAGACATCAATCTTTGGAGACGAGTACGTTCGGTTTTTGCCGTAATTTTTTTTGAGATATTCACCCCATTCGAGAAAGGTACTAACACCGTATAACGCCCCGCAATAGAAATATCGCAAGACAAACGGGGTCCTTTGGTCGAAATGGGTTCTTTCACAACTTGCACGAGAATTGGCATATTTTTGCTCAAAACTTTGTCAATCTTATCGTGCTTGTCGATTTCGGGTTCTAATTTGAAGTTATCCAAGCGTCCAGATTTTATTCTTTCGGCGATAACTTCCTTAGTAAACTTGTTCAGGGAATTGACATTCGGACCTAAATCGTGGTAATGAAGGAAAGCATCCTTCTCATAACCAATGTCGATAAAAGCCGCATTCAATCCCGTAACCAACTTCTTGACCGTTCCGAGATATATATCCCCGACAGAAAAGTGTGGTTCGGACTCCTCTAAGTGATATTCCACAATGCGTTTGTCTTGCAACAAAGCAATGCGATCACCTTTGGGAGTCGAATTGATAATTAATTCGTTACTCACAGGTGAATGAATTGTTTAGAAGATACAGAGAAAAGAAAACGTTGTGTGAGTGTTTGAAAGTAGTCTTTAAAATGAAGAATGATAGATATGTTCGAGCCTGTTGAGAAAAAGTAAAGGCGATTTCTGAATCAGGAAAATTATTGATATTTATCTTTGAGTGGTGAGCAATGAGCTGTGAGTCAATTTAAAACTCATGGCTCAAAACTCATGGCTAAAGTCTATTTCCAATAATTAAGGAAAAAATTAGTCTATAATCTTGTATTTAAAATTGACTTTTAAATGTGGGTGACTTGCTGGAAGCGTCCAACTGTCATAACCGAAAATCACCTAAAATACTGATAATGAAAAGATTAGGATGATTAAATTATTTTTCAAGAAACAATCTCACAAAAACGACAAAACAGGCAAAATTTCTACAATAGAATTTTGCCTGTTTTTAATTGAGGTGATAGAAAATTAGTTCTAAGTCGTAAGTCATAAATCGTAAGATTTCACTAAGGTATTTCTTACGACTTGCTACTTAAAGACTTATGACTTTTCCCCTAAAACCTAAATCTATTTTTTCTTATGTCTGTTCTTTCTAAGACGCTTCTTTCTTTTGTGCGTTGAGATCTTATGTCCCTTCTTCTTTTTTCCGCAAGGCATGATTTTAAGAGATTTAAATTGTTTAAAATATGATTTATGTTTCGGTGTTCGATGTTTGGTATTCGATATTCGATGTTCGAAATACGATGTTAGGAATTTATAATTTCTAACACTAATTTCTAATTACTCAATCCCTAATTACCTAATCCCTAACCCCTAATTTAGTTTTGATAAAATATCGTTGGCAGCGGCTTTTTCTTGGGGGTCTTTGCTGTTGGCAAGAACTTTCTCCAAAATTTGCTTTGCTTCTTCTTTTCTATCTAATTCTGCTAAACAATAGCCCAAATTTAATGCCGCTTTGATATTGGACGGATTATTTTTCAAGATTTGTTTGAAACGTTCAACGGCTTTTCCAAATTGATTAGAGCGAATCGAGAGGATTCCCAGACTGTAAAGGGCTGGTTCATAATCAGGTTCTTGGGCAATTACTTCACGCAACATCATAATTCCCTGCATGGGCGTTTTGGTTGCGGTGTAGGTCATTGCCATATTGGTTTTTGCCAGCAAATTGTTTGGACTGATAACCAAAACTTTTTGATAAAAGTTTCTGGCTTTTTCCCCCATCAAACTTGTCTTTTCACCTTCGAGGGCATACGTGAAGGCTTCGTAATAGAGATTACCCGCTTTCTGTAAATTACTTTCAGATGGTTCAATTTTTGTGATTTCTTCGGCATAATATGCTGCACTATCATAGCGAGTGTATTTCACAAATTGCATCACTAAATCTTCGGCTGATTTAATTTTTGCTTGCTTTTCGGTAGTTTTTTGAAACTTTCCTTTCAAGTTACCAATTACCGTTTGTTGCTCACTCGTAAGTTTTGCACTGTGCATTTCGGGCGATGCGGGACTTTCGTCTTTCACACCTTTATCTCGATTTGCGGTTACGGTTGTTGCTTCTTTTTGGGGTTGTTCCAAAGTCTTTTTCTCATCATTTACTACCACTTTCGGAAGGCTGTATAAAGCCCCAATTGAAAGCGTAGCGATTAGGGTAATAATGATAAAAGGTTTTTGCATCTTTTTTTTGGAGTTTATGAGTTTAAAGTTTGTAAGTGAAAAGATTTGTGAAAAAATAAACTAAGTCATTAAACTCGTTACTCATAAACCTTTAACTCATAAACTTTAAACTCAATACGCTCAAATATTATTTTGCGTTAGTTTTCACTTGCTCAACGAATGTCTTTGCAGGCTTGAAGCTTGGGATAAAGTGTTCTGGAATCTCAATGGTCGTGTTTTTTGAGATGTTACGAGCAATTTTGTGAGCTCTTTTCTTGTTTACGAAGCTACCGAAACCTCTTACAAACACAGGTTCTCCTGCGGCAAGATTTTCTTTAACTACTGAGAAAAAAGATTCGATTGCACTTGAAACATCGGCTTTGTCGATGCCAGTTTTGTCTGAGATTTCTGCGATTACGTCTGCTTTAGTCACTTGTTGAAAATTTTAAGATTAAAAATTATGATATACTATAATAGTTGATTTTGTTTCAATTTGAGTTTATGTTCTTATTCTAATAAAAAATTAAACTAAATCATCAATTTCAAAGTCCTCTTTTGTTAAGGGACACAAAGGTACGGTTTTGGTTTGGAATATGAAAGCAACAAAAAACAAAAATAGTAAATTTTTTCTTGTAAATGCTTAATTATTAGACATTTGAAGTTTTTATCTTTCGTATTTGATATTTAATCAATGTTCTGTACAGTTTGCTTTTTTTTAATTGACTATTGAGACTGTTTATTCAGTTATTATGAAATATAATCCCTATTTTGTGATAAATTATCCGAAAATAAAGTCTTTTGTCAATTGTAGAACAACATCAATGAGCCGTTCGTTTACTCAATACTCATGGCTCATTATTCATACCCTTATTAATGCAACACGAATTTTTCTCACAAAAAATAATTAACTGGTACAATCAAAATAAACGTGATTTACCCTGGCGAAATATCAATAATCCTTATTTTATTTGGCTTTCAGAGGTAATTTTACAACAAACTCGGGTTGTGCAAGGAATGCCTTATTACTTCAAATTTATCGAAACTTTTCCCACCGTTCAAGATTTGGCGGCGGCGGATGAAAAGGAAATTTTGCGACTTTGGCAAGGTTTAGGCTATTATTCAAGAGCCAGAAATTTGCACACAACCGCAAAAATAGTTGTTGAAAATCATGACGGTATTTTCCCTAATAATTACGCTGAATTACTGAAATTGAAAGGCATCGGTACTTATACTGCCGCCGCCATTGCCTCTTTTGCTTTTGGCAAAAAAGTAGCGGTATTGGACGGAAACGTATATCGAGTGCTTGCCCGAGTCTTTGGTGAAGACACGGATATTGCGGGAAATGATGCCAAAAAGGTATTCACCAAATTGGCAGAATCTGTCTTGCCCGAGACTCAATCAGATACTCATAATCAGGCAATTATGGAATTTGGGGCGATGCAATGCACCCCTGGCTTGCCCAATTGTATGTTTTGTCCGCTATCGTTTGAATGTGTGGCAAATGCAACTGGAAGGGTCGGAATTTTACCCGTGAAATCGAAGAAAATAAAAGTGCGGGAACGATTTTTTAATTATTTTGTGATAGAACAAAATGGTAAATTTGTCATGCGGGAACGAGTGGGTAAGGACGTATGGGCGGGAATGTATGACTTTTATTTAAGAGAATTTTCTGAAAATACTCCTCAATTTGAAGATATTATTGCCGATGATGTTTTTTTAGTAGAAGCCCTAAATAACTCCGTAATTAAAAGAGAATCAGCGGTTTATACGCACGCACTTACTCATCAACGAATTCATACAAAGTTTTGGCATTTAGAAATTAATCCAGATTTTGTGATAAATTTGCCCTCAGAACTTCAATGGCACACCCTCGAAGAAGTAGATGATTTGCCCAAATCAACTTTGGTGAATAATTATTTGCGGGAATTTGTATTCCAAGCAGGTTTGAATTTCTACATGAATAAATCAATAAAGCATATTTAACGAAAAATCATGCCTCCCATTAAACTATATGTAGATTCAAAATTAGATATATATTCAGCTCAGACTGAAACAATAATGTTTTTGCCCCTTGTCAAAAGTGGCATTAGTGCAGGTTTTCCATCACCTGCTTTAGACTTTGTTGATTTAACAATTGACCTCAATCGACATCTTATAAAACATCCTTCTTCTACTTTTTACGGACTCGTGAAGGGACATTCGATGAAGAATATTGGCATTCACGATGGTGATTTATTAGTGATTGATAAAAGCCTTGAACCTATTAATGGTAAAATTGCAGTCTGTTATCTTGATGGTGAGTTTACGTTGAAAAGAATACAATTAGAAAGCAATTACTGTTGGCTAATCCCCGAAAATGAGGACTATGAACCGATAAAAATTACAGAGGAAAACGATTTTTTGATATGGGGAATTGTTACTCACGTTATCAAATCATTTTAAAATTAGATTTTATGTAAAAAATTTACTGAAAAATGTTTGCTCTCATTGACTGCAATAATTTTTATGCTTCTTGCCAAAGAGTCTTTCGTCCAGACCTCATTGGTAAGCCTATTGTTGTACTCTCCAACAACGATGGATGCGTCATTGCCAGAAGCAATGAAGCTAAAGATTTAGGAATTCCGATGGGAGCTCCTGCCTATAAATTTGATAAATTATTCAAAGAGAAAAAGGTAGAAGTGTTTTCAGCAAACTTTGCTTTATATGGTGACATGAGCCAAAGGGTTATGGATTTACTCGAAGAATATACTGATGAAATTGAAATTTATAGCATTGATGAAGCATTTTTGAAGCTCTATGGATTCGATAATTTTAACTTAGAGAAATATGGAAACGAGATGCAGCGCAGAGTTACAAAATGCACAGGCATACCCATCAGCGTAGGTATTGCTTCTACGAAGGCTCTGGCGAAAGTAGCAAATAGGATTGCTAAGAAATTCCCAGATAGAACAAAGAATGTCTATGTTATTGACACCGATGAAAAGAGAATAAAAGCTCTCAAATGGCTTAAAATAGAGGATGTTTGGGGTATCGGACGCAAACATAGTAAACGATTAAAAGCCCTCGGAGTAAATACTGCCTATAATTTTACAACTTTGAGCGATGGTTGGGTAAAGGCTAATTTAGCCATCGTTGGGTTGAGATTGAAACAAGATCTACAGGGAATTCCAACCTTAGATTTTGAAGAAATTCAATCGCAAAAAAACATCTCGACTACTCGTTCTTTTGAGGGAAATTATTCAAAATTATCACAATTAGAGGAACGTATTACTACTTTTGCAGTATCATGTGCCGAGAAACTCCGTAAGCAAAAATCTTGTTGTAATTCGTTGATGGTTTTCATTAATACCAACAGACACAGAACCGATTTGGGACAATACAATCAAAATATTATAGTCAAATTGCCTTTTCCAACTAATTCGAGCATTGAGATTGTTAAATTTGCGGTAGAAGCATTGCATAGAATTTTTAAGGAAGGCTATCAGTATAAAAAAGCAGGTGTTATTTTGATGGATTTTACGGATGAGGATAAATCTCAAATCAGTTTATTTGATAACAGCGACACACGCCACAAACTTTTGATGGAGTCAGTAGATAAAATTAATGCTAAGTTTGGTCAGCATAAAATAAAATTAGCTTCCCAAGATTTCAACAAAATGTGGAAAATGAAGCAAGAAAGACTATCTCCTTGTTATACCACTAAACTTTCGGATGTGATAAGGGTATATTTGTAGGAACTATTTCTTCCTGTCAGCCATTACCTAATTTTACCTATCAATAAGGTAAATGGTTTGTTTATATTTTAATTTTTCAGAAAAAAACAATATATTTATTTCAACAATTAATATCCAATTAAAAAACCATAAACCATGGCTGGCGTAAACAAAGTAATTTTATTGGGAAACTTAGGGTCTGACCCCGAAATTCGTTCTTTACCAAGTGGCTCAAAAGTAGCCTCGTTTAGCATTGCAACCTCAGAATCCTACAATAATAAGGAGGGTGTGAGAGTAGAACAAACCGAATGGCATCGTATTGAGTTGTGGGATGCTTTAGCAAATATTGCTGAACAATATCTCCACAAGGGCGATTCTGCCTACGTTGAAGGAAAAATGCGTACCGAAGAATATACTGATAAAGATGGCATTGCCCGTAAGATTGTAAAAATCAGAGGAACATCTTTAACTTTGGTGGGCGGACGTAAACCCGAAAATCAAGAAGGTAGTTCGGCGGCTTCGCAAGCACAAGCACTTCGTCCTGCCCCAACTCCTCCACCCACCCCAACACCCGAATTTGAGGCGAATGTAGGGGAAGGAGATGATAATTTACCATTTTAATTTTTTAGGGAATGTAGATTTAGGAGTTTGATGGTTATACAATTTTCAAACCTCAATCGAAGAGTCCTTAATCCCCAACCCCTAAATCCCGTTACTCTTGGATACTCACCCGATTTTGGTGCTTTTGATACAAATTGAAAGCACCATTTCATTTAGCACTTACGGAATCAGTGCTTTGGTTCTGGTAGGCTTGTTGCTTCTATCTGCCCTTTTGGCGGGGTCGGAAGTGGCATTTTTCTCTCTTTCTTCCGAAGAACGTGCGATGTGTCGTGAAAGCGATAGTGGCACCGAACGTGCCATTGCGAAACTGTTAGATAAACCCCAACTTTTACTGGCTACTCTCCTAATTTTTATTAACTTAGTTAATATTTCTTTCATCACGATTGCTACGATAATGACCGAGCAAGCCGTGGGAGAAAAGGAAAAAGATGGTCTGATGGCTACCTTAATTCTGCTGGTGGGCGTAACATTTATCATCACTTTTTTTGGAGAGTTAATTCCGAAGGTTTGGGCTCAACAGAATAATCTTCGTTTTGCCAAAATCACGGCAAGACTGATTGAGGTAGCAACGATTATTTTCAAACCCATTTCTTCTATGCTGTTGGGAATCAGCAATATCATCGAAAAAAGAGTGGAGCGAAAAGGTTATACCATCACCGCAGACGAGTTGAATCATGCTTTGGAAATTACGACTGGTAAAGATACTACAACTCAAGAAAAGGATATTTTGAAGGGCATTGTCAATTTTGGAAGTACCTCCGCCAAGAGTGTGATGCGGTCAAGAAGAGACGTTACGGCTTTTGATGGCACGATTGATTTCCATGAATTGATGGATAAAATTAATAAATCGGGTTATTCGAGAGTACCTATTTACAAGGATACGATTGATAAAATTGAGGGTATTCTGTACATCAAAGACTTACTTCCACACCTTGAAAAAGATGAACATTTTGCGTGGAAAGAGTTGATAAAACAGCCCTTTTTCATTCCAGAAAGCAAGAAAATTGATGATTTATTGTATGATTTCCAGGAAAAAAGAGTTCATATGGCATTGGTGGTGAATGAATATGGCGAAACCGAAGGCATTGTTACGATGGAGGATATTATTGAGGAAATTGTCGGTGATATTCACGATGAATCGGATGTTGAGGATTTGGGATATATAAAACTGCCCGATGGTTCGTATGAATTTGAAGGGAAGGTTTCACTCAATGACGTTTGCCGTGCTTTGGGTGTGGGTAATGATTATTTTGATAAATCCAGAGGAGATAGTGAATCATTAGCGGGATTGTTGATTGAGCTTTTTACCCGCCTCCCGCACGCAGGCGAAGAAACTGAATATGAAAAATATAAGTTCAGAATTGCCTCGGTCGATACTCGCAGGATTAAAAAAGTGAAAGTAACCTTGAAAGAAGATGAAGTGGAGGACGTGAGTAAGGAGATTTCTTAATGAGTACCCCTTACCGCACCAACAAAACCGTTCCTGAATGTGTCAAAACCTCCAAAGGTTGTTGGGCATTATTATAGCTTAATTGCCACGTGTAAGTGCCTTCGGGGGCTTTTTCAGAGCGATAGATTCCGTCCCAAACTTCTGAATCCGTTTGGCTCATAAAGACTATTTCGCCCCAACGGTTATAGATTTTTAGTTGATAATTACTTATGTCTTCGGCAATAATCCAGAAGACATCATTATTGCTGTCGCCATTTGGCGTAAAGATGTTTGGGGCAAGTATTCTTGATCGGCATTTCTGAATCATCTCTATCTTTTTTTCGGTAAAACAGCCCTCTGAATTACTTATTTTAATTTGATAAATACCTTTTTTTGAGACAGTTACGCTGTTGGTAATTTCCTGATTAGGCTGCCATTTGTAAGTATAGGTCGGGTCGTAGTCTACACTCAAAATATAGGGTGTGCTGACATTAAAACAGGCTTCAATGTTGTTGGGCAGCATCAAAACGGGCGATGAACTGACCTTTACATTTACGCTACTATCCGCTTCGCACCCCCCCACTTTGACGTTCAGCTTGTACGTTCCCGAACTAACAGGAGAAATATTGGACGTACTTTCCCCCGACGACCATTGATAAACTGCCCCGCCGATATTTTTGGCGTTCAATCGCATCGGATTCTTGCAAAAGGTGGTATCTTTTGGCAAACCTAATGTTGGTTTTTGATTTACTACCACTTTCACAGTGGTATCGGCTTGTGGTTTTGGGCAGTCTTTGGGCGTAATGATTACTTTATATTCTCCTGATTTTGTGATAGTTATCTTCGGGTTCTTTTCGGTTGGCAGGTCTGTTCCGTTTTTTTGCCATTGATAATTATAGAGTGGTCCTATGTCGGCATTGAGTTTTACGATGTTGCCTTCACAAAACTCCAACGGTCCAGAAACCGCAAGATTTGTTTTAAATTTTAGGTCGGGCGAAAGGTCAATGAGCCAAAAATCTCGGTTACCCTTACTGCCCAAAACATCACCATCGTTTGAATTGGCGTTGGCACTAACAAAATAACCTTTATTGTCAATTTGCTTTACGAAAACGCCAAAATCTCCCGCATTGCCACCCAAAACTTTTTGCCATTGAATTTCTTGTTTACAGTTCAATTTCACAATCCATACACGGGCTTGCGGACCCGTCCAAGCGGTTGTTGGCGACTCAATATCACCATTTTTAGAATTAGTTGAACTCGTAAAAACGTAGCCACCGTCATCCGTTGCTTGGATTCCACCATAAGTTTCCGTTCCTGTGCCTCCATCAATGCCACTTCCTCCGAAGGTTTTTTGCCATTGTAAATTCAAATTTTTATCCATTTTCAACAACCAAACGTCAAAATCTCCTTGGTTTTTACTGATTGTACCGTTGTTGGAATTACTTTTTCCGATAATCACAAAGCCACCATCTGGTGTGGTTTCCAAACTGCTGGCAAGGTCTTGGCGAGTACCACCAATGCTCATTTGTCCGATAATATTACCCATTGGGTCAATCAAAGTCATGAAAATATCTTCTCGCTGATTTGCTCCCGAAGCAATGCCAATATTGCCTACCACCACATAGTTTTTGTTGGGTAATTGTTTGGCGGCTTTGCACATATCCGTAAATAATCCCCTGGGGAGAATCTGCCAAGAAATAGCTCCCGTATTGGTGATTTTCACAATCCATCCATCGGCATCAATGGGGGATTCACCCGTCAGGTTACCATTGAAAGATTTGGCACTGCCTGTGAGTAAATATCCGCCTTCTGAACCAACCACAATCTCACCACTTTCTTCATCCAAAGTTCCTCCAAAACACCTGTTCCATTGAACTGAACCTGTTTTTGAAAGTTTTATTACGAAAATATCATTACCTCCGTGATTGGTTGAAAAATCGCCATCGGTGGAAGCAGTTGTTCCCAAAATAATAAATCCTTGGTCAGGAGTTTCTTTGATGGAGGTAACTGTTTCGTCCTTTGAACCGCCCAAACCGACTTGAAATTCAATGATTCCTGTCCCATCGGTTTTCACGATTAAAGCATCAGAGAACCCTTTGCGAGAACCTGAAATATCTCCGTTGGCAGACGTAGTTTGCCCGCCCAAAATGTAGCTTCCATCGGTTGTGGCATACGTACAATTAAGGGTTTCATTGAGCGAACCGCCGATTGTTTTTTGCGAAATAATTTTGGGTGATGTTTTTTGAGCTTGCGTGAGTACGGATACGTGCAGGAAGACGTACAGGATAATGCGAACTATGGTCGTCTGTTGGGACACAGACCACAATAATGTCCCAAATGATGTCAATGGGTTTACTAATGAATGGCGGTTCATTGCGTATGTTTTGGGGGATTAGGTAGTCCCTAAATTATTAATCAACTCTTTCGGAATCAGAACTTTGCGTTTATTTTTATAATCATAACAAACGATTCTTGATGTCCCTTCGGCGGCTATTCTTTGGAGCTTTTCGCTGAAAACAACGTGTTGCATCGTGAAGCCGTATTCCGTCAATGAGTTGGGCAATATCCGTGCCGTAATTTTGATGTTGTCGGGGAAGGTGAGCGGGGCTTTGTATTTGCAAGCAACTTCGGCTAAAATGGGTCCGATGCCATCATCGCCCGTGAAATCCATGAAACCTATTTGGTTGAAAAATTCGATACGGGCTGTTTCAAAATAACGGAGATAAACAGCATTATTGACATGATTGGCAGCATCCATTTCTCCCCATTGAATGGCTTGGGAGATGATGGTGGGATAGTCTTTTAATGATTGGTGATTAGTGTTTATTGATTGGTTTTCCATAGTTGGTATCATAACAATATACTTATTTTTTTGTTTTCTGATTAAATAGTAAAGTTAAAACCATTCATTGGATTATGAAAATGCAAAAGAAATCTGACTTGCCCACAAAAATCTGCATAACCTGTGGGCGACCTTTTACTTGGCGAAAGAAATGGGAAAAGGTTTGGGAGGAGGTAAAATATTGTTCAGACCGATGTCGGAATGAGAAGAAATAGAAACCCGATTTTGGTAATAATAACCGATTAGTTACTTCCTTAAAATAAATGATGAAGTGCAATCTGCTGATTTAGTAAATTAGTTTAGTAACCCCAAAATAACAAGATGATTTACCCTTAACAAAGACATTCCGATTTCTGTCCAAAAAAATCCATACCCGAAAGATGTCTCAGTGAGTACAATTGGACATTATGGAAAAGTTTATTCGGTCGGTACAAAATTTAAAGGATAATTTGCCCAAATAAAGTTTGAGATAGAATAATAATCTCTAAAACTTCACCCCAAAGTCCAAATAGAAAGCCCCATTTTTCGTAATTAAATCACCGAAGGTTTTATCACGATTGACTTCTATTAATCCCCTTTGATATTGAATTCCGAAGAAAAAAACGTCTCCTCCTCTACTCAGTGGCTTTTCAGCTCCGATGCCTACTAACAATCCAATATCGCCAAAACCAAAAACACTTTGCGAACTTGCCAAACGTTCTTGGTATTGAAAAATTGGGTTTCGAGTTTTATCCAAAGCCTTTTCCGCAATTTTTAGGTCTAATGTTCCTCCAAATTGTAGGTATAATGGCGTATCATCCAGTATTTTATCACTAAAAATTTTGAAAGTTATCGGCAGTTGAAGGTATTGAAGGTTGAAATTAGATTCCGTTCCAATGGCTTCATCGGGTGTTAAGGGCGTACTTTTGAAGAGTTCATTATCGTAAAAAGTGCGGTGCATGGTGTAATTTACACTTTTTACGGTGTACCAAAGTCCCGTGCTAAAAGCGTATTTTTCGGACATATAAAAATCTACTACGGGACCCAAACTCAGCCGAATATTTCCGCCCGTAGACTCAAAACCTTTGAAGTTTTTGGAAGATTCAACGTAATTGATAATGAGTCCAGGCGAAAATTTGAAGCCCATTTTCATCTTATAAAAATTACCTAAAAACCCACTTCCTCCGTTGCCCCCGCCATAATTTGCGTTGGAATTATACCGTTGCGAAAAAGCCCCCAATCCCGACCACAGAATAAAAAGGGCAATGAATACGTTTTTCTTCATAATTTTGTAAGGATTATTTCGATGTTTGATGCTCGGTTGTTCGATGTTCGGAAACCAAGACCCCGAACATCGAACAACAAACATCGATATGAAATACACTTTGTTTTTAATTTTTACGGCTCTTGTGTATGGATGTACCCACGAACAGGACAGTCAAACTACCAATTCTGACCCCGACTTTACTAACGTAAAAGTGGAGGTAAATATTCAACGGCTTGATAAAGAAATGTTTGCGTGTCAAAGTAAAGACGAATTACTGGAATTTTTCGATAAGTACCCTACTTTTATCGTTGATTATTTTCAAGTTCCAACGGCTGAATTTGATAGACTGGCGGAACAACTTTTGCCTTTGATTGCTAATAAAGGCTTGCAAGATTTCTACAAACAGTCGCAAAGCCCAGCCTTTTTTGGCAATCAAAATTTAGAAAATGACTTCCGTGAAGCCTTCCAACATTTGAAATATTATTATCCTACTTTCAAAGAACCCAAAATCTATACCACTTTTACGGGTTTCTTCGGACAAGGCGTTTTACAAAACCGTGAACTTATCGTTTCGGACTCTGTAATTTACATCGGATTGGATTATTTTATGGGTAAAAAAGGGAAATTCCTACCTGATATTTACGATTACCAACTCCGTAAAGCATCTCCAAACGCCATTCTGCCACAAGCCATACTTTTGCTGTCAGAACGCTACAATGCCACAAATCCGAAGGATAAAACGATGCTTTCGGAGATGGTTTGGTATGGCAAAAGTTACGTGTTTGCCCACACCATGATGCCCAATACCAATGATAGTTTGTTCATCGGATATTCGAGCCAACAATTGACTGATACCTACACTTATCAAAAAGATATTTGGGGACATTTTATTCAAAACCAATTGCTATACTCAACCCAAGAACCCATCAAAGCAAAATACGTGGGCGAACGACCCACTACGCCCGAAATTGGAAAGAACTGCCCAGGCACAATCGGCAGGTGGTTAGGTTGGCGAATTGTGGGTAAATATTTTGATGAAAATGAAAAACTTAAAATTCAAGATTTAATGAAACAAACCGATGCCCAAAAAATCTTTGAGGCTTCCAAATATAAGGGTTTACCCGATGAGGAATAGATTTTCGATGTTCGTATGGCGGTGTTCGATATTCAAGTAAACCGTAAAATAAAATTTTCACTCTCAAATTGCATTTTTCAGCGATTTTTTATAACTTCAAATCTCATACAACCGCTAATTTTATGAGATTTTTTCTTTAAAAATAAAACATGAACCACATTTCAAAAATCCTTATCTTTTCTTCGGCAATCCTCTTTTTTGCCTGTAACGCTACCAAGGTTAGCATGAAATCAGTGTCTCGAAGATTGAAGGAATCGGAGGTTTTCAAGAATAATCATACGGGTTTTGCTTTATATGATATTGCAGAGAAAAAAATGCTTCTTCAACATAATTCCGAACGCTATTTCATCCCCGCTTCCAATACTAAATTATTCACTTTTTATGCAAGTCTGAAAACCTTGGGAACCTCCGTTCAGGGAGATTCAATTCCCGCTTTTCATTACCAAATTTCGGGCGATTCATTAATTCTGTGGGGAACTGGCGACCCATCTTTTCTCAATCCTGACTTACCCAAAAGTAGGACTTTTGATTTTTTGAAAAATAGACCCGAAAAAATCTATTTTTCCAATGATAATTTCACGGGTTCTTTCTTTGGCGATGGCTGGTCTTGGGATGATTACAACGATTATTACGCTGCCGAAATTTCCGCCTTCCCAGTTCATGGAAACATAGTCCGATTTACTGGAAACAAGGAAAATACCTTGAATATTCAACCTAAATTCTTTGCGGATAAAACCTATAATTGGTCAAAATCTGCGACTTTTTCAGTGCAAAGAGATATGGGTACAAACCTATTTAGTTATCCCGCAGGGAAGACCATAAAACCCAATTATTCACAAGATGTTCCTTTCAAAACGGGCGTAGAAGTCATCACGGCTTTACTGACCGATACCTTGAAAAAAGAGGTAACAATCATCAATAAACCGCTTGAAAAATCAGCAAAAACGTTTTATAGTTTGCCTTCGGATAGTCTGTATTTCCGAATGTTACAAGTAAGTGATAATATGATTGCAGAACACCTGATGCTGTTATGTGCGGATGCCCTCACAGGTGAGTTGAATACTACTTTGGGCATCGAAAAAGCGAAAGAAAAATTCATGGCTGACCTGCCAGATGCTCCTCGTTGGGTGGACGGTTCGGGGCTTTCAAGGTTCAATCTATTTACACCACGAACTATGATTGCGTTATTAGATAAAATCCATGATATTGTTCCCGAAGAACGCCTTTTCAAACTCCTTCCCGCCGCAGGAAAATCGGGTACGATAAGGAGTTTAGTTACTACCGATAAACCTTACATTTTTGCCAAGTCAGGTTCTTTGAGTAATAATTATTGTTTGAGTGGTTTTATCGTTACAAAGAAAGGTAAAACATTGATTTTCAGTATGATGAATAATAATTTTCTGAAATCAACTGCTGAAATTCGGAAGGAAGTTGGGAGTATTTTGACGGAAATTTATGAGAATAATTGAGATATACTGTAGCTCGAAGTGGCACTTCGAGAAATTAACGTACCATTCTCAAAGTGCCACTTCGAGCTACAATTTCCCCATGAAAGCCATCGTCCTTACGTTTGGAATATTACTAAGTTCTTGGTCAATTTTGGCACAGGAACAACTATATTTTAATCCCCTTTATGTACCTTATACGGATACTACGCTGGTCTATACGCCCAAAGATTATATAATGGCTTCGGGAAAAAAATACCCAGTAATGTTTCTTCTGCATGGTGTAGGGGCAAATTTTCATCAATGGAATTCTATTATAAATGTGCAACGATATGCTGATGCTTATGGATTTATCATTGTCTGTCCAGACGGTTTAAAGGACTCTTGGTACATCAATAGCCCTCGAAAAATAATGAGTAAATTTGAAGATTTCTTCTTCAAAGATTTAATGCCAACCATCAAAAAGAAATATCGGGTGGAGGATGAACAAGTTTTTATCACAGGAATCTGTTCGGGCGGACACGGGGCTTTTAGTTTATTTTCAAAACATCCAGAAATGTTTAGAGCCGCAGGGAGTTCGGGGGGCATTTTGGATTTGAGCGTTGAGGCAGCCAATGCCAGTTTGCAAAATATTTTGGGGTCGAATGAAACAGATGTTTTCAGAAAGTTTTCGATGATTCATAATGTTGGAAAAATGGCAGCATCACAAAAAGAAATCATCTTCGACTGTGGTACGGAAGACGTTAATTATGAAGCGAATAATGATTTTAGAAGACGTTGCGATGAATTGAAAGTGAAGGCAACCTATATCTCACAACCTGGCAAACACGACAAAGCCTACTGGCAAAAAGCCATTAAAGTACAGTTTGATTTTTTTAAGCGGATTATTCGAGAGTAGAGGCGGATAGTTTTCAGTATAAATCCCCTATCTCAGCCTTTATACTTCTACAATTAATACCATAGACTCTTTATGCAAATTTATCAAGCAATCAGTCAGCGAGAAGCACAATCTTTTGATAATGAACAACTTAGAGATAATTTTTTGTTAGAAACTATCTTTCAAAAAAACGAAATCTCTTTATCTTATACCCACTACGACCGTGTAATTTTGGGTGGAGCAATGCCTACAGATTCTGAAATCGTATTGCCAACTTATGATAATCTCAAGTCAGATTATTTCTTGGAACGCCGTGAATTAGGCATCATCAACGTGGGCGGAGATGGTGAAATATCGGTGGATGGAACAAGTTTTTCGCTCTCAAAATTAGATGCCCTTTACATTGGAAAAGGCTCAAAATTAGTTACTTTCAAGAGTGTAAATGCTGAAAATCCTGCTCAATTTTTCTTATTATCTGCACCCGCCCATCAGGAATACCCAACCCGTAAGATGAGTAAAGAAGAGGCTTCGCCAGTGTCTTTGGGAACTGTAGAAACTGCCAATGAACGCACGATTTACAAATATATTCACCGTGATGGCATCAAAAGTTGTCAGGTGGTCATGGGACTAACGGTTTTGAAAACAGGTAGCGTTTGGAACACCATGCCCGCCCACGTACACGACCGCCGTATGGAAGCCTATTTGTATTTTGACGTAAATCCAGAACATCGGGTTTTTCATTTGATGGGACAACCTCAAAATACTCGGCATTTAGTGGTGGCAAATCATCAGGCGGTTTTATCACCACCGTGGTCGATTCACTCGGGAGCTGGCACAACTAATTATTCTTTTATTTGGGCAATGGCGGGTGAAAATCAAGACTTTACCGACATGGATTTTGCTAATATTGCTGATTTGAAATAAACATGAAAAAAACGCTCTTATTATCCCTTATTCTTCTGAACATCAACGCTTTTAGTCAATCTAAAATTGATGTAAAAAAGGAGTTTGCTTTGGCGGCACAACAATATCAAAGAATGTTGAAATCACATCAAGATATTACCAAAACGCCCCAATCGACCAATAAAGATGGTTCGCCCAGAGATATGCCTACGTCTTGGTGGTGCAGCGGATTTTTTGGCGGTTCGTTATGGTATATTTTTGAAGAAACCAAAGACCCGCAATGGAAAGCGGCGGCTGAAAAATGGACAATGGCGATTCAAAAAGAACAATATAACACTGGTACGCACGACTTAGGTTTTATGTTATATTGTCCCTTCGGAAATGGTTATCGTTTGACTCAAAACCCTGAATATAAGTCAATTATGCTTACGGGAGCAAAATCTTTGGCAACTCGTTTCGACCCAAAAGTTGGTGTGATTAAGTCTTGGAATAAATTTCAGTCTTTTGATTATCCTGTGATTATCGACAACATGATGAACCTTGAATTTCTATTTTGGGCAGCTCGTGAATCGGGTAATAAAGAGTTTTACAATATCTGCCTTTCGCACGCTGACAGTACCTTAAAGCATCATTTTAGACCAAATGGAAGTTCTTATCACCTAATTTGTTATGATAAAAATGGAAAAGTGATAGCCAAAAAGACCGCTCAAGGCTATGCCGATTATTCCGCATGGGCAAGAGGGCAAGCGTGGGCATTGTACGGCTACGTAGTAATGTATCGTGAAACCAAACAGAAGAAATATTTAGCTCAGGCTCAACAAATTGCGAGTTATATTTTGAACAATCCGAATTTGCCAAAAGACAAAATTCCGTATTGGGATTATAACGCTCCCAACATTCCCAATGAAGAACGGGATGCTTCGGCGGGAGCAATTGCCGCTTCTGCTTTGTTAGAATTATCCACGATGAAAGTGGTAAAGGCAAAGGAATATTTCAACACTTCCGAAACCATTTTACAGAGCCTTTCGTCCCCTACCTACAAAGCTAAAATTGGCGAAAATAATAATTTTATTTTGATGCACAGCACAGGACACAAACCTCAAAACTCAGAAGTTGATGTACCTTTAATTTATGCCGATTATTATTATTTAGAAGCACTTTTACGTTATCAGGCTTTGATGAAAAAGAAATAAGATGTCCAACCTAAAACAATTAATCCTCCAACTTGCAAATCCTGAAAGAGCCATTGGAACGGCTCGGTTTTTCAAAACTGGCAAAGGTCAATACGGAGAAAGTGATGTTTTTATTGAGGTTAAATCACAAACATCGAAATCACCCAATCGCCATCATTACCAAATCTGCCGTGTTTTTAGCCTTGGTTTTCTTCATCATATTGGCTCGGTGATTATCCACCGTTCTGATACTAAGAAATAATTTATCCGCAATTTCACGACTATTCAATCCCTGCACAATCATACCCAAAATTTGCTTTTCTTTGGGCGTAATTTTCTGGAAGATTGGTTTGCCCGAATTATCTTGATTGCTGGCGGTTTTTGCCAATAATTCATCAATAATTACTTCCGAAATTTCAGGAGGAAAATACTTTCTACCTTCCGAAACTACTTTAATAGCTCGCATTAATTCTTCTTTACCCGTGTCTTTCAGTAAATAACCATTTGCTCCATTTTCAACCGAACTCACGATATATTCACGGTTATTGTGCATGGAAAAAATGAGAATTTTTACGTCTGGATATTCTTCTGAAATAATCCTTGCCGCCTCAATGCCGTTCATTCTGGGCATAGTCAAATCTAAAATTACTACATTGGGCATCAAGTTTTTCACCTTTTCGATGGCATCCAACCCATCCGAGGCTTCACCGATAACTTTCACTTCTGTCTCATCTTCCAAAAGCATTTTCATGCCCTTTCGTACTACGTCATGGTCGTCCGCTAATAAAATTGTAATTGGATTCATAAGTTTTTAGTTTAGGCATCAAGGCACAAAGGCATCAAGGCACAGAGTTTGTTTTTTGATATTAAGGTAATGATTTTATGAAATGAAGTGTTTGATGCTATTTTGAAATCTAAATAATTCCTTTTTCCAGCTCTTTTTCTTTGTGTTTTTGTGCCTTCTTGACTACATCCTTTTCAATAGGAATACTTACCTTAATCCTTGTCCCTTTTCCTATTTTTGACTGAATTTTAAATGAACCATTCAACAATTCCGCACGGGCTTGCATATTTTTCAAACCACTTCCCCCAAGTATTTTACGAATGGCTGGTAAGTCAAAACCTTGTCCATTATCGGCAATTATTAATTCTATAAAATCCTCATTTTTAAATAGTTGTATCGTTATTAAGGAAGCTTTTGAATATTTTACCGCATTATGAATAGCCTCCTGCGTGATACGATACAAACACACTTCTATATTTTCGGATAGGCGTGAAAGTTTTATTTCCTGAAAATCAATGGTGATTTCCGACATTTTTGCCACCTGTTCCGACAAAATTCTGATGGCTGGAATTACCCCAAAATCACTTAA
This sequence comes from Cytophagales bacterium, assembly GCA_038230735.1. Classification (GTDB taxonomy): domain Bacteria; phylum Bacteroidota; class Bacteroidia; order Cytophagales; family Spirosomataceae; genus Arcicella. The sequence continues at coordinate 63,152 of JBBRMR010000012.1, forward strand.
AACCGAAGGGGCAAGATTGAACGAAACCGTGCGAGTGGTCTCAATAGTTTCTTGAATCAGATTTTGCAATTCTTCAAACGATTTTGCTTGTTTTTCACTCACGAAATTGAAACTTTTCACCTTTTCACTGTGCAATCGTAAGCCCGTGAGCATTTGTCCGATGCCATCGTGGAGGTCGAGGGCTAATCTTTTTCGCTCGCTTTCTTGTCCTTCCATTAAAGATGCTGCTCGTACTTTCTCTTCGGCTAATTGCAATTTATACTTCTCTTCGGTGGCTTGAACTAAGGCTTGTCGAGTTTCAACAAGTTTATCATTTGTTTGCCTAAGATTTGCCTCTGAATCAGTCAGTTGTTTGATAACCAACCGAATATTATCCGCAATGGGTCGGAAAATAAAAAACCCTTCTACAATTAAAATACTGAACAATAGAATAAAAAGAAAAAGCTCAATATTCTTAGTGGTTTTCACTCGTTTTCTCGACTCTAAATCATACTGAAAAACGATTTGATTCATCATTTTTAAATAAATTCTTTCATTGATAAGTATCTGATTAAGAAATACTTGCAAATTTTCCCTTTGATTATTTCGAGGCTTTTCTATACTCTGACTAATAGATTTGGCATTATTTAGAATTAACTTAAAAATGGGATCAATTTTACGAAAACTACTATCCGTTTTTTCACTGTTTCTGACGGTATATTTTTGACCATCTGTTACTAAATTTTTATTTTTTAATCCTTCATGGCTTTTTTCCCAAAGTAAAATAATATCCTTAATATCATGCGAATAATACTCGGCGTCCGCTTGAAAAATAGCTGGGTGACACAGTAAAATTGCCGTTTTAGCAAGTCGTTGGCTCAACATCCTTTGTCGCCCCGCAATGTTCACCACGTGTGAATCGTCAAGCAATGAATTCAAGAAAACCTGAATCAAAATTTGCCCAATCATCGACAAAACTGCAACGGCAGTCAGTGCCATTACATACAGTCGAGTTAAGCGACTAAATATTTGATTATCAAGCGGTTTTGTCATTTTACATTCCTACAAATACCTGTCCATCCTCCACTTTCACGGGATAAGTCTTAATCTCATACGCATCTCCACTCAAACATAAACCCGTTTTCAGAGAGAAGGTTTTTTTATGAAAAGGACACGCTACTTTGGGCTCACTGTCAGTTCCTGTCGAGCCAATCATACCCCTCGAAAGTGCCATTTGCTGACGGTGCGGACAAAGGTTTTGCGTAGCATACCACTCACCACGGCGTGAGAAATTATAAATTGCCACTTGTTCGCCTTCAATCAAGGCACAAGCTCCTCCATTTTCAGGAATATCGTCGGCATAGCACGCCACGTGCCATGTTATTGTTTGTTCTAAGGTCATTTTATCAGTTGTGATTGAGTGATTGAGTGATTTGTGATTCGGTGTGAAAATAATCACTCAATCACAAATCACTCAATCACAAATGAAACTACTTCCACTCTCCCGCTTTCATCATCTCCCGCATGGGTTCAAATTTCACGTTCGGGTCTTTTAATTTTGGTGCATTTACGAAGTGCGTAAAGCGTTTTCTGAGTTCTGGACTTTCCACTACCTCTTTCCATTCGCATTTGTAGGCTTCCACCAACAAACTCATTTCTTCGTCCCACGTTTCACCCATGCCTAAAACATCATCAACCACTACGGTTGTGAGGTAATTAATCCCCCCTTCCATCTTGTCTAACCACGGAGCAGTACGGGTTAATGGTTCGGCAGTTTTGATATAAAACATCAAGAAACGGTCGATGTATTTCAGACAAGTTGCCGAATCAATATCCGTTGCCAATAGTTCTGCATGACGTGGTTTTACGCCTCCGTTGCCACACACGTATAAATTCCACCCTTTTTCCGTAGCGATGATTCCAAAATCTTTTGATTGAGCCTCGGCACATTCACGAGTGCAACCCGAAACCGCTGATTTCAATTTGTGTGGCGAACGCAAACCACGATAACGCTCTTCAACTTCGATGGCAAAACTCACGGCATCTTGTACTCCAAATCTACACCAAGTTGAGCCTACACACGATTTTACGGTTCTCAAAGACTTTCCATAAGCGTGACCCGACTCGAATCCTGCATTTACCAATTCTTCCCAAATATCAGGTAAATCACCCACGTGAGCTCCAAATAAATCTATTCTTTGTCCACCAGTGATTTTGGTGTAAAGGCTATATTTCTTCGCAACTTGTCCCAAGACAATCAATTTATCGGGCGTAATTTCTCCTCCAGGAATCCTTGGAACAACTGAATAAGTGCCATTTTTCTGAATATTTGCTAAGAAACGATCGTTTGAATCTTGGATAGTGGCATTACCTTTTTCCAAAATCATTTCGTTCCATAAACTGGCTAAAATGGAGGCTACGGGTGGTTTGCAAAGCTCGCAACCATCCCCATGTCCCAAATTATTCAAAACGTCTTCGTAAGTTCTGAAACCTTTAATTTTTACCAAATCATACATTTCCTGACGGGTATAATTAAAGTGTTCACAAATGACATTCCGCACAAATACACCTTGCGACTTCATCGTTTCGTTAATCAAATCTTTCACCATCGGTACGCAACCTCCACAACCAGTTCCAGCTTTCGTACATTTTTTGATACCGTCCAAAGTTGTAATGCCATTTTCGATAATTTCATGGCAAATTGCTCCTTTGGTAATAGCTTCACAAGAACAAATCAGGGCTTCATCAAGCAATGCCATCACACCCGAACCTGCACTTTCTCCACCTCTTGACCCCAACATTAAGTCTTCGGGGTCGGCAGGAAGAATTATTTTATTTTTAGTATTCTGTAACAACATATTATACTGGTCGGCATCGCCCACCAATACACCGCCTAACAAATACTTTCCGTCATTAGAAATATTGATTCTTTTATAAACACCTTTTGCAGAATTTTCAAACACAATCGTCTGAGCGTTAGGCTCTTGGATGAAAGCATCGCCAAAACTCGCCACGTCCACCCCAATCAATTTTAGTTTGGTGGACATATCATAAGGTAAAAATTCTTTTTGTCCACCCACTAAGAAAGTTGCCACAACCTCCGCCATTTCATACCCTGGGGCAACCAAACCGTAAATCATTTGGTGAGCCAAAGCACATTCGCCAATCGCAAAAATGTTGGGGTCAGATGTTTGGAGAGCATCATTTACCACAATTCCACCACGCACGCCCACATCCAAACCCACTGCACGAGCCACTTCATCACGAGGTTTAATACCCGCCGAAATCACGAGCATATCTACATCCAAGCGTGAACCATCGGCAAATAACATTCCTGAAATAGTGCCGTTGCCTTCAATATCTTGGGTATTTTTATTCAGATGAATAGTTAAGCCCAAGGTTTCTAATTTTGATTTTAAAACATTTGAACCCGCCTCATCAATTTGTCTGGGCATTAATCTACTGGCAAATTCTACTACGTGAACTTCTTTCAACCCTAAGTCTAAAAGTGCTTTGGCAGCCTCTAAACCCAATAAACCACCCCCAATTACTGCCCCTTTTGTGGCTTTTTTGGCATGGTTTTGCATCAAATCAAGGTCTTCGATGGTTCTATACACAAAAACGCCTTCTTTTTCAACCCCAGGAATTGGTGGCACAAAAGCCGCCGAACCCGTAGCCATAATTAGGTAGTCATAATCCTGAACAATGCCATGATGCGAACGAACGGTTTTTGCTTCACGGTCGATGTCCATGATGGGGTCGGAGAGGATTAGATTGATACCCTTTTCTGCGTACCAATCTTCCGAAGCCATCGTAAGGTCTTCGGCGGTTTTGCCCGCAAAATATTCCGAGAGATGCACACGGTCGTAGGCAGGTCGGATTTCTTCGCCAAATACCGTAATCTCAAATTGTTTGGAAATATCCTTGGCGACAAGTTTATCACAAAACTTATATCCCACCATACCATTCCCCACAACGACAATTTTCTTTTTCATATAAATGATTGATTTTCAAAAAATACCACAGTCTTTAGCCTGTAAATATTTGTTCAAATACAGGTTAAAGTCTGTGGTACATAAACCTTTTCTACTCATTTCAACTTCTATTTCACTTCTATGTTCTTATCCTTATTTGATCCCAAACTAAGCATATATCACTATTCAAAGATTAAATGATAAATTATTTTTATTGTACTTTATTTATAACCTATTTTTAAAATATTTACACTTTTTAATATATTTATAGTTCAAATTTAAACCTATTTTTTGATATTTTACAAATAATTTAAAATAATAAGATAAAAATTATACTTAAATTTTTGTTTTTAACATTTTTGTATCACATTTGTATCGAAATAATAACTAAGTATTTCCATTCAGTCAAAAATAGAGTAAAATAACTCATAATATGAATATTCCAAGATTAACTTTAATTGGTGCGGGTCCAGGAGACATAGAATTAATTACGCTAAAAGGAATCAGAGCAATTAAATCGGCGGATGTTATTTTATATGATGCCCTCGCTAATCAGGAATTATTAGAATATTCTCGCCCAGAGGCACTTCGTATATATGTAGGGAAACGGTTGGGTAAATATGTTTATACACAGGAAGAAATTAATTTGAAAATCGTAACGCTCGCTTTAGAATATGGACACGTGGTTAGACTAAAAGGAGGCGACCCATTTGTATTCGGAAGAGGTTTTGAAGAAATAGAATACGCTAAGAATTTTAATATTGAATGTGCCGTGGTTTCGGGCGTAACGTCTGCCATCGCCGCACCAACCTCAATTGGAATTCCAGTTACGAGTAGAGGTTTTGCCGAAAGTTTTTGGGTGATAACAGGAACGACCAAATTAGGTGAATTGTCAAGAGATATTGAATTGGCGGTTCAATCAACGGCAACCGTAGTGATTTTGATGGGCATGAGCAAATTAACTCAAATCTGTGAAATCTTCGCTTCTAAAGGTAAAAATAACATGCCCATGGCAATTATTCAAAATGGCACTCGTGAGAATGGGAAGGCGGTTATTGGCACAGTTTCAAGCATTATTAAAAAAGCTGAGGCAGAAAGAATTGCCAACCCTGCGGTCATTGTCATTGGCGAGGTTGTCAGTTTACATCTTGAATTTGTCTCAAATATGAGTAGCGTATATGAATACCGTTAGAATAAAAAAGCCCGAACAAGATGGGGGTCTTGCTCAGGCAACAAATTGCTTAACTCTGTTAAAATTTCACAATCAATCACAAATGTATGAAAAAGAATTACATTATTAAATTTGCCGTAATATTATTTGTAAGTATTTGTACTCATTTTACAATAACGGCTCAGTTCACTTTGCAGGGGCAAATCAGAACTCGTACCGAAATCCGCAATGGACTCGGAAATTTAGTGCCGACTGATTCAAAATCAGCCGCTTTTACTTCACAAAGAACAAGATTAAATTTCGGTTACAAATGGGACAGGATCCTCTTCGGAGCATCTGTTCAGGACGTTCGTGTGTGGGGACAAGATGCATCTTCTGTATCAGTTAATGATGGAGCAAGATTGATGCTTCATGAAGGTTGGGCAGAAGTAACACTTGCCAACAAAGCTGATACAACGGTGAAATTCAAGGCTTTGGACTTATTAACCGTTAAAATTGGTCGTCAGGAATTGATTTATGATGATGTTCGTTTAATCGGTAATTTGGATTGGTTACAACAGGCTCGTCGCCACGATATGGTACTTTTAAAGGCAGTTCATCACGGATGGCAAGTTGATTTAGGGTATGCCTTCGGACAAAACACGGATGCTTTTGGAACAACTGGAACAGCTTACGTACCAGCTAATGTTGCCCCTTACACACGTACTTCCACGGGCGTACTCGTACCCACTCCCGCAGGAATTATTCCTACAACCATTGGCGGTGGAGCAAATGCAAACTCCGTAAAAACGGGCGGTGCTTTGGCTTGGATTAATCCTCCTTCAACCAACGGTGCTTCACAAGATTATAAATCTTTCAAGAGTCTTTATATTAGTCGCAAATTCAATCAAACTAAGTTTTCAGGCTTATTTTTCCAAGATGATTTCTCGGCTTATCGTCCTGATTCAGTGGGAAATGCCATAACTGGATACGTTTATGGAAGAAGATTTATGCCAACAGGAACAACTGACCCATTATTTGATGCTTCAGCAAGAGTTCGCACAACGTATGGTTTGATGATTAACCATACTCTCGGAAATGCCTCTGGATTTGGTAAAATTGCCTTTCAAGGTGCTTATTACGGACAAACTGGCACCGACCGTGAAGGAAATGATATGGATGCTTACCATTATACGTTGTCGGCAACTTATCAAAAAAGTAAATGGGCTTTCACGGCTGGTTATGATGTGCTTTCGGGTAATGATGGAACAAGTGCCACTAACAATTATAAAGCTCCTTCAACTGGTAAAAATAACCGTTTTGACCCATTATATGGAACACCACACCGCCATTGGGGATATATGGACTACTTCTACGTAGGCACTAACTCACCCGCAGGAGGTTTGAATAACGGTTATTTGAAAGCAAAATATACGGGTAATATGCTAACGTTTGGTGTTGATTATCATTCATTTGCTTTAAATAAAATCACTACGAAGGGAGACGGTACCTTATTACCAAGTGCTGATTTAGGCAATGAAATTGACTTCTTGTTGAATTACAACATGAATAAATTTACCAACATAGAATTTGGATATTCAGTGATGATGGCTTCTGATAATATGACTTTTGCCAAAGGTCAAGCCACAACTGATGCCACCGCCGCTACTTTTGGCAAAACGGGAACTTGGTTATATCTGATGGTTAATATTCGTCCTGATTTCTTTTATGCAAAGCCAGTAGCGATTAAATAGGTTTATCAAAATCTCCAAAACTTCGATGGGGTCGAACTTAGAGAGTTCTTTTAAAACATTAAACAAAAATCTTATGCAAACTCTGTTAAAAAAGTCAGTAACATTTTTATGCCTTATGGCATTATTCACAATCGGCTCGGCGTTCAAAGGGAATCCGCCCGCCAAAAAAATCAAATTAGGATTTATTCCTCTCACGGATTGTGCTCCACTCGTAGTCGCCAAAGAATTGGGACTTTTCGCCAAATATGGTGTTGATGTTGAACTTTCCAAAGAAGCTTCTTGGGCAAATATTAGAGATAAAGTATTGAATGGAGAATTGGACGGGGCTCACTGTTTATTCTCCATGCCGCTTTCGGTTTATACAGGAATTGGGGGAAAGGCAGGTTCAGAAATGAAAATTGCGATGGTTATGAGTAACAATGGTCAAGCCATTACGCTATCGAAAGACTTTTGTGGATTAGTTGGTTTTAAGGAAATAGGTAAAGTAGCGGCAGCCGTAAAAAGTGTTCAATCTCGTAAAGAAGTAACTTTTGCGATGACTTTCCCAGGCGGAACGCACGATATATGGTTGAGAAACTGGATGGCTGCGGCGGGAATTAACCAAAAGTCAGTGGGAATTATCACCATCCCACCGCCACAAATGGTTGCCAATATGCGAGTTGATAACATGGAAGGTTTCTCGGTAGGAGAACCTTGGAATGGCGTTGCGGCGGCTCAGGGCGTTGGTTTTACGCAAATTGCTTCGCAAGACATTTGGAAACACCACCCAGAGAAAGCGTTGGTAGTCAATTCAGAATTTGCTAAAGAAAATAAGGAAGATTTGAAAAACGTAATGAAAGCAATCATTGAAGCCTGCAAATGGTTGGACGTGATGGGGAATCGTAAGAAAGCGGCAGGTTGGCTCACAAAGCCTTACTATGTAAATGCTCCATTGGCAGCCATCGAATCTCGTTTATTAGGTTCAAACGATTTAGGATGTGATTTAGGCGTTCAGAAATACAAGGATGATTACATGATGTTTTATAACAATGGAGTTGTAAACACGCCTCATAAATCTCATGCCATGTGGTTTTTAGCTCAATATGTTCGTTTTGGATATTTGAAAGCTGAACCAAATTATAAAGCCATTACCGAGAAATTGATTTTGGATGACCTTTTCGCAGAAGTTGCCAAAGAAATGTCAGTACCCGTGCAAGCGGACATGAAGCCATTTAAAACAACTTACGATGTAAACTTTGACCCCGCCAAAATTGATGATTATTTAAAGGCAACGAAGAAATAGATTTAATGAACCGCAAAGGCACGAAGACGCAAAGAGATTAGTTTTAAAAATCTAAAACCTTGGCGACCTTCCGTCCTTGCGGTTAATCTCAATAAAATCATGATAAAAAATTCAGCAAAAAATATTGCTTATTTCCTCGCAAGTATGGCAATCTTAATCGGAATTTGGCAATTGATTTCAATAATCACCAAATCTGAAATTCCAGGTCCAGTTCCAACTTGGGCAGTCTTTAAAGAACTCATGGCAGAGCCATTTTATGACCGAGGTCCTAACGATAAAGGCATTGGAAACAACCTAATGAGTTCAATTGGTAGAGTTTTTACAGGTTTTGCCTTGGGCAGTATCATCGCCATTCCGATGGGAATGTTGATGGGTTCTTCCAAAATTGGCATGAGTTTATTGAATCCAATCGTGCAAATTTTGAAGCCCGTTTCGCCTTTGGCTTGGTTTCCTTTGGGGCTTTTGGCTTTCAAAGATTCGGGTGGAGCAACCATTTTTATTATCGCCATTACATCTCTGTGGCCCACCGTTATTAATACCGCTTTCGGGGTTTCAAGCATTCCCCAAGACCATAAAAACGTTGGGAAAGCCTTCGGATTTTCGACTTGGAAATATTTAACCAAAATCGTTATTCCGTATTCATTACCCCACATTTTCACGGGTTTGCGTCTTTCAATTGGTATTGCTTGGGTCGTAATCGTGGCAGGAGAAATGCTTTCGGGTGGTGTAGGAATCGGATTTTTTGTGTGGGATAGTTGGAATGGTTTATCCTTAGAAAAAATCTTAGTTGCCATCCTCATCATCGGTGGCGTAGGTCTGATTTTAGACAAAGCCTTCAACGCTTTACAGAGTGCTTTTTCGTGGGAATAACCTAATAAAAACATGACAACAATAGAAAATCCAGTTAAATTCGTTGATTCAGCGAATGACTTTCATAAAATAAATAGTATTGAAACTTCTGTAAGCGTCAAAGACGTAACGGTTTCATTCAAAGGTTCAAAAGGTACATTTACCGCTATAAAAGACATTAGCCTTGATATTAAAAAAGGCGAAATCGTAGCTCTTATCGGACACTCGGGTTGTGGTAAATCTACTTTGATGAACACCATTTCGGGCATGGTTACGCCCACTTCGGGTGAGGTAATTGCCAACGGAAACATTGTGAAAGGTCCCGGTCCAGACCGTGGAATTGTCTTCCAGAATTATTCATTACTGCCTTGGCTAACGGTTTACAAGAACATTTACGAAGCGGTTGATTCAGTTTTCAAAGATAAAACTTCCATCGAAAAGCATGAATTAGTGCAGGAAAACCTCAAAATGGTCAATCTCATCCAACACAAAGATAAATTACCAAGGCAGTTGTCAGGAGGAATGAAACAAAGAGTTGCCATTGCCCGTGCCTTCGCCATCAACCCCAAAATATTGTTGTTAGACGAACCCTTCGGAGCGTTGGATGCCCTCACAAAAGGCTCAATGCACATCGAACTATTGAAACTGTGGAATCTTGATAATCGTAACAAAACCATCGTCATGGTAACGCACGATATTGAAGAAGCCATTTTCTTATCCGACAGAGTAGTAGTAATGAACAATGGACCAGCAGCGACCATCAGGAAAATCGTGGACATCAATTTACCAAGACCACGAAATAAAAAAGACATTGCCCACGACCCTGAATATATCCGCATACACGATGAATTATTGACCTTATTGTTCGATAAATTCTCCATTGAAGATGAGTAAATTTTGATTTTCGGACAAAGTACAAATAAGCACTTATGATGAGCAACTTAGGTAATAATAAAAAATATAAATCCACTTGCTCGTATTGCGGGGTTGGCTGTGGGGTTGATGTTATAGCTTTAGGTAACGGTAAAATTCACGTGGAGGGAGACAAAGACCATCCTTCGAGCAAAGGAATGCTTTGTTCAAAAGGAATTAATTTACATTATACCGTAAATGATAAGTCCGATAGATTGCTTTATCCAGAAATGCGTTTTAATCGCAATATGCCCCTTCAAAGGGTTTCTTGGGACACGGCACTCGACCGCACAGCTGCCATTTTCAAAACTTTTATCCAAAAATATGGTCCCGATTCTGTCGGTTTTTACGTTTCTGGACAATGTTCTACCGAAGAATATTACATCATTAATAAACTCATCAAAGGTTTTATTGGCTCAAATAATATTGATACCAACTCCCGCTTGTGTATGTCTTCGGCGGTGGTGGGCTATAAACTTACACTTGGTGAAGACTGCGTTCCTGTGTGTTATGATGATATAGAATTGGCAGATTGTTTTTTCGTAACAGGAGCAAATCCTGCCTGGTGTCATCCCATTATTTGGCGAAGAGTGGAAGCTCACAAAGCGGCAAATCCCGATGTAAAAATCATCGTAATTGACCCAAGACGTACCCAAACGGCATCTCAAGCAGATTTACACTTACAGATTCATCCAGGAACAGACATCGCTCTGACCAATATTATCGGTAGAATCCTCATCGAAAATAACTGGATTGACCAAGATTTTATTACCAACCACACCGACGGTTTCGAGGCTTACCGTGAGCAAATTTTCACCCGAACGCTCACGGAAGCCTCAGAAATCTGCGGGGTTTCCGTAGAAGACATTTCATTAGCGGCTCAATATATTTACGAATCCAAAGGCTTTTTATCAATGTGGACGATGGGGCTAAATCAGTCGGTGGTGGGCGTTAATAAAAACCTCTCACTCATTGATTTACACCTGATTACGGGCAAAATTGGCAAAGAAGGCTCAGGTCCATTTTCACTCACGGGACAACCCAATGCGATGGGTGGTCGTGAAGTGGGAGGTTTGTCAAATATGCTTCCTGCCCACCGAGATTTACTGAATCCTGCCCATCGTGAGGAGGTGCAAGCGTTTTGGGGAGGCACAAAAATCTCGGATAAACCAGGTTTCACCGCAACCGAAATGTTCCAAGCTCTTGCAGACGGACGCATGAAAGCAATTTGGATTGTAACAACAAATCCAATGGTCAGTTTACCCGATTTGAATATGGTAGAAAAGGGTTTGCAAAATGCCAAATTTGTGGTAGTTCAAGATATTTCAAACCGCTCGGATACCGTAAAATATGCCGATGTAGTGCTTCCAGCGGCGGCTTGGGCAGAAAAAGATTCTGTTTTTACCAATTCAGAAAGACGAATTACGCTCCTTCCAAAAGTAGTAGATGCCCCAGGTGAAGCCTTGGATGATACAGAAATTATCAAACGTTTTGCCAAGAAAATGGGCTTTGCTGATTCATTTAACTATTTGAATAACAGCGAGATATACGATGAACATTGCCGTTCAACGAAGGGGACAAATATTGATATTTCGGGTTTGAGTTATGAATATTTGAAAGAAAATAGAAGTTACCAATGGGGCATGAAAGGAGGAAAGGAGACAGGAGAAATGCAGGAAGGAAAAAACGGTGAAGACTTTTTCCCTTTCTCCCTTCCTCCCGTCTCCTTTCCCCGCCTTTTCCTTGACCATAAATTCTACACCCCAAACCAACGGGCAAAAATTCACGCCGTGCCAGACCAAAACAATTCTGAGCCAATTAATGAAGATTTTCCCTTAATTATGACTACGGGGCGAATCCGTGACCAATGGCATACCATGACCAAAACGGGCAAAGTCAATAAACTGAATCAACATATTGCCCAGCCCTATATTGAAATTAATCCAGCCGATGCCAAAGAGCGTCAATTAATTGATAATCAATTAGTTGTAATAATAAATAGGCGAGGAAACGCTACTGTAAAAATCAAAATCACCACCGATGTCAAGCCTGGCGTTTGCTTTATGCCAATGCACTTCGGAAAGATTTTAGGCAAAGATTTTGGACGTTGTAATAACCTAACTAATACGCTGGTGGACCCACGTTCCAAAGAACCCGATTTCAAATTTTCAGCCGTTCAGATTCGTGCGTACATCAAACCAGCCGAGAAAATTGTCATTATCGGAGCTGGTTCTGCGGGATTAGGTTTTATTAACTCGTACCGGCAATTAAATAAAACGGATGAAATTCATGTGTTTTCAAAGGAAATTTACCCGTTCTACAACCGTGTAATGTTGCCCGATTATATCTCGGGAGCTCAGGATTGGGAGCAATTAGTCAAACTTCGTGAGGACCAATTTGCAGAAGCAAATATCCAAGTTCACAAGGGTATAGAGATTTTAAATATTGATAGAAAAAACAAAGTAGTCATAGATTCGGAGGGACAAGAACATACTTATGACCGTTTAGTTTTGGGTATGGGGTCAAGGGCGTTTATGCCACCGTCTGTTCCCAAAATTCCAGGTATTTTCAATATGCGTTCTCGTTTAGATGCGGATAGTTTAATGCCATTTTTAACTCCTTCACCTTTTGGCGACTCAACCGAGCAAGATTTCCATTCTACATCAGAACCCCACGCCCTCATTGTGGGTGGCGGATTATTAGGTTTAGAATTAGCGGCTTCCCTTCGTGAAATTGATGTACAAGTAACTATAATTCAGCGGATTAGCCGTTTTATGGATAGGCAATTAGACCAATTAGGCTCTGATTTACTGCACGAAGAAATCGTGAATTTGGGCATTGATGTGTATTATAATGACGAAGTTGCCGCCTATTACGGTACGGATAAATTTGAAGGAGTACGCCTAAAATCGGGTAGAAAAATTGATGCCCAAGTGGCAGTTTTTGCCATCGGAACGAGTCCAAACGTAGAGATTGCTCGTGCCGCAGGGTTAGAAGTAAATCGTGGTGTGGTGGTGAACGACTATCTTCAAACCTCTGACCCAGATATTTTTGCAGCAGGTGAAATTGCTCAATGGCGAGGCGAAATGTGGGGAATCACCGCCGCCGCTGAACAGCAAGCGGATGTGATTGCCAAATATATTGCTGGCGATTGGTCGAGTTATTATAAAGGCTCACTTTCGGTAAATATTATGAAAATTCAGGGCGTACAATTATGCTCAATGGGCATGATTGAAACGCCTAAATCGTCTGATTATGAGGAGATTATCTTCATTGACAAAGCGAAAAGGTACTATAAAAAATGTATTATTCATAACGATAAATTAGTGGGTGCAACGCTGATTGGCGATAAAACTGAATTTTTGGAATTTAAAGATTTAATTGCCAATGGAATTGAATTATCGGATAAAAGATTAGAACTTTTGAGAAGTGGAAAAAAAGCCGACCCCGTGATGGGGAAATTAGTTTGTTCATGCAATAACGTGGGTGAGGGGAATTTAAAGTCTTGTATTTCAAGCGGTTGCAAGGATTTCACTACCTTATGTTCGCAAACAGGTGCAGGAACGGGTTGCGGAAGTTGCCGCCCAGAAGTTAGAGTTATTTTGGAAAATGCTTTGGCGGAAGAATTGGTTGTGGCTTAGGGAATTCTAACGGAAGTCTTCCTTTGAAAGGAAGCCTTCGGTATTTAACCCCCAAAAAGGGACAAAGCAAAGCCTTGTCCCACACAAAATCTGATTTTGAGGTTAAACCATTATCCAAAATATCGAAAAACTGATTAACGAATTGCCACTACAATATCACGATTAACCGTTTGATTAGTTTTGATTTCAAAAGATTTTGAATCAATAACATCAACGTTAGAATTTACTACCTCAATGGTATATTTTCCATCACTCAAATTAGAAAAATCGAAAGTTTTTGCGAATTTTTCTAATTTATTACCAACGTATTCACGGTGAATTTCGTTTTTGTCGGCATCCAATACTACAACCATTACTTTTTTATTCGCTGAATTTTCAATCCAAACATTGAAGCTCAAAGAATGATTTACTTGAGCAATTTTAGATTTTACAGAAGTTGATGTTCCGTCAGTTGTATTGTTAGCGAATGAAGTTAAATTCGATGTGCAAACCATAGCTACCGCTACGATAAATGCTTTTACTGTGTTCTTTTTCATGATAATTTTAATGTTAAAATGATAGATTCATTGTTAAACAAAAATTGTATTTTTTTAATAATTTACTTTTGAATTAATCAATAAAATTGACTTAAACGTTATTCATCAATCGTTATTGTTTTTCAAAAAATAAATAAACTGGATTCTAAAATCCATTTTGTTAATGCTATTTTTAAATGCTTGATTATATACTCTGCCAATCGATTGACGATGTAAACTTAGAAAATAGATTTCATTATTCAATCATAAAATGAGTAAAATTTTAACTTTTTCAAGAAAATTCTTCTTAAAAAAATCATATTTCACAAAATAATGCAATTCTAAAAATCAAATTAACATTAAATATTAGAATAGTACAACATAAATTTATTAGAATATATAGCATTGATTTTCAGTATATTAAGTAATTATTACTAACAATTGAGGAGAAATAACTATATAATAATATTGAAAATTAGGAAGAAAACAGATATGAAAGATTATGCTTTATTAAAGATAAATCTGATGGGCGGAATCGTTTCGCCAGGCACATTAGATTATATACTTTCTGCCGCTCGAGAGGCAGGCGTGAGAGAATTGAGTTTTGGAGCAAGACAGCAAATTTTGATATCCGTTAAGGCTGAAACGGTGCGGGGAAGTGGGATGATTGAATTAAAGAAAAAATTGAACAAATCTAAGATTGACTTCGAGATAGATACTGATAATTTTCCAAATATAATCTCTTCTTATTGTGCCGAAGAAGTCTTTCCAACGGGGCAATGGCTATCGGAGGGAATTTACAAAGATGTCTTTGATGGCTTTGATTATCAGCCAAAATTGAAGGTAAATATCTCCGATTTTCAACAATCTTTTACCCCTTTTTTTACGGGAAATCTTAACTTTATTGCTTCCAATACCCAAAATTTCTGGTACTTATACATTCGCCCGAAGCAATCCAATCGTATTTTTCGTTTTCCCATTTTGATTTATACGTTGGAAATTCCTAAAATCTGTCAAAGAATCGAAGAAGTGATTTGGGATAATTCAGAAATGGACGAAAACGAAGTGTATGAAAAGGTGATTGCCAAAGGGGAGATTATCTCGCAAGTGATTTTAGAGGATTTGACCTTACCCAATTTCTCACTACCTTATTACGAAGGATTCAACCGTTACGGAGAAAAAACTTGGCTTGGCATTTATCGTAGAAATGAAACTTTTTCGATTGATTTTCTCCAAGAGATTTGTCAGATTTGTTTAGAAACTAAAATCGGACAAATTTGCACAACGCCTTGGAAATCATTGATTATCAAAGGGATAGAGAGAAAACATCGTTCTTTTTGGGATAAACTCTTGGGTAAATATGCCATCAATGTCCGTCATGCTGCCAACGAATTAAACTGGCAAGTAGAGGATTTAGCACCCGAAGGATTAGCCTTGAAAAAAGCCATTATCCGTGAATTTGATGATGAAGACGTGCGTACTTTTGGGCTGAGTTTTGCCGTACAAACCCGTTCAAAATCGGAAGTTTTTGGTTCGGTAGTTATCAAAAAACGGAAAATTTTTGGTGGTATTTCCAGCGTTTTTGACATTTATCATACCGCAGATTTTAATCCTAATACTCGTGAATTAATTTTATTTGAAAAAGGCGTAAATAAAACCCACGTTCCCGAAATTCTGCAAAGATTATCCAAACGATTTTATGCCCAAAATACGAAACAAGGATTAACTATTGTAAAAAATAAAGTCAGTAAACCTGTTGATTTACAGATGGTTAAAGTTCATCAATGCAAAGTATGTTTTACCATTTATGATGAAAGATTTGGCGATTCAGTTAATCAAATTCCTGTGGGCGTGAAGTTTTCGGACTTGCCCATAAGCTATTGCTGCCCTGTGTGTGAGGCTGAAAAAGGGGATTTTTTGGAAGTAAGTGTTGAGGGGATGTTGATGAAAGGGTTTGCTTAGGTATTGTTATTCATGACAATAATACCTCGGCAGGAATTCCTAATTGGTGGTGGAAGATTTTGGCTATTTCTAAGGTAAGAGGCTTTCTTCGATTTAAAATTGAAGAAATATACCCCTTGCTTCCAATAATGCCAACGAAATCTTTATTTCTTAAACCTTTTTCTAACATTCTTATTTTTACCGCTTCAATTGGATCAGGTGTTGGGATTGGATAATTTTCGTCTTCATACACTTTCACTAATAATAAAGCTACCGCCAATCGTTCACCTTCAGGGCTATTAACAGGCACTTTTTGGTCAAATTGACTATCAATCCACTCCAAATACTCTTCGTATTGCTCCTCAGTTTTTATTGGTTTTAAATTCATTTCTTTTTAAATTTTACAGTTTCTACATCAATCTCATCATATTCTGCGTGCGTACCAAACCACTTAATTTGAATGGATTTATATTCAAAAACCATTCTTACGACCAATCTATATTTATTTCCCATAATATTGAAAACAACACGGTCGTCTCCAACAATGCTAACATTTCTATAAACTTTTTTCAATTCATTAAAATTCTGAAAGTCACTTTTTACGAATTCAACATACCATTCACGAAGGGCATTTGATGCTTTCGGATAAAGTATGCAGTATATAAGAAGCGTTTTACGAGTAATTATATTGAACATTAAACAAAGATAAAAGTTTTCTTATAGAAAACAAAAGTTATTTTCAAATCCCAAACCGCTTCTGAAAATAAGGTTTCAAAAATCGTTTATCCAAGAAGTAAAAAAGCATTAAAGCGTTGATTAACAACAGACTACGGGTTATTAATTTGTTTTGAAAAAATGTAATCGTTCCACTCAAATCTATCTTAATCGCTTGATTACTATACATCTGCAGTACGATTAATGCCAATAAAATAACCAATACTGACATTGCTGCCAAGAAGTAAACGGGCATTTTATAACTCTTCCGAACCATCACAACCTCCTGCGAAACCTCCCAACGGTCAATCAATTTATCGGTAAAATTGAAAGCGGTTTTTTCTATGCTCGTATCCCTCAAGAGGGAGTGCGTGTGAGCATATTCCTTGAAAAGTATCTGATAATCAGCACTTTCTGAAAGGTTTTTTTTATGTTGAAGCATTGTTTCTTCGGAAGCAACGCCATCTAATATGTCAAAAATATCTTCGTCTTTCATGTTTTTAAAATAGTTGTAAGTCGTAAAGTCGTATGTCATAAGAGGCATGGGAAAACACGAATTTGGCTTTACACTTACGACTTATTGACTTAGAACTTATGACTTTTTATATCAATGTTTTCACTTCGTTTCCTAAAATCCTTTTCATTTCCTCCGCCAATCTTTTTCTGGCTCGGCATAATTTTACTTTAATGGTTTCGGCGGATGAACCTACTATTTGAGCGATTTCTTCTAAAGACTGTTCTTTCAGATAAAATAGGGTTATCACCGTAACGTCATCGGGTAAAAGATGGTTTAAGGCTTGCTGAATATAAGCTCGTTGTTCCTTGATTTTCAGGTCGTTATCGGTATCTACTGAAGCAAATTGAGCGGAAAAAGAAGTCTCAATATCCTCGGTCTGAATTCTATTTTTTCGCTTAAACATCAAAGCAGTATTGAAGACAATTCTATAAAACCAAGTCGTGAATTTTGCTTCTTGATTAAAAGTAGCCAACGCTTGAAATGCTTGAATAAAGGCATCTTGAGCAATTTCCTCAGCATCTTCCCGAGTTCCCGCAATCTTGTACGCCACTGTAAAGGCGTAGTCTTTATGGCGATTGGCAAGGTCTTTATAACCCGACTTATCACCCGATAAAATGCGTTCAATAATGGAATTATCTGTTTCTTTGGTCTTCACAATTTGTTAGATGCGGGTTGGGTGGGAAAGGTTACAGATTTGAGTTTATGAGTTTAAGGTTTATAAGTTTAGAGTTTTCGACCCGTGGTTGGTGTCTCACTGGGCAGAAAGACAAAATATTTTATACAAATTAAATGCTTGATTATCAGAATATTACGAATATAAATCTACTCATAAACCCTAAACTTATAGACTCATAAACTTTCAATTGTAACCTTTCTCAAACACCTTACATCATATCCCCAGAAATTAATTAACAATTTAAACAAATAAGACGATGTTCAATGAAAACGCAGTGCCATTATTTGCACTTTTAATTCCGATAGTAGGTACATTAGGATTATTTACGATGATTATTTTTTTACGTAAATATCAAAACGATGAAAGAATGGCAATGATTGCCAAAGGTATTACACCGCCACGAAGGACTTCACCAGAAATTAATCCAAGTAATTCCTTGCGTTGGGGTTTTATCTTGATTGGTTTTGGAGTTGGTTTATTGATGGGTTCATTATTGGAAAGCCTCACAAATATAGACGGAGACACTGCACATTTCTCCATGATTTTCATTTTTGGGGGTTTAGGGCTATTAGCTTCTTATTTTTATCAGATGAAATTGGATAAGAAAAATAAGGAAAATAACCATTAACATCTCCTTAACAAGCATTAACGTTTCATTAACTTACCTCCGAAGGCTTTCTGCGTTATAAGTTCAGATTAGAAATTTTAAACCAATCTTGAACAAATAGAAATCATGAAAAAGTTAATTGCAGCCATCGCCCTTACCTTTATTGCTTACACAAATATCAACGCTCAAAGTGTTGCTTTCAAAGTAGGATATACACATTCAGACGTGATAGTATCGCCTGAACCCGCTAATATTTTTACGCCCAAAGAAACTTTTCACGCTGGTATTGCGATAAAAGACCTTATGCTAACCGACAAAATTGGCTTGCAACCAGAACTTTTGTATTCGATGCAAGGCTTCAAAGTGGCCAGTGTTGGTAACGTTGGTATTCATTATATCTCATTACCCGTTTTAGTAACATTTCCAGTTACGGAACAATTACAATTACAAGTTGGTCCACAGGTGAGTTATATGATTAATTCTCGGGTGGGAGTGGTAAATGATTTATTTTCAGTTACTTACAACGGATTGTTTCATGACATTGATGCGGGTGCAGTAGCGGGTATGGAATTCAAAGCTACCGAAAATATCTCTATCGGTGGACGTTATTATTTGGGTATGACCAATGTGAACAAAGACTTTTCATTCGGAAATAATAAAAATTTATCCGATTTTTTCCAAATGAGAAATACTGGAATTCAAGCATACGTATCGTTTAGTTTTGGGGGGAAGAAGTAGGATTTAAGTATTTAGTATATGAGTATTGAGTATATGAGTGTTCAGTAATTTAGCAAAGGTATTGCCAGCTATTTACTCATTGCTCATTTACTCAATACTCATTACTCTGAAAAATTGCACTATAAAAGGTTTTCTATCTTTAAAAATTATCGTACCTTTGCAAGCCGTTGAAAGAAACGGCTTTTTTATTTGCTGAAAATGAGAGACTTATCTTAATTTTTAGGAATAAAAAATAGTAGTATTTTACAGCAGTGATGTTGCAATATTTTAACAAAAAGAAAATGAGAAAGCGAATCGAAAAAGAAGATTTGTCCTTCGAAAGAAGAGAAACCACCCGTCAAAGAAAAGACGAATTAAACCGTGAATTGGGGCGTGAAGTAGCACCCAAAAAGACTTACGGAGAAAGACCAGATTTTAATGCTGGCGAAAGAAAGCCATTTGACGGAGAAAGAAAACCTTACGGTGAGCGTTCGGAAAGAAAGCCATTTGACGGAGAAAGAAAACCTTATTCATCAGATAATAGAGGAGAAAGAAAGCCATTTGACGGAGAAAGAAAACCTTATTCATCAGATAATAGAGGAGAAAGAAAGCCATTTGACGGAGAAAGAAAACCTTATTCATCAGATAATAGAGGAG
>JBBRMR010000013.1:0-82095 GCA_038230735.1 Cytophagales bacterium
TATAGTAAATATGTAGTAAAGTACAGTAAATAGAATGGAAGCCTAAAATTAAATGGTGCGTAAATGGTGCAAAAAGAATGAATCCCTGATTTTTTACAAGTCATAACACGCACACGTGAGAGATAAAGATTTTTCCAACATCATAACGTGCGTATGTGAGAGATAAATTAAAGAAACACTATTTTAGTGATTAGGTGTATTATCAAAAGGCAGTCATTCATAATGATTGTCTTTTTTGTTGAAACAGATTATTTATCTTAAAATTATCATTTTTAAAGGAAATTATTCTATCTATTGCCAATATTTTAGAATAATATCATTTTCATTGATAATTTATTAATTTTGGATAGAGATACTTGGTAGTAAAATTTTGGGGTTAGAGTTTAGGGGTTGCCATGGCGGTAACTCCTTTTTTTATGGTATTGATTGGAGCGTGTGAAATTGAAGTTATCCAAAAGTAACCTAAACATGGGGTAAAGTGGGGTAAATTAAAAGTACGCTAAATGTTCGCTAAACTACGCTAAATGTGAACACTTTGAATAGTCTAAAAAAAGGGGAATAATCGTGATAGAACCGTGATAGAACGTTAAATTTTACCTCAACTTGGTACGGTCAATAAATGACATATAAATGACATAGAACCGTGAGATAACCGTGAGAAATGCCTAAATTTTACCTCCACTTGGAACAGCTTAAAAACGGAAATTAAATAAGATAGAAATAAGATAAAACGCCCGAAAAGAGAGCCAATAAATAAGAGATAAATAAGAGGATATACTGAAATTTACTGAATGTTTACGGAACATGAAAACCTTACAAAACCTGACAAAACCCCACCTTTTATTCTATCTAATGAGTAGGGTACTTCATGAAGACGAAAACCTAACAAAACCTAACATTCTTTCTTATATGGATTCAAGTTTCTGAAACCTTTGGAGGAGGGCGTTACGAAACCCGAAATAGTGGTTTTTATAAAATGCGAGTTGTGGAAGTTTATCGAAACCGTTTGATTTAAAATCAGTTGGTTGCCTTATATTATCCTATATACAGATTAATCCATTTTAATACAATGGAATGTAATTTGTACTAACTTTGTTTGATAGATGAAATAAAAACAGATAAGACAATGGTAAAAATTCAGAGAAAACCCAGCAACGTACAAACTGAATTATTGAAGCTGTACGCTAATGATATAAATGAGAATCAACTCTTTGAAATAAAGTTGATGTTGGGAAAATACTTTGCCCAGCAAGCCACCGAAGCAATGGATAAAGTTTGGGAACAACAAAACCTAACAACCGAAGACATGATAAACTGGACAAATGAACACAACCGCACCACGAGCCGTACTTGATACAAATTTCTTTATTACAATCATCGGTAAACAATCTCAATATCGTTGGATATTCGATGCAATCATTGAAGGCAGACTAATTTTATGCGTGTCGAAACCAATTCTATTTGAGTACGAAGAGATACTCGAAAGGAAAACGAGTATAGAAGTTGCCAAGAATATTGTTAAATTTTTGACGGTTCACCCTTTTGTTGAACAATATGAGATTTATTATGATTGGAATTTAATTGAGATTGACCCTGACGATAACAAATTTGTAGATTGTGCCTTTGCATCGGGGAGCGTATTAGTGAGTAGTGATGGACATTTTAACAAATTACTGGAAATTGATTTTCCTAAAATAACTTTATTGTCGGTAGGAGCGTTTTCAGATAACTACAAAAATCAGTTAGATATTACAAAATAATTCAAATGAGAGTTTTAACGACCTCTTTTTTTGTGCCTAATTATGGGGAAAATTTAACGATATTTTATTGGTGCGTAACCAAATGCGTAACCAATGGAAATATTTAGGCAACAAAAAACCCTTAACTTGTTGATAGTCAACATATTAAGGGTTTTGCTATGTAGCAGGAACAGGACTCGAACCTGTGACCTTTGGGTTATGAGCCCAACGAGCTACCTACTGCTCCATCCTGCGGTCTTGTGTTTCCATTTGATTGGACTGCAAAGGTACGGATTTTATTTAAGATTGCAAGTATTGATAAAGAAAAAAAGAAAAATTAATCTCGAATCTCTTGCAAAAGTGTTGATATAGTCTTCTGTAATACTGGATGAATAAAGTCGGGAGCAATTTCTACCAAGGGTGCTAAGGCAAAAACTCGTTCCTGTACCAGCGGGTGTGGAACATGCAGACGATTGGGGATGTCAATAATTTCTTGTTCATAAAAAATAATATCAATATCAATCAATCTCGCACCCCATTTTTCAATTCTTACTCTTCCCAATTGTTCTTCAATAGCTTGGGTGTGTTCCAAAATTTCCAGAGGCATCATATTTGTTGTAATACCAATAGCAATATTCAAAAAATCGGGTTGGTCAGTTTTTCCCCATGCTTTTGTCTCATAATTGTTTGATTGTGAAATAATTACCCCAACTTTTTCGTCTATCAATTTGATGGCTTTTATCAATATTTCTTCCCTATTTCCCAAATTTGAGCCTAAAAGTAAATAGACCGTTTGGAGTTTTGCCGTTTGCATAGTATTTTTAGTATCGTTATTCATTGACAAATATACCTTAAAAGCTAACACCACAGAAGATGAAAAATATTTCAAATGGCTCTTTGTTAATTTCTGAACCATTTTTGGGTGACCCCAATTTCGAGCGTAGCGTTGTGTTAATTTGTGAACACGAAACTACGAATGGTTCATTCGGACTGGTTCTAAATCAGACCTCTAATCTCCAATTGGCGGATGTATTAGAAGAAAATATCTATCCCGATGTTCCACTTTTTGTGGGCGGTCCAGTACAGCATAATACTTTACATTATTTACACCGCCGTCCCGATGTTATTGATGGCGGTATTGAGGTAATGAAAGGCGTTATTTGGGGAGGTAACTTTCAGCAAGTCAAAGAGTTGCTAAATAATGGAGTGCTTTCCCCCAAAGATATTCGTTGCTTTATTGGCTATTCGGGTTGGAGTAGCGACCAGTTAGAAAAGGAGATGAAGAAAGACTCCTGGATTGTGGCTAAAACTACAGCGGACGTGATTTTTGATACGCCCGCAGAGAATTTTTGGCGAAGTATTTTAAAGGATATGGGCGGAGATTTTAAGGTAATGTCAAATTATCCCATCGACCCAAGACTTAATTAAACCATGAATGAGCATACCATTATTTATACAAAACCAACCAACCATTTACTCCTTCTTTTGGGCGGTTTGGGTTCGTGTTTGTATATGATTTTCTTCTTGATTAGGACGGATTATTTGTTAGGATTTCTCTTTTTAGGATTGTCTATCTTTCTGATTTATAGATATTTACAAAGTTCAAAACCCCATCCACGCTTGATTTTGAGTAAAGATGGAATTCAAGTGTTGGGGCAGCCTTTCGTCTCTTGGACAATGGTTCATGGCTTGCATATTCGCCCGGACATTAAAGGGGGTCAATACCAAGAAACCTTCATTTTTACGAATAATGGAAGAATTCAAGAGTTTCCAATTCCCAAACTCAACATTACGTCTTGGCAATTGGAAAAAATTTTAGAAGAATATCAGGCGAAATTTAGAGAAACTTTGCCAACTGAAGAGGAACAATTTTAGCTTAAAATTCCATCGGTACATCCATCAACAAAATCTCTGCATCGTCTGAATTGGCAGTGATATTTATCGCATCAACATTCCAAACTCCGAAGCCGTCTCTGGCGTGCATTTCCTGCCCATTTATCGTAAAATCTCCCTTCACAATCATCGCAAAAACACCATTTTCAGCCCGTTTGATAATATAATCAGTAGTAAATTCTTTGTCAAATGTTCCCATCGAAAACCACGCATCTTGATGAATCCAAACGCCTTCATCTTCAGGATTGGGCGACAAAATTTGCTGTAATTTATTATGACGATCGGATATGTTCAAGGTCGTTTGGTCGTAACGGGGCGTAACATTTCGTTTATTGGGGAATAGCCAAATCTGAAACAAATTCACGGCTTTATCTTTATTGGCGTTGTATTCGCTGTGCGAAATCCCAGTTCCTGCACTCATTACTTGAATATCACCATTCCGTATTACTTCTTCATTGCCCATACTATCTTTATGGGCAAGGTCGCCCTGCAAAGGAATGGTGATAATTTCCATATTGTCGTGTGGGTGCGTGCCGAAGCCCATTCCACCCGCCACGATGTCATCATTCAGAACCCGAATCACGCCAAAGTGCATCCTTTGAGGATTATGGTAACCCGCAAAACTAAAAGTATGATGAGCATTGAGCCAGCCATGATTGGCGTGTCCACGAGTATTGGCTTGATAAAAAACTGTATTTTCCATGATTTTCTAAAATTTATCTTTTCAAGAAAACAACATGATGAATTGCCAAGTCGTTCACTTTCACCACATAGGTAGGATAGGAAAGTTAATTTTTACAGATATTTTTAAATATTCTTCTCTATTTATACCATTCCTATTCTACCCTATGTGGTAAGAAAAACTATTTACTAATTCGTACCTCAAACATCTCCCCTTGTTCATTAGAAATCAGCATGGTTTCATCGGTCAAAAACGTAATCCCCTCGGTTTGCTTATGAGCAAATTTGAAACAAAGCAAAGGTTTTTTAAAATTAATCCCTTGATTATCAATGTAAAATAAAAATACTTTGCCGTAAGTCAACAAGGCAAAAAATTTTTTATTAGGACTAATTGCCGCACCCGTTACCATAGTTTTGATAAAGATTTTCTCTTGTGGGACAAGAGCATAGTCTCCCGCACGAGAGGGCATTGCGTAGAGTTTTACTGATTTATCACCACGATTTTTGGAGAATAAATATAGGCTATCTCCCAAGGCAAAGAAGGCTTCACAATCAAAATTTTGGTCTTTTTTGTTGGGAGGAAATGCCTTTTGGTCAGCGTAACGAAAGTGGATTTTTTCGAGTTTATCGGGTTGATTTTCGGGGAATTTATAAATAACTAAATTCTTGCGAGTATTCTCATTATTGCCAAAATCTCCGATGAAGAGATTACCTTTTTCATCCCGACTTATCTCTTCCCAATCTTGATTTTTAGTATTTGGGATAGGCAAAGTTTTAAGCAATTTGCCTTTTTTATTTATCTCATAAATTTCAGGTTTCCCGCCTCCATCGTTGAGTGTCCAAAAAATTGAATCTTTGGCAGAACGTACTAAACCCGACCCTTCATTAACTACAGAAGGCATTTTTATAGCTTTGGAAACTTTATAAAAATGCCCCCCAGGGCTAAATTTGCTATTTTTTACCTCAGATGTACAATTGCATAATGAGGTTTTGGCGTAAAAAAGCCAGTATAGGAATTTAGAAGGAAACATAGATTGAATTTTAGAATTACGATTTTCGGTTGGAGTACATTTCTTATTTCAGATAACTTCCTCGTTTGTAAATAATTACTTTATTTTTTTATTCTAATAGAACAGGTGTTAAAGAAAAAAGTACAAGATTCAACTAAAAATAAAAGAGCCATATCGCAAAATATGACTCTTTTTAGGGAAAATAATACGATAAAATATTACCTAAAAATCATCCCAGAAAAAATAAAACAGAAAATTAAGGAGAAGCATAGTCCAAACCGAACATCGAACCTCGAATTACGAAAATCAAATTACAAACTCAACAATTCCTTAAACCGAATGGCTTGACGGCGGGAGATTTCAATTTTATCGCCACTTTCACGCAGCGTAACCTGCAAACCACCCGAAAACCACGGCTCAATTTTTTGGATGTATTTCAAATTAATAATATGCTTGCGGTTGGCACGGAAGAAGGTTTTGGGGTCTAATCTGTCCTCCAAAGCGTTCAGAGATTTCAAGACCAAAGGCTTCTGGTCATCAAAATATAAGCGGACATAATTACCCATCGACTCGAATAAACGCACACTTCCCAAACGGACAAACCAACATTTTTCACCGTCTTTTACAAAAACTTGGTCGTTTTCACCGAGCATGGTAGTGTTGTCTTTTGATGTTTCGGACAATTGTTTTTGACGGTCAAATTCTTCCTCAACTTTCTGAACGGCTTCGCTAAGTCGGTGTAATTCAATGGGTTTCAAGAGATAATCAAGGGCATTAAATTCAAAGGCTTTGATGGCGTACTCGTCATAAGCGGTGGTAAAAATAACTTCAGGAACGTATCCTTCGAGGTCGGTCAGGAGATCGAAACCCGTTTTGCCAGGCATCTGAATATCCAAAAACAGAAGGTCTGGATGGAGTTCATCAATCAATTTTACGGCTTCGTCAGCGTTGGCAGCTTCACCCACAATATTGATTTTAGGAAAATTTTCGAGCAAGCGTTTCAGTTCGTTTCTTGCCAAACGTTCGTCATCTACGATTAGAGCTTTCATGTTAATTCAGTTATCAGTAAACAGTTATCAATTATTAGTGAACAATTATTAGTTATCAGTAAACAGTTATCATTTTCAAAGTGTTTTTTAGTACGATAGCATTTGTTATTGCTTACTAACCAACTGCTTACCAATAACTGATAACTGTTTATTGATAGCTGTCAATGGATTTATAGCTTTTTCAGAATCCAAAGGTGGAATTGGAATAATAATCTCTGCCGCTACTACGTCTTTGGAAGATTGATAAATCTTGAATTTAGATTCTGAACCAAACAATAATTCCAAACGATGTGCCGTATTTTGTAAGCCAAAGCCTTCTGATTCTGTGCTTTCCAACACGCCCGTATTGCTAATAATCATCACCAAGTTTGTATTCACAACTCTCGCCTCAATGCTCACAAAGCCACCTTTTACGGGTTTTGATACTCCGTGTTTGATGGCATTTTCTACCAAAGTTTGCATCAACATCGGCGGTACTTGCACGGTCATAGTTTCGGGATAAATATTCTTCCGAATCTGCAAACGTTCTTCGTAACGGATTTTTTCTAAGGCTAAATAATCGTCCACCGTTCGCATTTCTTCGGAAAGTGAAACCGTTTTACGTCTATCCGCCAACAATGAACTCCGTAGAATATTCGAGAGTTGCGTTACGGCTTTTTGAGCTTTATCGGGGTCTTCCAGAATTAAGGCACGGATAGAATTCAAGGCATTAAACATAAAATGCGGATTCATTTGAGCCCTCAAAACCTTCGATTCTGTCTCTTTTACAGATGATTCCAAGCGAATTTTGTCCACTTCCACCTCCGATTTTCTTTCAAAATAATGAGAGGCGTAATAGAAAAGTGTCCAAATCATTAGGGGTTTTCCCCAGTTAAAAAAGAACTGTAAAACAGTAAAAAATGACCAAAAATCAGTTTCTTCAATGTCTTTTAATAAATAGGAATCAATGGGAATATTGATGAGCGTGATGATAATGGACATCAAACTCACCATCAATAATATACGAGGAATTACTTGATTGATGGGTAGTTCGACCCAACCGTATTTTTTGATAAGTTTTCTAAAATTATGGGTCAAAACAATGGCAATCAATATATTTAAGTCTGCAATGACGAACCAATCCAAAGACCAACCAAAGTTTTGAGAGTAAAGAAAGGTATCGTTGGCAAGCCAAGCCGACCAACCAAAGATTTGCAATATCCAATATATTTTTGTTCTGGACAATATTCAATAGTTGATTTTTGAGTTATTGAATTATTAAAACGCTTTATGCCTCATGTAAGCAAATTATTAACAACAATTTAATCTTTATCCATTTAAAAATAGATAATAAATTCTTAAACGGAAATTGATACGGATAAACGGAAGATTATCAGTTATCAGTAAATAATCGGGCGGCGAACCGCTATCAGTAAACGGTTATCAGAGTAGAACTTTAATAACTGTTTACTGTCTAAGTGAGAAATGTCGCAAGCTATTTCAACCGTGAATTTTGAGGTATTGTAATCATAAGTGAGTTTGTATAAGCACAGATTAGCATGGTCGAAGGTGTCCATTTCATACAGGGGACGGTCGAGCAAGAGTGTGAGGAGTATGCGGATAGCCCGCCCGTGCATAGCAATCAAAACGGTTTTTTCTTCGGGCCGGCTTAGGATTAAATCAATAACAGGTTTCTGACGGATAATAACATCTTCGGGACTTTCGCCACCTTCTGATGGCATATCGGTTTTGCCTTCTATCCAACTGTCAATCAGGATTTTATAATATTCATTATCTCGATTATTCGGAATTTTTCCTTCCCGAACCCCCCAACTAATTTCGTTTAAACCCTGATGTTGTTCCCAAGAAATATCGTTATCAATAAATTTATTTACGGATTGATGCGTTCTTTTCAAAGCAGAAGTATAAACTTTGTCGAAAGGAATGTGTTGATAGGTTTGGAAAAAAGCCTCCGCTTGGGCTTGTCCCAACTCATTGAGGTCAGAATCCACACCACTTCCTTGCACAACGCCCTGACGGTTAAAATCAGTTTCTCCGTGACGAATTAAATAAATGGTCTTGATATGATGAATGGGTTGTGGTTCGTTAGACATTGACTGGCAAGAATTTTAACTAATTTTCACGCAAAAGTACAGGTTTTCAGTTAAATGCTTGTCATTTTTAAGGTTAATTGATTAAAAGGTAATTGAATTATAAACAAAACAAAAAATGATAAACACCACTATCCCCCTCGAATTCCTCAATAAAATGAGTGAAAACAATATGGTCGGACACCTCGGTATTGAATTTACCGAAGTTACACCCGAATACATTTGTGCCAAAATGCCCGTGGACAATCGCACGAAGCAACCCATGGGGCTTCTTCACGGTGGGGCATCGGTGGTGTTGGCGGAATCTTTGGGGAGTATAGCCTCATGGTTGTCATTGGAAGACCAAAATAAACAGGTAGCCGTGGGCGTAGAAATCAATGCCAATCATTTGAAATCTGCCCGTGAAGGCTACGTTTATGCCAAATGCACAGCTTTGAAAGTGGGTAGAACGATGCACGTTTGGGACATTAAAATCACCAATGAAGTGGAGGATTTGGTTTGTGTTTGTCGATTGACAACAGCTATAATTGAGAAGAAATAAGCCAAATTTAGATTCCTCTATAACAATATTTGCTCCCTTAATCGTTGTAAGTTAAACAACTAATTATGAATCAATTACAATTCTGGAAAAACTGGCAAAAGCCAACCCTTACACTTTATATTTTTACCTTGATAATTTTATCTATCTCACTGATAATGTTTGGATTAGCTTATTTTAGAGGTTTGGATAATGTTATTCATTGGGACGTTCTGAGCGAACTAAACGACCTGCCCATCGTCCTCGACCAATTCAAAATCTCGGCTGATGAAACCCTCAGTATTCCTGCCAAAGCCATCACCGTTACGGAACAATTTGTGGCTTCTCCGATGGCGATAAACACGCTTGGAAATTACGTTTTCTTAGGGCTTTTCACGTTGGGTTTCCTCTTGATTCTCTCGGCACTATCAGCCCTCCGCCGCTTTTGGTATTTGGTGTTTATGGGTTCGGTGATTTTACTAATTGTTACCTTTAATTTTGGGTTAATATTTAATTTTACCAACAATTATCTCAACATCGGACTGATACTTTTATACGCTGGTACAAGCTACTTTTTCCACGCTTTTCGCCCTAATATTGATATACTCAAACGCTTTGGAATATTCCTTTTTATTAGCATTTTGATAGGTTTGGGGATTGCTAAGTTTTCATCCGTAGAACATCCATTTTTACTTCTTGCTAGTTACAGAACTTCTGGGGCAATGTTACTGAGTATTGGTTTTATTTTCTTGATTTCCTACGAAATTATCAATGGTTTTCTCATTATTTCAACCTCTTCCAAAAGTTCCAGTTCGTTGAACAACTTATTGATAATCAGTCTGGTATATCTTTCAAATGTATTGTTAGTTTTTTTGTATAATAATAAAGTGATTGATTGGAACATGATTTACCTCAGTCCATTTTTGTTGTTAATTATTTCTTTAATTTTAGGAATTTGGGGCTTCCGACAGCGAGAAAATTTGAGTCGAGAAATTATGGATTTTGAGGAATCGGGGGCGTTCATATACGTGGGTTTGGGCATCATTACGCTCGCCACTTGCGGACTTGCCTTCGCCACCGCCAACGACCCGATGATTGAGGTAATAGAGGATGCCATTACCTACTCGCATTTGGCAATGGGTATAACATTTTTAGCGTATATAGTACTGAATTTTGGGTACTTATTTCGGCAAGGTTTGGAAGTTTATAAAGTAGCTTTCAAACCTAATAAATATTCGCTTTGGTTTTTTAGAATATTAGCTTTAATCATCGTTGGAGGCTTATTATTACTCAAAAATTTCTTTCCCTTAGACCAATTTTCAACGGCATATTATAACGGTTTGGGCGATTATTACACCACTGAAAAAGACTATAAATTTGCCGAAATTCAGTATAAATTAGGCTTAAATTACGAACCTCGAAACCACAAAACCAATTACGCCCTCGCATCGCTCGCTCTACTGCAAGGCGACAACGAAACGGCGGGCGTTTATTTCAGAAAAGCCTTAGCCAAAAACCCTTCTGAATTTGCGTATGAGGCTTTGGGGCGTTCAATTTATGATAATGACAAATTTTTTGAAACCATTTTTGTCTTGAAAGAAGGCTTACAAAAATTTCCAAAATCGGGTGAGTTACAGAACAATTTGGCGTATCTCTACAACAAATCTAAACTGATGGATTCAACCGTGATTTATTATGAGTTAGCGGCAAAAAATGCCCACAAACCCGAAGTTCCTGCCAGTAATTTGATGGCATTTTGGGCAACCAACGCAAAGGATAAATCGGTGGAAGGAATTTTGGATAAAGTGGAAGATTTGAAGTATAATTCGTATCAAGCAAATGTGTTGGCTTTGCGAAATAAAATTACGTCTAATATTCCTTCTACTCAGGCTAAGGACAGTAATTGGGGTGGCGTTTTCTCGCCTGATTCAACCCTGAATGCTTCTGATTTTGCTTGGATGTACAATCAATCTCTTTATCAAAAATCAGAAGGGAAACCCTTGCCATTGAGGCGGTTATCTGAATTAGAAGACAATGAATCCCTTTCCGAAGATTTACTTTTTGCCAACGTTATGCAAGATTATTATCAGGGCGACAAACTTCTGGCTTTTCAAAATCTACAATTGTGGGCGATGAGCGATTCTACGGATAAAAAAGGGAAATATTACGGAATGTTATTGAATACTTTTCTGAAAAAAGAAACCCTAAGAACGAGTGATGATATTGCTAATTTCACTACCATTCCAGAAGCCGAAAAAGCCCTAAAACAATATCCGCTCAATGAAGCCGTGGTGGAAAAAGCGGTTCAATTGTATAACCAAAACAAGCAAACGCAAAAGGCTTACGAAACCCTGATGAAAGCGATTTCATGGCGGAAAGATTCTCCTAAATTGTATGAATTATACATCACTCAAGCCCAAACGATAGGCATGAAAGATTACGCCGCCGATGGTTTGGAGGTACTTCGCAAACTCTCTTCAACCGATTATCAGCGTTTTTTGCCGACCTATCAAGCCAAACAACAATCCATAGAAAAGGCGGGGGCTGGTTTTCAGTAAATCAGTAAGTTTGTTTTGTGAAATAAAAGAAAAACGATGCAAATAATACAAACTACCAATATTTCAAGACGTTACGTGATGGGTGAAGAGATTATTCAAGCCCTCAAAGACGTAACTATTTCGGTCAATAAAGGCGAATACGTGGCTTTTATGGGTCCTTCGGGTTCTGGAAAGTCCACGCTCATGAACATTGTGGGTTGTTTGGACACGCCCACTTCTGGACGTTATATCCTTAACAATCAGGATGTTAGTGAGATGACTGAAAACGAACTCGCCACCGTCCGAAACAAGGAAATTGGTTTTGTATTCCAAACTTTCAACCTTTTGCCTCGTCAGTCTTCGCTCGAAAACGTGGCATTGCCCTTGATTTATGCAGGTTACAACAAAGCCGATAGAATCGAAAAAGCGATGCTCGCCCTCAAAGGCGTAGGTTTAGAAAATCGTGCAGGACACCGCCCCAACGAACTTTCGGGTGGACAACGCCAGCGGGTAGCCATTGCCCGTGCTTTGGTAAATGACCCTTCAATTCTCTTGGCGGATGAACCCACAGGAAACTTGGACAGCAAGACTTCCTACGAAATTATGGACTTGTTCGACCAATTATATTCCAAAGGAAATACCATCGTAATGGTTACGCACGAAGACGACATCGCCCAATATGCCCACCGTATAGTACGTCTGCGTGATGGTTTGGTGGAAAGCGATAAAATCAATAATAATGTTAAAAAAGCGAAGGAATTGATGTTGGGGTTGAAGGAGCAGGATTAAGGAATTATGAATAAAAACACTCATTATTTAGTTACTACAATTTCAATAATCCTGATTTTAATGGGCGGGTATTTGAGGATTTATTATGGAAGTAGTTACGGTTTGATACTGACGGGAGGAGTTTTATTTTTAATACTTCGTTACAGAAAGTAGATGTTTAGCGAAAATATTATCCCTTCACCAAATTGATAGAATAAGGCAAAGAAATTTGAAAAACTGTCTGATTATCAGTTGATTGCACTTCAATATTTCCGCCGTGCAGTTTTACAATTCTGTTTACTAACGATAAACCAACGCCGTAGCCTTTGATATTTGCGGTATTCTGACTACGATAAAAAGGCTCGAAAATTAAGTCCATTTCGGGTTTATCCATTTTGCCCTGATTAGCGAAATGAACCCCAATACAATTTTTCGTAAAATGTAAACTCACTTTTACGGAATGATTTTCGGAGAATTTACAACCATTTTCCATCAGATTGACAAAGGCAGTTTTCAGTAATTGGGCATTGCCTTTCACCACCAATTGAGAATCTTCTTCTAATTCATCGGCAAAGTCCACCTGTACTTGATAGTTATTTTCGGCTTGTAGTAAAAGGTCGCCCGCTTCCCAAATTGTTTCATCCAAACGGACTTCATCGTACATCAATTTATGGTTCAAATCGCTCACTTTAGCTAATTCCAACAGCGTGTTTGACAATTGCCCCATCTCTCGAATATCTTGCCTAACTGATTGCAACGTATTCAAATATTCATCGGGTGTACGGGCTTTCAAGAGGGCGACATCAATCTGCGTTCCAATTTTCATCAAGGGGTTTTTCATCTCGTGTGATACGTTGGAGACAAATAGATTTTGCAGTCGGAATACCTCTCCTAACCGTTCTAAAAGTTCGTTGAAAGTGGCAGTCAATTGTCCAATTTCATCCTTTGGATTTTGGATAGTAAGCCGTTGATTGACGTTTTGGGGATAGATAGTTTTTACTTGCTTAATAACTTCGGAAATGGGGGCTAAGGCACGCACCGCAAAATAATATCCCAATAAAGTTACCAATACTAAAACTGACAGAAATATCCAAAGCATGATGTTAAGAAGGTTTTTCAAGTCTTTTTCTCCCGCCAAATCTACTGCCCCCGCAATGGTTACAACTCTATTAAAACGGTCAGTATATAACATTCCTACAATCTTAAAATCACCTTGTTTGAACCGTACCGTTCGCTGTTTTCTCACTTGGTTGAGCATATCATAGGTAGTCTTGAAGCCACTTGTGTCGTTGGTACGGTATATTCCAAGGTTTTTATAGTCGTATATAGAGAGATTTTCACGATAAAGTTTATCGTTATTTTTCTTATTAATTTTCTGTAATAATTTGGCATTCACTTCTTTCTCCGTTAACAATAATTCAGCCGAGGTTGAGGCTTTTTGAGTAAGGCGTTTATAAAATTCTTCCTCCACATAATTATACCGAAGCCAATAAATGACCACGAAGATTGCCAACACAATCACCGATACCAAAAGGGTAAATTGTAAAGTAAGTTTTGCTCTGATTTGCATTTATTCTTCCACTTTCAAAACATAACCAACGCCATATTGCGTATGAATCAATTTTGTATCATAGTTTTTATCCACTTTTTTGCGTAACATCGTCATAAAAACCTCAATGACATTCGTTCCCATATCGATTCGACTATCCCACACTTTGGCGGCAATATCGGCTTTGGAAATTACCTTCCCTTGATTTCTCAGTAAGTATTCCAACAGAGCAAATTCACGAGCGGTAAGGTCAATTTTTTGTCCATCTCTTACAACGGAATGGGCATCAAAATTCATCTCCAAATCACTGTATGCTAACGTATTAGCCACAATTGGCAGTGGTGTTTGAGTACGTTTTGCCAATACTTTTACCCTTGCCAAAAATTCCAAGAAATCAAAAGGTTTTACCAAATAATCATCCGCCCCTGCATCAAAACCCATCAATTTTTCGTCGATACTTCCCAAGGCAGTTAGCATCAGAATGGGCGTAGCAATGCCTTCTTTGCGGAGTTCTCTGCACAATTCCCAGCCATTCATACCTGGCATAATAATATCGGTAACAATGATTTGGTATTGATTTTTTTGGGCAAGATGTTTACCAACCATACCATCGTAGGCAATATCCACTTCAAAACCATTTTCTTCCAATCCCTGACGGAGTGAATGAAGCGTCTTAGGTTCGTCTTCTATTAGTAGTATCTTCATTTAGTTGTTCGATATTCGTTTTTCGATGCTCGGAATTCAATGTTGCCTATGTGGACTGATGGGGACACCAGTCACGGGTATATAACGGTGGTTGCCTCGAATACTGAAACAAAGATAAAATAAAAAACTCCGCAAGAGACATTTGCCTTACGGAGTTTTAAAATCTATAATCTGTTCTCTAATCACTATACCCTATTTACAGATTCTCAGAAACTTTTGATTTATCCATCGTTGCCATCGTACCGAACATATAATCCCACAATGGGGATGATACCCCAAAAACGGCGTTTCCGTCTTTGTAGTGGTGTACGGCATGATTGATCCACAACTGTTTCATAAAATTTTGGGGAGGAGCGTAAGCGTGAACTGAATAATGCACCAATAAATAAGCCGCATAGCCCCAAATAAATCCAGGAAAAAAAGCATAGGCTGATTCACCCATCAAGACAAAGAATATGGTAAAAAGTGTAATTGCTGCCACCGCCGCAATAATTGGAGGCATTGCCAAGCGAGTTTTATCTTTCGGATATTCGTGGTGAACACCATGAGCAACGTATTGAAATTTGGCTCGGGCTTCAGTAGTAGGTTCGATATGATAAACACTGCGATGCACCCAATATTCAACGAAAGTAAAAATAATTGTACCCGTCAAAAATAGGCTTCCAATCATCCAATTTTCTAAATTTGTGTGTGTGAAAGCGTAATATCCCAAAACCGTACCCGTCACAAAAAAAATGCTCACGGGAATGGCAATGTGGGTATGCGAAAGTCTTTCTAAAATTGGGTTATCAAATAATTGTTTAGAACCTTTATGTTTGGGTCTTGGGTTTGCGTGTGTTGCTTCCATTCTTCTGTTTTATAAGAGGTAGGATTATTACATTAAATTGTACTAATCTTATACAAATAGCTTTTAATTGGTGATTTTATTGAATTATAACGACAAATCTACGAAAAAAGTTTAGACTTGGATTGTATTTTTCCAAAAAAAATGATTTTAAATTCTATAATATTAAGTCTTAAAAACAGTGGTTTACCTACAAAAAATAGGTTAAATTTTGGGTGCTTTGGCTCGGATAATTAGGCGAAGAGATTGGTCATAAGTAACGTAGTTCCAAAGCCAATTAATGAAAATTAACACTCGGTTTTTTACGCCTACAATGAACATTAAGTGGACAAACATCCACGTGAGCCAAGCGAAAAATCCATGAAAATGCCAGAAAGGTAAATCAACCACCGCCAAGTTTCTGCCAACGGTTGCCATTGACCCTAAGTCTTTGTAAATGAACTCTTTAAGCGGATTCCCTCTTAATAAATTTTTTAGATTTTGAGCTAACAATTTCCCTTGCTGGATGGCGGGTTGAGCCACTTGGGGATGCCCGTTAGGGTATTTTTCTTCGATCATAACAGCGACATCCCCTACGGCAAAAAGGCTATCGTAGCTCTCAATTTGATTAAAACGGTTTACTTTTACACGTCCGCCACGACCCAAAACGGCAGGATTTATTCCTTCAATACCATTGGCTTTCACGCCCGCCGCCCACACCAAATTATTGGTGCGGATGGATGTTCCATCATTCAAATATACATATTTACCATCAAAATCAGTAACCCGACAATTTAGACGCACATTTACCCCTAATTGTTCGAGATAATCTTTTGATTTACGCTGAGCATTTTCAGACATCGGTCCTAATAATTCTCCACCCGATTCGATGATATTTATTTGCATTAAATTAAAGTCTAATTCGGGATAATCCTTTGGTAAAACGTGTCTTCTCATTTCGGCTAATGTCCCCGAAATCTCGACGCCCGTGGGTCCTCCTCCCACCACCACCACATTCATTAATCCAACTCTATCATCCTGATTATCAGAGACTAATGCTTTTTCAAAACTTTCTAATAAACGATTCCTTAACCCCAAAGCCTCCCCAACTGACTTCATCGGTAATGCTCTTTCTTCAATATTTTTGTTACCAAAAAAGTTAGTATCAGCCCCAATTGCCAGCACTAAATAGTCGTAATTTAACTCCCCTAAATCGGTTATAATGGTATTTTGTTCCGAAATAATTTTTGTAACCTGAGCGACTCGCACGTGGATATTGGCATCATTATGAAACGCCAAACGCAAGGGAAAAGAAATGGCAGAAGGTTCAAGTCCAGCGGTGGCAACTTGATAGAAAAGCGGCTGAAATTGGTGATAATTATTTTTATCAATCAAAATAACCTGAAAATCATCATCTCCCGCTAATTTTTGAGCCAGTTGCAAACCACCGAAGCCCGCCCCGATGACAATTACTTTTTTCTGATTGGTTTCTGGGATATTTAATGGCATGATTTTGATGCGACCGTCGCACGGTTCGGTTTGAGATAAATTACTTCTCCACACAAATCTGCGAAGGAAATTTCCAGCTTTTTGAGGTTACTTCTTCATAATAACGTTCATACATCGGTAAAATGATTTCGATGTCAAACCGTTTGGCTTGTTCGTGGGCATTGTGTTTGAATTCCGCTAATTTTTCATCATCACTCAATAAGGCAATGGTGTTTTTTGCCATATCTTCCACGTCTCCAATTTTAGAAACAAAACCCGTTACGCCATGAATATTTACTTCGGTAATTCCTCCTGCATCCGACGAAATCACGGGGACTTCACACGCCATGGCTTCGAGGGCTGCCAAACCGAAACTTTCCTTTTCCGAAGTTAATAAAAAAACATCTGCCAAAGACAAAACTTCTTCGATAACGTCCAATTT
Organism: Cytophagales bacterium; assembly: GCA_038230735.1. Taxonomy (GTDB): domain Bacteria; phylum Bacteroidota; class Bacteroidia; order Cytophagales; family Spirosomataceae; genus Arcicella. Next base: position 17,292 of record JBBRMR010000013.1, read on the forward strand.
ACCCAAAAAACGAACATCATTCTGCACACCCAATTCACGACAAAGCATTTCAATAGCGGTGCGTTCTGGTCCATCTCCTACCAAAAGTAACTTGCTGGGAATCTGTTGATTAACTAAATGAAAGACCTTAATAATGTCATCAATCCGCTTCACTTTTCTGAAATTGGAAGTGTGCATCATCAGTTTTTCACCGTTGGGACAGATGGCAATTTTGAAATGATCTTTTCTTAGTTTTTTGAAGCGTTCCAAATCAATAAAGTTAGGAATTACCTCAATTTTATTCACAATTTCAAATTCTGAGTACGTATCATTTCTCAAACTTTCAGACACCGCCGTTACACCATCAGATTCATTGATGGAGAAGGTTACAACAGGTTCAAAAGAGGGGTCTTTACCCACCAGTGTAATGTCTGTGCCATGCAATGTGGTGATAAATGGGATATGAATTCCCTTAGATTTAAGGATTTGTTTTGCCAAATATGCCGCCGAAGCGTGCGGAATGGCGTAGTGTACGTGCAAGAGGTCAAGGTGTTCGTTACTCACGACATCCACAATTTTACTCGCCAATGCTGATTCATAAGGCAAATATTGAAACAGCGGGTATGACGAAATGCTGACTTCGTGATAGTAGATATTTTCATTGAAAAAATCCAGTCTCGAAGGTTGCGAATACGTGATAAAATGCACCTGATGCCCCACTTTGGCGAGTGCCTTGCCCAGTTCGGTGGCAACCACCCCACTACCTCCATAGGTAGGATAACATACAATTCCGATTTTCATTAACGCAATTTGTTTCGATGTTCGATGTTCGGGGTTCGATGTTGGGAATTCATCCTTGCCCCATGGCTGGTGTCCTCACCAGTCCACATAAGCGAAATCAATTTTGTTTATATGCTGATGCAAATGTGGACTGATGGGGACACCAGCTACTGGGCAACAGACACTAAAACCTATCCTCTAAAACCTAATCCCTAACAATTACAGAACACCGAAAAATTAAAAATGTCTCATTGAATGATGTATTTTCTTTTTTGGGGGATGAAAAAGAGATAATTTTGGAGTAATAAATAAAACTATCCGACCAAAGATTACATATCTCCAATTTATTTCAGGATTCATTCGTTTGATTCGCTGGCAAAATTTAGCGATTATTGTTTTGACGCAATATTTTACTCGCTTCTTTTTGATTCGAGATAAACCCCCGTCGTTCAGTCATTTATTAGAAATTATTATGGATAAAAATATATTTTTTATCTCCCTTTCAACAGTGTTGATTGCAGCTTCGGGCTATATTATCAACGATTATTACGACATCAAAATTGATTTGGTCAATAAGCCCGACCGAGTAATAATTGGGCGGTACGTCAAACGGCGTTGGGCTTTGGCGATAAATCAGGTTTTAAATGGATTAGGAATTCTATTAGGATTATTCATCAGTCGAAAAGTGGCTCTGGTGAATCTATCGGCGGTTTTTTGCTTATGGTTATACGCCAACCAATTGAAAAGATTAGCCTTTTGGGGTAATCTGATGGTAGCAATTCTGACGGGTTTTTCACTGTTAATTTTAGCCGTTTATTACCCAGGACATCAAAAAGAAGTCTGGGTATATGCTACGTTTTCCCTATTTATTACGCTGATTCGTGAAATAATTAAAGACATGGAAGACGTAAAAGGGGATGAAAAACACGGATGCCGAACCTTGCCCATTATATGGGGTATTGCCCGCACCAAGCTCTTGGTTTACGTGCTGATTGCCTCCTTTATTACTACCTTATTTATTTTAGCTACTCAATTACCCAGTCAAAGGATTGCCTATATTTTTCTGTTAATGATGATGCCAGTAGGATTTTTGACTTATAAATTGGTCTATGCCGACAAACCCAAAGACTTTGCTTTTTTGAGTGATGCCTGTAAGGTTATTATGTTGATTGGGGTTTTAACGATGATATTTGTACAATGAAAAACATCGCCATTTTCGCTTCTGGTTCAGGCTCAAATGCTGAACGAATTGTAGAGTATTTCGCTGATTCTGAGGAAATTAACGTAAAATTAATTCTCTGTAATAATCCCGAAGCGGGTGTTATCCAACGTGCTGAAAGACTCAACATTCCTCTAATTATGTTCGACCGACCGATGTTTAAATCGGGTGAGGTGGTGCATATTTTACAGGAAAATCAAATTAATTTTGTTATTTTGGCGGGTTTTCTTTGGCTCGTTCCCAAAAATGTTGTGGAGGCATTTCCGAATCGAATTATCAATATTCATCCTGCCCTTTTACCAAAATTTGGCGGTAAAGGAATGTTCGGGCATTTTGTGCATGAGGCTGTCGTTGAAAACAAAGAAACGGAATCAGGCATTACCATTCATTTTGTCAATGAACATTATGACGAAGGGGCAATTATTTTTCAGGCTTCTTTCCCCGTTACGCCCACCGACACACCCGAAGACGTTGCTCGCAAAGGACAGGTTTTGGAATATCAATATTTTCCAGAAATAATTAAAAAAATAATTTTGGAGGGATAAAACTTACCAAGGTAAAAATACTTTTTCTTATCGTTTTACCTAATTTTCAACCCAATTTTCCTAAGAAAACCCATTTCAAAATCAAAAATATGATTTTGCAGAACCTCATTTTCTCTAATCTCAATATTTCCCAAAAAAAAGCCTTAAAAATAAACCTTTCAACATTGAATTATTATAAAAAATAATTGAAAAATTATAGAATAAGTATTTTTACTTAAATAGGTTTTAAAATTTGGGGTTTTAAGATAAAAAATGTCTTATCCGCAAAAAGGGATGTTGATACGAAGAATATTATTCCCAAAATTGATAAAAATGCTAAAATATAGGCTATTTTTGTAGTTATGAGGGCTATAATAGGCATTTGGCATTTGTTTTTATTCTTGTAATATTTCGTAAAATATCATCAACAAGAAATACCAAAAACAAGAAAATGGAAAATTTAGCTTCAAATTATCAATTTTTAACGCCTAATTTATTTACCACCATCAACGAAGAAGAAATCATTGATTATTTAGTAGATAATGACCAATTTCCTAAGCAATTTAACAGTACGCAAGTGATTTCTTTCCTTCAAGGTAAAGATTTTTACCTTGTCCTTTTCATGGTTTCGCCAGAAGGAAAACGGGGGTTCGTGATGTATAAAGTCTTTGATTTTTCGATGAATATAGATGAAATGCACAAACTTTCAATGACATTCAGCGAATTGATGAAGACCGTAGAAGACAATTATCCTTATCGAATGGCAAAATACAAAATCGACCAGATGATTGGGATGGCTTCAACATTGAGAATGTTGTTTCACAAAAAGACAGTTGAGGAAGAGGTCTCGAGACGGTTTTAAAGATTCTGGTAAGAGATTAGACCACTGATTATACTGATTTGACAGATTTACACGGATTTTTTTAAATCTGCGAGAATCATTTGAATCTGTATAATCAGTGGTCTATTTTTTTAAATACCCTACTTCTTATCCGAATCCACCACCAATCTCTTCTCTCTATTCGCCACTTCCCAAGCTAAATGAAAGACTAATCTGGCTCGCTTTTCCATTTTACTGAACTCAATTTTCTCCACATCATCCGTTGGTTGGTGATAATCGTCATGAACACCATTAAAGAAAAAAGCTACTGGGATTTTGTTTTTGGCAAAATTATAGTGGTCCGAACGGTAATAAAAACGGTTTGGGTCGTTGGGGTCGTTGTATCTAAAATCCAGGTCGATGGGCGTTCCGTATTTGGTATTTTGCTCTAACAAAGCCGAGTGCAATTCAGACGAAAGTTTATCTGAACCAATCACATAAATGTAATCTCCTTTGCCTTCGTGGTCTTTATCGGTGCGTCCCACCATGTCAATATTTATGTCGCAAATAGTATTTGCTAAGGAAAAAACGGGGTGTTTTACGTAATATTCCGAACCCAAAAGCCCCTTTTCTTCACCCGTTACGGTCATAAATAAAACGCTCCTACGGGGTTTCTGCCCTGTTTTTGCGGCTTCGCTAAATGCCTGAGCCACTTCCAAAACCGATACCGTTCCCGAACCATCATCATCTGCCCCATTAAAGATTTTTCCATCGTTTACGCCCACGTGGTCATAGTGTGAAGTAATGATAACCAATTCCTCTTTTTTATCCGTGCCTTCTAAATATCCCAACACATTGTAAGTCTCAATGCCATCAACCGTTCTTTCGATTTTCATGGTCAAAGGTTGTGATTTTATCGAGCCACTCAATGATTTTTTGGTTTCCAAAGTCTTAATTTTCAAGGCTTCAAACTCGTTGATGGTTGTTACCAACATTTCGGCAGCCATATTTTGTCCAATGGTCAAAACCGCAAAATCTGAGCCTTGGGGGTCGGAAGTTTCACGGAAACCTAAGCGGGCATTACCAAAGCGTTTCATCATAGTTTGGCGTTGTTTTACAGTCTTTTCAAACTCCTCAATTGACTGTTTTGAAATCAACAATAATGCCTTTGCCCCCTTCGCTTTGGCAAGATTCATTTTCTCTTTCCAAGCCTCACTTCCTTTGCTCCATTTCGACATTTCAGAACTTCCCGAAAATATATAATTGCCATCTGCCAAACGTGGTTCACCTTCAAACGCTACAATCACTTTATCTTTTACATCAATATCGGCATAATCATTAAATACCTTATCTTCAATACCATAACCGACAAAAACGGTCTCTAAATCCATTTCTTTAGGCATTGCAACGGCAGAATTTGAAATAAAATCCGTTAAATACTGGTATTTTTTTTTATTGGCTTTCACATAAAAATCTCCCCAAGAACGCTTCACTAAGTCCACCAATTGGAGATACGATTTATCAGTACCCACTGAACCTTTCAGCCCATAGCTTTCAAATTGTTTAGCGATATATTGAGCCGCAACTTTCTGTTCGGGCGAGCCTGTATCTCGTCCTCTCATACTATCCGAGGCGATGAAAATAAGATGCTTTTTGAGTTCTGCTTCGGTGATAGTTTTGGCAAAAGTATCGGGCGATAATTGGGCGGTGGTTCGACAGGAAATAAACGGTAGAACACAAAATAATGGCAAAAGAAATTTTTTCATGAATTTAGTATTGGGGTTGATGATTTTTAGTATTAAGTAAAAATAATTCATTTTTCAGAAAATACCTTATTATCAGTGAAATATAAGCTAAAATAACTGACCGCCGAAAGTTCACAGCCGAAAGCCGTTATTACTTTGGCACAGTTATTGAACACCTATAACTATATGCGTAATCCGCCTAAAATTACTATTTAAAATATAATAAAAAATGGTCGTAAAACTCTGTTAATCAGAATTTTACGACCATTTTTTATTATGCACCACAGGCTTTAGCCTGTTATATCGTATTTCAATCAAAAGGCTGAAACCTGCGGTATTATTATTAAAAGTTTTCTGTTGCTCCTCCCCTACTCTATTTCTCAAATGTTTTGATAATAATACCTTCCCAAATTACAGTTAATATTTTATCCCTCGAAATTTATATTAAACCAGTATCAACAACCCAAAATTATTGATACTGGTTTTCTGTTTTATTGGGCAATAAATTCTACATATAGACTTTAAAAACTGTATTTCTTAGGGTATACCGGATGGCATAATTTTATAGCTTGATATACCATAAATTTACAAAATAATATATTTTAATCTCATAAACTATTCATTATGAATTACTTAGAAATAAACAAAGGCACTGCCGGTTATCCCGTAAAATTACATTATAGCGATTATGGAAAAGGTAAACCAGTAATTTTAATCCACGGCTGGCCTCTCAGTGGCGAGATGTGGGAATACCAAATTAATGATTTGGTCAAAGCTGGCTATCGAGTCATTACTTATGACAGGCGGGGTTTTGGCAAATCTTCACAACCGTGGGATGGCTATGATTATGACACTATGACGGACGATTTGAAGGCATTGATTGACCATTTGAATCTTAGAAATATCACCTTAGTTGGCTTTTCGATGGGTGGTGGTGAAGTGGTGCGTTATTTTAGTCGTTATGCGGGAAAGGATGTTATAAAGGCAGTTTTGATATCTTCAATTACACCTTATATGCTCCATTCTGACACGAACCCCAATGGTGTACCACAGGAGGTATTTGACGATATGGCAATGAAAATGCAAGACGATAGAATTGGCTTTTTAGATGCTTTTGGCAAGACATTTTTTGGAATTACGACGTTTAGTAAGCCCGTTAGCGAGCCACTATTAGACTATTATCGTATGCTATGTTCAGTAGCGTCTCCCCGTGCAACGCTCATGTGTGCCAAGGCTTTTTCATCCACTGATTTCCGAAGCGAAATGAAGGCGGTAAATGTGCCAACGCTCATTATTCATGGCGATGCAGACGAAACCGTACCCATTGATCCTACTGGAAAAGAATCAGCTAAGGTTATTGCGGACAATGAGTTTATCGTTTATCCAGGAGCAGCACACGGCTTATTTTATACCGAAAAAACAAGGTTAAATGCTGATTTAATTGCATTTTTAGCTTCGTAAAATCATTTGAAACCTGTAAGGTTTATGGAAAATTTAAAATGTGTAAAAGTATAATGATAATCAGGGTCAATAATGATAAAAAATTATAAAATAGTTTTACTCCTTTTTTTAGGATTGAGTTCTTGTAGTAAGAAAATGACTAACAAGGATGCCTTTGACGGTTCTGTCAGTACGTCAAATTACACGGCTCAAAATTTACCTGCCCCTAATGAAACCAAATCCGTACAGAATTTTAGTGAAGTGGTGGGTTGGAAAGATGGTAAAATGCCCCTTGCTCCCGATGGTTTTGAAGTAAACAAATTTGCCGATGGCATGGAACACCCCCGTTGGATTTATACGGCAGATAATGGTGATATTTTCGTGGCAGAATCAAACACTGTTTTGAAAGGAATCTTGAAAGTAGGTGCAAAAATTTCCCGTAAAATAAAAACCCAACACATCGGCGAAAGTGCCAACAGAATTACGCTTTTTAGGGATGAAAATAAAGACGGAATTGCCGAAAGAAAATACACGTTCATGACCGATTTGAATCAGCCTTTTGGAATGTTGATTATCGGTAATAATTTCTACGTAGGTAACACTGACGGCTTGATGAAATATGATTATAAAATGGGCGATACCGTCATCAGAGGAGCAGGACAAAAGATAGTTTCTTTGCCCGCAGGAGAAAATAATCGACACTGGACAAGAAATATTATTACGAATGCCAAAAAGGACAAAATCTACATTGCCGTGGGTTCAGGGACTAATGTAGCAGAAAAAGGATTGGATAATGAAGTAAGAAGAGCCGATATTTTGGAGGTAAATTTGGACGGTTCGGGTGAGCGTATTTATGCCCACGGACTCCGTAATCCCGTGGGTATGGACTGGACACCAGGCACGCAAACCCTCTGGACTGCCGTAAATGAACGGGACGAATTGGGCGATGAATTAGTGCCTGATTACCTAACGAGCGTCAAGCAAGGCGGGTTTTATGGCTGGCCCTTCTTTTATTATGGCAAAAATATTGAACCTCGTTTGAAAGACACCCCAAGCCCAGAATCCATTGATAATGTCATTACGCCCGATGTGGCTTTGGGTTCACATACTGCCTCTTTAGGTTTACTTTTCTATCGTAAAAATAACTTCCCAAGCAAATATCAAGGCGGAGCATTCATTACACAACACGGTTCTTGGAATCGCTCGGTGATTTCTGGATATAAGGTAATTTTCGTACCCTTCAAGGATGGTAAACCTTCGGGGAAACCAGAAGATTTTTTGACGGGTTTTGTAGAAGATTTAGCTAAAAGTAAAGTACACGGACGACCCGTTGGCATATCCGTTTTGGCGGACGGTTCGATGTTGGTTTCCGATGATTCGAGCAATACTGTTTGGCGAGTGAAACATAAGTAAAATTAAATACTATGAAAATATACATCAAATATATGGTGAGCCAACGTTGCAAAATGGCGGTGAAAGAAGAGTTTCGCAGACTTGGCATTCGTTACGCAAATATTGAGTTGGGCGAGGTAGAAATTTTTGACAATATTACACAAAAACAGCGAGAAGCCTTGAAAGTATCTTTGCATAATTGTGGCTTAGAATTGATGGACGATAGGCGAAACATTTTGATTGAAAAGGTCAAAAATCTTATTACCGAAATGATTCATTTTAATGACGAATTACCCAAAATAAACTATTCAGATTTCATCAGTGAGCGTACTCAACACGATTATACGTATCTGTCAAATATGTTTTCGCAAGTAAAAGGCATTACGATTCAACAGTTTATTATCAATCATAAAGTTGAACGCATCAAGGAATTGATTTCTTACGGTGAATTGAATATGACTGAAATTGCTTGGAAAATGAATTATAGTAGTGTGGCTCATTTATCGAACCAATTCAAAAAAATAACGGGATTTTCCCCTTCGCATTTTAAGCAATCGAAGCAAAAAACACGAAATCCAATTGAAGAAATTGGTAGTTATGGATATTAAAATTTGGTCAATATTTCCTTAGTTTGATTTAACCATATAAACTCGCCTCAAAAGGGCGAGTTTTATTTTTTATCTCGTACTGTTGTTAATATCTTCACCGCAACGTCAGGATAATAAGAAACATTTTATTCATTCTCTACCTGATCTTACGGCAATATTGTCTTTCAAAACAAACTGCATAGAAATCTTCCAAAAAAATCCAAAAACCCCAATTCAAAATATTTTTCGTAATTTGCACTTCTATCTCATTAGCCCCAAATTATGCCCATTCCTTTATTTTCTGAACGAAATATTAAGCCTGAAAACATCAATAATTTACCCATCGAAAACGCCGAAGCCAAACGAAAAATCATCGAAAATTGGCAAAAGGGCATTGTTTCGGGTAAAATTTTGAGCCAAAACGAAAAGAAACTCCAATCCGAATTTCTCAATAAAATTTTTGGGGAAGTTTTGGGCTATGCCTACGAAAAACACTTGGAGACTTGGCAACTCGAAAATGAATTAAAAGTAAATCTGGACGGCAGAACGCCCGACGGTGCTTTGGGATATTTCAGTTTTCAAGTGGGCAAAATCCAGCAAAAAGTTTCGGCAGTTATCGAACTCAAAGGACCGCTTACCAACCTTGATAAAAAGCAAAATCGGGCGGATTTCAAGGGTACGCCCGTGGAACAGGCGTTCAGCTACGTGCCTAAACTCTCGGGGGAATGTGCTTGGGTGATTGTGTCTAATTGCGTTGAGATTCGCCTCTATCGTTATACCCTCGGCATGGGGTCTTATGAACGTTTTGATATTTTGGAATTGCTCCAAAACGGCAATTTCAAGCGTTTTTGCTACATTCTGCAACAGGGACAACTGTTTTTGGACGTTACGGATGCCCCCATTGAAAAGGTTTTTCAAAGCCGTGAACAGGAACTCAAAAACATTACCAACGGATTTTATAATCAATGTAAAGACCTCCGTGAAAAACTTTTTACCCAAATTCGCCGAGACAATACCGCCATTCCTTCGGTTGATTTATTGCGATGTACCCAAAAACTGATTGACCGCCTTTTGTTCATGTGTTTTGTTCGTGATTTGGACATTGTTCAGAACATGATTAATGCCGTGGAAAGAGCCGTTGCTGAATCCTTTGACCAAGAGGAAGATGCCCTTTGGCATCAACTCAAATACGCTTTTGTGGCTTTGGACAAGGGTTATGTCAAAAAGAATATTCCACCCTTCAACGGCGGGCTTTTCAGACGGGACGAATTGCTGGAAAATTTGGTGGTGAAGGATATGAGATTGTCAGAATTTATGACCTTCTTGAACCGATATAATTATCAGAATGAACTGAATATCAACGTTTTAGGGCATATTTTTGAGCAATCTATTTCGGATATTGAGGACATGAAATCCCGCCTTCAAACCGAAGAACCCCTTTTTGAGGGGATTCATGAAAGTAAAAACGTTGCTTCCAACGGGGCGGGGGCTTCGTCTAAACGCAAAGCCGATGGCGTGTTTTATACCCCTGAATACATCACTCGCTACATGGTGGAACAAGCCCTCGGAAGTTTTTTGGAGGAAGCCGAACATCAGATTTTCTCGGACATGAATATCACCGAACTGCCTGTTTTGACGGTCTTGGATTATGAAACGGTGGACATGGATTTGCAGGGACGTTCTACCCAAAACCCGAATATTACGTTGCATATTCAATACTGGGAAAGTTACGAAATCATCCTCCGTAAAATCAGAGTCATTGACCCCGCTTGTGGTTCTGGGGCGTTTCTAACGCAGGTTTTTGATTATCTCTATGAACGTTGGCGGGTGATGAAAACCGAAATAAACCGCCTCACAACGCCCTATAAAAAGCAATTACGGGACTTGGAAGCCCTCCAAAAATTTGGGAACGATGGCTTTTCAGGGGCGGGTTTTGATGAGTGGAATATCAAGAAAAATATTATCCAAAACAACCTTTTTGGCGTGGATTTGAACCCCGAATCCGTGGAAATTACCAAGCTGAGTTTGTGGATGAAAACTGCCAATAAAAAAGAGAAATTGGCGGATATGGACGGCAACATCAAACAAGGCAATAGTCTGATTGATGACCCCGATTTTTCAGATTCGCCCTTCGACTGGCAAAGTAATTTTGCCGAAGTTTTTGCCGATGGGGGTTTTGATATTGTGGTGGGGAATCCGCCGTATGTTCGGCAGGAATTATTGGGCAAAACCAATAAGGAATTTTACGCCCAAAGATTCCCCAACGTGGGCAACGGTACGGCAGATTTATACGTTTATTTTTATGAATTGGGTTTATCCATCCTGAAACCAGCGGGCTTTCTTTCCTACATTACGCCCAACAAATGGTTCAAGACAAAATACGGTAGAGAACTTCGCCATTATCTGCAACCTTTTGATATTCAACAGATTATAGACTTTTTTGAATTGAAAATATTTGAAGATGCCGCCACCGAACCACAAATTATTTTACTGAAAAACCAAAATGCTACTACTGATTTTGATTACCTGCCCGTGAAACTTACCCAAGATTTTGTGGAAAGAAAATTACCGCCCATTACCATCCATAAACAAAACCTCCAAGATTCTGAATGGGTTTTTGCCGATGATTCCGTAAATAATATTCTGGAAAAATTACAGAAAAATTCGGTTTCTTTGGATGAATATACCAAGGGAGGAATAAAATTTGGCATTAAAACGGGTTTGAATAAAGCCTTTATTATTGATAAAAATACCAAAGAAAATATTATCAAAAAAGACCCCAAAAGTGCCGAATTGATTAAACCTTACACCCAAGCAACGGATATTAAAGCTTGGCATTTGGAAAATAAAGGCGACTGGTTTTTCATTAATACGGGTTTTAAAACTGAAATTTCTGCCAATAATTACCGTGGTGTTTATGAATATTTAAAGCCATTTGAGAAAGAATTAACAGCTCGTTCTGACCAAGGAAAAACGCCTTATAATTTGAGGGCGTGTGATTATTATGAGGAATTTGAAAAGCCTAAAATTCTTTATATCCATACGGCAATAAATCCTCATTTTTATTACGATTCTGAAACCTACTTTGTAAATAATAATGCTTACATGATTGCTAATGTAGATTTATTTCTATCGGCTTGGTTAAATTCCGCTGTTTTTAGTTTTTACAAAAAGTTAATATTTCCAGCCTTTGGTGATGCAGCAACGGATGGAAGAGTTCGATTAAATGCTGATAAAATGGTAAAAGTACCCATCCCCATTTTAACGGATGAACAAAAAGCTCCCTTCATCCAAAAAGCCGAAATGATGTTAGCGATGAACAAGGCTTTGTATGAAAGTAGTCAAAGTTTCTTGTCAGTAGTTCGCACGGAATTAAAGGTCGAGAAAATCAGTGAGAAATTAGAAAACTGGTATAAAATGCCCTACGAAGGTTTTGTGTTGGAAGTCAAGAAACAAAGGGGAGGTTTCCGAGATTTAAACCAACAGATGGAATGGCAGGGGTTTTTCAAAGAAAATCAGGCAAAAGCGGTGGCTTTGCAGGAGGAAATCAATGCTACTAATACAGAAATAGACGATATGGTTTTTGGGTTATACGACCTCACATCGGAGGAGATTGGGATTGTGCGGGGGTAAAATTTTGATTATATTTGACACAAAATAATAAAAATATGATGACGACAATTCATGAAACAAGAGATGGCTTTGTAGTAGATGGCATGGAGATTCCTCGACTCCAAAAGGGAAAACTAAATATCTATAAACCTGAGCAAATGAAGGCAATAGGTACGGATATATTCCTTGATTTAGTAGCTCAAAAAATATCCATCGCTATTCCAGATTTTGAATTCAGTGAGGCTGAATTGAAAGCAATGGATAAACTTTTGGAAGAAGACTAAGCCATGATTTACGATACAAATTATATTATTCGTCATATTCGGCAACAAATCCCGATGTCTTCGAGAGTGGTTATTCCGATTGTTGTGGCAGGTGAATTGCAAGCCTTTGCACTGAAATCTGACTGGGGAGAAGTTAGAAAAGCACTTCTTACTGATATTTTAGACTAATTCCCAATTGCCGACCTCAACATGGAGATTGTGGAAATCTATGCCCAAGTAGATGCGTATAGTCAAGGTAAGTTAAATAATAAACCCCTTCCACAAGGGTTATCTGCAAGGAACATGGATAAAAATGACCTCTGGATTGCGGCAACATCTTTATATTTTGATTTTGAATTATTCACTGCCGATAATGATTTTGACCATTTAGTCTCCTTCGGTTTGAGACTCAAAAAATTGTAGAGATACAAGGCTCTAATTTTGAAGTCTATTCGAGTTTTAACCACAAAAAGCCCCTCCCGATAATCAGGAGGGGCTTTTTTATATTTCAAAATACTGAAAATTCTTAGAAACGAACCTGCAAATTTGCATTAAACATCGTTCCTAACTGACTGAATTGTGAACCGTTATAACCAAGAATATCATAACGACCACTGAATCCTAAGTCAGCTCTCAATAATGCTTTTTTCTCAGGCGTATTGATTGCCGATTCTCCTTTTGCATTCTGAGCAATCAAATCCCATTTAGGCAAAATATTCAAGAAATTATTTACGTTTGCCGTGAAAGATACATTTTTGCTGAAATTATATCCTACGCTCAAATCAGAAACAACTGCTGGCGTAAATACCGCTTTAATGTTTTCCATGTCTCCACCACCATTATCCAAATCTTGGAATTTAGTTGAACCAAACAGGGTATTAGCCAAGTTGAAGTTAAACTTTTTAATCGAATAATTGAAAGAAAGAATTGCCTTGTACTGTGGACGACTTTCCGTTAAGAGAGATTTAATTTGCGTGTTCAAAATACTTGAACCAGCATCAGCAATTGCTTTTGGCGTGGTTGGATTTCCTTCAATTGAATTATTCAATACAAAATTTCCAGCCAAATTAACGCCCAATTTACCCATTCCTAATCCTATATTTCTGTACGAAACAACATAGTCTAAACCTGTATTAACGGTTTCAATTCCGTTGATAAAGAACTGAACGCTCGCTAAATCATAATTACCTGCTCCCACCGATGTTCCTTTCAAAATTCTGCCTAAATCAGTGGTTGGAACGGCTAAGTTTTTATCCCCCGTGCTGATTGATGAACTATATACAATTCTGTCTGTAACCCTGATGCTGTAATAATCAACGGTAATGCTAAGATTTTTAGAAGGATTAAAACCTAATCCGAAAGTAATATTGGTTGATTGTTCTGGTTTCAGGCTTGGAATTCCCAAAGCACGAGCTTGTGCCGAACGGTTATTGAACAAGCCTGATAACTGGATTGTACCGCCTGAAAATGCCGCCTGAACTGATTGGGCATAGATTTGGTGAAGAGAAGGAGCTCTAAATCCTGTTGAAACTGAACCTCTTAATACCACTTTATCATCCGCTAATTTATAACGAGACGCTACTTTCCAAACTGCTTTTGAGCCAAAATCAGAATAGTTTTCTAAACGAGCCGTTCCGTTAATTAAAAAGTCTTTTGAAAAATCATAATTCAAGTCTAAATAGGCACCAATATTGAAACGATTGTTTACGCCAGCATTTATTTTATTAATACCTGGAAAAGAGTTTGAACCCTGTCTATCGTAAGATGCTTCATCACCCGCAACAATGGTGTAGGATTCTGAACGGGCTTCCATACCAAATCCAATGCCTAATTGGTCAGTAACAGATTTTGTAACGTCAATATTACCCACAATATGGTTGAACCCGTATCCGCCTGGTTTGAAACGAGTTGGACTTGCTTTCCCCAATGAACGGTTTACGGTATTATCAACGGTGTAAGTTTGAGTATTTCCACCAATCGTTAAACTTCCATCGTGTTTCCACCCGTTTGTTTCACCTTTCAAGCCTAAGGTTGCATTATAATCAACTAAATCTCCCTCAAAAGTTGGAACGTAACCAATATATCCTTTGTATAAATCGACTTTATCTTCCGTTGGAAAAGCCAAAGTAGCGGCAGTCAAATAATTCTTACCACCATTATCCGTTGGGCTGTGTAATAAACCACGGTCTTGTCTCCAATATGGAGTACGGAAGTTGGCAAAACTGGTTACTCTCTTCACAACCATAGCGGCATTACCATAAAATTCATTATCGCCTACTGGTATTCCAAAATTTACTAAGAATTTAGCGGCAGTTGTTTCTCCTGAGCCGTTGATGTTATTTCCCGTTGGATAATCTTTTAAATAAGTGGTAATGAGTGCATCCGAGGCGGCATCACCACCAAAAGCACCTTTTTCAGATGGAAGATAAATATTAGTTGAACGCACCGCAGAATTTTGCTGAGAGAAATCAACCGTATAATTTACAAATCCTTTCGTTCCAAAATTTGCACCACTGTTCAAAGCCAAACCATACATTCCACCGTCTCCCGCAGAAGTGATTCCTGAATTGAAATTTAAAGAAGTGTATTCGTATTTATCCTTCAAAATGATGTTCATTACTCCCGCAATGGCATCAGAACCGTATTGAGCAGATGCACCATCACGTAAAATCTCAACCCGTTTAATAGCTTGTTGAGGAATGGCTGAAATATCAACCCCAGTTTCTCCACGACCAGGCGAGAATTGAACGTACAATAATGAACTTAAATTTTTACGCTTTCCATTAATTAAAACTAATGAACGGCTTGGTCCCATATTACGAATTTCCCAAGGGTCTAAAAGGGTCGTGGCATCATTCACGGGCGTATTTACCGTATTGAAAGATGGAACGGTGTATTGTAATGCTTTATCAAACGTAGTTTGACCAGTCATTTTCAAATCGGCTGAACCAATAATATCAATGGGAACAGCCGCATCAGTAACGGTACGCTGAACGTTACGGCTACCCGTTGAAACCACCACTTCGTCCAAAATACTCATTGAAGCGACTAAGGCAATGTTCAATTCGCCCGAGGCAGGAATTTCCACATCCATAGACGTGTAACCCACTGACGAAACGCTCAATTTTGTGGCACTTTCTACTACTTTGATGGTAAATTTTCCATCAGAACCAGTAACGGTTCCAGTTTTAGCATTTTTAATCGTTACGCCTGGAAGCGAAGACCCGTCTTTTGAATCGGTAATTTTACCCATTACGGTTTTGGTTTGGGCATTGATTTGCAAGGTAAATCCAAGCATGGCAAAGACTACCAAGAGAAGAATTTTTTTCATGTGATTTTTAGAAAAGATTAATAATAGTTTGTCAAATTGAGGTTTCACCATCAACTTGTTTGCTGTTTAACTCTAAAAACAGAATATAGTTTGCAATTGTCAGCAAAAAAATTCTTCCAAGTGAATCATATTTTTAGTGAGATTTTCGTTTTAGCAGCTTTTGCGGATAACCGAAGCCTTTCACCATAATTGATTAGCGAAAGGCTTTACAAGAATAATACGCTCTTCTACGCTTTTCTTTTAGGGTTTTATTTATAATTAATCTAAATAAATTTTTGTTTGTATTTTTCTCGTTTGTAAATTTGTTTATTATTTAGAATCAGTCTAATAACAGATAAGTAAATGACAAAAATATATTCGATAATTACCATTTTGATTTTATTGACGTTTAAAAGTAATGGGCAAAGTCAAAATGGACAGATAAAAGGGATTGTTAAAGATGAAAAAGGGCTTACTCTTCCCGATTTGAGCGTAACATTAAAAGGGAAAAAGATAGGGACAAAAACGGATGAAAAAGGTTTCTTTAAACTCAATAATCTTGCTTCGGGTGAATATACCCTTGAAATATCGGGGGTTAATTATCAAACATTTTCCCAAAAAGTAATCTTAAAAAATGCGGAAATTATTTCTCTAAATTTAACCCTGATTGAGAAAATCACGGAATTAGCCGAAACCCAAGTAAAAGGCTACCGTGCCTTGAACGGTGTGGGTAAATTGGGCGAAGTAGAATACGATATTATTCTGTCGGGAAAAAAAAATGAAGTCTTGGTTTTGGATAGTATCAACGCCAATACCGCCTTGAATACGACCCGCCAAATCTTGGGAAAAATCCCTGGTTTTAACGTTTCAGAAACCGAAGGAAGTGGGTTTCCAAGCAATGGAATAGCTTTTAGAGGGTTGAATCCCGTGCAATCGGTGGAGATGAACACTCGCCAAAATGGGTATAATATTGCGGCGGATATTTCCGGTTATCCCGAAACTTATTACGTGCCAGCGATGGAAGCCATCCAACGCATTGAGGTAATCAGGGGGGCATCTTCTTTACAATTCGGACCGCAATTTGGGGGTATTGTCAATTACGTTACTCGTGATGGAGCGAAAGATAAACCCTTGGAAATCAGCGTACAACAAACCATTGGCAGTTTTGGATTGTTCAATAATTACGTTTCAGTGGGTGGTACAAAAGGCAAATTCAACTACTTTGCCTATACGCAATATCGCCGAGTGGAAGGCTGGCGACCCAACTCTGGATTAAGCCAAATTTCGGGTTTTGCTAAAGTTAGTTATCAAGCCAATTCACGATTAAAATTGGGTTTAGAATACTCCATTCTCAGAAATAAAATCCAAATGCCAGGCGGATTTACCGATGAACAATTCGCCAAGAATAGCCAAGATTCTTACCGTTCTCGCAACTGGTTGGATAGCCCTTGGAATATCCTGACGGCAACGGCTGATTATCAAATTTCTCCCAAAACACTTTTGACAATAAAATCTGCCTTCATGCTGAGCCAACGGAATTTAGTGTGGCGAAATGAAGATGGGGGACCCGTCGCTTTAGATTTGATCGATTCGACTACGCTTAAATACATCAACCGAGAAGTTCAGCGGGAAAGTTTCCAAAATAATACCACTGAAGTTCGTTTATTGTCAAATTATTCCTTGGGAAAAATGAATAATACCGTGGCAATGGGCTTACGATATTATTACGGAAAAATGCACCGTCAGGGCGGGGGAACGGGAACAACGGGTTCAGATTTTGACCTCACTTTATTGAGTAAAGGTTACGAATACGATTTAAATTTCACCACCACCAACGTTGCTCCATTTATTGAAAATATTTTCAGAATTAGTGACAATTTTTCCCTGACCCCTGGGGTAAGATTTGAGTTTTTGAACTCCACCGCCAAAGGATTTACCACGGACGAAGACAACTTACAGAAAACTGATAAATCTAAGAATCGTTATATTTTGTTATTGGGAATGGGCTTGCAATACAAGACCTCAGAAAGCAATAATATTTATGCCAATTGGTCGCAAGCCTACCGCCCCTTGGACTATTCAACGCTAACTCCCTTTGGCGTTTTATCGAAAATTGACCCCAACATGAAGGATGCCAAAGGCTATAATGCGGATTTTGGGTATCGAGGCACCATCAAGAATTTCTTTAATTTTGACATTGGCGGATTCTATCTTTCCTACGAAAATAGAGTTGGTTTAATCTCGCTTAAAGATGCTAATGGCAATGATTACACCTACCGTACCAACGTAGCCAATAGTATTCATAAAGGCATTGAGGCGTATTTAGACCTCAGTATTACCAAATTACTACTCCCAAATTCTCAGGTTGGACATCTAAGTATCTTCAACTCACTTGCCTACGTGGATGCCAAATATACCACGGGGGAGTTCAAAGGTAAACAAGTGGAATACGCTCCCAAAACGATTAATCGCTTGGGAATTATTTATAGTTTTAAAGGTTTTTCGACCACTTTCCAAATCAGTAATACCGCCCAATCTTTTGGCGATGCAAATAATACGATAAAGAGTGAAGATGCCTTAGTGGGTATTATTCCAGCCTATCAAGTCATTGACTGGTCGGGAACGTATAAGTTCAAAAAGTACAATTTCAAAGCGGGGGTAAATAACTTAGCTGATGCCCGTTATTTCACCCGCAGAACGGACGAATATCCAGGGCCAGGGATTATCCCATCGGTTGCTCGAAACTTTTATTTAAGTGTTGGCGTAAAATTCTAAAAGGCTTTTTATTTTCAAAATAGACAAGATAATGTATAAAATATTCAGAAAAAACATTTCAATTTTAGGCTTCGGAATCATGATATTTCTTTTTTCCTGCCAAGAAAGAGACATCACGGAAATCGTCCCAAAACCGACTGAACCTGTGAGCGATGCGGTAAAAAAAGTGCTTGTGGGTTTAGCCGATATAGAATTCACCATCGTCAGCGATTGGGCAAATAATGCTAACCTTTTAGATGTTGCCGCCCAAAGTTTTGCCCTAAAACCCGATGCTCAGAAATTAATTATTGCTCAAAATGCGTGGAAAAAAGCAAGAGACCCTTGGGAAAGTAACGAAGCCTTCGCTTTTGGACCCGTTGGCTCATTGGGAATTGATGGAAATTCAGATACTTGGCCTCTTGCCACCAACGATCTAAAAGCCATTGTGAAATCGACAGTGGTGTTGAACGATACTTTTATTGCCAAAATGAATACCACCACCAAAGGATTTCACGCCATTGAGTTTTTTCTTTTCGGTGAAAAAGGCACAAAGAAAGTCGGTGACTTTTCAGCCCGTGAATTGACCTTACTAAGTCTTTTGACCAAAGATTTGAAACAAGAATCTAACAAATTGAAGGACGTATGGACGAAAGGAAAAAACTCTTTTGCGGATAGTTTCATCAAAGCGGGTTCGGGGTCAGATTTATACCCAAAAGCCTCGGATGCCCTTGCGGAAATTACGGGTTCGATGGTGGGAATTTGTACAGAATTACCCGATAATAAAATGGAAGAACCTCTGAAAAGACAAGATAATAATTACGCCGAATCCGCTTTTAGTGATTACAGTCTCAATGATTATCGGAGTAATATCGTGGGGGTTCAAGCCACATATTTAGGGAAATATAATGCTTTATCCACCGCCAGTATTAGTGATTTGGTGAAAGCCCAAAAGCCAAAATTGGATGAAAAATTAAGGACACAATTTGAACTTACCATTGCCTACATTGAGTTGATCCCGCAACCATTTAGTCAAGCAATTATTACTTCAAAAGATAAAATTGTAAAGGCTCAAAATGAAGTTAGGAAATTACGAGCCATTTTAGAAAACGAAGTTGCACCGATTTTGTAGAATTAGATTTGACAACTTTTAAAGCCGTCATGGAATGATTGTCAAATCTGAACAATACTATTTCAAACTAAAAATGAAAACAAATTTAGTAAAAACAATCGCCCTATTCATCACAATCGCCGTTTTTGGGTGCAGTAAAACGGTCGAGCCCACGCCAAGTATAAGCCTTTTTGATGATGCCGAAGAAGCCCTTTCGGGTGGAATAACGACGGTTAAAGATGCTACGAGTGCCGCTTTCGGATTGCCCACCCCCAATTTATCCACGGAATCAATGGCAAAACATCTTTTGGGAGATGCAGGCGTTGGAGCGACTTTTGTACCCGCACCAGCTTTGATAAATCCAGGTTTAGGACCGCTTTTCAACAATAATTCTTGTACCTCATGCCACCAACGAGATGGTAGAGGAAGACCACCTTTGGAGGGCGAGGAACTGAACACGATGTTGTTCAGAATCAGTATGGCGGGTACGGACGAACACGGAGGACCAAAAGCCGTTCCATTATTCGGTTTGCAAGCCCAACATAAAGCTATTTTTGGGAAGTTACCCGAAATGGAATTTGATATTACTTACACCGAACAGACCGAGAATTTTGCCGATGGGGAAAAGACGTTTTTACGCAAGCCCAACAACAAAATTATTAATCCATACCTGCCAATTCCTGCGGGAATGTTGCTCTCCGCAAGGGTAACAACTCCCTTTATCGGTTTGGGTTTATTAGAAGCCCTTGAAGACAAAACCATCACAGATTTAGCCGATGAAAATGACCGAAATGGGGATGGAATTTCGGGAAAGGCAAATTACGTTTGGGACATTAAAGCCCAGAAAAACACGTTGGGAAAATACGGCTGGAAAGCCAGCCAGCCCACTTTATTACAACAATCGGCAGCCGCTTTTGAAGGAGATATGGGCATTACTTCCTCCTTATTTCCTGATGAAAATAGTTTGGGTCAAATTCAAGATGTTTTGCCTCATACTCCTGAAATTAGTGATGAGAAATTAGACCAAATCAAGCATTATATTGCCACTCTGGGCGTGCCTGCCCGTAGAAATGTGCAAGATGCCCAAGTGAAACAAGGGCGAGTTTTATTCATTCAAGCCAACTGTAATTCATGCCACGTGATGAAACTTAAAACGGGTAATTTGGCGGGATTACCCGAAGTTTCTAATCAATATATTCGCCCTTTTACTGACTTATTATTGCACGATATGGGTGAAGGTTTAACCGATAATCGCCCTGATTTTAAAGCTACTGCCACCGAATGGCGAACCGCTCCACTTTGGGGAATTGGATTAACCAAAATCGTAAACGGACACACCTTTTTTCTGCACGATGGCAGAGCCAGAAACCTCACCGAAGCAATTTTGTGGCACGGGGGCGAAGGTCAAAAATCTAAAGATTCATTTAAGAAAATGGCAAAAACTGAGCGTGAGGCGATGGTAAAGTTTTTGGAAAGTTTGTAGGGTTTAATGGTGTAAGCTTGAAAGAACTAATTTGTACCAGTAGCGAGTGCCATAATAAAAAGAGCCAACCAAAGAATATTTGATTGGCTCTTTTGACAAAATTATCTCTTATCCCACCACACTTTTGAGGTGTAAGAATCACCATTGGGCATTCGCTTTATGGCATCATCATAATTCACTTTATTGAGCAATGCCTCACGTGATGAATAAACCGTTCGGCGAGGAATTGTGCCATTGGTTGAACCTAAATTTGGTCCCGCTTTTAGCGTTGGGTAGCCCATCCGCCGCCATTCGATGAAGGCTTCGTAGGAACGTCCAAAAAGTTGAATCCACTTTTGAGTACCAATTCTTTCTAATTTTTGCTCTTTGGTTAAATCCGTAAATGATAATTGGGCGTTAAAATTAGCTGGAATCGTAGTAATATTATACGGATTCTGAGCCATCGCTGCCCGCACACCGTCTTGATAGAATTTCTCGGCTTGGTCAGCCGTTGCACCCCAACCTTCCAAAGCGGCTTCGGCTTTATAAAAACTGACATCCGAAAATGACATTGCCAAACAAGGAATTGCTGGGCTGTACGCTTTATTGAAAAACGTTAATTGAGATGCCGTTGAAAAATCATCTTTAATAACATTTTTGAGTAGGGCATCGGTAAGGGCAACGCCAATTCCCTTGTATTCAAGTTTCCCTGCTTTTACTGAGTTTACAGTTGGTTGAACAAGGCGAGTTAAACGTGGGTCATTAGTGCTAACTAACTGATTGACAAATACATCCGCCAAATACTTTAAGTCAGGACTTCCACCCAAAAAATGCCCAAGAACGGGATGAACATTACCATTGGTGGCATCATTGAAGGTTGGCACGGCGGCATTATCGGCATTACTTTCAATCATGGTTTGTCCCATAGCTTCGGTAACGGTTTTTTGAGCTAATACCGCATCGGCGTATCGGACACGCATTCCCAATCGTAATTTTAATGAATTAGCGTACTTTTTCCATTTAACCACATCACCTTTATAATAAAAATCGGCAGTTCCGTAACCATCATCCGTGGCATTTAATTGACCAATTGCCACATCCAAATCACGAATCAAGGATTTATAAACTAATTCTTGGGGGTCAAATTTGGGCTGATTATTGACGTTTCCCGAGCCTAATGCGGTTTCAGAATAAGGAACATCCCCAAACAAATCGGTGAGACGTTGCCAAATCGAAATTTCAACAATTCGGGCAATTGCCAGTTTGGTACGGGCTTTTGGGTCTGATTCTCTACCCTTTAAAATTTGGGTGCGAATCTGAACAAGGTTACGAATAAGACTGTAATGGTCAGCCCAAACGCCATCATCCGTTTGCTGGATATACCGAGAACTTGAAATCAAAACGCCCCCTGCCCATTGCTGAATCCAAGAGCCGTATTGATTATTGGGATATTCATAACCCTCAGAAAAGGCAGCATCTTTCTGACTTTTTGATAAAATCAAGCCTGGGTCAATGGTTGTAACGGAGGTTGGAGGCGTATTTAGCTTTTCAAATTCACTCGTACAACTTTGCGACCATAACATAATGCCGCTTAATATGGAAAATTTAACTATATTCTTCATGATAAAATCTTTTAAAAAATGGAATTGAAGGGAGGATTCAATTAATAATTTACCCCATGTCTGAATTTGGATTCAGAAATCATGGGTACGATATTTTCAAATACTACTTAATTACAATTCAATATTTAAACTTACTCCAAAACTACGCATCATTGGCAGGGAAGTTGATTCTAAACCCAACGATGAATTTCCTACATTGAAAGATGAAGCATCGGGGGCAAATCCATCGGTATTTCGTTGAAAATAGAATAAATTACGACCATAAACGCCCGCTCTAATATTGCGAAATGGCGTTTTTTGCACCAAATTAGCGGGAAGACTGTAACCCAGCGTAAATTCACGAAACATGATATAACTGGCATCATTGAGCATTTCTTCCGAGACTACGTTGTCTTTATCAGGAGCAATTACGTTCCAATAATCTTGTGCTTTTACTGGTTTTGTATTTACTTGTCCAGTTCCTGTCCATTTACCATCACTGCCTTTTAAGCCAACGATGCCATCGGCAATGTAAGTGCCATCACGACCCGCCAATGTTTTCTTGATTGTTCCGTAAACCAATTCTTCTCTTAAACTCTGTGAGAATATTTTTCCTCCCTGACTTACGTCAATCAAAGCGGAAAGCGTAAAGCCTTTATAACGGAAAGTATTATTAAGTCCACCAATCCAATCGGGTAAGGCATTCCCTATTTCGTATAATGACTTGGCATTTGTTTTTAAGGGTAAACCCGTTGCGGGGTCAATTAAACGATTGCCATTTTCATCCCGCAACCATTGAAAACCATTACCGTAAATTGTTCCAAAGGGTTTTCCTGGCGTAGCAACTACTTGTACGTTGCGGTCGTCGCCCAACAAATACGTTGAAACACCTTCGGTTAGGCTAACAACTTTATTGACATTCTTAGAATAATTGAGCGTAGCATCCCAACTGAAACCCGATGCCGTTTTAATGGGCGTTCCCGTGATGGATAACTCGATACCCTGATTGCCAATTTCGCCAGCATTAATACGCCTCGAACTAAACGTACTTGAAGGAGGCAAAGGAATATTCAGGATTTGATTTTTGGTTGAGGCGTTGTAATAAGCTAAATTGATGGCTAACCGATTTTTGAAGAAACGAGTTTCCACGCCAAATTCGGTTGAAGTGGTTAATTCATTTTTTAAATTTGGGTCAGGAATCACTGACGTAAACGAAGCCAACGGTAAGCCACCATGAGGAGTTTGGTCTAAGGAATAATTACCCGATAATTGGTAAGGACTGCCCGAACTTCCCGCCTGAGCCCACGAAGCCCGAATTTTTAAGAAACTAAGGGCATTGCTTTGTAATTTAAAAGCATCCGTTAAAACCAAACTACCACTTACGGCAGGATAGAAAAATGAGTTATTGGCGGGTGAAAGTGTGGAAGACCAGTCATTACGAGCCGAGAAATCAAGAAAGGCATAATTCTGATAGCCTACGGATCCAGCACCATAAACGGAGTTGATAGAAGATTCACTTAAACCAAAAATATAAGAATTCAATAACGTATTATTGATGGCAAATAAATTGGGCGTAATGAATTCATTGCCCGTATTGCCCGTAGTTCTTGAAAAAAATTGCTGATGATTCGCCCCAAGATTTAATGCTAATGAAAAATCTTTTGAAAGTTCGGGCGTAAGTGAAAGTAAAACATCTGAGTTCTGTTCTCTGGTTCGGGTAACGTCTTCAATAATATCACCATTTCGATTTTGGGTTTGGTAAGTCCCTTTTTCACGGTAGCGGAGGCGTTGGTCGGTATAAAAATCAAGCCCTGTTTTAGCAGTTAGTCGAATCCAATTATTGAACTGATAACTCAATTTAATGAGTCCAATTAACCGTTGGCGATCGTCAGCATTGCGAGTGCGGTCACGAGTCCAATAAGGATTTGCCGTTGAAGAATTGGTGGCATACGTTTTCTCTAAACCTGGATAAATAAAACTTCCGTAACCTAATTGTTTGGAAATATCCGCCGCCGTCCACTCAGATTGCTCCAAAATATTCATGGGAATTGACCGAGGCTGGCTTATCCAAATATAGGCAGGATTATCGGCAGCATCCGAAACCGTTGGGCGATTTACTCCTTGCTGACCAATATAATTTGCCTTCACATCAAGGTCAAATTTTGGGGTAATTTTAGCCAGCGTTCGCAAGGCTATGTTATTACGAGTCAGTGTGTTAGCAGGCGTATAACCATCCACATTGGTATTGCCAAATGATAAACGGTAATTGGCATTTTCGTTTCCGCCTTCCAAACTAACATTGTGAATTACTTGCTTTTCTTGTTTGAAAAAAGTCTGAAAAGTATTGGGTTGCGGGGTAAGGCTCAACACATTTCCCCATTGGTCTTCGTATTGTTGTCCTTCCATTTTTGCTCCCCAACTGGCACGGGTAAATCTATCCCGTCCCGCACTCATTTTGGGAATTCCCTGAATATTTCCCGCTTTTGCGGCAGCGGAAGTATAGATTTTACCATCATTGCCCCGCAAATGGGTAAATGTTCCGTCTAAGCCTTGGGCGTATTCATCTTGAAAATCGGGTAATACCAAGGCATCACCCACGGAATAATCAATCCCGTATTTTACCCCGAGTCCTTTGCGAGATTTACCCGATTTTGTGGTAATCAACACAACGCCATTACTCCCCCGCTGACCATAAAGTGCGGCAGCATTGGGACCTTTCAAGACCGACATTGTTTCAATATCTTCTGGATTGATGTTGGAAATACCATCGCCATAATCAATACCGCCTGCTCTATTTGGGGCGTTAGGATTTGAATTATCCATCGGAATTCCGTCAATCACGTACAAGGGCTGACTGTTACCCACCAATGAATTAGCTCCTCTGATAATTACTCTGGACGAACCGCCCGCACCGTTGGCAGACCTTGATACTTGCACACCCGCCATCTTTCCTGCCAAACTATTGGCAACATTGACCTCTTTGGCGGTTGCCAATTCATCGCCTTTAATTTCTTGAACCGAGTAACCCAAGGCTCGCTTGTCCCGCTTGATACCGAGTGCCGTAACCACAACCTCAGTCAAATTTTGAGTTTCTTCAACCATAGAAACATTGATTTCAGTCTGATTACCCACTAAAATCTCTTTTTTGGCGAAACCAATAAATGAAAAAATCAAGGTCGAAGAGGCTTTGGCTGGAATAGAGAATTTCCCCGAAGCATCCGATGCTGCGCCTTGGTTCGTGCCTTTTATGGAAATAGAAACCCCAGGCAATATTCCCCCTTTTCCATCTTTTATCTGACCTTTAACAACAATATCTTGTGCAAAAATAGACACAAAACACATCATTAAAAGGGAAAATAAGCCTACTTTTTGTACTATTTTTTGCATAATTATTGTTTTTTTATGACAAATTAAGATAACTCTAACAAATGATATAATATGGATTACTCAATCTATACTCATTAATTCATGAATATTTTCCACCGTAATTAACATATTAACCTCCACTTATGTTCAAGATAAATCTTCTACGGGCAGAGGGGAAGCTATTATTTTGCATCTATGTCGGCGAACACTCATCACGGACTCAGAAATTGTTACCGAATAATTAACGTTTGCATGAAAAAAGGAAGCCTTCGTTCAAAACGAAGACTTCCTTGAAACTCAAATTTTACAACCTTAAAAATGAAAACTTTACTTCATCCCTGCCAAAAACTCCACCACATCCCGAATCTCTCTTTTTGATAATAAACTACCCATCGGAGGCATACTTGATGGATAATTTTCTCTTTTTTGGATCCTGGAAACGGCAATTTTTAAGGGTTCGGCTTCGGAAGTTTTCAAGACTAATTCGTGTTCATTTTCAGCCGTGAGAATACCTGTAACTTCCTGACCGTCTTTCAATTTCAAAAAGACCGTTCCGAAACCTGGGGAGATTCTAACACTTGGTTCGATGAGGGCTTGCAAGATTTGCTCACGAGTAAGCACACTCCCGATTTTTTTGAGCGAAGGACCCACGTTTCCACCTTCTTCACCGATGGAATGGCAGCGAATACATTGGGCAGTTTGATTCCATTTTACGATGTCTCTACCTTGATTGGAATTACCCCCAAAGAGTGCTTCTTTGAACAAATCCGTTTCTGTTCCTTTTGCCTTCAAATCCTCCATTCGAGCAATTAGGGCTACATCTTTGGTTTTTTCAACGGTTTCCATCAAGTCCAATTTTACTTTATTGGAGAGCTTTTCGGCAATCATTTTACTAATTAAATCGTTTAAAACTACACGGGTATTATCAATCGGCATTTCGCCCAAAACGTTGATTAATTGTTGCTGTTCCTGAATACTTCCATTGGCAAAAATCGGCTTCACGACATCGGGCAAATTGTCTTTACTGATGGATAATTGATTGAGTAAACCAATAGAAGTGGTGCGTACATTTTTATCTTTATCGTCCATTCCAGCTTTAATGATGCTTTCCATTCCTTTATATTTCAAAGCAGAAAGGTTTGAAATTACTACCGAACGAACTTCTGGTTTGGGATTTTCAAGAGCTAATTTTGCTAAATCTTCGTTATAATCTGGAATGTTTAATTCGCCCAATAATTTAGCCGTAGCAATCAGCACCGCAGGGTTTTCATTGGCTAAAAATGGCTTAATTTTCGCTTTAATTTTGGCATTAACGACAGACGCATCACGGATTAATTCTCCTCTATATCGCCCATCCACACGGTCTAAAACGGATGGATTTGCCCACGAACCAATTGTTGCTAAAGCCTCTGCACGCAAAGCATCCGAGATATCGCTTCTTTCGGAATAGGCAATTAATATATCTATTTCCTGTCCTCCACCCACTCGCAAACAAGCATTGATGGCTCTACGAATCAAAGGTTCTCCACTAAATTTTGTTTCTTTCAAAACCTTCGCCAAGGCTGGCAAAGCGGGCAAAATTGATAAATCATCATTGATACCCCGAGCCGCTTCGGTTACAATATATTCATCTTTATCATTTAAAAATAAAGCAATTTTTTCACTGTTTAATCTTCTCAAAACCAGTACAGCGGCAGTTCTGAGGGCTTTGTTATCGTTATTTACTAAATTGATAATTGGCTCAATTTGCCCAATCCGAGACAATGCCAACACTCCCGCATGACGGATATATAAGTCCGCATCGTTATTATTTACCAACATTTTCAACAAGGTAGGCACAGCGGCTTCGTACTTAATTCTGCCGATAGCTTGGGCAGCATAAAATTGGATTCTGGGGTTATTGGACAATAATAAATCATTCAGATTTTTACCAGCCTCGGCATATTTCACATCACCAATCACTTTGGCGGCTTGGGCAACGATTTCGGGGTCTTTGTCGGCAAGAAGATTTACTAAATTGGAAGCCATTGATTTTTCATCTGCCGCCAATTGTCCCATGCCCCAAATACCATGAATTCGCTCCAATTGATTATCAGTTTGAGCAATGGCTTTTTGTAAAAATGGTAATCCTTTTTTCCCACGATTTACCAATTCAAACTGAGCTTTCTGACGGATTCTCATGTCTTGATACGCCAAGAGATTTAACAATTGGTCTTCTGTTTGCGAGGCGTAATTTATTGCCATCAAACTTTTTGTCTCTACTCGTTGCTTTTGAAGGTCATTTTTATCAGATTTTACATCAATTTTCCAAACTCTACCAACGTTTTTGGTATCCCAACCCGTCAACCAATCACCAGCGTATAAAGCACCGTCGGGTCCGAATTTAATCGCCGTTGGCAAAATTCCACGTATCATATCTTGCTCGCCATCAAGCACAAAAGAAGCTCCTTTTGGTTTCAAACCAAACGACCAAATATGTGAACCAGAGGCACTTCCGACAAATTCTACTAAGAAAAATTTATTCTTCCAAGCCGCCCCCAAAGCCGTTCCTGGGTTGTATTGCATCCCCGTTGGTCCGTTGTGATAATTCATAATGGGCGGAATAATGTACGCCGCTTGCCCCTCCCAACGTGGTTTGAAGAGTTTTTCATCCATCCAAACCTTGTACTGATTGTTTTTGGGGTCTGTATATTTTCCGTATTGCCAGTTGGAACGCCAGCCCAAATCGCCACCTTCGACCATGTGAACCAAACGCTCACTTTCGCCTGGGTGATCGCCGTCATTATCCGAACTGATGATGTTTCCGTATTCGTCAAACACAAATTCGTGCGTATTTCTAATGCCCGAAACCACGACCTCAAAATTACTTCCATCGGAATTAGAACGAACCAAAACGCCCGAATTTGGATGACTATATTTTTTGCCATCCAAAGCGGTAATATTCGCCCCAATATCACCAATTTGCCAGTAAATTTTCCCATCTGGTCCTTCCGTAGCCCCCGACATTCCGTGTCCGCCGAAGCCAATATGTACCTGATAACCTGTACTGATGGACTTTTTTTCGTCATAAATTCCGTCTCCGTTGGTGTCTTTCAAACGCCACATATCAGGAGCAATATTGACAAAAGCATCATTTCTTCTGACCAATAATCCACCCGCTACGTCTGAAACTTCGTCGTGAAAATCATTCAAAACCCGTGTGGAAACATCCGCCAAACCGTCATTATTGAGGTCTTCAATTCGCCAAATTTCGTCTTTTTCCACTGCCAAATCGTGCCAATCGTGGCTACCGTCTTCGTTTAAGTCTTTGAGCCATTCGTTCTCCTTACTTTTTTCGGGGGCAAAGGTTTTATGCAAAAAAGCCCGCCTTTCTTCAACGGTTTGCAAACCGATGGACGCAGTCATCCAATTACGATGTCCACGAATATCAAATTCCGAATTTTTCGCCCGATTACTCCGAGTAATAAAAACCCGCCCAAAATCATCAATTGACATGGCGATTGGGTCGGGGGCAAGCGAATCCGAAGCCCAAAGGCTAATATTGAGTCCATCAGCAATCGTGATGGGCGTATTGTCTCGCACCGTTTTCGCTCTTTTCACGCCCTCAATAGGATTTTCACGAATAACAATTACGTCTGATTTTGTAGAGGAAGCGGGTTTCATGCACGAAACGAGCGTGAAGAAAGGGAGGCAAAATAGTAGGAATATTTTGGGGGATATTTTATGAATCATGGGAGTATTGTGTTTTAGAAAAAAAAGAATTTGTGGAGGTGAATATACTCGAAATGTGGGTATTGCCTTATTTAATTTTGTACAAACCAGTTATTTTAATTTTACAAAAAACGGGCGTACATTGTATTTTGAACTACAAATGCTATCTTTATAATCTCGAATAAGCGTACAATTACCACTAATAAATGCAAATAGAAAAATACAAAACAGAGACTAACATTGATAATTTGATTTATACTTTTGAAAGCGTTGGGGAGAAAGTGATAAAGAAAAAAGTCATATATGCCAAATTTAACAATCCAGAAAATATTGGACTTCCATTCAATACAATTGTTTACAATTTAGGCTTCGGCGATTGGAATGAAGAAACGGATGAATTAGATGATGAAGTAATAAGTAAAAATGGAGATACTGAAATTGTGTTAGCCACGGTAGCTGGGACTATCTTTAATTTTTGGATGAAATATCCGAATGCTGATGTATTTTTTATGGGCAGTGTTCCAGAAAACGAAACACCTCGGCGGACACGATTGTATCAAATGAAAATTAATAGATATTTCGCTGACATCAGTAATAACGTAAATATCAGGGGATTTGCTGAAAATGGATGGGAAATATTTTCAAAACATAAAAATTATATTGCTTTTTTGATTTCACAAAAAAATCAAGTATTTTAGTACTATGAAAGCAAAAGGAAACATTACAAAAAATGGTTATGCCTTCGAAAGAAGTACATACAACCCTGAACTTGACCATTTGATTGGTAAGGTCTTTTTTAAAGAAAAAATGGAGCGAGCCAGAGCATTCCTAAAAGAACACGGCTTACCAAAAGATATTGTTGATGAATTGAATAGAAAATCTGAATTAGAGAAAGATAATTTATAGCAAAAAATGCCTCTGTTTGATTTTCAGAGGCATTTTTTTGTTGTTTCTCGAATGATTTGGTCGCCTAATTTAATATTATTGATGATTATTCTGACTTAGAAATTCCTATTTTCATTTCTTGAATTAATACCTCAATTTTATCCCAATCTGTATGCTCTTTTGATTCTTCATCCAATTTTGATAGACTAAGATAAAAATCTACATATCTCTGCCGATGCTCTTTCAAGAGTTGTATTTTATGTATTTTTATATCACCCCAATCTTTTTCTACTGCAAGATGAACTTGTTCATCCATTGCTTGAAAAAATGCTTCTCCAAATCGTTTTAATTCTTTCTTAAATGAAGAATAAGGTAATCTAAATTGTCCATATTGAGAAGTCCACATATTGATTCTTTCTTCAATTTTATGGTCAGCTTTCCATATAATTCTAACCTGTTCTTCATGACGAAAGAACCAAATTTTAGGTCCACCTTGTAAATGCCCTGAACCAAGCTGTCTGTCATGTATCCACAAAGTAAGAAAGTTGTATTTAACCCAAGAATCATTTTCGATTTTGTTCTCAATATTATCGTCATCATCGGGCACTTGTTTATCTAACCATTTCTCTGCATCATCTAAAAACTGTGTCAAATTTTGTAAATTACAGATATTTTCAAAAATTTCAAGGGGAACACTTTCATTAACTTTACCTAACAAATAGGTAAAATCTTCTATAAAACGGCTAATATAATAGTCATTGAAAGGCGAGGGTTTACCTTCAAAATATTCAATGGCTTCATCAGTATATTTGTAAAATATTGCTTTCCCAAAATCTATCCATAAATCACCATCCGTTAGGCTAAACCAACTTGCATGAGTAGCTCCTTCCCTTCCAAAGAGGCTAATATTATCTAAATTAAATAGCTTGAATTTTATGGTCATTTTTATTAATAAATCTATCATTACGAGAGTAGCGAGATAATCTGTTCGCTTACGAAAAAGGCTTTCAAACACCCTCCAAAAATTCCACCAGATTGCTTCGCTACGCTCGCAATGACAGCTTTTAGGCAGCTTTTTAAAAAACCTTACAAATTCTTCTCCAAAAACCCCGTCATCATCGTATAAAGATGCAAGCGAGTTACGCCCCCATAAATTCCATGATTGCGGTTGGGATAATAAAACGATTGAAATTGCTTATTTGCCTTAATTAGGGCATCTTCTAAGGAAATTGAGTTCTGAAAATGTACATTATCATCGCCCGTACCGTGAACCAATAGGAAATTGCCTTTTAGCTTTGAGGCGTGGGTTACGGGTGAGTTTTCGTCATAACCAGTTGCGTTTTCTTGGGGTGTTCTTTGGAATCTTTCAGTATAAATGGTGTCATAAAAACGCCAGTTCGTAACGGGAGCAACGGCAATGGCGGCTTTGAAATAATCTGCACCCTGAAACAAACAATTGGACGACATATAACCACCATACGACCAGCCAAAAATACCAATTCTGCCTTTATCCACGTAGGGCAATGAACCCCAATATTTTGCCGCTTCTATTTGGTCTTTCACTTCCAATTTACCTAAATTCAAATAGGTAGATTTCTTAAAATCTGCTCCTTTTCCACCCGTACCACGATTGTCCACACACGCTACGATGTAGCCTTTTTGAGCCAAATGTTGAAACCACATAAAGTTCGAACCATCAAACTGATTCAAGACCTGCTGACTGCCTGGACCACCGTACAAAAACATAAAAACGGGATATTTTTTCTTGGGGTCAAAATCCGTTGGTTTAATCATCCAAGCGTTCAATTCAACGTTTTCAGACGTTTTGATGGTCATAAATTCTTTGGGAGCGATGTTGTATTCTTCCATCTTTTTGCTCAAAGCCGCATTATCTTCCAAAACTTTCACCAATTGTCCCGTTGGAGCTTTGTGTAAACTTACTTTCAAAGGCGTATTTGCCGTTGAATTTTGGAGGATATAATACTTAAAATCTTTACTAAAATTGGCAGAATTCATGCCTTTTTCGGTAGTCAATTGGTTCTTCATTTTACCGTCCAAAGAAATACTAAAAAGTTGTCTTTCGATATTCGACATTTCCATTGAGGTAAAATACAGTGTCTTTGATTTTTCGTCAATACCGTAAAAATCAGCTACTTCCCAATTTCCAGTGGTGATTTGGCGAATCAATTTTCCCGTCATATCGTACTGATACAGATGCTTAAAACCATCTTTTTCAGACGACATCACAAAACTTTTATTATCCGCTAAATAATAGACATCATCCGCAAAATTCTCAACGTCCACGTAAGTCTTACTTTCTTCGGTCAAAATAACGCTTGTTTTACCCGTGTTAGCATCGGCATGGAGAATTTCCATTTTGTTTTGCAAACGATTCAATCGGTTCAACGACAACACATTAGCATCATTTGTCCAACGGATTCTTGGGATATATTGGTCGGTTTCTTTACCAATATCAACCTTCGTTGTTTTGCTATCGGTCAAATTGAAAATCGAAATCGTTACGATAGAATTTGGCTCGCCCGCTTTGGGATATTTGTATTTATAATCAGTTGGATAGAGTTTGCCCCAAGTCTGCATATTGTACTCTGGCACTTTGGTTTCGTCAAAAGTATAAAAGGCAATTTTCTTGCTATCGGGCGACCATTGAAAGGCTTTGGCAAACGAAAATTCCTCCTCATACACCCAGTCGCAAGCACCGTTGATGATGTGATTCCATTTGCCATCAGTCGTGATTTGCTTCTCGGTCATGGTCGCTAAATCAACCATATACAAATTATTCAAACGCACAAAAGCCACTTTTGAACCATCGGGCGAGAATGTCGCAAACATTTGCTTTCCACCCTTCGATAATTGAGCTATCTTCTTGGTTTTGAGGTCATACACATAATTTTCTTCCTTTGAAGAACGGCGATAAATCGGCTCTCCTTCGGCAGAAATCAAGATTTTTTGCTCGTCAGATGAAAGAGCATAATCTTCCATTTCTAATTTTTTACCCAAATTTTCCACACCTACGGCTTGGTCAAAAAGAGTTTCTACGGCTGCTCCGTCTGTCACTTGATGTTTAACAATTTTACCATTTTCGGAAGCCGTATAAAATGCTCCGTCTTTCATCCAATTGATATTTTGAACACTTTGCGAATGGAAAGTCCCCTTTGCCCAAATGTCTTCGAGCGTAATATTTTTTTTCTGAGCCGAAAGCGTTGAGCCTTGAGCAATAAGAATAATAAGGAATAAAAATTTAACTGTTTTTTTCACTTTATTGGTTGGTTTTGTTAGTTGATGATTTTTGTAACTACATAGGGAGGATAGAAATGTTAGTTTTGAGGAAATAAAAAACTAACATTTCTATCCTCCTGATGTAGTTGCAAAATTAACCCAAAGATAAAAAAAATAGGTAATAAACTGGCAGTAAAAAGGGAAGGCTTCGTTCAAAACGAAGCCTTCCCTAAATATTCCCTAAATACCCTCACCGTTTTCGATAAACTACTACCCCAAACTCTGCCCGTTTTCCATATTTTGAAATGGCATCGCAACCTTCCAAAGATTCTACAAATTCGAGTTCTTTGGGTTTGTATTCTCTTAATTTATCTGCGGTAATTTCTTGATTATCAACAATATAAATGGGGGTTGGTTCGGGTTCAGTATTTCTTAATCGCTTTAATTGACTTATTACGGTAGGAATACTGATGCTTGCTTTGGCAGTCCATCTCTCTTTTTCGGTTTGGATGAAAACAGTATCATTTGCCATATCCATTGTTTCACTAAATTGGGTAGCTAAATTGCTATTTCTGTACATTGGTGAACGCTTTGTTTTTTTGCCACTTACTACTTTCATACTCTCCATCGCATCGGCATCAATAGTTTTACGGTTTGTACTTTCCGTTTCAAATTCTCCATTGATTAAAAATACGGGACCATTGGCTTGATAGACCTCTTTTCGGAATTCTTTAAATTGTTCTTGGCTAGTCAAAAAGGTATCTTTGATCACTCGCCAATTACCATTTTTATCTCGCATTTCGCCTATCACGTGGGTATTCGCCAAGGCACGGTTGATGTCGAAATCGCTGTTTTTGGAAACAATTGAAATTAAGCCATACTTAGCTTTAAAACCAAAATATTTACCCGCATCTCCTTTCGCAAAAACATCAATATGATTAATATTTTCGAGATTAAGATGCTGATAATCAAAGGCTTTTGGTTGCAATCTGCCATCTAACAATACTCGTGGTTTTGTGTATGCCACAATACTATCTTCGGTCAAGAAAATATCTAAAACGGGCGAATACGACGAACAATTATAGCGGATTGGTTCGAGGGTATATTGCTTGAAAAAGAAAAAATCATGCGGAAGATTTGGGTGGTTTTGATAGATGATAGAATGAGGTTTATTATACCGTGCCGAGCCTGTATATTGTTTAGTTTTCAAATCATATTTAAACGAGTAACTGGAATCTTTTTTAATCATAAGTATTTCATAATCAGGCGTTTTAGAGAGAATTTTCTTATTTTCAAAATAGATTCCGTTGATATTAATAGAAGCAGTTACTGGAATAGAATCGAATGTATATTGATTAGGTTTTGATACAGCATCCGCAAAAGAAACCCTTGAAGTTAGCCTTTTCATACTTTTTATACCTACTGAATCATCACCTTTTGGCATTTCAAGATATTCAATATCATAGCCAGCGGTATCATTGTAAACAATATTTTTATGGTAAAAACTGGTAATTGAATAATACCGATGTTTATTCGATTTTTCATCCTTATTCTGTCCAAACAACTGAACCGTATAAATCAAGGCGATTAATAGTAATGTGAGTTTTTTCATGGTTATTCGTTTCGGGGTAAAATATTGAGTTTACAAATTATGATTTTTAACGGATGGATTATGTTAATGGTATGTTAATGAGTTTTGTTATTTTTCATAAATCAAAGAATAAATTTAAAAAATCCATGAAATAAAAATCAAGTCTTTCAGTTTCGATGGTTTATAGTAACTTTGTGGAATTTTGGAGAAGCGTTAAAGAGTTAAGAGTTATGAATGATTAGTTATGAGTTAAGTAACTAATCATTCATAACTCATAACTCTTAACTCAAAAAACTCCCTTCCATTCCTCAAAAAAAACAGAAAAGTGCCAAAGAATTCTTCTATTAAGTCCGTTCTTATTATCGGTTCAGGTCCCATCGTTATCGGTCAGGCTTGCGAGTTTGATTATGCAGGTTCACAGGCAGCACGCTCCTTGCGTGAGGAAGGCATCAAGGTTGCCTTGATAAATTCCAATCCCGCCACCATCATGACTGACCCGCTCAATGCAGATTATGTTTATTTGAAACCCCTCGAAAAACAATCTATTATTGAGATTCTTGAAAAACATATCGCCGAAGGTCACCCAATTGATGCCGTTTTACCAACTATGGGTGGTCAGACGGCATTAAATTTAGCCATCGACTGTGATGCGGCGGGAGTGTGGGAAAAATATAACTGCCAACTCATCGGGGTCGATATCAAAGCCATCGAAACCACCGAAGACCGTGAGAAATTCCGTCTGTTGATGATTGAAATTGGCGTGGGCGTTTGTAAAGGTCGCACGGCTCGCTCATTTTTGGAAGGCAAAGAAATTGCTCAGGAAACAGGTTTTCCTTTGGTAATTCGCCCATCATTTACCCTCGGTGGAACGGGCGGAGGCTTTGTCAATAAAGCCGAAGACTTTGATGCAGCCCTTAATAAAGGCTTGCACGCCTCTCCTACCCACGAGGTTTTGGTGGAACAATCCATCAGCGGTTGGAAGGAATATGAATTAGAATTATTACGGGATAATATAGGAAACGTAATCATCATTTGTTCGATTGAAAACTTCGACCCCATGGGCATCCATACGGGTGATTCCATCACGGTTGCCCCTGCCCAAACGTTGCCTGATACGGTTTATCAGAAAATGCGGGACACGGCAATCAAGATGATGAATGCCATCGGACAATTTGCGGGTGGTTGCAACGTTCAGTTTGCCCTCAATCCTGAAAATGACGATATTATTGCCATTGAAGTTAATCCACGGGTGTCTCGTTCGTCCGCTTTGGCATCGAAAGCAACGGGTTATCCAATTGCGAAAATTGCCGCAAAAATGGCAATTGGCTATAATTTAGATGAATTAACCAACGCTATAACAGGCACAACTTCCGCCTATTTTGAACCCGCTTTGGACTACGTTATCGTGAAAGTTCCCCGTTGGAATTTTGATAAATTCAAGGGGGCAGATAAGAGTTTGGGCTTACAGATGAAGTCGGTTGGAGAAACGATGGGGATTGGTCGTAATTTCCAAGAAGCTCTTCAAAAAGCCTGTCAATCGCTCGAAATCAAGCGAAATGGCATGGGTGCGGACGGTAAAGGACTCCGTGACCAAGAGGCAATTATGTACTCGTTGGCTCATCCCTCTTGGAATCGTCTTTTCCATATTTATGATGCTTTCAAATTAGGAATTTCGTTCAAAACTATTCAGCAAACTACCAAAATTGACAAGTGGTTTTTGTATCAAATAGAAGATTTAGTAAGAGTTGAAAACGAACTCGAAAAATACAATATTCATTCCGTTACGACTGAATTATTAAAAGAAGCCAAATTAAAAGGTTTCGCAGACCGTCAGATTGCTTATACGCTGAAATGTAAGGAGTCAGAGGTTTATGACAAACGTAACAACTTAGGAATCAAGCGTATATACAAATGTGTAGATACTTGTGCGGCTGAGTTTGAGGCAAAAACACCTTATTTTTATTCAACATTCTCGCAAGGTTCGGAGATTTTAGATAATGAATCCATAAAAACTGACAAGAAAAAAATCGTAGTATTGGGTTCTGGACCAAACCGAATTGGACAAGGCATTGAGTTTGATTATTCATGTGTTCACGGAATTTTGGCGGCAAAAGAAGCTGGTTATGAGACCATTATGATTAACTCGAACCCCGAAACGGTTTCAACAGATTTTGATATTGCCGATAAATTATACTTTGAACCCGTTTTCTGGGAACACGTTTACGACATAATTCAGCACGAAAAACCCGAAGGCGTTATCGTACAATTGGGCGGACAAACGGCTCTAAAATTGGCAGAAAAACTCTCAAAATACGGAATCAAAATCATCGGAACATCGTATGAAGCCCTTGATTTAGCGGAAGATAGAGGAGCATTCTCAACGCTTTTACAAGAAAACAACATTCCGTTTCCACAATTTGGCGTTTGCGAAGATGCCGATAATGCGGCAGAATTGGGTCGTCAGTTGGGTTATCCTCTGTTGGTGCGTCCATCATATGTATTGGGTGGGCAGTCGATGAAGATTGTGATTAACGAACAAGAATTAGAACAACACGTAGTTGATATTCTGAGAGATATTCCAGGTAATAAAATTCTCCTCGACCATTTCCTTGAAAATGCCATTGAGGCAGAAGCCGATGCCATTTGTGATGGCGAAGATGTGTATATCATCGGCATCATGGAACACATCGAACCCGCAGGAATCCACTCTGGCGACTCTCATTCGGTACTTCCTCCTTTTGATTTATCGGAAAACGTGATTAAACAGATTGAAGACCATACTCGAAAAATTGCTCTCGCTTTGAAAACGGTTGGTTTGCTGAACATCCAATTTGCCGTGAAAAACGAAGTAGTTTATATCATCGAAGCCAACCCAAGAGCCTCACGAACAGTTCCATTCATCTGCAAAGCCTATCAAGAACCGTATGTAAATTACGCCACGAAGGTAATGTTGGGAGCAAAATTGAGCGACTTCAAATTTGAACCCAAAAAGAAAGGTTGGGCGATAAAAATCCCTGTATTCTCATTCAACAAATTCCCGAACGTAAATATGGAATTGGGACCCGAGATGAAATCAACGGGTGAGGCCATTTACTTCATTGATTCACTGAAAGACGACTTTTTCAGAAAGGTTTATGGTGAACGGAATTTGTATCTTTCGAGGTAAAAAGAAAACGCCTGACCTATGAAGGTCAGGCGTTTTCTTTTATGAAGATTCTATCATTCCAATTTCCTACCGAAAAATTCTAACAGGCACACCCGAAAAAGCCGAATTTCCCGTTAGTTCATCAATCAATAATTCATCGGTCAAATCATTCAAACTTACACCTGCGTGGGCGGTGGCAATGTCCATCATTACACCCTTGCGAGCGTGTCCGAAACCGTGCGGAATGCTGACTACATTGGGCATAATTTCATCGGTAATTTCTACCGTAATTTCCACCTTTCCAACTCTTGATTCAATTTGTACTTTTTCCTGATTAACAATCCCTCTAATGGCTGCCGTTTCGGGGTGAATCATGAGCGTACAACGGTCTCGTCCCTTCACTAATCGCTCGGCATTGTGCATCCATGAGTTGTTGCTGCGGAGGTGTCTTCTGCCAATGAGTTGAAGGTCAAAAATACTATCTTTTGTTTCCGCTAATAGTTGTTCTGAGTTTTCTTTTACTCTTCCTAAGTCCTTTATAATTATCTCTGGAATAAGATTAATTACTTGATTTCCAGTTAATAACCTCTCTTTCAAACAAGGTCTCAAAGCCCCTAAATCTTCTCCGTGCGGATTGTCTTTTAGTTTTTGGAGGGTTAAGCCGTCTTTTCCATAATGCCCGAATTTCATGGCTAATTCTAATTTTTCTTCGGGGTTTTTAGGGGCAGGGATTTCTGACCCTTCGGGCAAGGTTATACGGTTTTTTAGCTCCTCAAAAATCTCCCAATCGTGGCGTTGATTATTGTCTTTTTCAAATAATGGCTCAGAATATTTTGCGGTATTTCTGACGGCTAAATTATGGAAAACTACATCGTAATGTGCCACTTCTAAACCCGTTGTTGGGGGCAAAATTATATTGGCGTGTTGGGTAGTTTCGTTGATAAAAATATCCACCGCCACCATGTATTCGAGGGAGTCGAAAGCGGTATCTAATTGCGTACCGTTGGAGGTACTCAACACAGGATTTCCGCAGACCGTCAGCATGGCTT
Organism: Cytophagales bacterium; assembly: GCA_038230735.1. Classification (GTDB taxonomy): domain Bacteria; phylum Bacteroidota; class Bacteroidia; order Cytophagales; family Spirosomataceae; genus Arcicella. The sequence goes on from JBBRMR010000013.1 coordinate 56,872, forward strand.
TGATGCCTCCTGCCAAAATATCTTCTGCCATTGCCGACACGGGTAACTCGCCATCAAATTCGGGCAATTTACGGACAGCACTTTGATAGCGATTGAAGTAATTCTCTCCTTTTTTCGCCCGACCAAAAAGGTCGAAAGCGGGTTGTGGAAACATGGCACCACCCACAGAATCCATGTTACCCGTTATGATATTAATACAGTTTATCAACCAATGACACACGCCCCCAAAGGCTTGAACGCTCACGCCCATACGCCCATAAACTACTGATTTTGAATTACTTAAAAGTTCATGGGTGATATTTTGTATTTGCTCAACTCCAATTCCCGTAATTTTAGAAACCGTTTCTGGAGAATAAAATTGCGTAAAATCTTGTAATCGTTTCACATCATCCGTCAGTTCAATTTGCTGGGTGATTTCGTGAACGAGAGACAACAATAAAAATACATCCGTGGCGGGTTTGATGAACAAATGTTGGTCAGCTATTTTAGCGGTTTCGGTGCGGCGTGGGTCAATTACGATGAATTTTCCTCCTCTTTTTTGAATGGCTTTCAAACGATTTGCCACATCGGGAACGGTCATCAATGAGCCATTGGAAGCTAAAGGATTTGCCCCAATAATCAACATGAAATCGGTATGGTCAATGTCTGGAATGGGTAGTAAAAGCGGATGCCCAAACATCTGCCAAGCCGCAAAATGGTGCGGTAATTGGTCGGCAGAAGTGGCAGAAAAGCGGTTTTTTGTTCCCAACGCCCTCAAAAACCCTGGGGCAGAAAGCATAGTTCCCGAATTATGAACTGATGGATTTCCTTGATAAACCCCCACCGCATCCTTGCCGTATTGTGCTTGAATTGCCTTGAATTTGGCAGTAACTTCGGTGAAAGCCTCTTCCCAAGAAATGACTTCCCAACCCGTCTCAGTACGTCTGACGGGCTGTTTTAGGCGATTTTTATCCAAATAAATGTCCTTCATACCCACCGCCTTCGGGCAAATATGTCCACGAGAAAAAGGGTCTTTTTCATCGCCTTTGATGGTCAGGATTTCGTTTTGGTCATTGACCGTAATTTCCAGACCACAGATGGCTTCGCAGAGGTTACAGGCACGGAAATGAGTACGGATATTTGTTGATGATGTCATATTTTTTATCGGAATAATTCAAAATTAGACATGAAATTACGGAAAAGATTTGGATTAATATTCTCTCCCGCTGTTGTCTGACTATGGTATGGACATAAAAAAGCCCAATCTATTCAGATTAGGCTTTTTTATGAAATAACAACAAGACCTTCATGAAGGGGAAATAAAGAATCTGTTGATAAAATGGGTAAGTTTTCGAGGAGTGCTTGCGAGATAATCAACAAATCAAATGGGTCGCCGTGTAGTTTATTATCTAATAAATAGGTCATCGTCTATCAGGGATTTCGTGTGGTTCAAGAATACTTAATAATCCCTCGTATTTACCATCAGGAATATTTTTTTGAATTCTCTCCAACAAACTCAATTTTTGTTTTTTAACCTTTATCAAAGGCTTAATCAAACCACTGGCATTATTTGCTTGCGTTTCCATGTCTGAAATGTTTTAAAATATTGATATAAATATAGTGAGTATCAAGCAAAATTATGCTTTTTGTTAAAATTATTTACCCTATAAAATTTAATATTTAGATATTTGTCTAAATATATTTTAAACAAAACTTGGAAGTTAAATTTATTATTTAGATATTTGTCTAAATATATTTTAATACAAAGAATGAATAATCTTTTCAAAGCCTTTAACGACCCCACCCGAAGGGAAATATTGGAACTATTAAAAAATGGCGATATGATCGCAGGCGACATTGCCGACCATTTTGAGATGAGCAAACCCAGTATTTCTCATCATCTGGATTTACTGAAACAAGCCGATTTAGTAATCTCCGTAAAACAAGGACAGTTTATAAATTACTCGCTCAATATGACCGTGATGGACGAGATTTTAGCATGGTTTGTCCAGTTCAAAACGGAAGTACAAAAAGAAGAAACATTAGTATCGAAAGTGGAAAAACCACGAATACGTTTATTAATAAATAAAAATTAATCTATTGATAATCAAATAATTAAAACTAAAAAATCATGAAAACGAAATTTTTGATCTCTCTTTTATTCTCATTTGTTCCACTTATTTATATGGCTTATCAATGGAACTATATTCCTGAAATTGTACCACTACATTTTGATGCAGATTTTAACCCAGACCGCTTTGGAGCAAAATCAGAATTATTATGGATACTAATATTCGTAAGTTGCATATCCATTTTAATGACTTTGTTGTTTAAATTTTTACCCAAAATAGACACAAAAAAGAACCTTGAAAATCAAAGGGGAATTTTAGAAAGCATAGCCTTAGGAACAAGTATTTTTTTGACAATCATAAGTTTTTACATAATTCAATCTGCCATTTCAGGAAGTAAAATCTTAATGATTAGTAACTTACCGATATTTATTTTATTGTTTATGGCATTTTTGGGTAATTACATGATTAATCTTAAACAAAATCATTTCATAGGAATTCGCACGCCCTGGACTTTGGCAAGTAAGTCTGTTTGGAAGAAAACGCATCAATTTGCAGGGAAATTGCTATTTTTTGGAAGTATTGTTGGAGTAATAATTTTGCTTTTCTTGCCTGATTTTAAAGTGAAATTAATTTTTATGGGATTTTGGTTAATTTCTATTATGGCTGTTTCAGTATCGAAATCCTACAATTTTTATAGGCAAGAAAGTATAGTGGGTTGAAAAATCATTGAACAAATAGTTTAATATTTTTTAAGGAAACATCCTACCTTTCAATCATCAAATTCAAACCAAAAAAACTATGGTACAAATAACAAAAGACGACAAGGAAACCACCATCGAAATCATGGGCTTGCACAAACTTTGGGCATTCAAAAGCCAACTCAAAATTCCGAATGAGCATATTCTGAACGCTTATCAAAATGAGGCTGAACTCTCCAATTGGCAAAGAATCAGAATGCCAGGCACGAGTGTTCCTTTTCTAATCCATGCAGGGACTTTTTACGAAGTTGATTCTACCATTTTTATGGATATTGTCCATAAAAAGAACGCCATCATCGTGGAATTAAAGGATGAATTTTATAACAAATTGATGATTGAAGTGGAAAATCCAGAAGAGGCAATTGTTTTGTTGAAAATGTAGTACAAAAACTGAATAATCATAAAAATGCCTAATCTGAGTGGATTAGGCATTTTTTTATTCTCCATTTTTCAACCTAAATCGTCAATCCCAAAATCTCCGTACCTTTGCATATGGATTATTTTAAAAAACTATCAAATTTATTAAAAATTGAACGGGAAGCCGACCACGCCCAGTACCGCAAACTCACTGAACAATCTTCCGTTTCTCAACGCCGTGCCAATGGATTATCTTGGTATCCCATTGCTATTCGTGGACAAGAAATGGGTCGGGGAGATTATTTGACCGTTGAGGTTGAACGCACTACGCACCAAGATATTCAGCATCAATTACGCTTCGGTTGTCCTGCCGTTTTGTTCAGTAATCACGACCCCGAACATAACCGTTTGGAGGGAACAATCTCACATTCTTTTGGCAATCGCTTAAAAATTACGCTCAAAACGGATGAACTACCCGACTGGTCTCGGGATGGAAAATTGGGAATTGATGTCCTTTTTGATGATAATAGTTATGATGAAATGTTTGCGGCAATTAAGCAAGCTGATTCCATTTCAGACAAACCCGAAGGCAATTTAGTAAGAGTTATCACGGGTGAAAAAGCTCCTACTTTTCATACCGAAAAACCAATCTTACACATTCCAAAACTCAACCCATTTCAGCTTTCTGCCGTTGGTAATATTCTGGCTGCCAATGAATTAGCCATTGTTCATGGCCCTCCTGGCACGGGCAAAACCACTACAATCGTACAGGCAATCAAGGCGATGATTGAGCGGGATAATCAGAAGATTTTGGTGGTTGCTCCCAGCAATACTGCCGTTGATTTATTGAGCGAAAAACTCCACGAAGCGGGTCTGAATGTCTTGCGAGTGGGCAATCCTGCCAAAGTTACGGAGCGATTATTGGCTTTGACGTTGGATAGCAAAATGGCGGAACACTCCATTATGAAGGAGATGAAGCGCTTGAAAAAACAGGCTCAAGAATATAAAAGTATGGCTCATAAATACAAGCGAAGTTTTGGAAAATCTGAGCGAGATCAACGCAAATTGTTGTTTGATGAAGCCCACAAAATCATGAAAGAAGTGGCTAATTCTGAGCAATATATCATTGACGATCTCACGGCAAAAGCCCAAGTAATTACCGCTACGTTGGTTGGGGCAAATCATTATACCGTCAGAAATCTTACTTACGACACTCTTGTGATTGACGAAGCAGGACAAGCTCTCGAACCCGCCTGCTGGATTCCGATTTTGAAGGCAAAAAAGGCAGTTTTAGCGGGCGACCATTGTCAATTATCGCCTACGGTGAAAACGGATAATAGCTCAAAGGATGGTCTGAACATTACTTTGTTAGAAAAATGTATCGCTACTCACCCAGAATCCGTAACCCTTTTGGAAGAACAATATCGAATGCACGAAGCCATCATGGGCTATTCGTCAAAGGTTTTTTATCAGAATAAACTTAAGGCTCATACGTCCGTAGCACGTCATACTTTAAAAAATGATTCTTCTCCGCTGTTGTTTGTGGATACCGCTGGTTGTGGTTTTGAAGAAAAATTGGAAGGTACAAGTTCTACCAATCCTGAAGAAGCGGTTTTGACTTTAAAACATTTAGCCATTTTTTGTGAAGAATTATCGTCTGAATATACACCCGAAAATTTTCCGACGATTGCCGTGATTTCGCCTTATTCCAAGCAAGTTGCTGTGTTGCAAGAGCAGATTTTGCACGTGGAATTCTTGAAAAAATATGCTCATCGAATCTCGGTGAATACTATTGATAGTTTTCAAGGACAAGAACGAGACATAGTTTATATCAGCATGACCCGGAGCAATGACGAAGGCAGTATTGGTTTTCTCTCCGACATCCGCAGAATGAACGTAGCGATGACCCGTGCCAGAAAAAAATTAGTTGTCATTGGAGATAGTGCAACCTTAGCACAATTTCCATTTTATGCTGATTTCATTGAATACGCCGAGAAAATAGGAGGATATTTAAGTGCGTGGGAGGTAGTGTAGCTATTGATATTATACTTCCCGAAAGTTCTTTTTACTTTCGGGAAGTTCCGAGATAGTACAACTTCCCGAAAGTAGAAAGAACTTTCGGGAAGTTCCATCCAAAAATTATTTCACTTCTTCATAATCCACGTACTCACCGCCGCCAGAATTTCCTGAGTTTTTTCCATCTTTTTTCGGAACGTAATCAACATCAATCTGTCCTTCACGCTTTCGTGGAGTTTGGTACGCTTTTTGTGATTGCCGCATATCTTGCTGGGCTTTGTTCACCTGGGTCAAAATGAAACCTTTCAATGCCCATTTTATCAATTTAGGCAATACATAAAATATGAATGCCATTATAATTATAAACTTTACCATGTTCTTGGTTTATTTTTGTTTTTCAAATAATATTTTAAACTCTGAGAAGTAACGTCAAAATTACGAATAAGTTTAATCCTTAATCCGATTTTTTTGCAAGTTTTTACGAAAGTTTGTATGGTTGTATGGATAGAATTTTTAAATTCGTGTTCAATAACGGTTGAAAGGTCAAGGATGAAAGGTCAAAGAAAACGTATAACGATGTTTTGATTAAGTAATTACCTTATATTTATCCTAAAATTATTTGACCTTTTACCCTTAACCTCCCTTATGAAAAACTGGCTAAAAAATTTACTCTTCGTCTTATTCTCCTTTGTGTTTTTGGGCGTTGGAATAGTGGTAGCAGAATTTTTTATTCGTGAAAAAGGAAATCCCTTAAAAGACCCTAACTTTTTAGTGGATTATCCTGCCGATACAACGATGATTACTAAAAATATCGTTCCAGACTCTACCGAAGGATGGGAGACAGATTCGGTAAATATTATTGCAAAACCTTTATTGGAAACTACAAGAGAAAATTTTGTGGAAAAGAAGAAACCTCAACGTGGTGATTATCAAGTGATTATTGGCATTTTCGGCGAACGCTCTAATGCTAATCAAGAGGTGAAAAAATTGAAAGCAATGGGATATAATGAAGCATTCAGTTTCTCCAAACTTTCAATGAATGTGGTTAGTGCGGGTTTATATCAGAAATCAGAAGCTGAAAAGATTGCCTCTGAACTCAAAAATAAAGGATTTGATGCCATCGTTAAACATCAATAAAAGACCTCTTAATCATTTCCTCCTACAAAAATTTGTATTATTAAACAATAATTCGTTATTTGGCATACACATTTACCAACACATCTCTTAAATCTCCATAAGATTACTTATTTCTTATTCTTCATATTTTTTTACTAATCAAAAAAACAAAATAACAATGAGCAAATTCGATGAAGCTATTGAAACCTATCAAGGTTCACTTAGTGATTTAGGCATCAAAATTGATGCAACGCTTCTTACGGCAGTAACAAAAGGTTTAGGTCCTTCGATTTACAATGCTGATTCATCAAAAGTATCTTCTTCTGACCCAGAGGAACTTGCCCGTGTAAAGAATAATTTCCTGATTGGAAAGTTAGGACTGCCAGACGGACCCGATTTGGATGCCGCAATTAGTGGTGTTGTGGAGCAATTAGGTGCCAGCAATCGTAATAAATACCGAGCTATTTTCTATGCTCTTTTGGTGATGAAATTAGGCAAAGAATCATTCTATGCTTAAAATGTTTAAAGGTAAATGAAACAAAAAATCCACGCTGCAAAACAGCGTGGATTTTTTACTCCCTAACAACAAGAATCGGCAGCCCCCCGACCACCGATTTTGTAAACTATTACCTAACCTAAATATATTTTTGAAGACTCGCTGCGAACGAAGACTTTTATTTCTTACCCAAAAATTCTTTTTGTTCAATTTTCAACTTCAACTTTTTCTCACCTGCCCTTGTCTTCAACCTGATGGTATAATCACCATTTGGAAGCGTGTATGAGGGAGAAATAAAGACTTCATTCTCTCCTATGTTCATTAATTCAAAAGGTACTCCCATACCCGATTCAGTGTTCAAATAGACTTGTAAGTCTTTATTTGACTCCACTTTCACTCTTACAACATCACCTCTTTCTGAACGATTTACCGAAAGAATGGCATTTGATTCAGTAGGAGAACCTGCCAATACACCCTCAGAATGGCTGAAAAAAGTAGCACTTGTTGATGTATGATAACCATAACGCTCTAAAACGTCTGATGATTTTCCTAAAATAGCGGATGCCAACGAATTTGATGATACTAATTTTGTTAATTGCTTGGCAATGAACTTGGCGTTTGTGTTTTTCTCTAAATGAGAAGGTTTGTTCACGGGAACTACCTTGGCATCGTTCACTTCAACATTACGAAGTACAGTGAATAAATTAGAAGCATTTACAAACGTTACCGAGGTTAAAATTAACCCCAATATAATCAATGATTTAATGGTTTTCATGGCTGGTTACTTTTATGATTTATTACTTAGCGTTGTGTGATCTAAAACAATATCCGTGCCAAAACTTTTATGATTCTTGAAAAATATTTTTTCAAAAACTTATATCCAAATCATTTTCAATTATCATTACAAAAAGAATTGAAATAGAATAATCATGACCAAACAAAATAATAGTCCAGAGAAAATAAGTTTGCACCTTCGCAACAAACACCGTGAGCGATATGATTTTGCACAACTCACTACGGCTTATCCAGAATTGAAACCATTTGTAACAACCTCAAAGTCAGGTGAAGACTCTATTGATTTTGCTAATGCCAATGCCGTCAAGGCTTTAAACAAAGCACTGTTAGCCCATTTTTATCACATCAAATTTTGGGATATTCCCCAGAACTACCTTTGCCCCGCCATTCCTGGGCGAGCCGATTATATCCATTATGTGGCAGATTTATTGGCAGAATCAAACGGAGGGGTTATTCCAAAGGGTTTGAACATCAAATGCTTAGATATTGGAGTTGGGGCAAATTGCGTTTACCCCATCATCGGGCGAGAGGAATATGGTTGGGGGTTTGTGGGGTCTGACATTGACCCCTTAGCCATTCGTTCCGCCACTAATATTGTCAATTTCAATCCAGTTTTGAAAGGTTCGGTCAGTTGTCGTTTACAGAAATACGAAAATGTATTTTTTGATGAAATCATGAAGCCCAAAGAATTATTTGACGTAACGATTTGCAATCCACCCTTTCACGCCTCGGCAGAAGAAGCGGTTGCTGCCAATGTTCGTAAGGTTGGACATTTGACGCAACAAAAAATTACAACGCCAGCGTTAAATTTTGGCGGACAATCCAAAGAACTATATTGCGAAGGTGGCGAAGCACAATTTATTTGGGAAATGATTAATGAAAGTGCCACCATTCCAGATTTCTGTTTTTGGTTTACGACCTTGGTTTCTAAAAAAGAAAATTTAGCGGGCATCCACAAAACCTTTGCAAAAGTGAAAGCTGTGGAAGTAAAGGTAATTGAGATGAAGCAAGGGCAGAAAAGCAGTAGAATTGTGGCATGGACGTTCCTAACACCCGAAGAACAAGCCGCTTGGCGGGCGAAGCGGTGGAAATAGTCTGGAATGATATTTTTACGAAAAAATATTCAAAATAAAATAGTGAGACATGAATTTAGAAAATAATAAAACTAAAAATCGCCCCGATGTAGTCCTCATCGGAGCGGGAATTATGAGTGCTACGCTCGGTATTATGTTGAAACAATTTCAGCCCGACCTCACCATTGAATTATACGAAAGATTGGACAAAGTAGCGGGTGAAAGTTCAGACGCTTGGAACAATGCTGGAACGGGTCATTCAGCTCTGTGTGAGCTCAATTATACACCCAAGAATGAGGATGGTACGATTGATTGTTCCAAAGCCATTGCCATTGATGAATCCTTTGAAATTTCACGGCAATTTTGGGCGTATTTGGTCGAACAAAAAATTATAGAATCGCCCGAAAGTTTCATCAGAAGTATTCCTCACATGAGTTTTGTTTGGGGTGAAGACAACGTGGAATATTTAAAAAAACGCCACGAAGCACTCTTGCAATATCATCCGTTCAGAGGTATGAAATATTCAGAAGACCATCAACAATTGATGGAATGGATGCCGATTGTGATGGAAGGCAGAGACAAAAATCAGAAGATTGCTTCTACGAAAATGGACATTGGAACGGATGTAAATTTCGGTACATTGACTCGTCATCTACTAGATTATCTGGATAAATTAGACGGGGTAAATATTCATCTAAATCATGAAGTTCAGAGCATCGAAAGAGAAGAAGAAAACGCCCCTTGGACAGTTGAATTAAAGGATTTAGTGAGTGGGAAAAAACAAGAAGTTTCTACCAATTTTATCTTTATCGGGGCGGGTGGAGGTTCCTTATATTTGCTCGAAAAGTCAGGAATTCCCGAAGGAAAAGGCTTTGGCGGTTTCCCCGTAAGTGGGCAATGGTTGAAGTGTACTAATCCAAAAGTTATCGAAAGACACCATGCAAAAGTGTATGGAAAAGCCTCGGTGGGAGCTCCACCCATGTCCGTTCCTCACTTAGATTCTCGGATGATTGATGGAGAGAAAGCTCTCCTATTCGGTCCTTACGCTGGTTTTTCAACTAAATTTTTGAAAAATGGTTCGTATTTTGATTTGTTAGCTTCCATCAAATTAGATAACATCATTCCCATGATTTCGGCAGGTTTGGATAACATACCTCTAACCAAATATTTGATTCACGAAGTTGCTCAAACCACCGAAGATAAATTGGAATCCTTGCGAGCATTTTTGCCCGAAGCCGTCATGGAAGATTGGCAAATTGAAGTGGCGGGTCAGCGAGTGCAAATTATCAAAAAGGACGAAGAACACGGAGGCGTTTTGGAATTTGGAACAGAAATTGTCAGTGCCACAGACGGTTCAATTTCGGCATTATTGGGGGCTTCGCCAGGGGCATCCATTTCAGTGTTGGCGATGTTGAATGTTATCAAAAAGTGCTTTCCCGAACAGATGAAATCGGATGAATGGCAAACCAAATTAAAGACCATGATTCCATCTTATGGACAACCCTTAGTCGAGAATCCAGTATTATGTAATCAAATAAGAAAATGGACGAGTGAGGTTTTGAATTTAGTGAACTTTGCATGATTTGTTTAACATACCGAAAGTTTTAATCCGCAATGGATATTGTTTCGGGAAGTTATTACCAAGTTTTTTATTTTATTTTTAAATTTTAGGTCAGTTACCCGACATATCTCCAAATTCTTCCATCGTATTTTCATGGAAAAACTATTAGGTCTAATAGAAACGTTGTTCTCGAACATCAATCTAAACATTGTCGAAGCGTATTGAATAAAGTTTAAAATCCTATGAAAAACACTTTACTACTGCTTTATTTCCTACTCTTTTCAAACCTTGTCGAAGCACAAACAATCACGGGACGAGTCTTGGATGCACGAACCCATGAGGCTCTGCCCTTTGTATCTATTTCAATAAAAAATTCAACCAAAGGTATTCTTTCAAAAGAAGATGGGACTTTTGAGATAACATCGAAGAGTAAAGATATTGATTTGATTTTCAGTTCGATAGGATATTTCTCAAAGGTTTTGAATGCTCGTAGTGTTAGAGAGGTATATCTAACGCAGAAAAATAATAATCTAAATGAAGTAGTGGTTTTTTCTATTAACCCCGCCCACAGAATCATGGAAGCGGCACTTAGGAATAAGCCTGTAAATGACCCTGAACAACAGACCTCTTTTCGTTATGAAGTTTATCATAAAAGTATCGTTTCAGCCAATACTGACTCCCTAAACATCAACACAAAATTGGGTAAAACCCTCAAAAATAACGACTTATTCATCAACGAAAGTTACGCTATTCACAAATATATACGTCCCAATCTCAACAAAGAAATCATTACAGGGTCACGTACTTCGGGAACAAAAAGTACGCTATTTTCGAGTTTGACCCCTTTGCTTCAACAATTTAGTTTTTACCGTGATTTTATCCAATTTCAAGGCAGACAACTTCAAGAACAACTCATTTACGTCAATCCACTATCCGTTGGAACATTTGGGCGTTATGATTTTAATTTATTAGATACCCTCATTTTAGACACTGGCGATAGCACTTTTATCATTGATTTTGAACCCAAACGCAAAAGCAATTTTGTAGGGTTGAAAGGTACACTTCACATCCATTCGGGCGATTTTGCCCTACAATATGTGCGTGCCGAACCCGCAGAAACCGATTTGTTGCATTTTAAGTTAGAACAGATTTATGAACAAATTGACGGTAAGACTTGGTTTCCCAAAGAACTTTCTGCGGAATGGCTTTTGTCGGAATTCAAAATTGGGGGACAAAGTTTGCAGTTCAACATTCGTAGCTCTTTGAAAAATATTGAGATTGGCGTTAGGATTCCCGTAACGGATTTTGATGAAAATTCGCTTGAATTTAAGCCTGATGCCATTTTTCAAGATGATAATTTTTGGCAAAGTCATCGTTTGGATTCGCTTTCATTACGGGAAAAGAATACCTATCGCTACCATAATTCAATGTCTTTGGGACAAAAATTCAAGCAAACTGCCATCATCAGTGGTTCAGAGTGGCTTTTATCGGGAGCGATTCCTTTGGGGAAAAAATTGGACTTATCCATTCAAAATCTCTTTGATGCCAATATTTATGAAGGCATACGCCCAACCTTAAACGTATTGACCAATGAAAATTTTTCAAAATTTATCCGATTTGATGCCAAAGCGGGATACGGCTTCAAAGACCAAGCCTTTAAATATGAAGGTCGAATTCGTTTTAATTTAAACGAAAAGTATAAGGTTAAGCTCAGTTTAGCGTACCGAAATGATATTTCTGAACCTGGGAATGTGCAGTATTTTATCTGGAATTTTCCTCAAATACCTTACGAACTGATTCGTACTTTTCAGATTGCACGGGCTGATAGTCTGAGCCAATTGAAGGCTGAACTCAGTTTCAGGGCTTTACGGTACACCACTTTTTCCATTTCTTTAATTGATGAAATCCGCAAACCTACCTACAAATATACCTACCACAACCCCATGCACGACCCCATGAACCCGCTGATGGGAGATTTCCATACTACTGAAATTGGCATTGGATTTCGATATGCGTTTGGCGAACAGTTTTCACAAATTGGTCGTGGTTCAATTATCACTACGACACCCTCGCCAACGTTCTCTTTGCATTTCGCCCAAGGAATATTGTATTTTCCAGAAGGTAAATTGCCCTATACCAAACTAAATACTAAAATCGAATATAATGTTAAAACCCTAAATTTAGGCGAAACATTTATCAGTTTATCAGCGGGCAAAATCTGGGGAGACATTCCATATCCTTATTTATTCAACGGTAGAGGTAGCCGAGACAACAGTAATTTTGTATGGGTAGCCAACCATTTCCAAACGATGGGATTATACGAATTCACATCCGACCAATACGCCAGTTTATTCTTAACCCATAACTTCGGTAGTCTTTTAGCAAAGCCAAGCACCAAATGGTTTCGTCCAGAAGTAGCGGTATTTCAAGGGATTGCCGTAGGTAGTTTTAGTAATCGTGAAGCCCATGATGGATTAGAATTCAAAGGCTTAGAAAAAGGTTATTTTGAAACGGGGTTAATGATTGATAACCTTGTTCGCAAGCGTTTTGCCAAATTATTCTACCTCGGGGCTGGTGTGGGAGCATTTAGACGATGGGGAGCAAATGAATTGACAAATACTTCCGATAATTGGACTTATCGGTTAGTTTGGAATGTGGCTTTTTGATAATCAACCGTTGATTTGTTTTATTTTACCCAAAAAATTCTCAATTTTGTAAAATAACCTTACAAATCCCGCTCAAAAATGAAATCATCCTTACTTATAATTTTCACTTTATTATTTACAAAATCCTTTGCTCAAAATGTAACTTCGCCCGAAGAACAAGACGAAATCAAACAAGTAATTACCGACGAAGCCAAATTTTATTATGCTCGAAACCTTGAAAAATGGGCAAATTGCTATCGTCAAACATCCCAAACCTACTGGGCAATGATTGACCGAGAAGGCGGCACTACGCAAAAAGAAGGTTGGGATAATATCAATGCCTACGTTTCGGGATATTTAAAGGAAAATTCGAAGGCTGTGAAATGTACTTTCAAGCGAGAAAACTATAATTTCCGAAAAGTAAATCCAACCTACATCTGGGTAACTTTTGACCAAACGAAAACGCTGGCGGGCAAAAAGGATTTATCCAAAGAAACTCGTATTTTGGAATTAATCAAAAGCGAATGGAAAATCGTGAACAGAACGGGTTTTTATATGCCAATTGAAAAAACTACGAAAGAAGACCCAACATTAACAGGAAAAGAAAAAGATAATAAGGAGATTGTGGGAAAGGATAAGAGAGAAGTTATTGATAAAAATAAGAAGGTGATTTCTGAAAAAGAAGTGAAAGAAGTTACTGAAAAAGATAAAAAGATTAAATCAAAAAAAAGAGACGAATAAGAAAAAAAGGCTTCCTGAATCATCAGGAAGCCTTTTTTGTATTAAAATACTTATGATTTATGTCTTAAAAATTTATATCATCGGCATCGCAAATAACTTCACATCATCCAACGTAATTACGTCATTACACATAATCACAAGGCGTTCCACCACGTTACGTAGTTCACGGACATTACCCGTCCAAGCAAGATTTTGCAGGTATTTCATGGCATCGGCTTCCACTATTTTTGAAGATTGCCCGTATTCATCGGCAACATCATTCAAGAACTTTTCAACCAATAAAGGTATATCATCGGGACGTTGGTTCAAGGCTGGCACATGAATTGGAATCACGTTTAAACGATGGTATAAATCTTCTCTGAAACGTCCTTCGGCGATTTCAGTGGATAATACTTTATTCGTTGCCGCAAAAACCCGCACGTTGATTTTGATTTCTTTGTCCCCTCCCACTCTCGTAATTTTTCCTTCCTGCAAAGCCCTTAAAACTTTCGCTTGGGCTGAAAGTGCCATATCGCCAATTTCATCCAAGAAAAGTGTTCCACCATCGGCTTGTTCAAACTTACCGATTCTTTGTTTGATGGCAGAAGTAAATGCCCCTTTTTCATGTCCAAACAACTCAGATTCAATCAGTTCCGAAGGAATGGCGGCACAGTTTACCTCAATCAAAGGCATATGTGAACGTCCGCTTCTTTCGTGCAAACGCTTGGCAACCATCTCCTTTCCCGAACCATTTGGTCCTGTAATTAGTACACGGGCTTCGGTAGGTCCAACACGGTCGCAGGTATCTTTGACTCGCTGAATACCAGCGGATTCACCCACAATTTCATTGAGTTTATAGACTCTTTTCTTCAAAACTTTCGTTTCAACAATCATCTTGCCCCGTTCAATGGCATTGCGGACTGTTACCAAAAGACGATTCAAATCGGGCGGTTTCGAGATAAAATCAAAGGCTCCACGCTTGGTTGCTTCAACGGCAGTTTCCACATTGCCGAAGGCAGAAATCATGATAAATTGAGCCCCTTTACCCATTTCAGTAGCACGTTGCAACAAATCCAGTCCCTCAATTTTGGGCATTCGGATATCACAAAGCACTACGTCATAGTCATTATTGGTTACTAATTCCAGTCCTTGTTCGCCATCACTGGCTTCTTCGATAGCATAGCCTTCGTATTCCAGAATGTCTCTCAACGCTCCACGAATTGCTTTTTCATCGTCAATAATTAATAATTTTGCCATTATGGAAGGGTTACAAATTAGGGCGATTAAATTTATTTTATCTTAATAAATAGTATGATTTTGATTACTCATCAAAAATACGTCATTTTACTCTTTTTAAAAATTTTATTCTAAGAATAACGTACATTATTGATTATTTGTAAATAATGTCAGTAAGCCGACAAGCGATTGTCGTACTTTTTATCAACTTTGTATCGTTGAAATAGTATTAAGTAAATGAGTATTGGGTAGGTTGGTATTGAGTAACAAACTCAATATTTTATCTTGATTCAATCCAAAACTCCTTAAAAATCGGATATATCCACAGACTAATTACTCACATACTCAATACTCATTTACTTAAAACTTCAAATAATTAAAGAAATGAAAAAGATAATAATTTTCTCAATCTCACTTTTAGTGATGTCCGCTTGCACGAGGGATCAAGCATTAACGCCCGTAACGCAAGCAACGCCCGTAAACATTGACCCTGTAAAACCCGCAGAATCAACGGGGGCATTTTCTAATGGCGCTCATCCGACTTCTGGAACGGTGAAGGTGGTCGTTGATAAAACGGATGCCACCAAAAAGTATCTTTCTTTTGAAAATTTCAAAACCGATGCTGGTCCAGATTTGTATATTTATTTAGCCGAAGACAAGAATGCAACGGGTTCAGTATCAGTAGCAAAATTAGATAAAACTGGCACTTTTACGTTGGATATTCCTGCTAATGCAAACCTTACCAAACAAAAATATGTATTGGTGTGGTGCAAGTCATTTACGGTACTTTTTGGGAGTGCTAAATTGGAGTGAAGTTTTAACAGTCAAACCATTAACCATTTTTTGAGTTACAATTCATCAACAAATATTTTTAAAATCTATTATGAAAAACCTTATTGTTTTATTGTTTTTAACTATTATTTCTTTCAATGTTTCAGCCCAAGGCTTTGATAAATCTTACAGCACGCTTGACTTGGCTTTGGCGGGTAATTCCAATGCTTTTTCACCCGCAGTTTCTTACACGCAGATGTTTGGGTTGGGTAAATCAAAACGCTTCAAAATTGGTTATGGCATTAGGCTCACTTCGTTTTTTATGAACAACGTTTCTGCCCGAACTGCCCCCGCAAAGTTCACCTCGAGTACATCAAGTTTTAGTGCCTTATTTGCCGATGATATTAATTCAAATATTGATACTTTACAATTATCAACCGCTCAAAATAATGCGTTGAATGTTTCAATCAATTTGCAATATGCTTTGTCTAAAAAATTGGAAATAGGCTTTAATATTGATGCCACGGGCTATTCTTTCGGAGCTTCGCAAACGGGAACTTTGATTTCAAAAAAGAATAAGCACAAATTCACTGATGGCACAAATACCTCGGTGGCAAATCCCAATGGTTTGAATCTATTATTGGTAAGTGATTCTGACTTGGGGAGCTTAAACTCAGAAATTTACGCTCGATATTGGGTAACAGAAAAGATTGGAATTAGAGCGGGTGTGAGTTTTTTGTTTACGGAATACACCAGTGATAAAAAAGTACAATTGACCGATGGACTAAACAACCGTTGGAGATATAAATCACTGTTACCGTTAATTGCAGTTTCGTATAAATTGTAAATGAGTAATCTTAATCTTCTCAACTTCTAAATGGTAAAATAATGATTAACAAAATCTTAATAACCCTTTTGTTCGTAAGTTCGTCAATCGGTGTAAATGCCCAAAATTGGAAACCAACTACGGCAAATGTATTCTTCAAACTCAAGATGTTGGGTTCAACCGTAGAGGGGAAATTCAAAGGATTTTCAGGAACCTTGAAATTTGATGCTAATAATTTAGCTGCGTCAAGCCTGAATGCCACCGTAGATGCCACCACGATTGATACCGATAATAACCTCAGAAACAAGCACTTAAAAGAAAAGGAAGATTTTTTCAACGTTGCCAAATATCCCCTTCTGAAAATGAAGACTACTAAGATTGAAAAAGATGGCAATAACTTTATAGGATATTTTGACCTCACGATGAAGGAGACCACTAAGTCAGTGAAAATTCCTTTCACCTTCAAACAGGAGGGAAATAATGCCACCTTCCAAGGGTCAGCCGTCATCAATCGCCGAGACTGGTCAGTGGGCGGGGGTACTTGGGGCATGAGCGATAATGTAACTTTCACGATTTTGGTTAATGCCGTGAGTCAGTAAACAATCGGGTGGCGAACCGATGTCAATAAAGTAGAAAATTAAATGAGATTCTGAGGGTTTTAGTTTTTTATTCACTCATTCTATCAGATTACGCACCCCGTTCATCACTCAATCATTGAAAAAGAGATGCTTCAAGAAACAAACATACAAATTATAACCCAACTAACTGATTTACTGAATGATATAGAATCATCGGTTTATAAAGATACCCTGCGTCCGTTGCATTATAGCACAACGGGGCAACACGTTAGGCACATTACGGAGTTTTATTTATGTCTTTTGAAAGGTTATAAATCGGGCGTAGTGGATTACGATGCCCGTGAAAGAAATCTTTTGATTGAAATTGATAAAAACTTCACGATTGAAACTTTGGAGAATGTTATTCAAGATTTGAAAAAACTAAAATTTGATAAATCTTTAATCCTGAACAGTAGTTTTGGAGGCGATGAGGGAATGGAAATCCCTACCAGCTTTTTTCGTGAATTGACGTATTTAATTGAACATACCATTCATCATTTAGCCATCATCAAAATTGGATTAAACGAAGTTTATCCCGAAATAGAAATACCAAAAAACTTTGGGGTAGCACACTCGACAATTAGGTTTAAGGGGTTAGGAGTTGGGGGTTAAGAAAAAACTCAAACTTGTTATCATTTTTTATTTTGCTATTTGAAAACTCATCACTATAATCACCATTTACTTTGGGTAGCGTTTACTTTATTCGGCAAAACCGTTTACCGTTTACCGTTCACCATGTACCGAAAAATGTGCGTATTAACCTACATACCTACTGAAAATCAAGGGTTTATCTTTACCAATAACCGAGATGAAGCCACGGCTCGCCCCAAAGCAATTCCTCCAAGAAAGTATATGATTGAGGGTAAAAGAGTGTTCTTTCCAAAAGATGCCCAAGCGGGTGGAACATGGATTGCCACTTCGGATAATTATACGATTTGCTTATTAAATGGATCATCAGAAAAGCATATACCAATGCCTCCTTATAGAAAAAGTAGAGGACATCTAATATTAGATTTTTTCAAGTTTGATACCGTGGATAATTTCATCGAAAATACTTCTTTTGAAGGTGTTGAAAATTTTACGTTGATAATTATTCATACCAAAAATAACCTACAAATCTGCGAATTTCGCTGGGATGGTAAGCAACTTTCCTATCAATCCAAAGACCCAAACCAAGCCCATATCTGGTCATCTTCAACGCTTTATGCGTCCGAAATCCGTAGTCAAAGAGAAGAGTGGTTTGCTGATTTTTTGAAACGAAATCCAAATTTTACCAAAGAACAAGTAGTAGATTTCCACCTACACGGAGGCACAGGCGATGCCCACAACGATATGCGTATTGACCGCAATGGCGAGTTGCTTACGCAGTGTATTTTCCAAGTAGTTCACCAAAATCAATATTTATCATTTTCCTTTCACGATTTACTGTCTGAACAGGAGTTGAGGTATCGGGTTTTGTGATGGTACGCAGATACTCTGTAACGCAGATTTTCACAGAGAAAAATATTTTTTTAAATCTGTGTTACGAAGTATCTGCGTTGTCTGCGTTCCATTTATCCCCAATCTTGAACCAATCCAACAAAACAAACCATTTTAAGCAAAATATATGGTAAAAATCCAAAAACAGAATTGTTAATTTGAATTTTACCAAGTAATTTTGCACCTTGAAATGATACGGGTTCGCCACGTGCCTAATAATCAATTCATTATAAGGATTAATTGCAAAAATAAGAAAAACAAAATCACAATAAAAAATGGCAAATGCAGTCAATAAAGGAAAAGTTACGCAAGTAATCGGACCGGTTGTGGATGTGAGCTTCGAGGGTGCAGACTCTCATCTCCCCGCAATTTTGAATGCCTTGGAGGTTATCAAAGCCAACGGCACCAAAGTTATTCTTGAAGTACAACAGCACTTGGGCGAAGACCGAGTTCGTACCATTGCGATGGAAGGAACAGAAGGACTTCAAAGAGGTAAGGAAGTTATCGACTTGGGACAACCCATGTCTATGCCTTCTGGCGAATCAATCAAAGGTCGTCTTTTCAATGTAATTGGAGAAGCCATTGACGGTATTCCACAACCAAAGTCTGATAAAGCGTTGCCAATCCACCGTCTTGCTCCCAAGTATGACGAATTGGCTACTTCAACCGAGGTGCTTTTCACGGGTATTAAAGTAATTGACTTGCTTGCTCCTTATGTAAAGGGTGGTAAAATCGGTTTGTTTGGTGGTGCTGGGGTAGGTAAGACCGTATTGATTATGGAACTTATCAACAACATTGCCAAGGCTTACGAAGGTCTTTCGGTATTTGCTGGTGTGGGTGAGCGTACTCGTGAGGGTAACGATTTGTTGCGTGAAATGATTGAATCAAACGTAATTCGTTACGGTGAAGATTTCAAACACGCTATGGAAGAAGGCGAATGGGATTTATCGAAAGTTGATGAAGAGGCTTTGAAAGGCTCACAAGCTACTTTGGTTTTCGGTCAAATGAACGAGCCTCCAGGAGCAAGAGCGAGAGTAGCCCTTTCTG
The DNA here is from genome assembly GCA_038230735.1 of Cytophagales bacterium. Taxonomy (GTDB): domain Bacteria; phylum Bacteroidota; class Bacteroidia; order Cytophagales; family Spirosomataceae; genus Arcicella. The sequence goes on from JBBRMR010000013.1 coordinate 76,436, forward strand.
GACTAACCGTTGCTGAATATTTCCGTGATGCCGAAGGTGAAGACCAAGGACGTGATATTCTTTTCTTTATTGATAACATCTTCCGTTTTACCCAAGCGGGTTCTGAAGTTTCAGCCCTTTTGGGTCGTATGCCATCAGCGGTAGGTTATCAGCCAACGCTTGCTACTGAAATGGGAGCGATGCAAGAGCGTATTACTTCCACAAAAAGAGGTTCAATTACCTCGGTACAAGCAGTTTATGTACCTGCCGATGACTTAACTGACCCCGCTCCTGCGACTACGTTTACTCACTTAGATGCTACCACGGTACTTTCTCGTAAAATTGCCGAATTAGGAATCTATCCAGCTGTTGATCCTCTTGATTCATCTTCACGTATTCTTTCTGCTGCTATTTTGGGTGATACTCACTACAACACTGCACAAAGAGTAAAGGAGATTCTTCAACGTTATAAAGAATTACAAGATATTATTGCCATTTTAGGTCTTGACGAACTTTCGGAAGAGGATAAATTGGCGGTATCACGTGCCAGACGTGTTCAACGTTTCTTATCACAACCATTCTTCGTAGCCGAGCAGTTTACGGGTTTGAAGGGTGTTTTGGTTGATATTAACGATACCATCAAAGGTTTCAACGCCATCATTGATGGAGCTTATGACCACCTTCCAGAAGCAGCTTTCAACTTAGTAGGTAGCATTGAAGATGCAGTGGCGAAAGGAGAAAAATTAATGGCAGAAGCAAGTAAATAATTATGAATTATGAGTTCTGAATTATGAGAAGCAAACTTTTTCACAATTCATAACTCATAACTCATAATTCATAACTAAAAAAAGATGCAATTAGAAATCATCACTCCCGATAAAAAAGTGTTCTCTGGCGAAGTAAGCGTAGTTACTCTCCCAGGTACAGACGGTTCTTTCCAAGTCTTGAAAGACCACGCACCCATCGTTTCAACCTTGGGTAAAGGCACTTTGGCGGCTGACAAACAAGAATTCACCATTGATGGTGGCGTTGTGGAAGTATTAAACAACAAAGTTCTGGTTTTGGCAGAAGCAGTATTGTAACGTAGCACGGGAATCCTTCCCGTGAGACTCAAACCACAAGTTCTTCGGAATTTGTGGTTTTTTTGTTTTCCATCGGATAAAAAGTTATTTTTGTTTCATGCAAACGCTAAACATAAATATAACCATCAATCATATCTATGAAGGATATAAGCCTCCAAAGTCGGTGGTTAATGATAATTTAGCTTATATTTTTCCAAATGTTAAATTTGAAGAATCTTTACCTTACACTGACCATTGCTGCGACCTTGACTATCTCGGACACGTAGGCAACAAAGCCTTTGGAATACAGATTACAGGTGAAAATTATTCCCCCTCAGAACGCATGAAGGCGGGTTTTCAGGCTTTCACAGAAGATTTTGGCGGAAAGGTCTTTATCGTTTTTAGTAATGATGGAGAAGTTGGGAACAAGGGAATTATTGAAGAAATTAACCAAGAAATAATCAGATTAGCAGAACTCGCTGCCGCAAAATAAACCCAAACCATGACTATTCTAAACATCTTTGAACCACAAACTACTGATAAATTGCTTCATCGCATCAGTGAACTTGCTCCCAATACTTATCCACTGTGGGGAAAAATGGATGTTGCTCAAATGCTGGCTCATTGCTGCGTAGCTTACGACCAAACATTTGATGAAAATACCAAACGCCCAAATACCTTTGTGAGGTTTATGCTTCGGATGGTGCTGAAAGATAGATTGACCAATTCCACCACGCCCTATAAAAGAAATTCAGGCACGGCTCCTGCTTTTTTGATTACGGATGCCCGTGATTTTGAAGTAGAAAAGGCTCGTTTGAGTGAATATATCCAACGGGTTGAGAAATTAGGAGCTAAATATTTCGAGAATAAAGAATCTGCCTCATTGGGCAAATTGAACTCTTTTGAATGGAATAATCTCTTTTACAAACATCTTGACCATCATTTAAGTCAATTTGGCGTTTAAAAATATTTGAAACTCCCCTAACAAAATCACACTATCCACGAAACCCAATGCTTTATTATTTATTCGATTACTTAGACAAACATTTCAATTTCCCAGGTGCTGGGCTATTTCAGTACATTACTTTTCGGGCTTTTGCGGCTACGGTAATGTCGCTCGGAATTGCGGCAATTTGGGGAAAAACTGTTATCAATCTTCTTAGAAAATTGCAAATTGGCGAAGACATCCGTGACCTCGGATTAGCAGGGCAAATGCAAAAGAAAGGTACACCTACTATGGGTGGTTTTATTATTCTTTTATCATTACTTGTACCAGTGCTTTTATTCGCCAAACTCCATAATATTTATATCATTCTCTTAATCGTAACCACGGTCTGGCTTTGTGCAGTGGGCTTTTTGGATGATTATATTAAAGTTTTCAAGAAAAACAAAGATGGACTTTCTGGTAAGTTCAAGATAGTCGGACAGGTTGGTTTAGGGCTTATCGTAGGGCTTACGATGTGGTTTAATGACGACATAAAAGTACGATTTTATGAGAAAGCCAAAATTGCCGCTAATATTGGGGAAGTACGAAAATTTGAAGATACAAAATCTTTGATTTCTACAATTCCTTTTATGAAAAACAATCAGTTTGATTATAGCAATCTACTGCCCGATTTCTTGGGACTCGACCAATATACTTGGATTGTTTACGTGATTGTTGTAATCTTTATCATCACGGCAGTTTCCAACGGTGCAAATATTACGGACGGGATTGACGGATTGGCTGCGGGAACGTCCATGATTATCGGAATTGGTTTAGCGGTGCTGGCGTATGTATCTGGGAATATAGTATTTTCACAATACTTAAACGTAATGTTTATTCCAAATTCAGGCGAACTGGCGGTGTTTTGTGCCGCCTTTGTGGGGGCTTGTATTGGGTTTTTATGGTATAATTCCTATCCCGCCCAAGTATTTATGGGCGATACGGGCAGTTTGATGTTGGGTGGAATCATTGCCACGCTCGCCATCGTGATTCGGAAAGAATTATTAATTCCTGTCTTGTGTGGAATTTTCTTGATTGAACTACTCTCCGTGATTCTGCAAGTCAGTTATTTTAAATATACCAAGAAAAAATTTGGGGAAGGTCGGCGAATTTTTCTGATGTCGCCTCTGCATCATCACTTTCAAAAGAAAGGATACCACGAAGCAAAATTGGTAACTCGTTTCTGGATTATCGGAATTTTGTTAGTGATTATTTCGGTGGTTACTTTGAAGTTGAGGTAGTTAAATATTTCCCGTTTACACTTCTCGAAAGCTCTTTCTACTTTCGAGAAGTTATGCTTTCATATAAAACTTCCCGAAAGTAGAAAGAACTTCCGGGAAGTTTTAGAAAAGTAGTTTTACTTCATCGTCAATTCCTCATAAGCCGAAGTTAAACTTCTTATAATGCCATCGCCTTTCATTTCGGTTACGCCCGTAACTGCGGTGTTTTTTATAAATTCTTCCTTCGATTTCCCTGCCTTTATTTCACCCTCGGTAAAGACCAATAATTTTTCTAAATAATCCTTAAAAACCTTGATGTCTTCTTTATCACCCGTAATTTTTTCGGGGTCAAAGGCGTGTCCGAATACGAAAATAGTTTCTTTATCGAAAGTATCGAGGGTTCTATCCAATACTGCAATCCAACTTTTGATATTCGCCCCTGCCGACCTATCCACAAAAGGATAACGGCGATTAAACATCAAATCGCCCATGTGAAGAATGTTGGCGTGTTCAAAATGGATAAGCGAATCACCGTTGGTATGTCCCGCTCCAAAATAGTGAGCTTTGATGCTTTCTTTGCCAACTTTCCCTTTCCACGTATCCGTAAAAGTTACATCAGGATATAATTGTTTGTCTTCAGTTTTAGCTTTTTGGGCAGTTGCTTGCTGATTTTTCAAAGAGTTTTCGTGAGCAACCACGTGTTCAACTAAGCCCTTGAAAGAAATATTTCCCGAAGAATGGTCGCCGTGATGATGGGTGTTTATCAATAACTTGATGGGCTTTTCGGACATCTTTTTCAACTCCGTAATCAGATGAGTTGATTGTTCTGGAAATTGCGAATCCACTACGGCAAAGCCCCTTTTAGTTTGCAGGTAAGCAATTGTTCCGCCTTTTTCGGTGAAAACACCAACGTCTCCCCGCAACATTTTCATTTTGTACGGATTATCGAAAATGGTATTGCCGAAAGTTCGGTTAGATAAAGCCAATGCCCCGAAGGCAAGAGCGGAGTTTTGGATAAAATTTCTACGGTTCATGTTTTTGATTTGAGATGAAATGATCGATTATGTTTGCTTGGTCATAAATCTACGAATCAATATCCATTGGGAGGATAAAACTTTTGGGAAATGTACCTATTTTTTTAAAATTATCTATTTGATTAGCTCCCAAGCTACTCTTTCAAACCTTATCTCCCACAATTATCTCATAATAATATCAAACTTTAAGGATGTTTTTTTTCATTAGCTTTAGTAAGGGAAAATAAAAAAATATTTTTTCAAAAAATATTTGCAATTATTAATAGAATTATCCTAAAAAATCATCTTTAATTTTTCACACTTAACAATCAAAAAATAGATTCTTCCAAGAATAACCCTTCCAAAATGTTTAAAAAATAAACAAATGGTAATTTAAAAGCATCATTATTATTTCAATTCGATTTACCGAATAATAAATACAGCATTAGTGAAGATGAATTATCTTATGTTCATTGCATATTTGTACTCGTTATGATTTATTAAACGGAAAACTCTTAAAAATTGAGTGAGTAGAAACATTGATTCCGTTTTGAATTAACCATAACCAAATAACCACTAACAGTATTTGCAAATCACTAATTTGTCTCAAATACTAATCAAACAAAAAATCAGATTCGGCAACATTTATTGGTGAAAACTCATCAACAGGTCGATACTGCTCCCCTTACTAAAACTTAGTGTTTGGATTTTCAAAAATTGTAGAAACAATTTTAGTGGAAAAAGTATGTCCATACTTTTTTATGAAAACATCATTACAGAATTACACAAACAGCTTGATTTACAAATAATTAGCGTACAAATTAATAGTAAAACTATATCCCACATGAAGCCAATTTATACCGATTTTTTAAGCGTTGCCCGAGCTATTATCGAAGACAGTTTTGATGATGAGACCTTCGGATGTTCAGAATTTTGTTTTGCTCTTCGGATGAGCCGTTCACACATTCACCGAAAGTTAGTGGAAGAAACGGGGCTTTCCATTTCCGATTTCATAAAGCAAATACGGCTCGAAAAGGCAAGGGAATTGTTGATGCAAACCAACTATCCCATCTACGAAATTGCCAATAAGGTTGGTTATTCCGATGCCAACTATTTCAGTCGCTCATTCTCCAAAATTTATGGAGTTTCTCCCTCGGTATGCAGACAAGCATCTGCATAGTGTTCCGATTACGTCTTTTATCCTAAATATATTTCTTATTAATTTTCCAAATACCAAGTTCATGAAAACATTTTTTACTTCCCGTCCATTTGATTTTTCAGGTTCTCTGACAGTTTTTGTGGAGTTATAAATTTTTCGTAATCTTGATAATGGAAAAGATTACTTTTTACGAAGAATTACTCAATTTGCCATCGGTTGAAATACTTGATATTAAAATTGATA
>JBBRMR010000014.1:0-82037 GCA_038230735.1 Cytophagales bacterium
CTTTTACTCATATGTTGGCAGCAATGTGTGCCTACTCTTTTTACCAGAGAAAACCCAAAGTTTCTATCCAAACCCACAAAGCCTTAAAACAATATAATGGCCTGATTGCCGCTTAGAATATGAAAAGTTCACGTTAATTTAGAAAAGATAAGAATGGAAGATGTAGAAGCAGTTAGTATTATTTTATTTCAGGGTGAAAATTCAGCACAACATCTTTTATTTAAACGAGCAAAAGAAAATCCAAATAATTTTACTATTGATGATACATACACAACTATTTGTGACCAAAATCAAGTCAGTACAACAGACATTTCATACATAGCTGGAACGGTACTGAAAAATAATAGTTCTGTAAATTGGGTTAGGTATATTGATATTGAAGAATTATCTAATATTAAACCAAAAGTCAATAATTCTGAAGTAAGCAAAAATTTAAAAAAAATAGCCATTAATAATGCAACTTTCTTACTTAGTAAAAAAGCTAATCCTAATTGTGTCTATACTTGTCAAATTCAGGCAGAGGGCGAATGTGTACGTCCTGATGCTTTTTCTCCATATACATGTGATAATGGTACCTGTCTTTTAGAAAAATCTATTGAAGAAGTAAGGATGGTGAATAAGAGTTCACGAATTGCTCAAGTTTTTGAATTAGATGACATTAGGGATATTAGAGATAACTATATGGTTAAAACCAAAAGAGGAAGGGAATATGTTGACTATTATGACAAAATGACTCAAGTGAGCCAAGCATTTAATGTAATTACCCTTAGTAATGCTTATGAACACTTAATCGTTGCTCAAGAATTAATGGGAGTGATGAAAACACTTGTCTCTGGCAAAAAAAGTGAGATAGTTATAGATAATGAAGCTAAAGAGAAATATTTGGAATTAATAAATGACTATAGAAAAGTTACCAAAAATAAAGAATTTCAAAGTATGCTTAATATATTTGAAAGTGACATTAAAAATTTGACATCAAAAAGTAAAGAATCCGTAATGAAATATATACAATGATTGAAAAAGCAAAATATTTTTACTCACTAAAAACGACAAAAATATTGACAATAATATTATTGTCGTTTTTTTTATTTATTGCTTTAAACCTTATATGTACATACGTAACATCTGTTATTTTAGAGAGAAACTTTACTAAGAGACCTTATATATATGGACGTTCTTTTTTGTGTAAAAAAAATCCTTTTAAAATGAATGCCGTATTTATATTAAGAGCATTATTAAAAATGAGTATTTTCATTTCAACAAGGACGTTATTTTTTTATATGGTCTCTAAAATTAAAAATTCTTTTATTTTCAAAGATAAATATACTAAATCCTTATTTTACACGGTAATAATGACTGATTTTGTATATGTGATATTGCATTTTTTATTTTCGTCTGAATCAAACTGGGATTTCTATTTTTATTCATCTTACTTTATTAAAGGGGGGTTATTTTTACTTATTCCAAGTTGGGTATTTTTTGGAATTTCAGTTGTTATAAACATAATAGTTTTTAGAAAAAATATAAATGATTTTGTTGATTTAACTAAATATTGTCTATTTGCTTTTTTATCCTTTTTTGTTCAATTAGGTATTACTTATATTGTTTTTGGAAAGATTTTTTATAAAATTTAAATGTAGAAAAATGAAACATAAAATTTTCTTATATATTCTTTTTATTAGCATCCTTAGCTGTAAAAAAGATGAACAAAACAATCCTATATCGTCCAATATAATCTTAACAAATCCAACTTGGATTATACAAAAAGCCACAGGCAAAGGAGGAGGTTACAACTTTTCTTTTGACAAAAACGTAGGGAGTGACCCTTTCCAGTTTACAAAAGTTAGAATTAAACTTGAACCGTTGGGAACAATTACAGGAATTGACAATAATGGCAATAACATTTCGGGAGCAACATGGAAATATTACGAAACTGATAAAAAATTAGAAATTTCAGGTTCAAATATATTCGGGATAGATGGAACTCATCAAGTAATTACGATGGAATCATCCTTGGTAGAATTAAGAAATGAGTTAAAAGTTCCTCAATTAAACAATGCCATTGTTGAGTTAAACGCCACTCTAATTCCTTTAAAATGATGCAAAAATTATTTTTCTACATTGTGATCTGTATCATGTTGTGGAGTTGTAAATTAAATGAAGTAAGCTCTACTGAATCTCCCCTATCGGAATTAGATAGTATTTATTCTATTTGTAAAGATGTGTATTTTTGGAGTGGAAATCTCCCAAAATACAGTCGAGAAGAACTACAAAATTTTCAGACCTCTAAAAATATTATCAAAGACCTTAAAACTCACAGTGAATTTCATAACGGTAAGCCTTTGGATAGATGGAGTTTCGTAATTGACAAAGAAAGTTGGCAAAAATTACAACAAAATCAAACTGATGGATTTGGATTTGAAATGGCTTTTGTTACAGATGAAGACCTTAGAATAAGACTCGTTTACGACCAATCAAGTGCATACAAAAAAGGGTTAAGAAGAGGTGTTAAAATATTGAAAATTAATGATGTTGTGGCTAACATTACGAACAAAGATTTACTATCAAAAGAAATTATGAGAGCAAGTATATATCTCGAATTTTTAAATCAAAAAGGAGGGGTTGAAAATATAATCCTCGAAGCCTCCCCATTTCAAAAAAACCCTTTAATAAATTCTCAAATCGTAGAAAACAAAATAGGATATTTCTACTTTGATATCTTTTTTGGTGGGAATTCTGTTTACAGTGAACTTAATAAACTTTTTACGCTCTTTCAAAAAGAAGAAATAAAAGACTTGATAGTTGATTTAAGGTATAATCATGGAGGAGATGGCATGATGGCATTATCCATTGCTAATTCCATTATACCTAAGACAGCGGAGAATAAAATATTTTCACGTATAATCAACAACAATAAATATAAAATATTGAACTATTCTTTATTTTTAAAGCCATCTGCCAATAATTTGAACTTAAAAAGAATATTTTTTATCACATCTTCAGAAACTGCCTCTTCAAGTGAAATATTAATAAATGCTTTAAGGGCAGTTATGGACGTTAAAATTATAGGTACAAATACAAATGGTAAGCCATTTGGTTTTCAGCCATATCCAGTAGGTAATAATTATATTTTTCCCATTAGTTTTAAAAACATAAATGATAAAGGTTTTGGAGAATTCTATGATGGTTTACCTTTGGATTATGAGGTTGCGGACGACCTTACAAAAGATTTTGGAGATACCGAAGAAGAGTGTTTAAAAAGTGTTCTAACGTATATTAAAACAGGAACATTTCCATCGCCAAAAAAGAAAAATAGACAAGCATCTAAAAGCGACCTAATTATCAATGAACAAGAAATTCCCAATATCTTTTATTACTCAAACGCTCTTTTTTAGCATCTTTTGCTCCTTGATTAGTATTTTATCTTTCTCACAAACTTATCAACTTCATGGCTATGTTAAGGATGCAAATACCAAGGAAGGTTTAATAGGTGTCAATATCGTAGTTAAAGAAGAAAAATCTATTTCTCAAAGTAATAATTATGGTTTTTTTTCTTTGAAATTATCTCCTAATAAAAACTATCAAATTATTTTCTCTTCAGTCGGGTATAAAACAGATACTTTCTTTGTAGAGCCTAAAAAAATAAATGTAACGCTTGAGATTACTTTGCAACCTATTGATTATCAATTAGATGAAGTAGTTGTAAAAGCTGAACAAGAAAATTTTAAACTTAACCAAATTAGTTCTCTTGTTTTAACACCCACAGAAATTAAATCTATTCCTTTAATTTTCGGAGAAAAAGACCCTATTAAAGCCTTTCAACTCCTTCCTGGCGTTCAACAAGCAAGTGAGGGGAGCAGTATGTTTATTGTGAGAGGTGGCGGGTCAGATCAAAATTTGCTTCTACTTGACCAAGCCACAGTCTATAACGCTAATCATTTATTTGGATTTATTTCAACTTTTAATACCGATCCCATCAAACATATTGAACTTTATAAAGGAGGATTTCCCGCCCGATATGGTGGTCGTCTTTCATCGGTTTTAGATGTTAAAATGAAAGAAGGAAGCTCAGAGGGCTTTCATGGCGAAGCTGGTATTGGCTTAATAACCTCTCGTTTAACATTAGAAGGTCCAATTTTGAAAAAAAGAGCTTCGTTTCTATTTTCAATAAGACGAACTTATTTTGATATTGTCAGAGAACTGATACCCATAAAAGGATTTGATGTGAAATATTGGTTTTATGACTTTAACGGAAAGTTAAATTGGCAAATTAATTCTAAAAATGGCTTATTCGTAAGCGTTTATACAGGAACGGATAAGTTAAATGTCAACGAGGAATTAAAGGTTGGTTTAGCCAAAATAAATTATAATTATGGTATGAATTGGGGAAACATTACTTCTACTATTCGCTGGAATCACATTTTTAATGAAAAACTATTTTCAAATATTTCAATTATTTCAACTAAGTACAATTTTGAGTTATCTGACGTATATTCTCGTCAATTAGATAATGATAAATATGAAAGACAGACCAATTATCTTTCATCTATTCAAGACATTAATCTTAAAGCCGATATAGATTATTTTGCTAATTTAAGTGCAACTATTCGATTCGGAGGTGTTTTCACGAAGCATCAATTTAAACCTCAAATCTTGAAAGTAGGGGCAGATTCTTCCAGAGTGGTAAGCATCAGTAATTTTGAATGGGCATTATATAGTGAATATGAATCAAGGTGGACTAAAAGGCTATCAAGTAACATTGGTTTAAGACTCAATTTCTATAACACAGGAAAAAATAGCGAGTATTTTGTTGAGCCACGCATGGTCTTGTCATACCAAGTAAATGATTCATGGAAGTTGAAAGGTTCTTATGCTTATACGTCACAATTTACGCATCAATTATCCAATACTGGAGTAGGTTTTCCAACAGATTTATGGATTCCATCTACCCAAAGAATACCAATTGCATCAGCTAAACAAATTTCTGGTGCTATCGAAAAAACCTTGAATTACGGTTATTTCCTAAGTTTTGAGAGTTATTATAAAAAGATGCAAAATGTAGTAAGCTACAAAGAGACAACCAATTTTATAAATGTTTCAGACAATCAGGAAACGAATTATTGGGAAACGAAAATAACGTCTGGTCAAGGTTGGGCTTATGGATATGAATTGTTATTCAAAAAGAACACAGGGCAGTTTCGTGGATGGCTTGGCTATACGCTTGGATGGTCAGTTCGTCAATTTGATGATTTGAATGGAGGCAATCCATTTTATTCACGTCAAGACCGAAGGCATGATTTCGAGATAGTTACAACCTATTCTCTAAAGCCTTCTATAAGACTATCCGCAAATTGGATTTATACTTCTGGAAATCCAATTACAGCCCCCTTAGCTTCTTTTATATCGTTCAAAAACGATAAAGTTGGGTTGATAGATTATGGAAATGTTAATGCTTTTAGAACCGATGCAGTTCATCGCTTAGATTTGGGAATTCAATTTATTAAAAAACGAAAAAAGTTTGAACGTACTTGGGACTTAAGCGTTTATAATGCTTATAACAGACAGAACCCGTATTATTACTCGGTTGAAACTATTCAAAATACACAAACTAATACGCTCAAATATGAATTACGAAGTAAAGCATTATTGCCAATAATTCCATCAGTAAGTTATAATATTAAGTGGTAAAATGAAATCAAAATCTCTGAAATATATTCTCACTCTCTCATTCTGTCAATTATTTTATTCATGTATAGAAGTAGATATGCCACTTCAAACAGCTAAAGCAAAAATAGCTGTTATAGCTCTTTTATCTCCTTCTGATTCCTTAATTGCAGCTTTTGTTTCAGTAGTAAATCCTCTTGATAAAGAATTTAATGTCAGCGAATCAGTCCCCAGAAATGCGAAAGTAAGCATAATGTCAGGAGGCAGGAAAATTATACTACCTTATGTTGATTCGACTCAACGATATCAATTGTTTGATAAAAGTCTTGTGAAATTCGATAGTCAATATGAGTTGTTTGTAGAAGTTAATGGATATAATTCAGTGCGTTCAAGTTATAATACTCTGAAAGAAACTATACCCATGACATCACTATTAAATGACGATAAAAAAGTTACTTTCTCTATTAAATGGAAGGACTCACCCGTTGAGGCTAATATGTACAATGTATTTGTGAGATATTGGAATCAACAAATACGATCAATATCGTACTCTGGAATAATTTGGAATAATAATGTAGGGTCATCTTTCAGTATTTCAGATGTAAATTTATCAAACCCAGAAATAACAGCAATAGGCAATTTGACTAAAAGTAAATCTATTTCAGATACTACAACATTTTTTGTAGTCTTCAGTAATATAGACCAACAAACAAACGCTTTTTTTAGTAAGCGTTCAAGTCAGTACAATCAAAATGAATCAAATCAACAGTCAATAAGCGACTTTATTTCAGATATTTCTAATAAACAAGCTGATTTAAACTCTTTTTTTGAGCGATTCAAGGAGCCTGTTTTGATTCCCTCAAATATAGAAAATGGTTTGGGATATTTTGGCGGTTATTATAGTAAAACCATTAAAATCTCTAAATAGAATATCTTTATTATAAAATTTAATAATACTTTTCTCTTATCTCATTCATAATTTCTTATAATAAAAATGTCTGCAAAACTCACTAATTATCTAAATAAAATTGATAGCTTTTTTGGTATAAACAATGTAATTACTAAGAAAATAACAAAGAAAAATATTCAACAATATTTTACTGAAAGTAGCCTTGGTTACACGATGTTCCATTCTAAAAAAGGTTCTGTACATTTTGCGATAAGTGATGATGGTATTTTTAGAAAAAGCGATTATAACAAACAAGTTAAATTGATTAGTGAAATTCTTACTAAAAATGAAAGTAAATTAAATATTTTAGAAATAGGAAGTGGAAAAGGTTACAATACTGGAAACTTAGCAAAGAGCTATCCAGAGTCTAATTTTTATGGACTGGAATTAACGCCATCTTTTTTAAAACAAGCAAAACAGTCCTACAAAAACTGTAATAATGCTATGTTTATACAAGGGGATTTTCATAAAATTCCTTTTGAGAATAATACTTTTGATTACGTATTTGAAATCGAGGCAATGTGTTACGCTAACAACATGGAAACCGTAATAAAAGAAATTCATAGGGTATTACGCCCTAATGGAGTTTTTGTGTCTTTTGATGGATTTAGAAATAATAATTTTGAATCATTTAGTAATGAACTTAAAACAGCCTGTAAATTAGTTGAAATTTCAATGGCTGTAGAAAGTGGTTTTGAAATAGGCAAATGGATTTCTATTTCCCAATCCGTTGGACTTTCAACAATAGAATGCAAGGATATATCCAAACAAATTATGCCAAACTTACAACGGTTTGAAAGTATGGCTAATAAATTTTTAGACAGTCGTTTTCTAAAGTATCTCAGTCACTTTTTGCCTAATTATTTTGTTAATAATGTTATTGCTGGTCTTCTTATTTCTGTTACTGTTGAAAAAAAGGGTCAAGGATATTACAAAATTATCTCCCAAAAGGTATAGTGTTTTATTGTGTAAATATCGTCACAGAAATCATCACCGAAGATATGCGACTGATAGAGAGACTATTATATAATTTTAGGCGTGCAGTTAGTCGCTAAAAAAAGCCCTCAAATCACTTTTGAGGGCTTTTTTATAGATTTTATTTCCTAATATGTCACAATTTATCACAAATTAGGACATATTAGAAAATCTCTACTTCATCTTATAAGCAGGATGATTTCTCATATATTCATCAAAAGAAAATTTACCCGAACCAATTATCCAAAACAAACACAATAACGCCAAAACTATTAAAGAAAGCCATAATTCTGAGTTTACGAAAGAGAAACCGTTGCGAATATTGGTCAAAAAAACGGCTCCAACCAAAATCGGTACTTGAAAAGCCGAAGCCAACCGAGTAAGACAACCCAGCGAAATCAAAAGTCCACCCACCAGATGGGCAAAGGCGATATAATGCACTGCCACAAACGTAAAAGCGTTGAAGTGCAAGCCCTCAACCAAGTCTTTCAATTGTCCAGTATCGCCAATAAAACTTACTCCTTTCATAAACAATAAAAGCCCTAATCCGATTCTCACGATATCGAGCCAAGCGGGATGATGCGAATCTCCCCAGTGTTCAATGCGTTCAATTGCTGTCATTTTGTTATGTTGTTTTTATGTTTCTGTATTGAATTTAGAAAATAAATATTACATTGTCAAGAGAACGTTGTACTTTTTTACGAAAAATAATCAAAATCCAAACTTGGTAATTTTCCCGACAATTGAAAATTTTGGAATGTGCAAACTTTGTATCAAGAAATTGCTTTCGGCTTTCAGCAGTTGGCTATCAAAAAAGTAATCATCAAACAGTTTTCAGCAAACTAATATTTATCAATTAAAGTATCGAAACATTGATAGCCAAAAGCCAACAAACAAATGAAGAAATTATTAAACCTCATCATCTTTGCATTATTGACCTTTACAGGCTTTTCGCAAGACGCAAATTTTCGGAATAAAGAATACTCATTAACAAAAGGAGTTGCCATTAAAGGCTATGATCCCGTGGCATATTTTTCAGGCAAACCCCAAAAAGGAAAAGCCGCTAATGCTTACACGTATGAAGGCGTATCGTATCAATTTGCAAACCCTGCTAACTTAGAAACCTTCAAGAAAAACCCTACAAAGTATGAGCCGCAATATGGCGGTTGGTGTGCTTTTGCAATGGGTGATTCGGGCGAAAAGGTAGAAATTGATCCTGAGACGTATAAAGTTCTGAACGGCAAATTATATTTATTTTATCATACCTTTTTCAGTAATACTTTACCCGATTGGAACAAAGATGAAAACGCCTTAAAAATAAAGGCTGATGCGAATTGGAACAAACGGTTCACGGTGAACGGTAAAGGGTGAACGGGAAAGCGATGAACGGTTTGTAGGAAATAAAATTTATAAGTAACTGTTTATCAATAAATTATAATTATTAAACTTTTAAAAATCGCAGTAAACCGTGAGCCGTTTACCGTAAACCGAAAAGAAAATGAGCAAAACACAAACTTATATTTCATGGGCAGCCCAGATATTAGCGGCTCTCATTTTGGCACAGACGCTTTTCTTTAAATTCACAGGAGCTGCCGAAAGCGTTGAATTATTCACTAAATTAGGGGTTGAACCTTATGGACGTTATTTCACGGGTACAATGGAACTGATTGCCGTAATTTTATTGCTTTCTCCACGCAAGGCTTGGATGGGTGCTGTTTTGGGAATTGGGCTGATGCTGGGAGCAATTGGCTCGCATTTATTAGTTTTGGGCATTATGAGTATGGGCGATGGGGGATATTTATTTTTATTAGCCATCATTACCCTAATCTGTTGTCTGACAGTGGCTTACCTTCGTAAAAGTGATATTTTAGTACAATTTTACCTCTTTAAATAATATGCAAGAAGAAGCAAAATATTGGTATCTCCATGACCATCAATTGTTCTCGGTATTGAGCCGTGAAGAAAACCGTGCCTTGTGCCTTATCCCGAATTTTAAGACGGTTCGGAAAAATGAAATCCTCTATTTTTCGCATGATAATGAACAGCGACTTTATACCATCAAAAGTGGCACGCTCAAAATTGTGCGGGTGGATATGGATGGCAATGAAACCGTAAAAGAAGTCCTCCGTTCGGGTGATTTGTTTGGGCAATATACCTTCGATGAAATGACAGATGAAAGCCAAGATGAATTTGCCGTAGCGATTACTGATAAAGTAGTAATTTGTAGTTTCAAGATTAATGATTTTGAGGAAATTCTCAATAGAAACCCTCAATTAGCGGTTCGTTACACCAAATTAGTAGGTTTCAAAATCAAACGTATTACCAATAGTTATAGCAATTTGATGTTTAAGGATGTAAAAACCCGCTTTGCTTTGTTTCTAAAAGACTGGGCAACTCGTGAGGGAAAGGGCGAAGAAAAGGACATAACCGTAAAAAATTATTTGACCCACAATGACATCGCAGGGCTGATTTGCAGCACTCGCCAAACGGTAACTTTATTGTTCAATGAATTCAAAAATGCGGGTTTGATTGATTATAATAGAAGCGAAATCATTGTGCATGATGTAAAGAAGTTAGCTTAGTAAATTCACTAACTGCACCACCGCCAAAGCCAAAAAAATCAAGCCAATTAGTTTATTTAAACGGGTGTCATTCAAATATTTAAAGACGAAATCACGCTTTCGGTTTGCGATATAGGCGTAAGTATAGACCAAACCGAAAGTACCCGTCCCCGCCCCCAAAACGAAGAAAATCCTCTCGGTTGAAGTATTGATTTTTAGGAAATCATAACCGTTATAAGCCAATAAAATCACGACCCAGAATGCAACTAATTGAGGATTGAAAAGCGAAAGCGAAATGCCTTTGAAGAATGAAAATACTCGTCCTTGTGTAGAAACTTCCTCAGACTTAATTTGGGCAGGTTTTTGAAAAAAAGTAATCGTTCCTACTAAAACCAAAAGTCCAATAATTCCCCACTTCATTGCCATTGCTACGGCTGGATATTTATCAAAAATGAATACGCCTGCCGTTGCCAAATAGGCATAAGCACCCTCGCAAAGCACACCCCCGAGAGCAACCCACATTGCCATTTTGATATTTTTTTGGAGCGTAGTATGCACGACATAGACACTCAGCGGACCAGGCGGAATAGTGGCTACATAGCTGATTAGAGCAGTTATTAGGTAAATTATTGGAGGTTTCAAAGAGATATATTAATTATGAAGTTTGAATTATTAGGGTTTTTTACTGAAAACGAAGCGAAGATAAAATAATTGTCATAATAATAAAGCTACATTTGAAATCAACCTCTTGATTATTTATTGTGTGCTGATAGTTGTTTATTGAATATTATCTTTACACCTCAAACCAAAAAACAAAAGAATGTCAAGACAAAATATACTTACGGGTTCGCCTTGGGAAGATAAAATGGGCTATTGCCGTGCAGTCAGAATCGGGAATATTATTGAGGTTTCAGGTACCGTTGCCATTGTGGATGGTGAAAAAGTAAAGGCTGATGATGCCTATGCCCAAACAAACAACATCTTGGAGCGTATCGCCAAGGTTTTGGAAGAAGCAGGTGCAAGCATGAATGACGTAGTAAGAACCAGAATTTTTACTACGGACATCACCCAATTTGATAATATTGCCAAGGCTCACGGGGAATATTTCGGAGCTATTAAACCAACAACGGGAATTTATGAAATTAGCCGATTGGTTGCCCTTGAATATATGGTGGAGATTGAATTTACAGCGATAGTTCAGTAGCTATTGGTTATTAGCAGTCGGCTTTGGGAGTACAGTGATAGACAATCTTTTTATTGAAAGTTGAGATACGATTGCCCAACAAAAAAGCCTTGCAGATGAGCAAGGCTTTTTACTGCACTATTACAACATAATATTAAAACGACGAACGTATAGGAAAAGTTTTATGTTTGAAAAATAGTGAGATAATTTTTCAAAAAATAATTAGTTATGAGTAATAAGTTTTGAGCCTTGGGAATTTTGGAAGAATTCTGGTAAAATCTCATTCCTCAAAGTTTATCCCTCAAAGCTAAAAATGAAACAACAAACCATTTATGAAGTAGCCGTTATCCCGATTGGTTCTTTGAACACTATCAGAAACAAGGAAACGGCATACAGTTATTTTTCAAATCTCAGCAAATGCCTTGACCAACTCACCTCCTCATTGGCGATAAATGGTTGGGAGGCAAAGATAAATTATACTGCCGTATATCGAAGTTTGAAAGAAAAAGGGAAATTTGTTTCTGAATTTAGTTTGGCAGGAAATAAAATTTTTAAAATCGTCCTCACGCCACGTACAATCAACCCTGCCCTAACAATGTTAGGCATTGAGGAGAAACCAAAATGATTTATTTTGCAAAAAAGTGTGGTCTGAACCATGGTATTCCTTTTTCAGTTCTCCGTTTAATAAAAATTTGTGATTTTTTAGCTATTTTTTTTTAATTTCGTGTAGTTTTAAATCGCAGATTGAGACATATAGAGAAAAATTCGCCATCTTTACTCTGTATTGTTTTGTCAATTCATAATTCATTACCTTGAAATCCTTATTGAAGTTTAAAAAATGGATATGGTTCGCAGTGATAGCGTTTGTCTCACTGTCTATCGTTGTTTTTGCCAAAAACGTCCATCGTCTTCAGAAATGCAAAAAAATCAGTATTGTTATCGAAGGAAACAATGAAAATCGCTTGATAACACCACGAGAGATTTATGCACTAATCGCCCCAAATGTAGTTGAAAATCCAGAGGGAAAACCTTTTGATAGAATTAGCTTTAAGAAAATCGAAGACCGAGTAAAAGCCAGTCCTTTGGTGAAAACTTGTCAAGTCCACCGTGATTTAAGCGGTGAAATGACCATTGATATCGAAGAACACAGTCCCATTGCCAGAATTATAAGCAACAATAAACAAGACGATTACGTTACTGAAAAGGGCGACTGGATTGGTATTTCGCCACATTATACCGTTAGAACACTGTTGTTATCAGGCAGTTATTTTGAAACAATAGAGGGCTTGCAAGGTATCAAAAATAAGCCCATTTTGGATTTAGTGAAAGCAATTCATGAAGATGCCTTTTGGAAAGCTCAAATTTCACAATTAGTGGTAGAAAAAGATGGAGGAATTACGTTGATTCCAGAAATTGGAAATCATCAAATTGAATTTGGTATGGGTATCGAAATTGAGGCTAAATTCAAGAAGTTGAAAATATTATACAAAGAAATCCTGCCTGTGAAAGGTTGGGATAAATATAAAAAGATTAGCGTAAAATACAGAAATCAGATTGTGTGTGAATAAGTTTAGGAAGTGCGAGGTATGAAGTATTGGATATATAGAAGTAAGTAGTCAGAATATTCTAAAAATACTCATTACCAATACTCATTACTCAATACTCATTGCTCAAACCTCATATCTAAAAAAACCTTCCCATGAGTGAAATAATTGTTGGACTTGATATCGGCAGTAAACAAGTTAATGTTGTTGCTGGAAGACTTGACCATTTGGGCAAGCTGGAAATTCTTGGTTTGGGTAAAGCCGATACCACTGGACAGGTATCGAAAGGCGTAGTGTTGAACGTGAATAAGACCATCGAAGCCGTTCAATCAGCCATAGAACAAGTAGAAAATCAAGCAAACATCCATATAAGAGGCGTTTTTGCGAGCGTGGCTGGTCCAAATATCGGCTGCATAAAACACAAAGCAACAATTACCCGCCAGACCTCAGGGGAGGAAGTAACCGTTACAGATGTTGATCAAGTAGCGAATGATGCTAAGCGTACTTTTATTGGCAAAGGAAATGCCATTGTTCACACTTTTCCCCAAGAATATACGGTTGATTCTATCGGTAATATTTATGACCCAGTAGGTATTAGTGGTTTGAAATTGCAAGGGGATTTTTTGATGATAACCTCGCCACAAGGGGAATTTGATAAGACAAAGCGGTGTATCGAAAGTGCCAAAGACAAAATGGAAATTGAAGGAGGATTGGTTTTTTCACCTTTGGCAGCTTCATTGGCGGTACTTACTCCCCAAGAAAAGAAAAGTGGCGTTTGTCTGGTGGATATTGGCAGCGGTATGAGTGAAATTGTGATTTTTCATAAAGGAATTGTTCGTCATATTGCGGTGTTGCCCTTCGCTGGTGATGCCATCACGGCAGATATTGAGCAAGGTTGTGGTATTTCAACGGAGTATGCCGAACAATTAAAAATAAAATTTGGCTGTGCTGTTGCCGATGAAATTGCGGTGGAAGAAGTGGTTTCAATTCCTGGTATAAACGGACGCAAGACAAAAAATATTTCAGTAAAAAATCTTGGAATCATCATTGAGGAGCGTTTGAAAGAGATTATTGCCTTGGTGGAGGCAGAAATTAGTCGTTGCGGCTATGGCAATCGTTTAAATTGCGGAATCGTTCTCACGGGCGGAAGCGTACAGATGTCATACATTAGCGAATTGTTCGAGCGAGTAACGGGGCGTGATGTACGAATCGGCCATCCAAATGAAAATTTGGGCAAAACCATTTCAGAAGAAATCAAAAATCCTACTTACGCCACTGCCGTTGGTTTGGTTTGGAAAGGTATTAAATCCATTGATGAACGGGAGGATATTTACAAAGAATTGCGTAAAGATGCCCCGCCAATTGTAGTAGTGCTGCCAGTTACGCCAATAAATATCGGTGGAAATAATGGTAGGAAAATGCCAGAAAAAGAGCCGAAAAAGACGGGTTGGAATATTTTTGGTAGTGCAAAAAAGATGGTAAATAAGTTTTTGGGTGAAGAATTAGGTGATTCTGATGCCTATGATAAAGGGTGAACCAATGGCAAAACACCTTGAAACGGGAAAACAAGCCGAAGATTTAGCAGCGGCATATTTAGCAGACAAAGGTTACGAAATTGTGGCTCGCAATTATCGTTCGGGTTATGCGGAGATAGATTTGATTGTAAAAAAGGATATTTTCTTAGTTTTTGTCGAAGTAAAATCTTTGTATAATATTCGATTTGGCAACCCTGAAATTAACGTTACTCGTGAAAAAGTAAAGCTCGTAACTCGAGCCGCTGGCAATTATGTCTATTATAATAATTGGCATCAACAAATCCGTTTCGACATCGTTTCCATTATTTTCAGAACCGAAGCAGATTTTGATATTATGCACTTTGAAGATGCGTTTTATTGATGCTTTGGTATTGAGTAAGTGAGTAATGATTAGAAGTCTTATTACTCACTTACAATTATTATATTTTTCCCTTAAAAACCCTCCTTCACTTCTTCTTTCTTCTTTTCTTCTTTTTTCGCATCCTCTTTCTTCACCACTTTTTTACCTTTTTCGGTTTTGGTACGGTACATTTCTGCAAAACGCTCCGTAAAAGTAAATTTCTCTTCAGCCCCAACGCCCAAGAATGTGTAAGCATTTTTACCGCCTCCCTTTTTCACACCTTTCGATTTGGCAGCTACGGCATTGTTAAATTCACCATCGGAAGAAATTACGCCCATTTCGTTTTTGAGATACGCCATAAAATACCAAACATCCGTTGAGGGTTCTAAATACAAGTAGAATTCATCACCTTCGGCAGTTTTTTTGATTTCCAATAAACCCTCTACTTCTGAATTAATATCCGTTCCGCCGATGCTGGCAATGCTCAATTTACCGATTGAATAAAAGCCTGAATACTTTTCTGAATACCGCAAATTAGCTTTTGAAATCACCATCGAAGTATTCAATTTGGCATTAATTGAATGTAATGGCACGTGTTCATTTTTCAATCTTCGCTCAAAAGCATCAATGGTTTTCCCGCCTAAAATATTGGCTAATTTTGAGATTAAACGTTCTTTGTCTTCGGGTTCGTCGGCACTGGCGTTGTCTCGGGCATCCAAATTGGTCTTTACTATTTTGTCCGCCATTGCTTTCAATACTTCAACGGGCATCGGGAAATTTACCACCAACATTTGGTCGAATTTATACTTGCCGCTATCCACTCGCATTTCAGCAAAACCTGCGGATTGCAAGAGCGTTGAAGGATTGAAAAAATTGAAATTCCCTTCCAAATTCAAGGTCTTTTTGCCATCATCATATACATAACGACTCACTTCATACGATTTATTTCTATCATCTGGACCAATCTCAAAACGTTCCGATTTTGGTATGTCCCTTAATTGTCCATTTACCGTAATAATGTCTTCATCTTTGGGACTTTCTTTGCCCGAAAGGAAGGTCGTATATATGCCAGTAGATTCCGATCGAAGGTGCAATCCTGCATAAATTGGCGTATTCAAATCGCCTTTCAGATTGGGTTGCACTTGCAGATTGACCTCATCCGTACTGTTGCCTTTATAAGCAATCCAATTGACCACATCAATTCTATTTTTGGATTCTGGACGAATGAAACCACTGAGGGTCAGGTTTTTATCAGTTGCCAGCATCGTTATATCACCCCTGTAAAGTATCTTTGGCGATAAGTGAAATTTGTCAGTTTGGTCGATGGTGGCTTTGGCAGTGGTGGTATAGCCTTTGGTTTTTTTACGAGCATCCATGATGGATTCTTTAAACTCGAAATTACCCATTTTGATGTTTAAAGTATCACCCGCAAGGTTTGGAAAACGGTAAGTGGCATCGCCATCAAATTTTGTTCTGGATAAAATTCGGATGTTTCCATTCACTAAATTATGATAGCCATTGATGGTATCAACTTGCAATTTGGCATTATAAAACCCTCGCATTTCAGCATCTCTACGGATAGAGACTGCTCCCTTGTCAGGAAAAATTTTAGCATCTGCCGATTTGATAAAAGGCACGCCATTAATGTTAAGTGACTGTTTCTCAATTTCATACAAAGCCTCTGAACCGTTAAATGAAAGCCCTTCCTGCGAGGGTTCGATAGAGGTAAAAGTCGTATTCCGAACGTCGCCCTTCATGGTGATAGTTTTTTTATTAATATCCCATTCGGCACTGTTGATAGATGTTTTGTAGGCAGTATAAGGGAAAAATAAACTCGTTGAATCATCTAATTTCAAATTGGTTGGCGTTTTGATACTGACCAAACCCGTTGCCAAATTAAAACTTACATTCATATTTTTACCCAACAGAGCGGGTTTGGATGTCTTCAAATTATTACCCACAGATAAATCTGCCATTTCAGCGGTGAAAGCTTCTTTACCAAATTTAAAATTATCCGAAACTGTTTCAGAATCTTGTCTTTTTACTGCCCCAAAACCGTATAAGCCCGTTTGACGAACCAATAATTTTCCTTCTAACTTTGAGCTACCCGCATAAAAATCAAAGGAATTTCCTTTCGTTACCACCAACATACTATCCACTTTGGGTTGCCATTTGAGCGAGTAATTTTTAATATCAACTTTTGTAAAATACGCCTGCCCAACTGTGCCTTCGTTGATGATACCCGTAGTACCCGAGGCCGTTACGGAATCTAAGGTAAATAGGGCTTCTTTAGCTTGGATTTGAGCCGTCAAATGGTTGATTTCTCCTTCCGTATGCAATCCTCTCCTGTCCATCACAAGCGGAGAAGTGAATTTCACGAAGGTCTTACCGCCGTATAAATTGTACTTCCCTTCAACTGGTTTATGGCTGAAACCCAACGAGTTATCGGGCATCGAAATCAAAATCTCCTTGAAAGGCGGGAAAATTCCATCGGAGTTGAACGTACCCACAAAGTCAATGTCTTTGATGTTCAAACTGTCAAAATCAATACTGGGTACTTTAAAGAAAATATTTTTGGTATAGGCTGCATTGGCTCGCCAAGGATGGTCAAAATAAGCCGTTACACCCGTGGGAACAACCAAGCGAGGGTATTCAACCAAACGCTGACGACCTGATTTATTGTCGGGTTTATTGATGTAAATTACACCCGCTTCGTATTTCAAATCTCCCCCAATTTCGGTGCGACCTTTTTTGGCTAATTCTTTTTGGGGAATGAAAGTAATAGAGTCAATTTTGTTCAATTTTACGCTAAATTCTCCGTAATTGAAGGACAAATCTTTTCCTCTGAAACGGAAATTACCTGTCTTCAATTCTCCACTAATTCCGAAGTTTCTATCCTTATTTACCTTAATCAAATTATCGTAAGGTGCCATATACACATTTAGGGAATCAGATAAGTAAAATTGCTTTACTCCCCTGATTACCAATTGATTATCTTTTAAACTCAACGAGGCATTGGAGGTGGTATCTTTACTATTTGAAGAATAAAGCGAAGGAATCAAAAAATTATCGTAGTCCTTTCTGGCGCCGTAAGCCGCCAAATTATGCAGACCTTTTCGGGATAATTTTAGTTTTTCAACATCGGGGTCATACTCAAAATAGCCCTTTTGCATCATTTCTAAAAATACGGGGCGAAGGGCAACCGCATCTTTTTGAAAGGCTTGAGCAATATTGGAAACGGTGGTCGATTGGAGGTTATTTTTTCGGATAAAATTAGAAACTACCAACAAAGGATTAAAATTATAGTTTGCTGAAATCTGAGCGAAACGTTCGGGATTGTAATAATCAAAAGACTCAAACATGGCAGGCACAACATTCTTTGCCGTGAGGATGGCAAAGTCAATTCTTCTGTCTTTTAAATTCCAAATTAAACCATCGGCTGTGATGTCCAATTTATGATAACTATCTGAATATGAGGTTCCTCTGAACCCACCTGCATCGACTTTATTCAATTTTAAGACTTCCGTTTTGCGGTTATAATTTAGTTTTAACGAAGGATGATAAAGCGAATCTTGCTCGGCAAAATAACCCGTGAAGATAGTAGTTGGTGAAGTAATCAACGAATCCCCCACCTCAAAGCGTTTGCTGGTAACTCTGAATGCTACTTTGCCATCTTTTTTTACTATAATAGTTGCATATTTTGAAGCCAAGGATGAACTCGAAATTCGATTACCAATCATTGTGAAACCGCCTTTGTAATCAATGTCGGAACTATTTTTCAGAATAACATCACTTTCAAGCGACATAAATCTTGGGAATAGCGAAGCAACATTTTTTGCCCTTTTCTTACTCTGAAATTCAAAAATTCCTTTGATGGGAGCATTCAGTTTTTCAGCATTGGTAATGGTTGCCAAATCAGAAACCAACTTCGGGTTTCTGATTTCCATATTATAGTTATTCAACGTTACAAAAACTTCGGGCAAGCCCACATTTTCCCAAGTAAATTTTCCACCCGTTCCTAACAAAATCCCATCTTTTACGCTCAAAATTGGCGAAGTATTTTTTACTATCACCGAGTCGTTGGCAGTAGCAATTACCAAATCAATTCCTTTGAATTCCATGACGGGTCCAGGGTTCAAAAACTGACCAATGGGTTCTTCTGGTACGGGGGCTTGTGCCTGTGCAGGGGCGTTGCTTGCAGTTGGTAGGGGAGCATCAAAATCTTCCCAAGCATTTTTCACGGGATTGGCTTCGGGGGTTGTGGTATTTGTAGGTAGATTGGGCTTAATGGGCTTTTCGGGCTTGTTAATTTCTATTTTTTGTTCGTTAAAACGAAAAGAAACTGAGCCATTTTCAGCGTATAAACGGTTGAAATTAGTGGCATATATTGCCCGATTGTTAAAGAATAGGCGGCTAATTTCGATGTATCGAAGTGTTGTTTTAGTATCACCCGTTTCAACTGATTTACGCAGCGTTTCCAAATAATTATCTAAACCACTTTGAGGAATCAAGGCATTATTTACGCCCAAAATAACCGCATCGAAAAGTGCCACATATTGCGGTGGTTTATAACCCTTTTTGAACATATAGTTAGAAAGACTCGCCAATTTTCCTTTTTGGGCATCGGTAATTTTGCCAGAATTCCAGAGTTTATCAAAATTTTGGGCAATTCCTTCCGCTTGAGGATTTTCCGAAAGAGCCAAAAAGTTCTTAGCATCCGCCAAAAATTCTTCGGGTTTATCAGATATTTTTAGTCCTTGGGCATATACATAAACACTCGAAAGAGCAAAACACAAGGCAAATAACAACGATTTGATATTCATAAATTTTACAGATTAACTTCTGTAAAATTAACGAAATAATTAGGAATGGTATTTCGTTGGGGAGGGTAATTAAATCCGCTCAAAAACCACCGCCGCCCAATTATTCTTATTTTCAGTCTGTACTTTCACCAAACCCACTTCTTTTGCCACATTTTCGATGTCTTCGATGTCTTGTTGATAAAAACCGCTGACCACTAATTGCGAAGGGGTAGGTTTCATAAATGCTACGTATTTTGGAATGTCTCGCATCAAAATATTACGGTTGATATTCGCCAAAACGATGTCATATTGGTCGGCAGGTTCATCTTCAATCGTGCCTTGACGGATGGTAATATTTTGACAATCATTGAGTTGGCAATTTTCACGAGAGTTTTCGGCAGCCCATTCTTCAATATCGAATCCTGATACTTCTTTTGCTCCCAACTTACTGGCTAAGATGGCTAATATGCCAGTTCCGCAACCTACGTCCAATACTTTTTTGCCTTCATGATTCACGTTCATCTGCAATCCTAAGACCATCGAAGTAGTTTCATGGTGTCCCGTTCCGAACGACATTTTCGGGTTTATCAATAAGTCATATTCAATAGTTGGGTCAGTTTCGTGGAAACTTGCCCGTACTCGTACACGACCATTAGCAGCAATGATGGGTTCGTAATTTCTCTCCCACTCTTCATTCCAGTTCTTTTTTTCGAGGGTTTTATACGAATATCGGATAGAAGTCATCGGCAGGTAACGCTCCATAATCTCGTCAAGGGCAGTTTCTGAAAATAAATCTTCGGTAATGTAGGCATTCAATCCATCGGTTTCTTCGGTGAAAGTTTCGTAGCCGATTTCGCCTAATTCAGCCATAAAAATATCCGAAAATTCAGGATTGACGAATAGTTGTAATTCTATGTGATTCATTCTTTTTGATTAAAATTTAGGTAAAATTAGTCAAAAAAGAGGGGATTAAAAACGTAATCCAAAGCATTATACCATCATAAAAACTTTGGTAATTTTTTGAAATGCACAAGCGGATTTATTGTTAAAAAAGTCCGTGTAAATCCGTCAAATCAGTGGTCAAATATTTTCCTTCAAACCAAATAGTTCCTTCAAAATCGCCTCTGTATCTTCCCCCAAAAGCGGTGCAGCCCATGATGGTTTGGCTTCGGTTTCAGAGAATTTTATCGGTACACCAATGCTTTTCAATTTCCCTGCCGTGGGGTGTTCAGTTTCAATAATCATCTGACGTTCAAGAAGATGAGGGTCATTTTCTAAGTCTTCCAAACCGTAAACGGGGCTAATCAGAAGGTCGCTTTCAAAACCAAATTGCACCCATTCTGATTGATTTCTTTCTAAAAATAAACCCCCAATCAAATTCTTGAAACTTTGTAATTGTTCCGTATTTTGGGGAATCATAAACATTTTCCAGTCAGGTTTGTTGGTCAAATCACAGAATTTGTTCCAAAACTTAGCTTCTAATGTCCCCAAAGCAACGTATTTTTTATCCTGACAAACGTAAACGCCATAGTTCGGCATCCCACCCGAAAGTGGTAATGTCCCTCTAATCTGGGCTTGAAGCGTAGCGGAATATGAAGCGTAAGAGACTGATAATAAAGGCATTACGGCATCCGTCATAGACACATCCACGTGCTGACCTACGCCAGTTTGGGTACGTGAATGCAAAGCCGCAAGCGTTGCAATTACGCTCATATACGAGCCACCCGCAATATCCGCCAACTGAACGCCGAGTAGGGGAGGGACTTCATCGGCATTGCCCGTGATACCCAAAATTCCTGTGTAACTGATGTAATTTAGATCATGCCCCGCCAAATGGGCGTAAGGTCCCGTTTGTCCGTAACCCGTAACGGAAACGTAGATTATTTTTGGATTTACTGCCTTGGCGGCTTCGTAACCAATGCCTATTTTATCCAAAAATTGGGGTCGAAATTGCTCCACCACCACATCGGCAGTTTTGATGAGTTCAAAGAAAATCTTTCGCCCCTCTTTCGACTTATAATCTAACAGCATACTCCTTTTAGAACGATTGTACGCCAGATAATTGACCGATTCACCCCCCACAAAAGGCGGAAACATCCTGACATAATCAGGGGCATTGGGGTCTTCAATTTTGATAACCTCCGCACCCATATCTGCCATGAGCATTGTCCCCAAAGGTCCTGGCAATAAGCGAGTTAAGTCTAAAATTCGGATGCCTTGGAGTGGTCCAGTTTGGGGTTTTCGGGTCTGGGATTGCATGGAGAAAATATTATAATTTTGTAAGATATAACCACAAAAATAGGTCAAAGAATTCGATTCCTTGACCTATTTTTATGAATATATAAAATCTTACTACTCCGAAGCAATCTCCATCAATTGCTTGATTTGCGTAATCACTTCCACATTATCGGGACAATCAATATCCTGCCCAACTACTTGATAACCAGTCAGTAATATCTTGGCGTCTGGAAATTCTTTGGCTAATTTATAGACATATCGTTGAATTTCATCTTGCCCGGGCACGGAGGTTATCACCGAGAAAATATAGTCAGGTTTATGAAGCGTATTGGCAAAAACCAATTCATTAAACGGTAAACTCTGCCCTAAATAAATTACCTTATTTTGGCGTGAACGGGCAATATAATTACCAAATAAAAGACTGATTTCGTGCATTTCGCCTTCGGGCAAAAACATTAGATATTTTTTTGCTCCCAACCGTAACGAAGGTAATTGTCCGTCAATGGCAACGATGAGTTTCTGGCGAATGAGATTTGAAATAAAATGCTCTTGGGCGGGACCAATTGACCCCGTAATCCAAAGCGTTCCGATGCGAGCTAAAAATGGATAAATGATATTGACCATCATGTTCTCGAAGCCAAATTGGAGGGTATTGGTACTGACAATCTTCTCAAAGCGTTCTTCGTCCAAGTCCAACATCGAAATCGTGAGGGCGTGAATCTGGTCTGGATAATTTAATTGCTTATTCGAAATCGACATTACTTCCTTCGACATTTCATCGGCTTCCATCTTGGAAATCTCCGAAATCTTGTAACCGTGTTCTTTCAAAAGGGCAATATTCAGTACCAATTTCAAGTCCTTATCGTCATAAGTACGGATATTGGTGTCTGTCCGTTCTGGTTTCAGAATGTCGTAACGTTGTTCCCAAATTCGAAGTGTATGTGCCTTGATACCCGAAAGCTGTTCAAGATCTCTGATTGAATAAATGCTCATGTCTTATTTATACAATATAGCAATTTTAAAATATATAATCCAAAATTTTTCAGTTCTATATGTTAAGAATAGTAACATTATGTTTAACAAAATGTTTTGAATCTTTAAACAAATCAGATTTCGCTTAAACAAAATAGTGGAAAATAGAAATGGTAATAAAAAAGAGGAATTGCAAAAAAAGAAGCAATAAAGCCAAAGGATTTGCTTTTGAAAACTTGGTATTTAAGAATAAATAATTAAAGCCAAAAGAAAGTAAAAACCATGCTTGGAAGTTCTGGAAAGGAATTATGCCCGATTGCCAATGCCAAAAATCTAAGCTAATTGCCACGGGTTCAATCAAGTAATCTAAGCCCACCATCAGCATTGAGGCAATGATAGATTGGATAAAAATTGAAGTAAAAAAGGGTTTGTGTTTGATGTTTGAAAACACAGTGTTTACACTCGTTGATGAACAATACACTAATAATAACCAATTCGCCCCAATCACCAAAGGAACCTTAAAAAATTGAGTTCCCAGCGTTTGTCCATACCAATATTTTCCGAAAATCATACCCGTATGTACCCCCGTAACTTCCACAAAAAAGCCCGCCCAAAAGATAAAAATAGCCGTGAAAATGAAAGATTTATTGAAATCTTGATGAAAGATAAGCAACAAAATTAAAGAAACCCAAAGATTGAGAGGAGCGGCGAGTTTAAAGTAAGGTTGCGTGTATGGAATTAACAAACCAATCGTTCCTGCGAGGTACATCAGTATGATTACGACAAAAGTAATTTTACGATATTTGACGGTAAGGAGCGATTGTATGGACATTTTTAATGAAATAAACATTGATATAAATTATGAATTCAAGTCGGTGATTGTCAGAAAATTAATATGAGTAGTTATTAGTATTTCGATGCGACCTTTGCTTGATTTGATGTTCGGAATTTAACTAACTGATTTAAACCAATCTTGATACCCCTTCACCGCTAAAACAATCAAAAAAACATACAAAATAGCCGTTGTATTTAGTCCCTTATATAGATACATTCCTACGTAGGCAACATTCCCAAAAATCCATAATATCCAGTTTTCCAGATATTTACGAGCCGTCATCCACGTAGCAATCAGACTTATTGCCGTCAATGAAGAATCTAAATATGGTAAACTGGCTTGTGAATATTGGCTGAATAAATAGCCCGACATGATGCTAAAAATGAGAAAAAATCCAATACAAATTACGGATAATTCTGCAGGAATTTTACTGACTAACAAAATCATTTTTTGCTTACTCCCAAACTGCCAAGAATACCAGCCGTAAACACTAAGGAGTATGAAAATACCTTGCAAACCCATATCTGAAAATAGATGGGCTTGATAGAAAATAATACTATAAATTGCGGAGGAGACTATCGCCCAAAACCATCCCCAAACGTTCTGTTGCGTATTGAGCCAAATACAAATTAGTGAAGTAAGAATGCCGAGGTTTTCGAGCCAGTTTTGTTGTAAATAATTTATCATATAGCTTTCTGTTGTGCCTTCATTACCTTCCTTTCCAACGTCTCATAATACTTACATAAGCCTTTCAAGGCACATTCTCCGCATTTTGGCGAACGGGCTACGCATACATAACGTCCGTGTAAAATGAGCCAATGATGAGCCACCGCCACATTTTCTTTCGGGATATATTTGATTAACTCTCGTTCCACTGCCAAAGGGGTTTTTGCGGTTTTTGGCACTAAGCCAAGCCGATGAGAAACCCTAAAAACGTGGGTATCAACCGCCATCGCAGGCTGATTATAAATTACCGAAACGATAACATTAGCTGTCTTTCGCCCCACACCTTGCAACGTTTGCAATTCTTCAATGTTGCTGGGTACTTCCGAATTATATTCATTGACCAATCTTTGAGCCATCGCAATCAAGTGTTTAGCTTTATTATTTGGATATGAAATGGAACGAATAAGATTAAAAACCTCTTCAAATTCACCCCGTGAAAGTGATTCTGGGTCGGGGAAACGCTCGAAAAGTTTGGGTGTAACCATATTTATTCGCTTGTCCGTGCATTGGGCAGACATTATCACGGCAACCAACAATTCGTAAGGATTTCGGTACGCCAATTCAGTTTCGGCAATCGGAAAGTTTTCAGTAAAATAGCTTATTAGTTGTTTATATCGGTCTTTTTTGAGCATTTTAAGGGAATAGTTATTGATAATAATGGATTTATTTCTGTAAAATTAAGCGAATTTATTAAGGTTTACACTAATGTTATATAGCTACATTATTTACCGACATCATCAGTTAAAACTGATAATCTGAAATGTAACCATTCCAACACAAAATACTCCCAAAACAATATAAGTATAATGTACAGAATTCTGCCTTTTTACTTATATTTACAACATCAACCTAATTACATTCAAGTATGAATCAACTCGACAACTCACGTAGAGATTTTATCAAAAAGGCTTCCTTGGCGGTTGGAAGTTTTTATATTGTTCCCCGCCATGTGTTGGGCAAAGGCTTTATTGCCCCATCTGATAAACTAAACATTGCCTCTGTTGGTTTAGGTGGAAAGGGCTGGACTGATTTAAACGGGGCTTGGAATAATGGCACAGAAAATATCGTTGGGCTTTGTGATGTCGATGATAGGAGTGCTGCCCCCGCCATCAAAAAATTCCCCGATGCCAAGTTCTACAAGGACTTTCGTAAGATGTTGGAACAGGAAAAAAGCATTGATGCCGTAACCGTTACCACGCCCGACCATACGCATTATGCGGTGGCGATGATGGCAATGCAGATGGGGAAGCACGTATATGTACAAAAACCATTAGCTCATAACCTCTTGGAAGTCAGGAAGATGACTGAGGCGGCGGTACAGTATAAGTGCGTTACCCAAATGGGAAACCAAGGTGGTTCGAGTGATGATGTTCGGCGTTTTATTGAATGGTATCAGGCGGGTTTAATTGGTGAAGTAAACCGTGTTCACGTTTGGACGAACCGTCCTGTTTGGCCCCAGGGACTGCCAACGCCTACTGAAAAAATGGAAGTTCCCAAAGAATTAGATTGGGATTTGTGGCTCGGTCCTGCCAAATATCGTGATTATAATGCTGCCTATCATCCTTTTGATTGGCGTGGTTGGGTTGATTTTGGCACGGGTGCTTTGGGCGATATGGGTTGCCATATGATGGACCCACCTTACAAGGCTTTAGGTTTGGGTTATCCTTCGGAAGTGGAATGTAGTCTTACTAACGCTTGGGCGGGTAAATTTAAGGAGGGTTATTATCCTGATAGTTTCCCAGTGGCTTCCAAAATCCACTTAAAATTTCCTCGAAAAGGTAAAGACGACGTAAAATTGACGTGGTACGATGGTGGAATTATGCCCGAACGTCCTGATGAAATTCCTTCGGATGTAATGATGGGCGATGTTAGTGGAGGCGTTTTGATGATTGGGTCGAAAGGTGTAATGAGTTGTGGGTTATACGGAAAAAACCCCATGCTTTTTCCTGAAAATAAATTAAAAGAAGCGGGAGACAAAGTGCCAATGACCATTCCAAGAGTGGTAGGTGCTGACGGTGCGGGTCATTATCAGCAATGGTTACAAGCCTGTAAAGATGGTTACGGCAAACATAAACCGTTGAGTTCTTCGTTTGATTATGCGGGACCAATGTCTGAAACCGTTATTATGGGAAACTTGGCAATTCGTAGTCATTTTTATCGTACTGAAAAGAAAAATCCCGTTTGGATTGACAAGTGGGATTACCCAGGACAGAAAAAACTTCTTTGGGATGGTAAGAACCTAAAAATTACTAACTTCGATGAAGCCAACGCTTTTGTGAAGCGGGATTATCGGGAAGGATGGATTATGTAATTTCAAAACACTTTCAAAACACAATTATACAAAAAAATGAACACAGACAATTCACGTAGAGATTTTATCAAAAAGACTTCACTTACTTTGGGAAGTTTTTATATCGTTCCTCGCCACGTACTGGGCAAGGGATTCGTTGCCCCTTCCGATAAACTCAATATTTTGGGTATTGGGGCGGGTGGAAAAGGAGAATCAGATATTCTATTGGCTTATAACAAAGGCACAGAAAACATCGTAGCGATTGCCGATGTCGATTATAACCGTGCTGCCAAAGTCATTAATACAGTATCGCCTAATTTGAATAAATACCACGATTGGCGAGAGGCTTTGGACAAAGAACACAAAAATATTGATGCTGTAACTATCTCAACGCCAGACCATCACCACGCCGCCGCAACTTTGGCAGCCATGGAATTGGGCAAGCACGTTTATACCCAAAAACCGCTTACGCACAACATACACGAGGCTCGTATGCTCACCGAAGCGGCTAAAAAATATAAGGTGGTTACGCAAATGGGTAATCAAGGTTCGTCAAATGATGGACGGAGAGTGTTGCAAGAATGGTTTGATGCGGGATTGATTGGCACGGTAAAAAAAGTGCATATTTGGACAGACCGCCCCGTTTGGCCCCAAGGGATTCCTACGCCAACGGGTAAATTTGAAGTCCCTGCCGATTTTAATTGGGATTTATGGCTCGGACCAGCCCCCTATCGTGATTATAATCCAACGGCATATCATCCCTTCAAATGGCGTGGTTGGTGGGATTTTGGTACGGGTGCGATGGGCGACATGGGTTGTCATCTATTAGATGGTGTTTTTAAGGTTTTAGCCTTAACTTATCCAACTGATGTGCAGTGTAGTGTAAGTTCAATCTATACCAAAGATTGGGTGCCTGAATATTTGCCAGATAGTTGTCCGCCTTCGTCAAAAGTTACTTTTACCTATCCAAAAACCGATAAAAATGATTCGCCGATTGAGATTATTTGGTATGATGGCGGCATTAAACCAGACATTCCAGCTGAATGGGGCGATGAACCTTTGTGGACCAATGGTGTAATTTATGAAGGAACGAAAGGCAAAATGGCGAATGAATTATACAACCAAAATCCAACTTTATTGCCCAAATCAAGAATGGAAACGGCGGAGGTAAAAGCCGTAAAACCAACGCTTTATCGTATCGAAAACCAAGCATCGGGACACAATTATCACTGGGTGAAAGCTTGTAAAGCGGGATATGGTAAATTAGAAACTAGTTCGCCATTTGATTTTGCGGGACCCTTGACCGAGATGATTTTGATGGGAAATCTCGCTATCCGAAGTTATACCTATCGTGAAGGCGAAGGAAGGGGAGGTAAATTCCCAGGACGTAAAAAATTAGCTTGGAACGGCAAAGATATGAAGATTACCAATTTTGATTATGCTAATCAATTTGTGAGTCGGCAGTATAGAGAGGGGTGGAAATTGGGTTGATGTGGGTTTTTTGTTGAAATGAATAGAAAACCTGAGAGCCATGTCATTGCTTCCCCTATGGTCGCAATGACATGGCTCTCAGGTTTTAATCACTCCACCATCTCAATCCCAATTCCACGCATCAACATACTCGCATTAAAGCTATGGCAAACACCCGCACGGAGTTTATAATCAAAGACTAAATCATCATTTACCACTTCGGAAGAAAAGCTGTAATTTTTCACAAACCCCTGATTTTCAAACTCATCACCCAATTCTACGTCATGCGTAGAGATAAAACCCGATGCCGTAGTTTTGTGCAATTGCAGCATCAAAGCCTTTGCCCCTTCGTGTCTATCCTTAGAATTTGTCCCTTTTAGAATTTCATCCAAAAAATAAAAAATAGGTAGTGGACGAGACTGTGCGTCCCAGTGAACACTCGCCACAGATGCAAATGGGGTTTCCGCTGATTGCTGATTGCCGACTGCCGAAAGCAAAGTCTTCAAACGTTTCAATTCTGCATAAAATGAAGACGTATCTTCTTCCAAAGAATCCTGTGTTCGCATACTCGTAAATACCCGCATACACGAACACGCAAACGCCTCTGCACAGACCACCGAACCCGCCAAAGCTAATATAATATTTACCGCCACCGTTCGCTGAAAAGTACTTTTGCCCGACATATTTGAGCCTGTGATAATGATAGTTTGTCCTTCGCCTTCCAACTCAATATCGTTATTTACCCGTTTTGCTTTACGAATCATCGGATGTCCTAAGCCTTTGACTTTCAAAGTAATAGAGCATTCGGTGATGGTGGGTTTTACAAAATCTGGATTGGCAAAATGCAATCCTGCAAAGCTGTTTAAAGTTTCAAACTCCGCAATTGTATCAAGCCATTTTGGGAGATTACCTTGATATTGGCGTTTCCAATTTTCGAGCTTGATAAAATATTGAATATCCCACAAAGTTGGAATGCCCACCATAAACATAAAGATAGGATTTGCCCGATTGCCCAATTTATTTAAAATATCTTCCAAAGCCCGAATCGCAGGGCTGGATTCGGAGATTTGAGTTTGTAAATTTACTAATTTATGATGCTTAAATCCTTGATTAACAAGCTGTTCTGATAAATTAGCGTATGCCTTCAACGTACCCGTGAGTCGGAGTGTTTGGTCAAGGGCTTCGGAAACTATGGCATGAATCCGTTTGCTAATTAATCCATGAATTACCAACAAAACCAATGGATAACCAATGGGTATCATATTAAAAACCCAAGCCAAAATTAAGGGAATGGTGAGGTAAGGCAAATATTTTCCGTACTGAAAAATAGGCTTTTTAATCTCCTCATTTTCAGTTGATTGACTCCATGAAATCAATTTATGCGTTGGTTCAGCCACTTCCTCAATCAAAAAAGCGGAGGCTTCTAATTCTTGCCTAAAATCTATCTTAGCGGATAATTCTTCAATGGTTTGCTGACGATTTTCAATTTCGGATTTATGGGCAGGATATTTCAGCCAATTTGCCAGCGTATTTGCTCCCGTATAAGTATGGGTACGGTTGAGGAGTTTGAAGAGGGATTGTTTCCCGAAAATATCCAAATCAGACGTATAAAAATGATTGGGTTCAGCAAATTGTTCGCCTGTTTCGGTACTGGTAAAAACATTATCTAATCGCTTGATTTCGTCTTCATTTAAAGCTACTAATGCTCTATTTTTATCTCGTAAATACTTGATTTTCAGATGTTTTTTTACGGAAGAAAGAAAAATGGCAATGCTAATAATCACGACTGGAATTACATAATCTCCACTTAAAAAATGATACACCATGTAACTAATCAAGAGAACAATTAGAAATAATATTCCCCTAAAAAAAGCCCATTGATTGTACTGTTTTTGAAAGTCGTTGGCAAGATTTTGAAAAGTGTCTTTGCGGGATTGGAAGGTTTCGATTGGGGTCATTTTTATTTTATTACGCATTCATTATTCCATTATACTCTACATATTTCACACCAGTAAGTCGTTGATTAGCAAACTGTTGCATGGATTTAGCAACATCAGAGGCTTTAATTCCGTGATATTTACGAAGGCTTCCAAACAGCAAAGGCGAAAGAATATTGGATAGTACCTTCCCGATTTTTTCACCCAAACGAGATTCCTTTCTATCGCCCAAAAGCATGGAAGGACGAACGCTCACAAAGTTCTGAAAACCAAGCGATTCTATCTTTTTTTCTAAGTCTCCTTTTGTTCTGAGGTAAAAATTTGATGAGTCAAAATCTGCTCCAACAGACGAAACCAAAATATATTGCTTCACACCATTAGTTTTGGCAATTTTCCCGATTTCAAAAGGATAAGTACAGTCGATTTTATACTGAGTTTCCTTTGAACCCGCCTTCGCCAAAGTCGTACCCATCGCACAAAATAAGTCATCCCCCACGATTTTTGAAGCATTGGGTTTATCAAAATCTATTACTTCTTGAAAGAGCTTTGGGTGACTAATATTCAAGGATTTACGTAATAATAAAACCACTTTTGAATAGGCAGGATTCTCTAAAATTTGCTCGACAAGTGTACTACCAACCAATCCAGTAGCACCAATAATGATAGCTGTTTTCATTATCCTCTAACCCCGGAAGGGGAATTTATGTTCGATTAATTTTTAACTTCGTTATATTTCCCCTCTGGGGGTTAGGGGGCTAATAATCCCCATTTCAAACCCCATTTCGCCAGACGATAACGTATGGAAACTCTCAATACACCCAAGCCGTATTTTGAACTTCTTACAAAATTGATAGAAGAAGCTTCGTCAAAATATTTGGTTGGGCAGGTTACCTCGGCTATCTCAAAACCTTGCCAAAATATTTGAGCAATCATTTCATTATCAAACACAAAATCATCATCACACTTCTGGAAAGGCACTTTTTCCAAGACTTCTCTTGAAAACGCACGGTAGCCCGTATGATATTCAGATAGTTTTTGCGAAAGCATAATGTTCTGAAAAAGCGTCAAGAAACGGTTGGCAATATACTTATACATAGGCATTCCGCCTTTTAAAGCACCTTTGCCCAAAATACGTGAGCCAAAAACGACTGGATACAAATCATTGCCAATAATAGTAATCATGGCAGGAAGTAGGAGGGGAGTGTATTGATAATCTGGGTGAACCATAATCACGATATCTGCTCCCAATTCAAGGGCTTTTGTATAGCAAGTTTTTTGGTTTCCGCCATAGCCTTTATTAACATCATGACGAATTACGTGCTTGATTCCCAAAGATTTAGCCACATCGGAAGTATTATCTGGACTGTGGTCGTCCACCAAAATTACATCATCAACAAGGTCAAAAGGTATTTCTCGGTAAGTTTTTTCAAGCGTAAGTGCAGCCTTGTATGCGGGCATCACAACGATTACTTTTTTGTTATTATACATTAGGGAATGGATTTCTATGAACTTAGCTTAATCGGGTTTATTTACGTAAAGTTCTGAACAAATTAAATGCCATTTGCAATACTGACCAAAAGATTGTTATTTTTTGGTAAATTTGGGGGTATAAATCCATGAAAATTATAATGTTCGGTAAAATAAGTAAATTTTTTGATAAAGATTCCAGTTTGCAAACGCTTGTATGGGTAGGAATTGGGCTTCGGATTTTGGTTTTTATCGTGATGAATCCCGAAAATCCCGACCCGCACCATGAGGTTTTGGATTATATCGTTAAAAATCACCGCCTTCCCCGCACCCACGAGCTATTTTTGGCTTGCCATCCTCCTTTATATTACCTTACATCGCTGCCGTTTTTTATCATCGGCGGCTTGAAAATGGTAGAATTTTATGGACTAATTATTTCCTGCGTGAATCTTTGGCTCATGGCAAAATTATTGAAACTAACCATTGAAGATGTAACGATTCGTAATCTTAGCTTCATTTTAGCCGTTTTTTTGGGAACGTATCTTATTTATTCATTATTCGTTTCCAATGATACTCTTTCGGTTTTGATGGGAACTTGTTTTTTTTATAGTTTGGCAAAATATCTGAAAAATCAAACCCAAAAAAATGAGATAATCTTCTCATTATCAACGGGTTTGGCTTTATTGACCAAATCTACTTTTATTCCTTTTGTACCCGTTGCTTTAATCATAGTTTTCTTAGTTAGAGTCCGTGAACCCTTCAAAAAATTGGTTTATGCCATGCTAATTTCGGGGGCAATTATTGGCTTCACGGGTACTTATAAATTTGTGGAAAACCTAAAAGTCCAACATCAATTATTTGTCCATAATCTTGATATTTTTCCTTTGCCAAGCAATGCTAATTTTTATCAAGGTCCACAAAGTTGGTACAATTGTAATATTCTGACGTTGATAAAGAATCCTAATTTATCTTCTTATAATCTCAGCATTCATTCAGCACCGTTATTGATGTACGGGACTTTTTGGTACAAACATCAGTATTTTGAAAACAACCTCACCTTTGGTAATTATTCAAGTTTTAGGTTTATCGGTAGCCTATTTTTTATCCTTGGAATATTGCCTACATTGCTGATTTTCATGGGTTTAGCCCTATTAATTAGGCAAGGTTTTATCTTATTATTTACTTGGAAAAAGAGATTTGGCATGGAGATTTTTTGGTCGAACCTCTTCAATGGCGTTTGCGTTGTTTTGTTGTTAGGAAGTGTAGCCACGATGTTTACGGGCGTACTAAAATACAACGATTGGGCGTTTATGCACACAAGGTTGCTGGTACACGTTTTTTATCCCATTATTTTGACACTGGCTACGGGACTAAGTTTTGTGAAACGACATTACCCCAATTTATTAAAATACGTAGCCCTCAATCTAACGCTTTTTGCGGGATTGACCCTCGTTTATTTTTCCGTGGAAAGTGCTGTAATTGCTTATAATTGGCTACATTATGGAAACAAGGATGAGATTCAGTGGTATGTGAATAAGAGTTTAGGATTATAAGAAGTAATTATGAGATATGAATTATGGGTTATAAGTTTAAATTGCTGATTATCAGTTTCTTAATAAATTGAAAACGTTAATTTATTATTTATTATTGCTTCAAATATCCTCAAAATTGGCAGAAAATACCTTAAAAATAGTCCTTAAATCATACCAAAAACGGCTTACAAATCTGACTTCCAGAAATAAGTCGTTATTGTTGCTAAGTCTCTCTACAGAACAGTTTTTGGACATACACGAACTTGATTTTTTACAGAATAAACCTTCATTCAATATCATTGAGCAATTAATTGCTCAAAAAAATACTATTTCCCTCTGCGAAATCCATGACCCTCGCTACGAGCGTGTGAATGAAGCGAGTAAACGTTTACGCAAGATTTCGAGAACCGAAAAATTCATTGAAGAAGAACGTGGTTCGGAAGATTTATACGTGGGGTATCCTATCATAAAAGGCAAATTTTCTGATGGAACGGTGGTCAGATGTCCCTTGATGTTTTTTCCAGTTCATCTTAATCAGAAAAACGAAACTTGGCAACTCCAAGCCCGAGATGAAGCGATAACCATCAATCGTATCTTCCTTTTAGCCTATTCACACTTCAACCAAGTCTCAATAACGGATGAATTTTTGGAACAATCTTTTGAAGATTTTTCAAAGGATTCTCTCGAATTCAGAACACAATTATATGAATATCTGAAAGACTCTTTACTGAAAATTGATTTTAATAAAGAATTATTTATCAATGAGTTACATCATTTTGAAAAATCAACCAAAGCAGATTTAGAGTTGCTGGAATGCAACGGAGAACTTAAATTATTCCCGCAAGCAGTGTTAGGAATTTTCCCCCAAGCAGGGTCGTTTTTAGTGCCAGATTATGAAGAATTAATAAGTCGAAACTCGAAAGTTGAAAGTGATAAGGAAGAAGAGATAGAGAATTTTAAGAATAATAATCAGATATTTGAAAGCAACGGTTTAGAATCTTTGTTTCCAAACTTGAATGCCCAACTTACGACATTTGACTTACGACCTACAACTAATAAAATCAAAGAAGAAAATCTTTTAACGCCCTTTGCGATTGATGCTACGCAAGAATTGGCTTTACGACAAGTGAAATCTGGGGCTTCGTTGGTGGTACAAGGTCCTCCTGGCACGGGTAAATCTCAGTTAATTTGTAATCTGGTGGCAGATTTTACGGCTCGTGGCAAAAAGGTTTTGGTAGTATGTCAGAAACGTGCCGCTTTGGATGTTGTGCAGGAACGTCTCACACAATCGGGTATGAGAGCTTTCGTGGGCAATGTCCATGATTTCAAGAATGACCGTAAAGGACTGTACGAACAGATTTTAAGCCAAATTGAACAAATCGAAGAATATCAAAAGCAAAATAATAGCCTTGATGCGATTTTTTTAGATAGAAATTTCACCCAAGAAAGTCGCCAGATTGATAAAAT
The DNA here is from genome assembly GCA_038230735.1 of Cytophagales bacterium. GTDB lineage: Bacteria > Bacteroidota > Bacteroidia > Cytophagales > Spirosomataceae > Arcicella. The sequence continues at coordinate 34,488 of JBBRMR010000014.1, forward strand.
TTCAGAGACCTTACAAGAATTTAAAGATGCCCTTTTTAATACTTCCGAATGTGGAATTGCGGTAAAAGAATTATACTTAACCAGTTCACCAAATCAACCCTTTTTAGATTTAAAAAATGAATACAAATCGTTCAAATTCAATGAGATAGATGACTTTTTGATGAAATTTGGGCAGTATGTTTTTTATAATAATAGACTTGCCGAGCCGTTGTCTGTGTCCCCTAAAACGTATAGTGAAACAACCACTACGCCAAGCAGTTTTTGGCAACAAAGGTTATCATTTGAAAATCGCCAATATTCAGAAATTTCAACAATTATTCAAACGATTGAATCTGTTGTTGATTTTGTACAAAACCTTGAAAAGCAATCCGTTGAAATAGTGAAAAATTCTATAAATTTCAATGATTTAGCTTCAATTTCTTCGGATAAAGAGACAATAAAAAAGCTAATTTCCACGATTGAGAATGATAAAGTTTATCAAGTTTTTTCCCGAAATATTCAAGAAAAAATAAAACTGACTACTTCAAAAATTAGTGAATTAGAAGGAGAAGTAGCCACGTTCTTTGCAGGACAAGGCATTGAAATAACCTTGCCAAGCACTAATCTTTTACCTTTTTTAGCTAAATTAAACACTGCCGTTGATACCAAATCTAATGCCATCGGGGGATTTTTTTGGGGAATTTTTTCCAAAGAAAAGGCTGACATTCAGAATGTTACCATTACCAACGGTTTAGGGCTTTCATTAGAGGATTTGGTTAAATTACGACAAAGAATCCAAAATAGAATTGGCTTAGAAAAATGGTGGGGAGAAAATGCGTATTTGTTCGGGATGGAACTTAGCGAAGAACCAATATGGCTTCGGAAAGGCATCCGTTGGTTTGAACGCCATTTTCAACAGCTTTACCAAGCTGAAAAGGGGAATAAAATATGGAAATTATTACTAAAAAAACTGCCTACCATTTTTGAAAATTGGCATAATTTATCTTGGAATGATTTTCAAAATAGAGCCAATCTTTTGATAAAAAAATTACAAGAACTTACTGATAATCAAGCTATTTGGAGGAATTATTTGTCTGATAATCAGATTGAATTATTAGCGATAATGGCAAATATAACGGTAATAAAAACATACCTAAAAGAACATTTTGATTTAATGCAAGAAGCCGATGTCTTAAAAGTATCTTTCAGTAACACAGAATGGCAAATTATCGAACAATTTTTATCCGAATCCGAACCCTTAACCAATTTTACAAATAGCCTAAAATTAGCTTGGATTGAGCATATTGAAGAAATTAATCCAATTCTCAGAAGTGTTAGTTCTTTGAAAATCAGTCAATTAGAAGAAGAATTACAACAAGCCGTTTTGAAAAAACAGGAATTGAGTCAAGAAATTTTGGGCTTGAAATTGAGGGAAGAAACGTACCGAAATTTAGAGAAGAATCGTTTGCAGAATGTCGTAACTTATCGTGATTTGAAGCATCAAATGGCTAAAAAACGTAAATTATGGTCGGTCAGAAAATTGATTTCTGAACATTCCGAAGAGGTTTTCAAACTTGTTCCTTGTTGGTTAGCATCTCCCGAAACGGTTTCGGCAATTTTCCCTCTTCAAACCCATCAGGAAGAGGCGTTTTTCGATTTAATCATCTTTGACGAAGCCTCACAATGTTTTGCCGAACAAGGCATCCCAGCCCTTTTCAGAGGTAAGCAAGTAGTCATTGCGGGCGATTCAAAACAGTTGCAACCCAATGATTTATACCGAGTTAGGTTTGAAACCGAAAGTGAAGATTTGCCAGAATTAGAGATTGATTCGCTCTTAGATTTGGCGTGTCAGTATCTTCTCCAAATCCAGTTGAAAGGGCATTATCGTAGTCGTTCTTTAGATTTAATTGATTTCTCTAATCGTTATTTTTATAAAAATACTTTATCATTACTACCTGATTTTCAAGAACTTAATCTTCAAAAACCCGCTATTAATTATTTAAAAGTTGAAGGAGTTTGGGAGCATAATACTAACCCAATCGAAGCCGAAGCCGTTTGGGATTTAGTGGAAAAATTGAACCAAGAATACCCCCAAAAATCAATTGGCATAGTTACTTTTAATGCGAAGCAACAAAGTTTTATTCAGGATTTATTAGAGACAAAAACTATAAAATTTAAGCATTCATTATTCATCAAAAACATCGAAAATGTACAGGGTGATGAACGAGATTTTATCATTTTCTCGGTGGGTTATGCCCCCGATGCAAAGGGCAAAATGAGTATGCAATTTGGCTCATTAAACGCCCAAGGAGGCGAAAATCGACTAAATGTTGCCGTAACACGAGCCAGAGAAAAGGTGTTTGTGGTCAGTAGTATTTTGCCCAATCAATTGCGGGTAGAAGATGCCCAAAACGAAGGTCCAAGATTGTTGAAAAGCTATTTGGAATATGCCATGATGGTTTCGGAAGGAAAGTATAAACCAACACCCCATCGTTCAGAAAAATATCAGGCAAATTGGTTGTTAAAAGAACAGCTTTTGAAAGATAATCCCTTGTATGTCAAAGAATTACCCTTTGCCGATTTAACCGTAAAAGACAATCAACAATATGAATCATTAATGTTGACTGATGATGATTTATACTACGAAAACCTTTCGCCCAAAGAAACTTTTGCCTATATTCCTATGGGTTTACGAGCAAAAGGGTGGAAATTTGAAAGAGTTTTTAGTCGTAATTTTTGGAAGAAAACTATCTGAGCAATTCAGACATTATCAATATGAAAAACATTATCCTCCATCTCCGCATACCTTTCTCATTATTCCTTATGCCCGTGTTTTGGTTTGCAGTTAGTCAAACGCAAAACCCTGATTTGGGCATTGTAGCAGGGCTTTTTGTGGTATTACATTTACTGATTTATCCAGCCTCAAATGCTTACAATAGCTATTTTGACAAAGACGAAGGTCCAATCGGAGGACTTGAAAACCCACCTCCTGTAAGCAAAGAATTGTATTACGTATCTTGGGTATTGGATATTGTAGCAATTATTATCGCCTATTTTATCAGTGGATGGATTTTGAGTATTGCTTTGGTTATTTACAGTTCCATCTCAAAAGCCTATTCCAACGATAAAATTCGTTTGAAGAAATATCCAATTTTGAGCTGGCTGACTGTTGGTGTTTTTCAAGGAGCATTTACGTATTTGACGGTTATTCAAGCAGTTGGAATTATTAATGTGTCGGATTTATGGCAAACAAAATACCTCTTCCCCGCCGCATTGAGTAGCCTTAATCTCTTAGGGTTTTATCCTATGACCCAAATTTATCAGCATGAAGAAGATGCCCGAAGAGGAGATTTGACGATGAGTAGATTATTGGGAATTAAAGGCACATTCATGTTCACCGCCAGTATTTTTCTGTTCGTAACCATTGGCTTTTATTTTTATTTTCAAAATACCCAGCTCTTTCATCTTCAAGCCTTTATCGTATATTTATTGGTAATGTCTCCCGTGTTGATATATTTCAATTTATGGTTTTTAAAGGTCTTGAAAAACGAAAACCAAGCCAATTTTCACCACACAATGCGGCTAAATATGCTTGGTTCGGTTTGTTTAAATTTGTTTTTTATACTGTTGCTAATGCGGTAATTTATCTCGTAAAAGCCCGTACACCCACGTACCCGCAACGGCAGAAAGCAACGTTACTGAAATAACCCCAAAACCACTCCCAATTTGAGCAAAAAGTGGACCTGGACAAGCACCCGTTATCGCCCAACCGAAGCCAAAAATTAGCCCTCCATAAATCTGTCCTTTGTTGAAAATTTTGGGGGTAATAGAGATTTTATCACCCGATAAAGTCTTGATATTCAATCGTTTGATTAATTGAATGGAGATTGCACCCACGACCACAGCCGTACCAATTACGCCAAACATGTGAAAGCTCGTAAGCCTAAACATCTCTTGGATTCTGAACCAAGAAATGATTTCAGATTTAACGGCAATAATGCCAAAGAATGTTCCTGCAAAGAGGTAATTTACATTAGAAAAATCAAGGATTTTCACTTCATTTTTCGTTGGAATTTCCACTAATTCAAACTCTTCTGACGTACTATTCATATTATTCAAAATTTTAATTTCTTCTAAAAACCTATCTTTCCTATCCTACCTATGTGGTTATAAATTAAGTAGGAACGGCAAAATAAACCAAGTCATCACAAAACCCCCGACCATAAAACATATTGTAGCAATCAATGATGGAACTTGTAAATTGGACAAGCCCATTATGGCGTGTCCAGATGTACAACCGCCCGCCCAACGAGTACCAAAACCCACTAAAAACCCGCCTAAAATCATGAAAATGAAACCTTTGAGGGTAAATATATTCTGAAAATTGAATAAATCTGTGGGTAATAATCCTGAAAAGTCTTTGATACCCAAAGCCGCTAATTCCTGTTGCGTTTGTGGATTAATCACGATGGCGTTTGGATTTGAAAGCAAAGAACTCCCAATAAATCCACCCAAAATGATTCCCGCCACAAAAAACAAATTCCATGATTCTTTCTTCCAATCGTATTTGAAAAAGTTGATATTGGCAGGCATACAAGCCGCACAAACGTGCCGAAGCGAAGAGGAAATCCCGAAGGTTTTGTTTCCCAAAATCAATAAAAGTGGAACGGTAAAGCCAATCAAAAGCCCCGAAATTGACCAATGCCAAGGTTGGCGGAGTGTTTCTAATATGTTCATTATGAATTAGTTATTTATAAAAATGCTGTCATTACGACCATCGGGAAGCAATCTGGTAGCTTACGGGCAATGAATTTTAAACTCTTCTGAAACTCTTTTGTAATTACGGAAATTCTAAAATAAATATTGTTTGTTCTTGTTAAAGAAAGTCAATTATTATATTTGTGAATAGCTCAAAATCAAATCTTCTGGAAGATATAAAAATTGTTAAACACTCTCAAAAATGAAAAATCTTACAATTATTTTCGTGTTAATTTCATCGTATTCTTATGCTCAAACTCTTAGTAAAAAAAGGCTAAAATTGAATACCGCTTTCATAGATACCACTAATCTAACAAAATGGAGAAATGATAGCTATTACTATCAAGACACATTAATAAAAGTCTCTGAATGTACCTTCATTTTGAAAGAGAATGAATATGAAAAATATACTTTTGCAATATCCTCAGAAAAGATTAATGACTCCATAAAAACACCACAAGATTATATGTCTTTCTACAATTCCAAACAAGGCGAACCAACATTTTACACTAACGTAAAGACAAAAAAATATAGGAATTCAGTATTTAAAAATATACAGTCAAAAAAAATTAAATATTGGATGAATATCCCTAAAAATGTTAAGTCCAAGGATTACAGTTTTGTAAATAAAAATTTTGGAATTGCAGAAGAGTATTTCTTAGTTCACAAAAATTTTGGTTATATTATAGACTTATCTTTTTCGTCTCCTTCGAGAATTAACACAAAAAAGTGGCATAGGAAATTAAAAACTATTAATGAGATTGTTAATAGATTAGAGTTTGATTAATGACTTGCCATAACCCCAACTCCTGTTTTAACAATCGCCCCATATCCCCCTTCAATATTCACCACATTATGATAACCCCTTGATTTCAAGATACTTGCCGCCATCATTGAACGGTAGCCCCCCGCACAATGCACATAGTTGGGTTCTTCTTTATCAAACTCCGTCATCAATTCCGAAATTTGGGCTAAGGGAATGTTTTCGGCATCTCTGATATGTCCCGTTTCAAACTCCGTAGTCTTACGTACATCTTTGATAATGAGATTGTTACGTTTGTAAATTTTCGCAAACTCTTCGGCAGAAATTGAGTCGATTTCGTCCGTTTCACGTCCCGAGGTAACCCATGCTTCGATGCCGCCTTTCAAATAACCCAGCTCATTGTCATAGCCCACTCTTGCCAAGCGTTTCACCACTTCTTCCTCCCTGCCTTCGTCCGCCACAATCAAAATTTCTTGCTGAATATCCCTCACGAGCGTACCCACCCACGGGGCAAAATCGCCATCAATTCCAATAAAAACTGACCTTGGAATGAAGCCCTTTCCAAAGGCTTCGGGCTTGCGAGTATCAATAATTAAAGCATCCGTAACATTCACTAAATGCTCAAATTCTTCGGGCGAATGTGCGGTCAGTCCACGTTCCATAACTCCCTTAACTGCCTGAATACCAGTCTTATTGAGCATGACATTCTTCGGAAAATAAAACGGTGGTGGAGTCAGTCCATCCGTTACCGACTCAATAAATTGCTCTTTCGTTTGGGCTTGCAAAGCATAATTTACTATCTTTTGGTGTCCCAAAGTATCAGAAGTTTCCTTCGACATATTTTTGCCACAAGCCGAACCCGCCCCGTGTGCAGGATAGACAATCACATCATCCGCCAAAGGCATAATTTTCTGGTTCAAAGAATCGTACAAATGTCCCGCTAAATCAGCCACGGTAATTGAACCATTTTGGGCTAAATCAGGGCGACCCACATCGCCAATAAAGAGCGTATCACCCGAAAAAAGAGCAATTTGTTTTTGGTTTTCATCCAATAATAAATAACAACTCGATTCCATGGTATGCCCAGGAGTATGCAAGACTTTTATCGTAACACTACCTAACTTAAACTCCTGATTATCAGTAGCAATTGTTGCTTTGAAAGTCGGATTTGCATTCGGTCCATAGATAATCGGAGCGTTAGTTTTCTGCGATAATTCCACGTGTCCCGACACAAAATCAGCGTGAAAATGCGTCTCAAAAATGTACTTTATCGTGGCATGATTTCGCTTGGCTTTTTCGATATACGAATTCACTTCACGCAAGGGGTCAATAATAGCAACCTCTCCCTCCGACTCAATATAATAAGCCCCCTGAGCCAAACAGCCCGTATATATTTGTTCTATTTTCATATTATGTACCATGGAAGCGGAACGCCGCCCGATCCTTTCCGGTATTTTAAATCTATTTTCTTTGAAAAGTGCAAAAAGTAAAATTCTGAATACTCCCAAATGGTGTTGTATGATTTTCATTGATACAACGTATTTTTTCAAAACCTTTCTTGAATGTTTCCGTCATACTTGCTTCTGAATATTGCTTCACTTCCAAGCCACTACATTTAATTGGACCTTGCTCAGAAAATGTGGCAGGGGTTAAATATCCACCGAATTTTATGCCTGATTTGGCAACGGATAAATATTTATTAATGTCCTTTTGTTTTACTAAAAAATGAAATGCCGCACGGTCATGCCAAACGTCATAATTTTCTGCAAGTGGTTTAAATTGAGTTATATCAGAAATAATCCATTCTACTTTTTTGGCTAATTCCCCTAATCTATTCTTAACTTTTTTAATTGCTTCTTCAGAAATATCTAAGACCGTAATGTTCTCGAAACCTTCTTTCAATAAAAAATCTACTAAGTAACTATCCCCCCCACCAATGTCAATAATTCGGGCGGTTTTGGATAAGTTCAAAGACTTAATGATATTCAAAGAAGTTTCGGGATTCTCTTGAAACCAACTTACTTCATTGGGGCTTTTTGTCGTAAAAACAGTTTCCCAATGGCTCTTTGTAGCATTTTTCATTCTTGGAAAAGTTAAAGTTTATGAAATCTATTTTAAACAGAATTTAAAAAACAGCTCACTGCCCATTCTCGGCTTTATCGAATTATAACAAGGCTCTAAAATCTTTATCAAAAATTGCTCTGAAAACAACTTTTCATACTCTTCTTTATTGCCCCCAAAAGGCGGATTATTCGGAAATTGTATATTGAAAAACAATCCTGCTAATGTCCCCGAAGGATTCAATAATTCCGCCATTTTCTGAACGTATTGTGGTCTAAGTGAAGGGTCAATGGCACAGAAAAAAGTTTGTTCCAAAATCAAATCATACTCGCCTGTATGAATAAAAAAATCTCCGCAAATAATGTTAATGTGTTGATAATCATACAGAACATCTTTCATTCTGTCCACCGCCAACGGAGCAAAATCAATCATGGTAACATTTTGAAAACCCTGTTTTGCTAAATATTCAGCCTCGTAACCATTACCACAACCAGGAATCAAAATGCTCAAATTCTTATCCGTTAATTGGTCGATATAGGCTTTCAGAGGCGGCGAAATACCCTTCAAATCCCAACCCATTTGCTCAGTTTCGTAGCGATTATTCCAGTAATCTTTTGTAAGAAATTCAGTCATTTTATTTAGGTTTGAGCAATGAGGCGTGAGGGTTGAGATTTTACCCCATGGCTCATCGCTTATGCCTCATTACTATTTTAAAATCAACTCTTTAATCAATATCCAAGTCCCCATCATCAACGTAAACCAACCAAAAGCAGGCTTCAATTGTTGATTATCTAAACGTTTGGAAAGCCCAGTACCAATCAATACGCCAACAAGAGCAAGACTGATAAACGTTCCCAGAAAAGTCCAATCCAAATGATGTTTCCCCAAATCTCCCGTGAAGCCGATTAATGAATTGATGGCAATAATTATCAACGAAGTTCCAACGGCTAATTTCATCGGTAATTTTACAAAATTGGTTAAAACTGGAATAATTAAGAACCCTCCTCCTACGCCTACAAAGCCAGTTAGCGTACCCACAAGCAAGCCTTCCATGAAGATCCAACCATAATTTAGTCTCTTGATTGCCTCCGAAATATCATCCACGACTTGTCTTTTTTTGCGAATCATTGCCCGTGAAGCTAAAAGCATCAAAAGGGCGAAAGTAAGCATGATTAGCCCATTTTTCGTTAATACGAATTCTCCAAAATGTACAATTTTATTAGGAATCAAAGGCATCAAATATTTACGAGTTGCAAAGACCATTACAAACGATGGAAATGAAAAAAACAAAGCCGTCCGCAAACTCGCTAAGCCTTTCAACTGATAGTTAATTGATGCAACTGCCGAGGTACTCCCCACAATCAAGAGCGAATAAGCCGTTGCTAAAGGCGGATCAATTTTGAAAACATATACTAAAACTGGCACCGTCATTATCGACCCACCACCTCCTAAAAGGCTGAGTAACAGACCAATAACAATGGCTAAAAAGTACCCTATTAAATCCATAGATTAATATTAATATATGTTAATGTTTTCATTTAATGCAACGTAGCATTAAAGGTAGCACGGCAATCTTTGCCGCATTTATAGAGAAAAAACGGCAAAAATTGCCGTTGTACGTTCACATATTACAATCACAATGCTCGATACACTCAATCAATTTCATCACTTCACGCTCTTTTAAAGAATAAAAAACATTTAATCCATCTTTTTCAGAACGTAAAATACCTTTCAATTTCATGTTAATTAAATGATGAGAAAGGAGAGATTGCTCACAATTCAAAACCTCACAAATCTCATTGACCGACAGTTTTTCGTTTTGTGAAAGTAAATCCACAATCGCCAAACGAGTCGGGTGAGCCACGGTTTTCAAAATAAAAGCCGCCTTCTCTAATTTATCTTTATTGATTTGATATGTTATCATTTAGTTAAAAATTTACCATCGTTGAAATTGTTTCACAAATACATGATAATATTTTCATATATCAATATAATTCTAAACAAAAAGGTTCATTTCAAGGTATTAATCATAAATAAATTTCGTATTATGAACAAGTTTTTATATTGTATCTTTCTAATTTTCAATACTTTACCCCAAGAATTTAGGCTTCAAATTGATTTGGATGAACCATCACCATACCCAAAATTCAATATCGAGTTAAATCACGAACAATACGAAAAGCGACTAAATTTTAGGGAAGGGCTGATTTTGATTTACATTCAAAAACGAAAAAAGTACGCCTACATGGATGCCAACGCCAACGTAATCATTCCTCCTCAATACGATGAATTCCGTTGGTTTGGCGAAGGGCTTGCTCCCGTACGTAAAGGAAAAAAGTGGGGATTCATTAATCCCAAAATGGAAGTCGTAATTCCCTTTCAATTTGACGAAGTAAGTCTTTTCCATAGCGGAATGGCTGATTTTAGAAAAGGAAAACGAATCGGTAAAATCAACATTAAAGGCATGAAGTAATAAATCAAATAAAAACAGAATAACTCATTTTTACAGATTTATTAAATTCACTTTTATCTAAACCCAACTCAGCTCCTTGATTTTCAAAGAATTGTATCATATTTTGGGTATTAATATTTCCTACTAAATCATCCTCTGCCATCGGGCAACCACCAAAACCACCAATTGCTCCATCAAATCTTCGGCAACCCGCCTCAAAAGCCGTTTGAATTTTCATTTGCCAATTCTCTTGATTTGCGTGAAAATGAGCGCCAAATTCTATCTTCGGGTATGTAGGTATAAGGGATGTATAAAGCTGGGTAATCATATCAGCATCCGCCACGCCCACGGTATCGGAAAGGGCAATAATTTTAATGCCTAAATTGCTCATCTTCTCCGCCCAACCTGCCACAATTTCGGGATTAAAAATATCACCGTAAGGATTTCCAAAACCCATCGAAAAATATACAACCATCTCTTTATCAGTTCTTTGACAAAGATTTTGAATTGTCTCAACCGTTTTGAAAGCCTCCGCAATGGAACTATTCGTATTTCGTTGCTGGAAAGTTTCTGAAATAGAAAAGGGAAAGCCTAAATACTTGATTCTGGGAAAATTAATAGCAGTTTCTGCCCCTCTAAGATTGGCAATAATGGCTAATAATTTAGTGTCCGATTCCTCCAAAGCCTCATAAACAGCGGCAGTATCAGCCATTTGAGGAATGGCTTTTGGCGACACGAAACTGCCAAAATCAAGCGTATCGAAACCTACTTTTAGAATTTGATTAAGATAGGAAATCTTCTTTTCAGTTGGAATCCAATTCTTCCAGCCTTGCATAGCATCACGGGGGCATTCGGTTATTTTAATTTTCATAGAGCTAAATTATAACCCTTACAAGCGTTTTGAATGCTTGTAAGGGTTTGTACAAAACAAAATTAGCGAAAAAAATCCCGTTCATTGCTGAAACGGGATTAACAAGATAAGGTTAGGTTATTAAATCTCAAAATAAGGGAAATTACTTTCTCGACATCACTTTCATGTTATCGAATCCCGCACGATTTGGATATTCCAGCATAATCTTACTGATTACGTCATACACCAAACCTTCTCGGTCTTTACGATTGCGGTCATTGATTTCACCTTTGGCGTAACCTTGCCAAATCATATCCTTAGTTTTACCGTCTAAAAAGTTGATAACAACCCTGTTTTCTTCGTAATTACGAGAAGAAACATTATTATTACCAGCCCAACCCCAATAAGGAGAAAAATTGTTGTTAGACTGAACTGACTGCATATTTTGGGCATCGGTTGAAAAACTTACCAAAATATCAGGATTTGAGCTACTTAGCTTATAACCTCTATTTTCCATCTCTCGGGTCATGGCTTGCGTCATGCGTTTGAGCATCAACTGACTCCCCATCACGGCATCTTGCTTAACCTGAGGCTGATTATAAAAACCATAAGTGGTATATTGTGAAAAATTAGCTTGACGGTCATAATCAGAGCGAACCATCAAAGAAGGGCTGCAACTACTCATCCCGAGTAACAAAGCCAAAGCGAAGAAACTTGTTATTATTTTCATTTTACAAAAAAATAAGCGGTTTGTACAATAGTAAACATCTGTCATTCAGATTAGTACGTATATGCCATAGGCTACTGTAAAATGTTTGGGTTTTGTGTGTTTGTACCTTAATAACAATAATAAAACGTTCAGAGTTTTTTGTTTATTATTTAATGTTAATTTTTTTCCTATTTTTCGTCAAATTCTTTATAATTATCGGCATTATTATTGCTTGATACTAACCAAAGATAATTTCGTTTAAATGCTGTATTCAGATTATAATTTTGAATTAAAATATTATACTTTACTATACGCCTGTGCAAACGAATAATATATTGTTAATATTTGTTAATGGTTAAAAAATATTTAGCATTTTATTGGGAAATAATATTACAACCACTATCTTTGATTCATCCTTTCAGGAATACTTCTCAATAACGGGAACAAAATTTTCACTAAAAAATATAACAACATACAATTTGATTAAAAGCTTTACGTTAACTAAATAGATTTATCAAAATGGAAAAAGTCCATGTTAACGACAGTGAGCTTGTATCACGTTATATCAAAAATAGTGACGAAAAAGCCTTCGAAACGCTTGTTCGCCGTTACAAATCCAAAGTTTATACCACGATTTATTTGATTGTTAAGGATACCTTCGTAGCCGAAGACCTCATGCAAGATGTTTTCATCAAAGCAGTAGATGTGCTTCGTTCTGGTCGGTATAATGATGAAGGTAAGTTTTTGCCCTGGATTCTCCGAATCGCTCATAACATGGCAATTGACTATTTCCGTCGTGATAAACGCTACCCAAATGTTGTATTTGAAGATGGTAGTAATGTATTCAATACGCTCGACTTTGCCGAGGATTCGTATGAGGACATTCAAATTCGTGAGGAATCTCACGCCCATCTAAGAAGCCTGATTAAATTGCTTCCTGATACGCAGCGAGAGGTTCTCGTGATGCGTCATTATGAAGACATGAGTTTTCAGGAAATTGCTGATTCTACGGGAGTTAGCATCAATACAGCCTTAGGAAGAATGCGTTATGCGTTGATAAATCTACGCAAAATGATGAGTAAACATTCTCCAAGCTATGATACAAACCTTTACGCAGCATGACGTTATCCGTTACGTTTATCAAGAAACAACGGAACAAGAAAACAATCTGATTCAGGACGGACTGGTTCATGATTCCGAAATGTTAGAATTTTATTTAGATATGCTTGATGTTCATGCAGGTCTCAATAGAAGTTATCGGCAACCTTCCGAACGAAGCATCCACGAGGTGCTTGCGTATTCGAGAGACACCAATAAAAGTCCCCAATTTCACGCTGTTTAGCGTGATTGGGGACTTTTATGTTTTTCGATGTTCGATGTTTGTTTTTCGATGTTCGGATTCTTTCGATGTTTGGTTTTCAACGTTTGATATTTGGTTTTGGGAAATATATCCCTTGAAATCCGAACATCAAGCATCGAAAAACGAATATCAAAGTCGAAGCGTATCATGATGATCCAAAAAGTCTTGATACGCCAATCCAATCCCTTGTTTTAGCTCAATTTTGTGCTTCCAACCTTGTGCGTGTAGGCGTGATACGTCCATGAGTTTGCGGGGAGTGCCGTCTGGTTTTGTGGTGTCCCAATGCAAATTTCCTTCAAATCCCACGATTTCTTTTACGGTTTCTGCCAATTCTTTGATGGTTACGTCTGTGCCTGTTCCCACGTTGATAAACTCTGAATCACTGTAATTTTCCATCAGATATACACAGGCTTCGGCAAGGTCGTCGGCGTGGAGGAATTCACGCATGGGTGAACCCGTTCCCCAAAGATTAACTTCTTGATTATCAGACATTTTCGCTTCATGAAACTTGCGAATCATGGCTGGGAGAACGTGCGAATTTTGGAGGTCGTAATTATCGTTTGGTCCGTAAAGATTGGTTGGCATTACCGAAATATAATCACAACCGTATTGGGTTCTGTATGCTTCACAAAGTTTGATTCCAGCAATTTTGGCGATGGCGTAAGGTTCGTTAGTTTCTTCCAAAAATCCACTCAATAAATAATCTTCTTTTAATGGCTGTGGAGCAAGTTTTGGGTAAATACATGACGAACCCAAAAACATCAATTTTGTAACCTCATTTTCGTAAGAACTATGGATTACGTTATTTTGAATCGCTAAATTTTCGTAGAGAAAATCTGCTCGGTAAGTATTGTTAGCAATGATTCCACCCACTTTGGCGGCTGCCATAAAGACGAATTCAGGTTTTTCGGTCTGAAAAAAATCTGAAACGGCTTGCTGATTACGAAGGTCGAGTTCTTTGGAGGTTTTCAAAACGAAATTAGTGAAACCGTTTTCTTTCAATTTTCGATGAATTGCCGACCCAACCATGCCTCGGTGTCCTGCGATGTATATTTTAGAATCTTTTTTCACAAACGAATTGGATATGTACGATTTAGCGAAATGGAGCGAATATTATTATCTTTGATTAAATAAAATCATTCATTTTCCGTTTTACAAAGGTAATACATTCGTTTTAATCATTCCTTTAATGAAAACTCTTTCTATTTTTTTTCCATTAATTCTAATCTTTTCTACCAATATTTCCTTTGGTCAGTCAGATGAATTTAAGACAAAAGCAAAACCGCAAACCGATACTTCTGCCAAGAAAAAAGGAGGGATTTTAGGTGGATTGATTCAGACTGATGTTTTGGATAATATTAAGAATGCCAAAAAAACAATTAAGGACGTAAAGGAGGATATTAAAAACAACAAAGAGGAGTTCAAAAGGGTCAAAGGAGAGCTTGGAGACCTTTCTGCGGATTTAGGTTTAAAAATTAGAAGAGATAGTAATAAGAAAAAAATCAAGAAAAAACCGAAAGATGAATATGAGGGAATTAAGTTTGAACTTCGGATTGGGGAGTATGGTTCGGGGACAAGATTGACGGTTGAGGAGATTAATGTTTTACGGAATCCAGATGAAGCCGAACCCAGTATTTATGCCAAAGAAATCTGGTGGTATGACCCAAAATTGAGGCGTGTAACCAACGTGCCAAGAAAGGACGAAAACTATGGTGAAATCTGTCATGGACCTTTCAAAAAGTATGTAAATGATGAATTGGTGGAAGAAGGTTCGTTTTATGTGGGCGTTAAAGATGGACGTTGGGAAACCTACAATCAGGAGTATATTTTATTGAGTAAAGACAAATTTAAAGACGGGTTTTTGGCAGATTCTAAATTCTCTTATTACGATAAAGAAGAGAAGAAAATTAAGGAGGTCGTTCCCGTAAAATTTGGAAAAATAACGGGTGAATATCGTTCTTTTTTTGAGGGGGGGCAGTTGAAAGAAGAAGGTAAATTTGATGATAGTGTGAAGGTGGGCAGATGGCGAGAATATCATCAATTTGGTGCAATGGGGCGTTTGAGCAAGGAAACTATGTATGCCAAAGATAAATTTGACGCTACGCCATCAGAGGTTTTGGTGGAAAGAGATACCAAAGGAAAAATCATTTATGAAGCCCCTAAAAAGGTGAAAAAGAAGGAGGCACAGGAGAACTGATGGTTCACGGTGAAGGGTCAAAGGTGAACCGTTTGGAGAACTAATTTTTGGTCAACGGTAATCGGTTTTGTATCAGAATATTGCTACATAAAATTCAAAAAGGAGAGGTCAAATTTATGATTTCTCCTTTTGTTTTTCCCGCAAAACCGTTTACCGAAAGATGCTATTTTTCCATAAACTTCACCCCCGCATAATTGGTCTTAATCGTGATTTTGGTATTTGAGCCTTTGCCTATTTTGCCTTTATAGATTTTGGTTGATTGCCAGCCCATTTTGCGGTCATCATTATCATCTTCATCTGGATTTACCGTGAAAGTCAATTTACCTTGTGGGTATCTAAAATTGGCATACGTAGTGGTTACTTCAAAATCTGCATTGACATCGCCATTCACAGGAAGTTTTACTGCCGTATAATTTGAACGAATATCAAGGCTTTTTAGGGTTTTAGATAATTCTGAAAGCTGTACGCCGTCTGAATAGCTGATTGATAATTTTCCTGTCTCGTTAATTCTACCAATTTTTCCACTCGAATATTGAAAAGTGCCATCCAAATTATTGATGTCGTCCAAAGTTACCGAGCCATAATTATTGGTTAATTTCAAGTTATCTGCTTTATCAATAGTCAGTTTTGAATAGGCAATATGTAAATCGCCATCGTCCATTTGCTTGATATTGGATGAACCGTACTGTACGAAAATATCCTTGTCAGCACCCGTGAGGCGGTCGGAAGTAAAACTGCCATAATTGGACGTAACTCGCAGTGGGGCAGCGAATTGTGCGATGATGGTTTTGCCATATTTGTTAGAAACGGAAAGCGAATTAGTGCGAGGCATATAAATCATGTAATTTACTTCAACGCCTTTTTTCATATTTTCCTCTCCCTTTCTATCACTATTCCAACTCCAATTATTTCCCCAAGACCAACTATCATTATCAATTAAGGTTTTAAAAGAAATTTTATCTCCTTCTCTTTTGTCCATAATCTCCACATTATCAAGGAGTTCCTGAGCTTTTTTTTCTGAGTTTCCGTAGCCCGTAATGGTGATGTCCACCTTGATTTCGTTTTTATTCCAAAGCTCTACTTTTACTTCGCCGTGTTGATTATTAATGGCTAATTTATCTTTTGCATCAACGGTAAAAGACTTGGTGATGGTTTTCTTTTTTTCTATTGGATTATCTTCGGAATTATTATCCTGGTTATTTTTATTGGAAAAGTTTCGACTAAAAAATTGCATTTCAGTCTTAAACTGAGATTCCGCTTTCGAAAATTCTTTCAAAAGTCTATGTGATTCCGCTTGATTCTTTAAAAGTTGATTATTGGTATTAAAACCCTCCGCTTCTAAAAGTTTATTTTTCAAACTATCTTGTCCAAAGGAATTTGCTAATAGTAAGACATTGATAATGAATATGTTGAATATATTTTTCATAGTATTTTCGTTTGGATTGAAAGGGATTGGAAACCTGTTCTGCATTAGTTACACGCTTTTTGTGGGATTTTTCTGATACTCTTTCACCTTCTGAATAATGATTAATTGACGGTTGAGAATATCCAATTGTACTCTCAGATTTTGAATCATCGCCTCAACTAATTCCCCCTGATTGGGCGTTTTGGGGAGTTCTTCTTGGAGGTTCTGATAATCCTGATTTAATTTTTCTATTTCCGAAGCAAATTCCTTGTACAAAACAGGGTCATGAATTTCAATAGCTTTGATTTCCTCTCGTTTAGTCTCGATCAGGTTGGCATATTGAACCATTTTATCATTATATTGCGGAGCTACTTCGGCTACAATTTGTTCGGTACTTTCAGAGCTATTTTTTAGATAAAATATTGAAAAACAACCAATTAAAAAAGCAATACTGGCGGCTATTGCCCATATTTTGATTGTCGTCCGTGAATACCATTGGGACGCATAGTCGGACAACGGCGATATTGTATGTAACGGCACTATTTCACGAACCTCATCATGGACGGAGAATGATTCGTTATGTTGATTTTTAGTCAAATCCTCCCCAATAGATTTATCAATTTTTGCCCACAGTCCAGCGGGAACTTCATGACGGTCGAAGTCCTCACGGTTATCACGGATAAATCGTTCAAGTTTTGTCTTTTTCATTTCGCTAAGCGGTGAGTTTTGAGTATTTGAAGGAATATTTCTCCGTTACGTTACTCACTACTCATTCCTCACACATTTTAAAATCTCTAATAATCTTTTCTTTGCCCGAATATATTGCGTGCGTGAGGTGGACTCTGCGATGCCCATAACATCCGCAATTTCTTCGTGGTCATAACCTTCTAATAAATATAAACACAAGACCGTTCTGAAACCATCGGGGAGTTGTTGAATGGCAGTGTTTACTCTTTGAACATCATAATTGATACCCTCTTCATCATAAGATTCCTCTTCTTCGATGTCGATAATTTCCTCAATATCAACCAATTGTACTTTTCGGTTGCGTAATTGATTCAATGCTCGATTAACGACAATTTGTTTCAGCCAAGCCCCAAACGTACTGGTTTGTCGAAAGTCATGAATCTTCTGGAAAGCATCCAAAAACGCATCTTGCAGCACGTCTTCGGCTTCGCCATCGTGGTTCACAATTCTGACCGCAACGTTATACATAGACTTTGAATACAGCCTATAAATCTCATATTGAGCCTTGCGTTCGCCCCGACGGCAAGCCTCCACGAGAGGGAGATGTTTGTCTATGTAAAGCGTTTGTTCCAGAGGTAGTTTTAGGGTGATTGGGTGATGGTTTTAAAAATAATTTTCAATATGCAATTTTCAATAAACAATTTTCAAGTGGCTTAAACCATTGATGTCCAAATACTTGAATATTGAATATTGTTTATTGGAAATTGAGCATTATTAAATTTTCTCAAATTTAGACTAATGACACATAACAATTTATAAATGTTGCAAATGTGAAAGAAAACTTGAAATTATTTTGCGATTGCGACATTTGTCGTTAAATTTAGTGACAAATTACAAGAAAATGAAAAAAGCAAATTCAAAACAAGAAGACATAATTTTAATGTTCGGTCAAGGGAATGATTGGCAAGTTGTTCAATTATCCCGTGAAGGTATTACCAAGCGGCTTTTGTTTCAATTGGGTAATCGTATTGACTTCACAGAGAAGGAATTAGCCAACGTTTTAGATGTTTCGGAACGCACTTTGCAACGTTATAAGGATGATACAAAACTAAGTAAAGTTGCCTCTGAAAAAGCGATAGAATTAGCAAATTTATATCAACACGGAGAAGAGGTTTTTGGAACAATTGAACGTTTTAATGCTTGGATGAAGTCCACTCACGCTCTTTTTAGAAAACAACGCCCTATTGATATTTTAGATACTCATCGGGGTTTTCAGATTGTTCACGATGAACTCGGAAGAATAGAGCACGGAATTTTTATTTAGCCTTTAAATGTCTGATTATTAAAAGAATACAATGAAAGTTTATAGATTAGCCACTAAAAAATATGTAACAGATTTATCGGGAAAAGGAGCAAGAATGTATGGTGGGCGTTGGAATAGAGTGGGCGTTTCGTTGCTTTATACAAGTGAAAATTTATCATTATGTGTTTTAGAAAGCATCGTTCATGTTCAAAACTCCGCTTCTTTACCAGCCTTTGAGGTTATCACTATTGAGATTCCAGATTCATTTAAAGAATATTTTGTTAATGATTTACCTAATAATTGGGTTATTCAAGACGGATTCGAGGCGTTACGAAAATTGACTGACGAATTTATAAAATCAGGCGATTTTTTAGCGATGAAAGTTCCTTCGGCAATTGTGGAAATGGAATTTAATTTCTTGATAAACCCTTTACATCCTTTATTTAGACAAATATCAATCATTAATCAGAAAGATTTTTCTTTCGAAAAACGATTATTCTCTCGATGAACAAACCTGCCCAATACTACGTCTCAGCCTACAATATGCAAGCACATCCCGAAGGTGGATTTTATGCTGAAACTTATCGTTCCACTGAAAATATCCCGCAAAATGCCCTTCCTGACCGTTTTACTGGCAACCGTAGTTTTTCAACGGGGATTTATTTCCTTTTAGAAAGCCATAATATCTCGGCTCTGCACAGAATACAATCTGACGAAATGTGGCATTTTTATGCGGGCTGCACCTTGAATGTATATGTGATTGATGATGAAGGAAATCTGAGCATTATTCGTTTAGGAAATAATCCCGACAAGGGCGAAGTCTTTCAAGCAATCGTTCCCGCAGGGGTATGGTTTGGCTCTAAGCCCGCCGAGGAAAATAGTTATTCTCTGGTAGGATGTACCGTTGCCCCAGGCTTTGATTTTGAGGATTTTGAAATGAAAACAAGGGCGGAATTATTGGCAATGTTTCGTCAGCATGAGGAGGTAGTGAAAATGCTGACATATTAGTTTATAGCAAAAAACGGACGGCTTCGTTCAAAACGAAGCCGTCCGTAAAAACCGTGAACCGAAAATTATTTATTCGCCAACACTTGCGTTGTTACTATTTTATTCCCCGCAATGTAATCTTTAGCAAATATTTTATAGTTATCAAAAATCTCTCTGGTTGCTATTCTGAGAGCTTTTTCATCAATTTTATGCGTTTCGGGGTGAGCAATACCTGCTGCATATCCCATCCAAATTGGGCGGTTTGAATCGTTTTCTACGAACTGTAAAAGGAGCGTTCCTTTTCTTAATTTTACTCTACGAAGTTCCTCATTCATGCTTTCTTTACCCAAGCCTCTGAACGAACGCTGAAGCACCGAAAGGTTTACATCAGAAGGAAAAAGAGCGTAAAAAACGATAAGATTTGGGCGGTCTTTGGAGTCTTGATAACCCCGTAATTTCATCTGATTGCCGATTTCATCAATAACCGCTTGAAACTGATAGGTGGTATCAACGGCATTGAACTGTTTTTCAACCGTTGTAAATGACTGATAATTTGGCTTGAAGACCTCATCTTCAATTTCACGATGACAGGCAGTACCTATCTGGAAACCATTACGATTACAAGATGTCAATACAACACATGAAAGGGCAAAAAGCAAATAGACTTTGTTCATAATCTGAATTAATTTTGTTGAGCTTAAATCGTAACGTACTGATATACAGAATGGTTGCTTTGCTTCAAAAATAAATTGAATTTAAAGCTAAGATTTTTGTTCTAAATTAAGGATTGTTTTGGGAAATCAGGCTACCGTAAAGTAAACTATTCAATAACCTTGTGATTCGAGTGGCAAATAGCTTATAATCAAACAGTTAATTCTTCGGAACGGTAAAAATCGTTCTAAATAAAATAATGAAAAATCAAATTCGTATAGATGTAGTTTCGGATGTTGTATGTCCGTGGTGTTATATTGGCAAACGCCGACTGGAAAAAGGAATTGAAGGTACACAATATTCTGATAATGTGCAAGTTATATATCATCCTTTTCAATTAGACCCCTCTGTGCCACTGGAGGGAACAGATTTCCAGGCATATATGGAAAACCGTTTTGGGGTAGGTTTTGTTTCAAAATTCCAACAAGTTGAGCAAGCAGCACAAGGCGAAGGCTTAGATTTCGATTTTGCAAAATTGCCCAAAGCCATCAACACTTTCACTCTTCACCGCATACTTACGGTAGCGGAACAAGATGGGATTCAATCAGCCGCAAAAGAAGCCTTGATGAAAGCTTATTTTATTGATATACAAGATTTTACGCAAGAAAATACTTTGATTGACTTGATGAAATCAATGGGTTGGTCAGCCGAGAAAACGAAGCAAATCATTCATTCAGATATTGCCGCAGATGCCGTGAAGGAAGAAATGAGTTATTACCGACAGTTGGGCGTAACGGGTGTTCCTTACTTTATTTTCAATCAAAAATATGCCGTTTCGGGGGCTCAACCTGCGGAGGTTTTTGCGGAGATTATTGAGAAAGTGGCAAAAGAATTGAATATTGAGCCTGTGGTGGGAGAGGTTTGTGAAGTTGGTGGCGGAAATTGTTAGAAAATTTGTAGAAGGCAAAATACTCGTAAATATTAATGTAGAACTTTCTGAAATTTATTTTACCCGCAATGGATATTGTTTTAGGAAGTTGTTAGCGTAGTAAATTCTTGTTTAAACTTAAATAATCCATGAAAAAACTATTCCCCAAAGTATTTATTTTATTGACCATCAGCACATTGTGTATGAGTCATGAGTTTTGGTTACAACCCAAAAAGTTTATTTTACAACTTTCCGAAAAGACTAATATTGATGTTTTTGTGGGGGAAAATTATGAAGGTAAAAAAGTAGATGCTACTAAATTTACCATTTCCAAAATGAATCATTACGCTAAGAATGTTGAAGAAGATTTTATCAGTAAAGTTTCTACCAAAGATTCCGTAAGTATTGAAACCGAATTTGCCACTGAAGGCAATCATCTTTTAGCTTTCAACAATACCAATAAATTTATTGAATTAAAAGCAGATAAATTCAACGCATATTTGCGTTCTGAGGGTATGGATAATATCATTAAACTAAGAAAACAGCAAGGCAAAGAAAAGCAAGCGGGGCGGGAATTTTACCAGCGTTGTGTGAAGACTTTGTTTCAAGTTGGGAAAAGCCAAGATGATACTTTTAGTAAAAATACGGGAATGCGTTTGGAGATAATTCCTTTACAAAATCCTTACGCAGATAAGGAAATTACTTTCAAGGTTTTGTTTGATAATCAAGTAATTAAGAATGCTTTGGTTTTGGCTTGGCATCATAAAAATGGTAAAACCACGATGGTAAATCAGCGAAGTAACGCCCAAGGAGAAGTAAAATTTACTATTGAAAATCAAGGACGATGGATGATTAGTACTGTGAGAATGATACCAATAACAGACAGCCCCGAAGCCGATTATCAAAGTTTTTGGGGAAGTTATACTTTTGGATTTTATTGAGAAAGTTATCAGTTAAAGTGAGTCGGCTTTGATAAAATAAGTTCCACTGTTTACTGATAATTGTTTACTGACAACTGAATAATCAAACTCCTTTCCATTTAATGGCACAACCCACTGATTTGGTCATATTCACTACCACAGGTTTTCCTGCTAATAAACTATTCACAGCATCTTCGATATAACGTTTTGTTACGCCGTTGGCATCTTGGGAATTATCGTCAATTCCACCGATGTATTGCATGATAAATTTATCGCCTTCACGTTTCACCACATACGCAGATGGCGTGCGGGCAGCCCCAAAAGCACGGGCAACGCTTTGCGTTTCATCCTGCAGATATTCAAATGTATAACCTTTTGAATTCGCCACGGCTTGCATATTTTCGAAAGTATCTTCTTCATACGCAGCAGGGTCGTTGGGATTAATCGCCAAAACTGGATAACTCTGCGAGGCATATTTTTTATCCAAAGCCATCACCCGACTTTCATATGCCTTTGAGAATGGGCAGTGAATACAGGTAAAAACAATGATATAGCCCTTCGCTGAACGATTTTCAGCCATCGAAGTAACACCTCCTGATGTACTTTTCAATTTAAAATCCGCTACTACATCCCCAATTGCATAGCCTTTGTCGGCAACGGAAGAAAGTTCGTTTTTAAAAGCAAATATTACGGCAAGTCCCATTAGAAATACACTAACGGAACTTAAAATATATATCTTTTTCATGATTTTTTTCATTTCTCAATATTAATAATTTATTGTCATTAAGACGTTTAATTTTTAAAAAGTAACATTTAGGCTATCGGCATTCGGCTTTCATTTTTAATAATAACAAATAGCTGTTTAATTATTTACAATCACAGGGGTCATTCCTTTGA
The DNA here is from genome assembly GCA_038230735.1 of Cytophagales bacterium. GTDB lineage: Bacteria > Bacteroidota > Bacteroidia > Cytophagales > Spirosomataceae > Arcicella. The sequence goes on from JBBRMR010000014.1 coordinate 57,395, forward strand.
GTTCTTTTATAAATTTTTCTAAATTAGCTTGTCCCTCAAAAAATATTCTTTTTCGCATTGTCAAATTCAAAATCAAAGTAGCAGGAATTGTACCTGACCATTCTTTATCAACATCATCAATCCATGCGTTATAGTCAGGTTCATCCAATAAAACTACTTCTGAATTAATGTTATTTTTCGTAACAAATGGAATCACTCTTTCTTTAATATCCTTCGGGAAATCCATGCTTACCATCACAAAACGAATTTTCTTCGGGGAAAATTCTCTACTCAATTTTTCAAAATTGGGTAATTCCTCCACGCAAGGCTTGCACCATGTTGCCCAAAAATGCACTACCAAAGTAGTGTCTGAAACGTGATTTATCATTTTCCGCAAATCTTCAAACTTAATGATTTTTACTTTTTCAGTCTGCCCAAAGCCTTGACATACAGACAGATACAGCCCGATGAAAAGTATTTTTAAGGTTCGAGTCAAAAGCATCTTAATTCGTTTTCAGATTATTCTAAGGAGAAAGAGATAATTTTTGGCAGCATTTTGAATTGTTATTATTCATAACGTTCTATTTTACAGTATGTTATAAACAACAAAGTAAAACAAAAAATTCATAAAAACACGAAATAAATTCCCCTTTTACTTTCAGATTTAAAAACAAAAGCCGTACCTTTGCAACCCAAATTAAAATTAAATTATAAAATAATGTACGCAATCGTAGAAATCGCTGGTCAGCAATTTAAAGTTGAGAAAGACCGTTTCCTCTATACGCACCGTTTGGCGGAAGAGGTAGGCGCTGCACTGGTTTTCGATAAGGTTCTTCTTGTCGATAATGACGGAGTCATTCAAGTTGGTCTCCCCACAGTAACAGGCGCATCAGTATCAGGTAAAGTTTTGGCTCACGTTCGTGGGGAAAAGGTACTCGTTTTCAAAAAGAAACGTCGTAAAGGCTATCAGAAACAAAACGGACACCGTCAAAATTTCACAAAAGTATTAGTAGAAGGAATCACAATCTAAGTTATGAGTTATGAGTTGTGAATTGTGAGTTTATTGAGTGTTAGCGTTTAATTTTAAACTCATCACTCATCACTCATTACTCATTACTTGAAACTAATAGCTCATAAACTCATTCAAGAGAAATGGCACACAAAAAAGGTGCGGGTAGTTCAAAAAACGGCCGTGAGTCACATAGTAAACGCTTAGGCGTTAAAATTTTCGGAGGTCAGCCAGCTATTGCCGGTAACATTATCATCCGTCAAAGAGGTACAGCCCACAATGCAGGAGTTAACGTAGGTATTGGCAAAGACCATACTTTGTTTGCTTTGGCTGATGGCTTAGTACAATTCAAAAAAGGTTTCAAAGGACGTTCATTCGTTGATATTGTTCCTTTCAGTGATGCTGATTTATTAGCTTATGCTGTGAAAGTTGCCAAAAAACAAGGTGTTGCGGTTGTGAAGCCAGTTTCTACAGTAGCACCAGTTGAAGTTGCAGAAGTTGTTGCTCCAAAAGCAGCAAAAAAAGTAGCAGCTCCAAAGGCAGAAGTTGTAGCGGAAGCAGTTGTTGAAACTACCCCTGTTGCAGAAGCCGTTGTTGAAACTGCCCCTATTGCAGAAGAAATTCCAGCTAAGAAAGTGAAAAAAGTAAAAGAAGTTGATGCAGGAGATGATTTAGAGATAATCTAAGATATATATTCAATTTCTTTTAAATGATAAAAAAGACCTATTCATTAATTTGGGTAGGTCTTTTTGTGTTTTTGGGAATACATTTTCAAGCATTTAGAAAACACTCACCACGATTTTATTAACTTTTCTCAAACAAATCATCCATGGTCAAATTTGCATCCACTAAGCCAAGACTGTATTGATTTTGTTTCAAGCCAAAAGTAGTAATCATTGTTAAAAAAGCCTGTTTCTTAGTCTTTGTTGTTTCCTTAAATGTTGCTATTTTGTTTCGATACTCCATTGCCGTGGCTTTGTCTATGGTGAATTCTGCTCCATAAAATTTTATTTCACAAATCGTAATAGTTTGGTCGTTACGGTCAATTAATAAATCAAACTGGATACCTTTTTCCTCTTTTGTTCCTTTTTTGAAATAAGAGGAAGCTGTGGAAAAAATGCCAGAGATTCCCAAAGCCTTTTTAATTTGTGCAATGTGTTTAAGACAAATACTTTCAAAAGCATAGCCAGCCCAAGTAATATAAGATTGTGTTTTGCTTAATTGTTGCCAGGTATTTGTCCAACCAAGTCGATTGTTCTCCATAAATTGGAGGTAGAAAAGTGAGAATTCATCCGTAAGGCGATACAAACTATCTTTTTTCGTTTTCCCAAAAGGCAAATATATTGTTATGAAGCCAGAATGTTGTAATTCATCAATGATAGTAGAAATAGCACCACCTTCCGACAAATTTGTACCTGCCACAATTTCAGTACGAGTTAAGCCTTTTTGCTTATTTGCCAATGCACGAACAATTTTGACGTGAGCATCTGAATTATCAAAAAGTGCGGTGTATAGTTTAGGAAATTCGTCCCACAACAATCCATTCTCTGAAAAACAGATTGAATCAATATTTTGTGTGGCACTTTTCCCTGCCTCAATTTCATCTAAATAATGTGGAACTCCCCCCAAAGCCATGTATAATTGTAGAATCTGATAATGGTCGAAGTTAAGATTTTTTGATTTTAAAAAAGTTTCCGTTTCTAAAAGATTAAAAGATTTTAAGTAGATACGTTTTGTAATACGATTGTGCAAACCTCCTTTGTCGTGTACAACATTTTTTATCATCCATGAAGCTGCTGAACCACAAATTACTACAACAATATTTTGATTAACTGCCCAACTATTCCAAAACCAACTTAAACCCTTCAAAAAGCCCGATTTATGAGTTGCCAACCAAGGTAATTCATCCAAAAAAATAATACTCTTTTCTGATTTTTGTTTTGTTTCCAAAAATTTGGACAATAAATAAAAGGCTTCTAACCAATCTCTTGGCTCAGTAATCGGGAAACTGCCATCCGAATATTTAGCTATTTGTAGGATAAAATTTCGTAATTGTTCACTACGAGTAGCGTGCTGAATACCTGTTATTTCAAAATTTATTCTATCTTCATAAACAGATTTAACTAAAAATGTTTTCCCAACCCTTCTTCTACCGATGACTGCAATCATTTCAGCCTTTGAAGATTGTAAAGCATTTTCTAAGATTTTTTTTTCTTCAATTCTCCCGATTAGAACATTTTTTACCATGACAAAATTTTATTAGTTGCGAAATCTGTATAAATATATACACATTTCGCAAGTAATAAAATTTATTGGTTGCGAAATATGTAGTTTTTTATATAGATTTCGCAAGTAATAATAAAAATGCTTCAACTTTTCTATTGCTGAGGCTTAGTAAAATATTCATATATTTAGATTTAAAGGATTTATCGTAGAAATCCACTGTACAACCAGAATTACCATTTAAAGTAACTTCATAAATTATATCCTTGCATTCTTTGTTCTAAAACAATTTCATCCAAACACATTTTGGTAGCGGTGAAAAATCTGTCAAATTTGAAGGGCGATTTCTTTTCGATTTTACTTCTTAATTCATTGATAAAATCTCTTCTGTCATTCAAGATTACACCGTGATTTAGATAAAATACGTTGTCAATCATGTATTTTATCTCTTGCCATTTTGCTTTGTCTTCAATATCAGAATTTGGTACAAAACGATGTGTTATTTCATCATAATCAAAATACTTTTCGGGCGAATAATCCTTTGAATCGGGTTTGAGATAATAGACAATATCTTTATCTGATTTTAAGCCGTTTATCCTTGCATCAATCATCAGAAGATTATCCCAAAGCCAATATTGTTTCGTTTTTAAATGATGGTCAAAATGCTCTAATTCTCCAGCGTGGTCAGTTCTCGTAAATTCAGCTTCATCTGTAATTTTATAATCTCCATCAATCCAATTATCTGATTTATAGAGACTTGGCGGACAAATGAACTTCTCAGTGTAAGCACAAACGCCTTTCTGACAGCGGTATAATTCCATTACAATATCATCATAATAGGTTCTGGATTCGGGATGTGGCTTGCCTTTTTCTTCTAAATTATCAACCCATTTTTTGTATTTGGTCGATAGAATGGTGTCGTAGTTTTTATCAATTTTTTGCATTCCTTAATCCCATTTTGATAATTCTTTTGATAATTTTTCGATACTTTTGATGATGCCCAAAGCGGCTTCTGAATCTTCCTGACCTTGTTTTTTGAGTTTTTTATACTTCACATTCAAGGTTGCCAATTCATCTAATTTCTCTCTCCGCACTTCCGAACCATCATCTTCCAAATCAAAAACTCGTTGCAAAATATCATCCCAACGCATATATTTTGGATTCCATTTGTAGTTATCCACGTGGTTTTCTCCTTCAAAATAGGTTTCTCGGTAAACCTTATGCTCTTTATTAAACTTCAATTCTACAATTTCCCAAGGGTCGAAACTGGATGCGATAATGGGCGAATGGGTGGAATAAAAGAACTGACAATTTTCTGCCAAAGAAGAATAATAATCTACCACGGTTCTCTGCAAATCTGGATAAAGTGAACGTTCAGGTTCATCAAAAAGAATAACAGTATGTTTGGGTTTGAGCAAATACAAGGGTAAAGCACTCAAAATGACCTGTTTAGTACCTGTACTCCAAAGTCCATGCGGAATCTCATTGCCTTCGTAATCTTCAATTTTGATAAAACCAATATCATCTTTGGTTTTAAAATCTAATTCCGTTTTTACCCGTAATTGAAATTTTTTCAACAATGGGTCTAAGCAATTGTCGGCTACATCTTTGATTGGATTAAATTCAGTTGCTTTCCAACCTTCTAATTTTCTAACAGCCGCTTGAATTGCATTTATATCACTTGATGACTTTTCGACAACTTTTGAAATATCTTGTCTGATTGTTAATTCTTGTTCTTGATAAGCTTGAATTTTTTCAAGAATCAAATTCCAAACTGCTGATACTTTATCTTGACTAAAATCTATGATTTCTCTCTCTTCAAATTTACTTTCAGTTTCAAAATCAATATCGTAATTTAAGTTAGCTGAAAAATAAGTCAACTTTGAAGAAGTATTTGTTTTCCAATCAAAAAATAGCTTTTTTCCTTCTTTAACCCAATCATAATCTTTTCCATATAATTTCGTATTCTTCCCATGAGTAAAATAACCTTTTTCGCCTTTTTTGCATAAAACATCTGTTGAATATTCATTATCATACCCAAAAGAAATAGTTATTCCAATATTTTCAGAAATTGATTTTACATTTTTTGTCTTTAATAAAATATTTGAATTATATGCGTGAGTTATTACAGGTATTAACTCCAACAAACTCGTTTTCCCCGTCCCACTTTGCCCAATAATACACACTTTATCCAAAGGCTGCCCTTCCTTTTCGTGTCCTTTTGGGTAGGTCAAATCAAGGGTGAAATCCTTAAATTGGTGAAAATCTTTAATATGTATTTTTGAAATCTTCATGGGCAATATTATGGTTCAATTTTCGTAAAATAGAAAGACGATAGCTATTTTTCCAAATATAAAGCTATCGTCTTGTTTACACAAATGTATGTGCTAAATTGCTAATATTTGTGGCTTTTTATTTTACCTGTGGCTCAAACTTGTTTCTATGAAATTTATATACAAAAAATACCTTATCCTTTTCACCCTCCTCCTTGCCTTTTCCTCCACAAAAGCCCAAGATAATCAACGCTATATGGCTCTTTCGTTGGTGAATGTTGATTATCGAAATTCACAGATTGATCAAATCAATAAAGCGGCTGATATTGGCATGAATGCCGTCATTATCACGGTGCGGTGGGATGTTATTTATCAGTTTAAAGTAAATGCTGCTAATCCTTGGGAACAATATGATTTACAGATTCAGACTGCCCGAAGTCGTGGAATGAAGATTTGCCTTCGTATGTGTATGTACACGTGGTGCAATACAAAGGTGATTGGCGGTCCCGAAGATAATACTGTGCCATCTTGCGATGGACTACCCAATGCCGACAGAATGGTTGGATATGATGTTTCTGGCAAAAATAAACGCCTCCAACAGCAGGCTACTGGCTATAATGGTTGCGATTTAATTGATGATTGTGGACACATTTTAGTGTATAGTTTTGCCTCAAAAGCTTTTCAAGAACGAACTCAGAATTTTGCTAAACTGGTTGCCAATCGCTACAAATATTTATTGGAAAAAGATGAATTGATGTATATGTGCGTGGTGAATACGCCCGAGCAAGAGTTTGGTTTTCCTTATAAAACCACAAAAGGGGCAGACGGCGGTTTTAATGCCATTTTTGATTATTCAGTTACTGCCATTCAAGGGTTTAGGGAGTTTTTGAAGAATAAATATGGTAATGATTTCAAGAAATTTCAATTGGCTTGGGGCAATCGGGGCAAGGATTTTAGTAGTTTTGATACCGTTGAACCAACGCCTCCTGCGGGTTCTTTTTCGTATGGTGTTTTTATCAATAATGGAAAACACACCCAAGATTGGTATCAATATCGGCATACCTTATTGAAGAATTATTCGATGAATTTTATGAAATCTGTGAAGGGAATTGATGCCCGAATCAAGGTAATTATTGATTATGGTTCAATTACGGAAACTCGCAATGGCACGTATGGATTTAAGGATATTGGCGAAGGAACGGATGGCATAAAAGTAAATGATGCACCCCAAACCGACCACCGTTGGGTTACGGATATTTGCCGTACCAATATGCCCAATAAGTTGATTATGAACGAAGCCGAAGGACCTTATGCCCCACAACAACAGTTTGAGGAATGTTACACGCACGGGGCAAAATTAGTAAGTGCTTTCAACTATGATTTAAACGATGCCAAGCAAAGAAATATGCTCTCAGACGTTGTAAATAAGTATATCAAGGGTTCAAACGGAATTATGAAGCCCATTGAAACTTGCGGTGCGGCTTTGTATAGGGTGGATGATATGCTGACGGACGATGGATGTAATACATCCGACCGAGTGAATTTTGCTAACGGTTGTCGCAATTATAAAGCATGGCGAAATGTGATTGATGGCAATGGAAACAAGTCCGTGAGGATGTTTTTGAATGAAGAATACACCACTGATATTCGCTACAATCAGCCTATTACGGATTATTCAACTTGTGGGTCGATTCCTAATTTTAAGGATAGTTATAATAATAATTGTACGAAATTAATTAGCCTTCCCAATGCTCCCGATTCTCATATCGGGGTAGTAGAAAGTATTGATTGTCAAGAGATTACGGGTTTTTTATTAGATACTAAAAACCTTGAAAGTATAATGACAGTGGATATTTATGTGGATAGTATCAAAATTGGAACGACTCAAGCAAATTTGGGTAATCGTCCAGATTTAGTTACTACTTATGGAAATGCAAAAGCCTATTTTCGTTCTTTCAAATATACATTGCCCGACACCGCTTGGTTTAAAAGTGGTACACGCCACAAAATTATAGCCCGTTTTGGGGGAACAAATAAAGCTCTTTCGGCAGTCAATGAAACGGAGAAATCTTTGCGTTGTTCGGGCAGTGGTTCAGGGATTTGTGGAGTGAAATTTCGTTTAGGAATCACGCCAGATTCTTTATCCAACGTATATCCAACAGGGGCAGAATTTGAAGTAGCAGTTAATTCAAACTTAAAATGGAAAGTAGATAAATCTGTAACCTGGGTAACGGTTAGTGCTGATACGGGTTCTTTTGACAAGGCTTTTCGAGTAAAAATCTCAGCTTCTTCTGAAAAAGAAACTCGCACGGGCAAGGTCACAGTCTCGGGCGAAGGCATTACGAAAACCATATTTATTACGCAAAAAGGGGTAGGGGAGAAGTGTGCCGATTGTAACGTAAATCCTGTTATCATTGAACCCGACCCCGTGAAAGGACCTGTGGCATCTTTAAGTTATCGTGGATTAGTCGAAAAGGCAAATTGTTGTTCGGTGAAAGGATATGCCTTAAATTCAGACAATTATGACGATATTCTTACCTTAGATTTTTATTTGGATAAACAGAAAATAGGCTCAACACAAGCCAATCGAGGTTATCGTTTTGACTTATCAAATACCTTGGGAAGCGAAAAATTATTCTATAAATCCTTCTGTTTTGATATTCCAGCCACGGCTTGGGCACTGTATAAAGATGGCAAATCAAGGAGATTGACCGTGAAATACGGAGGAACCATTACGCCTTTGCCCGAAGTAGAAATCAACGTTTTGACTTGCCAAGAAAAACAGATTTGTCAGGAAACGGATTTGTGTATTAATACCAATGATTTCGATAAGGAAATTACCCTTTATCCCAACCCAACCAACGGAAAGTTTACCACAGAAATTTATTCCATTGCTGACCAAAGTAGTGTTTTCAAATTTATAAAACCAAATGGGCAATTACTGAAAACAGATACAGTTTTCCTTAACCAAGGTTTAAATAAAGTCAGTTTAGACGTTTCTGACCTAACAAATGGGGTTTTGTTATTATCTATTGAAATGGAGAATGGGCGAAAATTGTTGGGGAAAGTAGTGAAGGCAAATTGAAAATGAATTCCTCAAAATTCCCCAAATGCTCTATAAAATGGGTAATTTCATAGCTGGTAAGATTTTTTACATTTATGTTTTGGATAAAACTTACCAATCAAGACCATGAACACCAAACAAATTTTAGGAGGATTCCTTACCATTCTCGGCATCGGGGGAATTGCTTACGCCGCTATTTTATTTATGAATGGCACGAATGGAAAACACGATGTAAAATCGCTAATTGTTTATGCTATTTTGGGTTTCGTATTTTTTGCTGCGGGGATAAAATTAGTACAGACCCTAAAAGAATAAAAAGGCTTAGGTCTAATGGGTTATAGAGTTAGTTATAACTCAATGAAAAAGCCACGATTAATTACTATTAAGTAGTTAATCGTGGCTTTCGTGCCGTTGATTTCTACCAACAATACGGGCTACAGCAACTCGCTAATTAAGAAAATTAGAATATATTTTTCTGATATTCAGTAGTTAACTGTAAAAATTATACTGTTGTTTTTATAATTGGTGTTCGTTTACATCTGTGTTGGCTTCCATTTAATCACAAACAGAATTAATGACAAATCGCAATATTTTCTTTTTCTTTATCGCTCTTTTCTTGGGACAGACAGATTTTGTTTATTCCCAAAATACAATCAAACACTTCATCTTTTTTTCACGGGACAGAGAAGCTATTAAAAATCCTAAATTCTTTTTAAATGATGGCGTTTATGGTGCTCAAATAACTTATCCGTGGAAAGTTTTAGAACCAAATAAAAATGTGTACGATTTTACGCAGATTGAGGCCGACCTTGAATTTTTAAGTTCAAAACGAAAAAAGCTATTTGTTCAAATACAAGATGTAACATTTGACAGTACATTTTATGCTGTACCAAAATATATTTTAACTGACACGATTTATCAAGGTGGGGTTAATTCACAATATAATATTACTCCTGACGGAAAATCATTTAAGGCTGGCTGGGTTGCACGAAGATGGGATTCGACAGTTGCAAAGCGATACCAACAACTCCTAATAAAGTTGGCGGAGCAGTTTGACGGTAGAATTGAAGGAATTAATCTCCCTGAAACAGCTGTTGATTTCCCCGAAAATTTACAACCAGATGGGTTTACAACTAAAAGTTATATAGAAGCCATAAAGAATAATATGGTTGTACTAAGGACAAATTTTAAGAAATCTGTTCCTTTACAGTATGCGAACTTTATGCCAGGGGACTCGAAAGAAAGTTTAGAAACAATATATGAATATGCTAAGGAAATAAAATTAGGCGTGGGAGGACCTGACATTAAAGTATTCAAGAAATTCCAGATGGAAAATAGTTATCCATTAATAAGAAAGATTGCTGGATTTGTACCGACTGGAATGGCAGTTCAAGATGGAAACTATGATGTTATAAATCCTAAAACAGGTAAAAAAGTAACCATTCAAGAAATTTTGGATTTTGCACAAAACTATTTGAAATTGAATTACGTATTTTGGTGTACTGAAGAGCCTTATTACTCGAAACAAGTATTGCCATTACTCAAATCGCTGAAAAAATAAACGGCAGCCAACATGGTATATATGAAAGACTGGCAGACGGAAGTAACTGAACATTCAGAATACTATTGGGCTGAGTGTAAATGCTGAACTTTTGTATTTCAAATTCCAGTCCTTCATAAATTCCCATCCGTTGTTGGTGGAAAAAACATCAACAACGGATGGAATAATTATCATACTACGAACAAGGCTATCCGTGATACAGTTTTAATAAACAAACTCCCCAAACTCAGAATTTATCGTAACTTGCTTATTTTCAGAGCCTTCCACTCGCCCGATGATTTGGGCTTTGATGCCGAATGATTGGGCGATGTCAATAACCGTTTGAGCGTATTGGGGGTTAATATATACTTCCAGACGATGCCCCATATTGAAAACTTTATACATTTCTTGATAATCCGTTCCGCTTTCGGCTTGAATCATCTTGAAAAGCGGCGGTAATTCAAAAAGGTTATCTTTGATAATATGAACGTTATCCACAAAATGCAAAACCTTCGTCTGAGCCCCACCCGAACAATGCACCATGCCATGAATGACGGGGCGTAATTCGTTCAAAAGGGCTTTCACCACGGGTGCATACGTGCGAGTAGGCGAAAGAATCAATTGCCCCACATTTAGGGGAGTTCCCTCCACGACATCCGTTAGGTTTTTTGAACCACTATACACCAAATCTTTGGGAACGGCAGGGTCGAAACTTTCGGAGTATTTTGTGGCTAAATAATGCCCCAAAACGTCATGGCGGGCAGAAGTAAGTCCGTTTGAACCCATGCCACCGTTATAAACTTTCTCATAGTTAGCTTGTCCGTCCGAAGCAAAACCTACAATCACATCACCCGCTTGAATGGTGTGATTGGAGATAACATCTGAACGTTTCATGCGGGCAACCACCGTAGAATCCACGATAATGGTACGAACTAAATCGCCCACATCGGCAGTTTCGCCACCCGTACTCCAAATGCCAATGCCATTATCCCGAAGCATCTCCAAAACCTCCTCCGTTCCGTTGATGAGTTCAGCAATTACTTCGCCTGGGATTAGGTTTTTATTTCGTCCTATCGTGCTGGATAACAGCATATTATCGACTGCACCCGCACAAATCAAATCATCGGTATTCATCACCACGGCATCTTGGGCAATGCCCCGCCACACGGAAATATCGCCCGTTTCTTTCCAGTACAAATAAGCTAAGGATGATTTCGTACCCGCACCGTCGGCGTGCATGATGTTGCAATATTCATCATCGCCACCCAACATATCGGGCGAGATTTTACAGAATGCTTTGGGAAAAAGCCCCTTGTCGATTTTCTCGATGGCTTTATGTACGTCTTCTTTGGAGGCAGAAACGCCTCGTTGCATATAACGGTCGGTCATTTTTTGTGGTGATTGAATGATTGAGTGAATCAGCGGAACACAATCATTCTGAAATGTAAAATCCTCATTTTCAGAGGATTTAGGTTATAACTTTTCTATATTTTGCTTGATATACCCTAAAAATTCCTGCGTCCAATCAATCATTTCTTGGACTTCTTCTTTGGTGAAATCACTTCCTAAATCATAATCAGCATTTTGCCTTTTTGTCATCAACTTGCTGAGATAAAACCCGTATTTATCGGGAATTATTTGGGTTTTGATAAATAATTCTGAAATTTTGATTTTACTCCCGAATGAGATTTCACATAAGTATCTTTCTCGAATAATAACCCTCTTGCTATCCAGAAATAAGCATAATAACATCTGTTTACCGCAGCAAGAAGATGGTCATACATTAAATTATCTTTTGCAGTATCTAAGAAATCCTCTGCTTTGACAATAGCGTTTTGTAAATTAGATTCCATAAATTAATTGTCCGTCTTTTCTGATAAATCGAAAAATATACTCATCAGAGGTTAGAAAGCGTTTTAAGGAGGTTGGAAATACTGATAAATCTAAATTGTATTTTAAAAATAATTGCCAGAGTGAATAACTAATGGCATCTTGTTCTTTGTTTGTCTTCACCTCTTCATCATTCAAAACAACCAATAAATCCACATCAGATTCTTCATGAGCTTCTCCACGAGCATATGAACCGAAGAGAATTATCTTCGACAGACGGTCGCCGTAATGTGCTTTGGCTTGTTCCGTAAACTCCGCTATAATGGGTTGAATATCTTTCACAAAACAAATTTACTCAAAATCCTTCTTTTGTTTTCGGTTTCTTACTTCAATTTTGATTAATCATTCGCTAATTGCTCTAAGAGGAACTTTAAACGATGAAGTTTTTGATTTTACTCATCACTCAAAGCCTCCGCCCAATCTTCCATCAAATCTTCAATATTCTCTAAACCCACCGAAATTCTCAACAAGTTATTAGGCGTTGGACTATCGGGACTTTCTACTGACTTACGGTGTTCTATCAAACTTTCCACGCCACCCAAACTGGTTGCAGTTGTGAACAATTTTAACTTTCCCGTTACCGCCATGGCATTCTTGGCATCACCTTTTATTTGTACTGACAACATTGCTCCAAAACCTCCCTTCATTTGTCGCTTCGCTATTTCGTGCTGTGGATGAGAAGTTAATCCTGGATAATGAACTGCTTCAATTTGAGGGTGTTGCCTCAAATATTCCGCTAATTTCGTAGCAGTTTCCGTTTGGGCTTTTACTCGCAAAGGTAGCGTTTTGATACCTCTTGTAATTAACCAACAGTCGAAAGGAGAAGGCACTGCACCCGTGAGTTTCTGAATGGTTTTTATTTTTTCGGATAATGTTCCCGCCTCTTTAAAAATCAAAGCCCCACTTGTTACATCGCTGTGTCCGCCAAAAAATTTGGTGGTTGAGTGCATCACAACATCCGCCCCGAAATCAAAACAACGTTGCATCACGGGCGTTGCCCACGTATTATCAACCGCCAAAATTGCTCCGTTATCATGAGCCAAGTTAGCAGTGGCTTCAATATCCGTGATTTTTAGTTCGGGATTGGAGGGGGTTTCTATCCAAATTAATTTAGTATTTGGTTGAATAGCCGCCTTAATTTCCTCCAAATCAGTCATATCAACTTTGGTCATTTCCAAGCCCCATTGAGCAAAAACCTCTTCAACCAAGATATTTGTGGCAAAATATAAATCCTTGGGCGTAATGATATGGTCACCAGATTTGAGACATTGAAATAAGGCGGTTGTGGCAGCCATTCCCGAAGCAAAAGCAACGGCAACTGCTCCGTTTTCTAAGACTGCCAAACTGTTTTCCAACAATTTCCGATTTGGATTATCCGCCCGTGAATAAACGTAATCATGCTTATAGGAGCCATCCGCTTCCCGCTCAAAAGTAGTGGAGAGGTAAATGGGAGGCACAACCGCCCCAGCGTTAGCATCGGGCATGAGTGTGGATTGAATGGCAATGGTTTCGAGTTTCATATTTTGTTGATGGTTGATATTTTCTAATAAAGCAAATTTAACATAAAAATAGCCACGCTTTCTGAAAAACGTGGCTATTGTGAAGTCCTAAGTTGTAGGTCGTAAATATTTGCAAGATAAATCAAGCTATTTTTGTTATAACTTACGACTCAATATGTTTATTTAATCCCAATCACCTTAAATTCCGTTCGACGGTTCAATTGATGCTCTTCTTCGGTACACGTTACGCCGTCTGCACATTGGTTTACTAATTGACTTTCCCCATAGCCTTTGGCAATGATTCTGTTGGGAACAATACCTTTTGAAATAATGTAAGCCACCGCAGAATCTGCCCGTCTTTGAGAGAGTTTTTGGTTGTATTCAGTCGTTGCCCGTGAGTCAGTATGCGAACCTAATTCTAAACGTATCGTTGGATTGTCAACCAAAACCTGCACAACTCTATCCAATTCATTTCCCGCATCACTTCTAATGTTTGATTTATCTAAGTCGTAGTAAATTGGGGCGATACTGAATATGGTGTTAATCGGTTTCCCAATCTCTGGCTTATTCATTTTGATACTGGCGTAAAACACCGTATCAGTCTCAGCTTTGGTCAATTTTTCTAAGGGAACTGATTTTCCAACCATCGTAAAAGGCTCTCTTTTAGTAAAATAACCCGTTTTCTCCGTAACGATAGTATAAGTTCTCTCTTCCTCCATTTTCACTTTGCCAAATGTTCCTTCGGGGCGGGTATATATTTCTTCAATGGCTTGCCCAGAAGTATTTTCCAAAATGCTAACCTTTACAGAATCAAGGCTTTTGTTGTTCACATCGGTAATATTTCCCGCTAAGAAATAACGAATCATTTTCTTTTTCGGAGGTTCAACTTTTACTACTTCCACGGGGGGAACTTCGTATTTTTTGCCAGGCTGAGTGTTTTCGTAATAATAAATATCATCATCACCCTTGCCCGAATCACGATTTGAAGCAAAATATCCTTTGGTCGAATCAATGGCAACCAAACCGAAATCATCAAAGCGAGAGTTCAAAGGAATTCCCAAATGCTCTACTTTAATCTCACCATTGACACGGGTTGCGGTGAATAAATCTAAGCCACCAATGCCAGCGTGTCCGTCTGAAGAAAAGTATAATTTTCCATCTGCCGAAACATAAGGAAACATTTCATCGCCAGCCGTATTGATGTCTGAACCCATGTTGATAGCTCTTCCAAAACGTCCTGCATTGTCAATATTGGCACGATAAATATCAATGCCACCTTTACCACCCGAACGATTTGAACCAAAATAAAGTGTTTTATTATCGGCAGAAAACGAAGGACAACCATCCCAAGCCAAAGAATCAGAAACGGAAATCAACTCAGGTTCTGACCATGCACCATCAATATTTTTAGACAAATACAAATCCACATCGGGCGAGGCATCTGAACGCTTGCCCGTATTCCCACGAGCGAATACCATCATTTTACCGTCTTTCGAGAATGTTGGCGTTCCTTCATTGGCGTTATCTTTAAAAATGGTTGGGCTAAAAAGTGTTGGTGTTCCCGCTTCGGTGGGCGTGTTCAGCGGTACACGATACAGCCCCAAATATGGCAAACCGTTATTTTTATAAATTACATCCTTGCGTGAAGCCGTGAAAATCAACTCATTACCTTGTGGAATGGGGGCGAATTCTGTACCCGTTGAATTCAAACTCATTGGTTTCAATTCGATGTAGGTTTTCTTATTGGCTAATGCCTCAATTTCGGGCAAGAGGTCTATTTCAGCCTGAGCTTTATTTTTGAATTCCTTGCTTGGAATGCCTGAAAGGTACTTTTCTAAGTTTGCCGAAGCCTCCTTATATTTCCCCTGAATCTTTTGGGCAGTGGCTAAATGATAACGTAAATCGTTTTCCTTACTCCCTGCCGAAAGAGCTTTTTCGTAATAATCCGCCGATAAAACGGGACGATTGGATAGACGATAAGATTCTGCAATGAGATAATTGGTTTTGCCCAATTCATAACCCGCCGTAGAGGACCTTTGCAACTCCTTGATAGCCAGTTCGTATTCGCCATTATCAAATTTTTTCTGACCTTTTTTGAACGATTGCAAGGCAGAATTACAAGCACTCAACATAGTGAGTGCCAAAAAAAACGGTATAAGTTTACGCAATTTTTGCATTTTTTTAATGAGCCATCAGCTTTCAGCGGTGAGCTTTCGGCTTTTGTTGATTTGTATTTAGTATTTCAACGCTACAAATAACAGTGAAATGTTAAGATTATCAAATATATAAACGATTTTCCTTGTAAAATGATTGTATGAGGAATGTTTTTAAATTATTTCATTCTCCAAAAAAACGAAAAGCGTAACGTTATGAATAAACGCTACGCTTTGAAACTATCAATCATCAACTATCAATTAGAATCTCCCCAACGCCATTCACGCCCAATTTCTAATTCTTTTCTAAGATTTTGTTTGATAAAAAAATCACGGATTGAATAAAAATCCATTTTTTTGGCAGGGATTTGTTCCACATTTGCCAGTCCGTATAACATCATTGCCGTATAGCGAACCGTGTTAATCATTTCATCCTTTTTGACTAAACTAAATTTATCACAATTGGCATGATAACATCCCAAAGCCTCGGGTGCAATGCCACCAATGGGTGATGCCGTGGGGATTCCTTCCAGCATAAAACTCTGATGATCAGAGTGTAAGCCCGCTTGGTTGATGACATTATTCTTGAAACTTGGCTCAACCTTCTTGATGGTTTCACCCATTTTGGTAAATAAATCTACCATTTCTGTCCGCCCTGCGGCATTGAAACCGTTTACGTTATTTGCCATATCAAGGTTCATCATAAAGACCACATTGTCTAATGAATTGTTCTTTTTACTTCGTTCAATCATCGCTTTTGACCCTAACAATCCTTCCTCTTCACCCATGAACATTACGAATTCAATGGTGCGTTTAGGTTTCAATTTCAAAGCCTGAAAAGTACGGGCAATATCCAAAATAGAAAATGAGCCAATGCCATTATCCATTGCTCCTTCAGCCAAGTCCCAAGAATCAAGATGCCCACCGATAATAATTTTTTCATTCCTAAATTTCTTATCATTACCTTTAATGGTTGCCACAACGTTCCGAGATTTTATCATTCGGCTGTTGTTTTTCATGTCAATCATGGCTAATAAACTTGGTTCTTCGCTCAACCATGCCCGAATTTGCATCCCGCTTTCGAGTGATACGCACACGGCTGGAATAGCAATCAAACTGCCTGTAACTGAGGCTGTTCCCGTTAAAAGTACGTTTCCTTTTACAGTATTTACGAAGATTACACCGATAGCCCCATTTTCGATGGCTAAGGCAGTTTTTTCGGAACGATGAAGATTGCGAGTGCCTTTGATGGGAGGCAGGAGTCCAATATTTACCAAAGCAATTTTGCCTTTCAATTTTTCCTTAACTACTTGAAAGTCGGGTTCAAGACCATTGCCAACATCAACCATTTCGGAAGAAATTTTTGATTCAACGGGAGTTAATGCCAAGGAAACTACTTCAATATCCTGAAAATTATCACTCTTGTGCGGAGCAATTGCCAACGTAACGGTATCACGAGACCAAGCCTCGGTTTGAAAAGGCTGATATTTCACATCTTTCATCCCGTAAGATTTCAGGAGATTATACGAATACTCTTCGGCACGTTTGCCATTGGTACTACCCGTCAGGCGGTGTCCAATCGTTTTGCAGGCTTCACCGAGGGTTTCGTAAGCACGACTGTTGGCAAGCACTTCGTCATTGATACGATGAAAAACCTCCATTAAATCATCATCGTTGTTATGGGTGGGTAAGTAAGCGGCGGTTGAAATAAGAATAATTAGGACAACAAACCCGTAAAGTTTCACTTTCATTCTATTTAGTTATTGGAGTAAGAAATATGTCTAAATTTACAAAGAAAATTGGTATTTATATGTTAGCATTTGAAATAATGTAAACCTTACAGGTTTTTGAAACCTGTAAGGTTTTCTCATAAGGTTTTTTTACTAATTTTACTCCTTCACCACCTTCTTTCCAATCACTCCTTCGTTAGTTTTTATCTGTAAAAGATACATTCCCTGACTCAAATTACGAATATCAATCGTCATCATATTAGACTTATCTCCCTGTTTTTCAATTATTTGACTGCCCGATAATGACGACATGGTGGCTAATTCTATCTTAATATTTTTGGGCGTAATAATCTCAATTTTGTTGCTTGATGGATTGGGTGAAACGGTTACATTTGCCGTCAAATCGGGGTCGGTAGCAAGCGGTTTTGATAAGGCTGCGTCTTGGCGTGGGTCAGATAAAGCACTGGCACAACCACCTGCCGTTACCACCTGCACATTGAATTTTGAACCTGACACAATTTGAACGACTTGAAAACCTCTCAACGATTCCAAAATTGCACCGTCCCGATACCAAACATTGCCCGTTGCGGCACTCGAAGTATATTCCCAATAATCGCCATTAGCATCCGTCTTTTTCACTACGGAAATTGTTGGTTTTAGGGGATTTACGCAAAAAGAATCTGCTTTGGCAATAGCATAATAATTTGTATTTCCATCTTGAAAAGCGTTTAATCTCACCCGCCCAGCCGTACCCGTGAGTGTGATGCGTTTGCCCGAAATAGTGGCTGGTCCAGAGGTGATTCCTAAACCAACTGCCAAATTTGAACTTGACGAAACAGTAATATCAAAGGCAGGGTCAGTTACTAATTTATCGGGTAATTTAGTTAAATTGATGGTCTGATTTTGCTTGGTAGGCAAAGCTCTTGTTCCTACCGTGTACCAAACCGCATAAGCCGAGTTACCAATCAAATATTTCTGAGAATTGAGTACACTTTTTATCCTACTCTTGTCCATTGTAATTTGATAAGTGTCCAGATTTTTTTTTGTGTTTTTGTAATTATACAAAACAAAATCATCCGTACTTGAATATTCGGGATAGCCCAAAGTATTATTTTCATAGATAAAATCTAATCCATCGGTACGTTCAGTGTTCACGCCAATGACAAAATAGCTATCATCGACACTCAAAAAATAATCAAAGGCAATAATATTGGAAGAGGTCTTTGAAAATGATGGATTACCAATATTTTCGCCTTCATCCAAACTGGTAAAAAGTTTATCAACCGTACCCGTTCCAAAAGTATTTTTTGACCCATTCCAAACATTGATAAAACCCACATCCCAATAGTCTGATTCTGTTCCAGTAGCACTTTTAATCGTGTTAAAGGCATCATAGACAAGGTTTTCGCTGGTGTGATCCCACTCAATAGCATCGGCATTTTGTACTTGTCCTGTATTTACACCCTGTGTGTAAGTAGGGTTGTAAAGGGAATAAACTTTGCTCTGATTTCCTACTAAATCGAAAACTGAAATTTGTTTGTCGGTAACGGCAGAGTTGGTTCCCAAAGCCCTCAAAGCTGCTAATTTTTTACCATCTTTTGAGACTGAAACATTCCGCCATTCGCCCCTTGCCGAGACGTTTTCAACCTTGGGCGTTCCCGATAAATTTACTCTTTTGATAAACTTATCTCCCGCCACAAAATAGGCATACGTTCCATCGTCTGGCACAGTAGGTTTATTTTCAATTACTACATTTTTTACCAATTCTACAAAAGAAGCTGGTTCAACTTCTCCTTTCGTACTTGATTTATAAAGAATTTTCGCCACTGGGTCATAACTCAACAAGCCTTGCGTACCCGTGTTGGCGGGAATATCAGTCTTGGGCGTTGGGGCGGGAGGAGTTGGTGTAGGGTTTGGATTCGGATTTGGGGCATTTCCATCCGTAATTCCTACGGCATCAAAAGCATTTCGTAAAGCAGTAATATCAGCATCCGTAACGCCCGCCGAGGCTTTTAAGTCGGTAGCTGATTGGATTAAAGCACGACGTAAATCCAAAAATTTGGAGGTACGGGTCAAGTAACTTTTCAAAGCACGATAATATATTTTTTCAGCTTTGGTTATTGCCGCTGGACTATTCCCAATCGTGGTGATAAAACGATAAAATGCGTTGTTCGTAACCCCCGAATTGATATGTACTCCATAATTATCTTCCGAACCAGCATAATATTGATTCATGTTGGCGGGTTGATAACCATTGTCATTGAGACTTCTTCCGCCATTATTGGGGTTGGATAAATCACGTAATGCACCCGTTGGATAAAAACGAGCTACCACTACATCTTCTCCTAATTTCCACAAATCCGCTCCCGTTTTGGCTTCAACCAATGCCCCAAAACAATCCGCTAATGATTCGTTGATTGCCCCTGATTGTCCTTTATATTCCAAATTAGCCGTTTTTTCGATGACACCATGCGTCATTTCGTGTCCAGCCACATCCAAGCCCCCCGCCAAGGGTTTGAAATTCGTTCCACCGTTTCCGTAGCCCATATATTCGCCATTCCAAAAGGCATTATCAAAGCCTTTTCCATTTTCATCAGTGATATTAATGATAGAAATAATTGTTCCATCAGTGTCGTTCAAGGATTTTCGACCGTGTTTTTTTTCGTAATAATCGTATGCTAATCCTGCGTTGTAATGGGCAGAAACAGCGGTCGCACTATTCCAAGTATTATTAGTTGAAGAAACCTGCCTTATCGTTAAATCTTCACTTACTTTTGAACCCGTGGCATCAATTGTCCAAATAACTCGTTGTGGGTCGTCAGCTTTTACAACTCTATTACCTCTGCCGAACATCCCTCTTGAAGCATCAATTAAATTATAAGAACTTCCCGACTGATAGGTATTTATCGTTCTATTGAATCCGTTGAGGTCTCTTACGGTGGCAGTTGCAACGCCGTCAAGCGTACAAGTATAGTTGTATTTATCCAAGATTTCGCCCGATTTGGCATCAATAACATATACCCAACGCTCCAAGAAATTTGGGCGAACCGTAACGTGATACGCCAAACGCTCGCCATCAGCTTTTTCGTTTTGATGATAAATAATAAGCTCTATTTTTGGTTTTTCATATTTCAATATCATCATTTCAGTAGCCGTCATGGGCTTTACAATTGAAGATTTACTGACATCTGATATTACTAACTTTCCAATCTTATCCTCTGATAATGAAGGATTTACATCTTCCAAAGAGGGCGTTGGATAAAAATGTCCATTCAATAAAGATACATCTTCATCGGCTTTTTGGTGCAAAATCATTTCACCCCCATACACAGGCACGCTCTTGTAGATTTGTTGCATACGTAGATGAGTAGTCTCAATTTCATCCGTTTCAGTTTTGATGATATTGAGTTCTGCATCGGGATTGGATAATTTTAGATAAGGCTTCACGGCTTCCAGATAATTATAGGCTGCGGCGGCGGTAACACTCATTCTTCCGTTGCGAGAATTGACCTTTTTGAGATTAGTAGGAATCCCCTCAATCATCGAAGGCATACCGTTTTCATCCACCGTGATTTTTAGACCAGATTTTTTAGAAATCAGATTCGTATAAGTCTGATTATCAGAAGGTTTCGTCAAATATTTTTGTCTGGAAATAGTCGTATTTTCAAGTTCTTGACTAATAGATTTTAAAGGATTTTCAACCACCACGTCCGCAGAACGCTTGATGATTTTGAACTTGTTTTGAGCCAATAAAGACGCTCCACCAATGAATAGAAGAGCAAGAAGGAATAATAGTTTTTTCATGGCGAAAGGAAACCCTTGTGCGGAGGGAATTTTTGGTTGGGGGATTTTTTTAATGTTGTACTTTATAAGCTAATCTTTTACGAAAAAAGTTATTTCACCAATTCCATAAACCCATCATAAAATGACTTCACAGAGTCAGAAGGCATTGTTTTATCGCCCCATTGAACTTTGTGGCTAAATTTTTTACGTTCCGAAAACTGAACATAATACGACATATTGCCAGGTTCATCCATCTTGTGTTGGTCTAATTTCAAAGCCTCAATTCGCTTAAAAAATGCCTTAGCTTTTGATTTTGAGATAGTTTTCACGACCTCCGCCGTATCAACATTGCTGGCTTTGTGAAGCACTTGTCCATCAGCTTTGAGCGTATATTCGTGCCACACGCCCGTAAAACCTCCGCCAGAAGCTACGGTAATTTGCTGGTTTTCAGGCACTGATTTACAACTAAAAATAAATGTTGCGAGTAATAGAGTAATATATTTTTTCATATTTTTGGTAAATTATCTATTTATCTACGGAAGTTGTCCTTTTGAAGGACGACTTCCGTTTGTATCAGTTTTAAACTATAAACCCAACTCACTAACCGCCAACCAAGACATCAGCCCCGCCCCAATTTCCAAAGCATTTTCGTCAATATCAAACGTAGGCGTATGAACTCCCGAAATAATGCCTTTTGCCTCATTGCGAGTTCCCAAGCGATAAAAACATGAATCGACATGATGAGTATAATACGCAAAATCTTCGGCAGCAAGCCAAATATCTAAATCAATCACATTTTCTTGACCCATGTATTCAATGGCAGAACCTTTCATTCTGCGAGTCAATTCGGGTTCGTTTTTCAAGAATGGATAGCCTTTCTGAATAAAAACTTCACAAATTCCGCCCATTGATTCCGCAATGCCTTCCGCCATTTTCTTGATACGAGCCAACGCATCAGCACGCCATTCTTCGTCCATCGCACGAAAAGTTCCTTCTACATAAACCTCATTCGGAATCACGTTGGTAGCACCATTGGCAATCACCTTCCCAAAACTCAACACCGAAGGATAACGAGGATTACGATTCCGACTGATAATTTGCTGTAAAGCCACAATAATATGCGACGTAATCAACACAGGATCAATTCCCAATTCGGGCATGGCACCGTGTCCGCCCTTGCCTTTCACGGTAAAATACAATTCATCGGCACTCGCCATATACATCCCTTCACGGAAACCAATTTTACCAACTGGAATATTAGGAGCAACGTGCTGACCCAACATTTTATCAGGTTTTGGGTTCAATAAAGCACCCTCAGCAATCATGACGGACGCACCACCAGGGGCTTTTTCTTCGGCAGGTTGGAAAACCAATTTCACTGTTCCGTCAAATTCGTGGCGTAAGTTATGTAAAATTTTAGAAACCCCCAACAACGAAGCCGTGTGAACATCATGCCCACAAGCGTGCATAACTCCTTGATTTAGAGATTTATAGACCACATCATTGGCTTCAATAATGGGCAAAGCATCCATATCTGCCCGCAAAGCCACAACTTTTGAAGATGGATTTCGTCCTTCAATCGTAGCCACCAAACCCGTATTGGCAATTGACGTTGGCGTAATGCCAATTTCCTTCAAACGTTCCGCCACATATTTTTGCGTATTGAATTCCTGATAAGACAATTCAGGATTTTGATGTAAATGTCTGCGGTTAGCCACAAACTCGCCAGCATTTTCACGGGCTAATTGTTTTATTTTTTCTTTCATTATGTGTTTAAAATCAATGGTTTAAGCCGTAGCAAAACCTGATATTCCTCTCATATAAGGTGCATGAAAACCCAAAACAAGGTCTTCTTTCGGAACACCTGCATCCAATAATAATTGAGCAACGGGTATATCCGTAACATCTTGTTGAACCCAAATTTTATCATTACGAATATCAAAATGAAAAACGCAATAATGCACCCTCCTCCGATTCTCGAATCCTACACGAACCAACTGATAGCTGTCTCTGAGCGTGTCCATGATTAGTTCATTCTCTACTTCGGGCAGATTAACAGGCATTATTTTGGCGTATTTTTCCAAAATGCCAGTAATAATTGAGCGATAATTTTCTATTTTATCCATTTTACTACGGTATTTAATTCTGGATTGACTACTATTATTTTCATCCCTATTTCTTGGATAACCATCTGAGGAAAAGGAAGTTGAAAAACTTCTTCATATACGTTATCGGTTATACCCACATACAAAATTCTTTCGGGTTCTTTTGTTTTCAAGGCAATCCGATAATCAATAAATTGTCCAACTGCCAAATGAAAATCATACACTTTTGAAAGTCCCGCAAACGTCTTCACTTCAATAGCTATTTTTTCTCCTTCTCTTTCGGCAGCTACCAAGTTCTCCGCTCCCAAATCTATTTCCATATCAAAACCACCCACTTTCACAGAGTAAGGGTCATGCGTAATATTCCAGCCATCGTTAACGAGGGCATTTTTTACAATGTTATGGATTATATCTCTTGCCATTATGGTTTAATTTTCTTTTAATCACAAATTTAACCACATTTTCAGATTTTCATTCTCTGCATCCATTAATTCCAAATGCAATTTACCTTCCTCATTCCACTGCATTATGATTCCAAAGGCTTGCAATAATTCGTTCACCATCGTTTCCAAAGGCATATTTCCTTTGATACAATCCTTGAAATAGCCTTTTAGCGAAGCCCCATAAACTTCCTCACATACACGTTGATAATCTTCGATGGAATAGCCTACGCCCATTTTCCCAAAGCGTTCCCACATCGTTTTCATGACGGTTTCTAAGGATTTTTGATGTCCAAAACGTAAACGAATCATCAAATCCAATATCAAACTGACGGTTGCCCCTTTCTGATAAATTGACACTCGGCGGTTAGGAATGGCTTGTACATATCCATCCAACCACAAATCAAAAGACGATTCTACTAATGACTGAAAAGCCTTGCCATCTTGCTCAAAATTACGTTTCAAGACAGTTTCTAATTCCTTAATATACTGTTCCAAAGAAAATACGCCCGATTGTACCAAGAATAAATCGCCAAAATAAGTCGTTACGCCTTCCGCCACAAAACCCGTTGGAAAATAGTTTTCCTTGGTAAAATCATAAGGCATTAATTCCACAGGGCGTATTTTGCAAATATTCCAAGCATGGTACAACTCGTGCGAACTGATTCCCAATAAATCGGTATAAAGTCCATCGCCCTCTGAATCTGGACCCAAAACAATCATCGTAGAATTACCATGTTCCACGCCGTGATAAAAAGAAGTTGGCAATATCCAGTTGATAAAATGGTAATCTTTTTCAGGGAAATCGCCCATTATTTCCACTTGTTTTTCGGTAAACTTCTGAAAATCAGGAATTAATGTTTTCCAATTAGGCGTGTAATTTCCTAAAAACCAAACATAAAAATCAACGTCATTTACCCGATAAATTTCATGTTGTAAATAAGGACTTGCGAGA
>JBBRMR010000015.1:0-80621 GCA_038230735.1 Cytophagales bacterium
AAATAAAAAAGTTTACACGTGGTGCAGTACAAATGGGACTGATTTTAGAAGATGCAAATCAAATCTTTGTTCCAACACTTTCCAACTCCTTCCAACAAAAAATTGAAACCCTTGTAAAATCTGCCCACACCGCCCAAGAAAGTAGTAAGGATTTATACCAAACTGCTGAAAACCTTTTATTATCGGAGTTAGGGATTGATGAAAATATTTTCAAAGTCTCTAAGAATGAGGTGGTTACGAATGAGAAAAGTTTTGCAGATTTTGAAAACTCTTGGCGTTTGGATGCAGAGTATTATCAGCCTAAGTATGAGAGATTGATTTCAAAAATACAATCAAAACCACATCAAACCTTGGGTTCAGTTGTTTCTATTTTAAAATCCATTGAGCCAGGTTCAGATGCTTATCAAAGTACGGGTGTTCCGTTTGTGAGAGTTTCAAATATTACAAAATATGGTTTATCCGAACCTGATATACATTTAGATGCTGAGGTGTTTAATTTACCATTATTAATGCCTAAAAAGGATACTATTCTTTTAACAAAAGATGGTACTGTTGGTACTGCCTATAAAGTTGAAAAAGATTCTTATTTTATCACGTCAGGAGCAATTTTGCATTTGACTATTAAAGATAAAAATGTCCTTCCAGACTTTCTTACGCTTGTTTTGAATTCAGTTCTGACAAAATTACAATCAGAAAGAGATGCAGGGGGTTCAATCATTCAACATTGGAAACCTTCTGAAATTCAAGAAGTAATTGTGCCAATTTTACCAATGGAATTTCAAGAAGTTCTAACAGTTAAAATCCAAGAGAGTTTCCGATTAAAAACCCATTCAGAGCAATTATTAAATCTTGCCAAACGGGCGGTAGAAATAGCGATTGAGGAAGGAGAGGATGAGGCGATGGCGTGGATTGGGGAGAGGCAATAATCATTAATTTTTCGTAAATTTGTTTAAAACAATTAAACGCCATGAGAAATAGTAATTTTAGAGAATGGACTTTGGATAAAATTGAAGATGTTTTTGGTTTAGTTCAAATCAGAAGACTGCCCATTTTAGAAGAATTATTGGCTTTTGAATATCAAGCTGATGACTATGAAACAAGATATTTATCGAAATTAAGCGAGCATTATGTTGCCCTCGGGGGCGATGATTGGAATGAAGTCGAACTCGAAAATAAATTTATCAGTCCGCTAATTGTTTTTTCTGAGATTGCTAATGAAAAGTATTCATATTTTCTGGAAAGAGATTTATCTGCAACGATTGGTGAGTATGAATTATCAGGAAGGGTAGATGGTATGATAGCGACTGGTTTTAGGAATCCCAAAGTTCCCTATTTTTGTTTAAGCGAATATAAAAGACAAACAGACCCCAATGGCGACCCAAGGGGGCAGGCATTGATAGCTATGCTGGTTGCTCAACAATCGAATAACAATGGTAAACCAATTTTAGGCAGCTATATTATCGGAAGAGACTGGTACTTTATGGCTTTGGTCGGTAGTGAATATGCCATCAGCAAAGATTTTTCGTGCGTTGATAGTGAAGTTTTTGATATTTATAGAATTTTGAAGGGATTGAAAGTGCAGATTGAGAAGTTGATATAATGTATTAATATTCAGGAAAAGAGGTTAAAATAAAATAAAAACATTATGAAAGAAATATTTTTTATCGTTGAAGAAGACCAAGAAAGTGGTTATACTGCCCGTGCGGTTGGTTTATCTATTTTCACGGAGGCAGAAACTATTCAAGAACTTAAAAAAAATATTAAGGAGGTTTTAGAATGTCATTTTGATAATCCTGACGATACTATTACAGAGTGTTTGTTTTCGTAGAGACAAGGCACTGCCTTGTCTAATCTCCGTCCGTCTTTTAACTCGGAATTGGACTCTAATTAGACAAGGCAGTGCCTTGTCTCTACATTATCCTCTCATGAATATCATTGTTCTGTTGATTGTGAACCTCAAAATTATATAAGAACAAAAAAGCTATGAAAATTTTAGAAGCAAAATGTCTAAGTGCTTACTTGATTTGTATAACCTTTCAAGATTATACCCAGCAAACGATTGACTTTGAACCGTTTTTAAATCATAAAAAACATGAAGTTTTTGAATTTTATAAGCAATTATCAAATTTCAAAAAGTTCAGAATTGAAAAAGGAAATATCGTGTGGGGAGAAGATTGGGATTTGATATTTCCAATCGAACAGTTGTATAATGGTAAGATATTGTTTTGAATAAAAAATGTCTGAATTTGGATTCGTCAGATTAGTGGATTTTACTCCAAATACAATCCAAAAAATCCTTGAACCTGACGAATCCAAATTCATACATTATTTACACTAACTTAAAGCCGCCACCCCTGGCAAAACCTTTCCTTCCATATATTCCAACAAAGCACCACCGCCCGTTGATACATACGAAACTCGGTCGCCATAGCCCGCATTGTTCACCGCAGCGGCAGAATCTCCACCACCAATTAATGAGAATGCACCGTTTTCTTCCGTAGCCATTACAACCGCATCCGCAATAGCATTTGTACCGTTGGCGAAATTTGGAAATTCAAAAACGCCCATTGGACCATTCCAAAGCACAGTTTTTGAGTTTTCGATAACGGTTTTGAAAAGTTCTACTGATTCTGGACCGATGTCTAAACCTTGCCAGCCGTCTGGAATTTTTCCACTCGCCACAATCTGACGGTTAGCGTCATTCGAGAAATCATCGGCACATAAATTATCCACGGGCATATAAATTTTTACGCCTTTTTCTTCCGCTTTTTTCAATAATTCTTTTGCCAATTCTACTTTATCGGGTTCAGATATTGACTTTCCGATTTGACCGCCTTGTGCCAATACGAACGTATAAGTCATACCACCACCGATGATGAGGTTATCAACTTTATCCAACAATTTCTCAATCAATAAAATCTTATCCGAAACCTTTGAACCACCCATAATAGCGGTGAAAGGTCTTTCGGCGTGTTCCAATATTTTTTGAGCATTTTCAATTTCGGCTTGCATAACAAAACCAGAAATTCTGTCCTCAAAAAATTGACCGATAACTGCCGTAGAAGCGTGCGCTCTGTGAGCAGTTCCGAAGGCATCATTTACCCAAACGTCTCCTAATTTTGAGAGTTTTTCCGCAAATGCTACGTCTCCTTTTTCTTCTTCTTTATAAAAACGAAGGTTTTCTAATAACAAAATTTCACCAGGTTGTAAAGTCGCCGCTTGGTCGATGGCAGATTGACCGATGCAATCATCCGCAAATTTTACGGTACGACCAAACACTACTGAAAGCGGATTGACAAGGTGTTTTAACGAATATTTATCCGTCGGTCCATCTTTCGGACGGCCTAAATGCGACATCAAAATTACCGAACCTCCATCGTTCAATATTTTGTTGATGGTCGGAATGGTCGCTTTGATACGAGTATCGTCGGTGATTTCAAAACGTTCGTTCAAAGGAACATTAAAATCTACCCGAACTAAGGCACGTTTGCTTGCGAAGTTATAAGAATTGACTGTTTGCATTTTTTGGTTGTGAGTTGTGAGTTGCGAGTTGTAAGTTGTGAGTAAAAATATTGGTTTAATTTCCGAAGAAATATTCGACTATTTTTTATTCACAACTCACAACTCATAATTCGCAAATTTAAAAACCCAAATATACATTTTCTCAAATCAATCACGAAATAAGACCATGAATTGAGTAGTTTTTCTTAATTTTTATAATAATAATTATATTTTTTATTGAGGTATTAACACTCTCCACCACCTCCACCACCTCCAGCATCACCTCCGCCAAACTGAAAAGTATCACCTTGCTGTGGGATTTTGGATTGTATCACTTGCGACATAATGATGGATTCAAAATTGAGCCCTTTGCGTTCATTGTCAGGTTCGGAAGTGATATTATACTTGGGTGTGCGTAGGTAACGAATAGATATTCCTGCAAGGGCAATTAAGAATGCACCACCCACGGTTAAAGCAATTTCTACGGGAAGAATTGAGAAGTAAAAACGATAGGTAAAAATAGAAAATCCGATGGCTAATAATCCAATAATTAATAATAATCGGTCATGATTTTTTAATCCAAAGAAAATATAGGCAAAAGGAATTACTGTGGTAAAGAAATAAAACATGGGAGCAAAAGTAATTTGTGGAGAAATGGCATCAATTAAGTGATTGATTTGTGCATTTCCTTCTCTGACAACCCAATAATTACCTCCTAAATATAAAGTAATCAACGAAAGAATTTTGAAGGTATCTAAACATTTTTCATAATATAATTCATCGTCTCTTTTGCTTAATTTCTCTTGGAAATAATAAGCAATTATAGAGAAAATCATGAGGATAAATGGCAGGAGTGTTCTACCCCAAGCAAATTCTAAACTGATTAAAACTACAATAGTGAGGCTCAATAAATAGGTTGAAATGGTTATTAAAATATCGGCATATCTGATGCTTGCTACTATAAAAAATGGTAAATATAAACTCAATACTACCCAGCTTGGCAATTTGACGTTTTCAAAAATCAGATAGATAGCGGTGCAAAATGCTCCCAAAGCCATGTATATTAGTGCATTATCTACGCCCGAATGATAGAGTTTATTATTTTTGATGAGGAATTCGAGGATGCAAATGAAAACAATTCCCAATACAATACTTTCAATAATGAAAGCAAATTGTGGATAGTTTTCAAGGGGAACTGTAAAAAATAGGGCAAATACCCCCCCTGAAAAACTGGCGGCTAAAATGGTGAAAATAAATAAGCCGATTTTGAGAAAAATATTGGGATTATTATAATCAGATTGATATTCTTTCTGAATTTCGGATAGCTGTTCTTGCTTCAAAAAATCCTTCTGAAACCATTTTTGAGCAACATTTTGGATAAAGTCGTTGACTGACCATTGAGGATTGTATGCCTTCATAATTTCGATGTTCGTTTTTCGATGGTTGATGTTCGGGAGTACAATGTTTGGGTTTGAGACGTTTTCCGAACATCGAAAAACGAGCATCAAACATCGACATTACACTCTTTTATAAATTCCCTTTTCAACCAATTTATACCGTCTTTCCAAAGCGGGAATGCGTTTAAACAGTTTGGGGGCAAGGTTCACTTTATCAATAATAATGTCAGGAGAATCTTGTTCAAAATTTCGGAGAATACTAATCACATTATCGTAATTATCCAGATTTTCGAGTTCGTATTTAGCTAAATTCCAGTTCAAATAGGGCGTGGCAGCGTAATTATTTTTGTATTCTTCCATGCCATCGCCCAAAACTAATACTCGTTTATTCTTGATTTTAACTTCACTATTTTCCTTTAATTTTAGGTTTTTCAATTGGACAAAACTGCTACTGCTATTGGTGTAAATGCCTTGGTATTGAATTAATAAAATTGCTCCGAAAAGTCCTAAAAATATCAATTCTGCCAACCATTGTTTCTTGATACTACTGAAAAAAATGATGGTAAAAAAGGCAAGTGCTGGTACAAAAATAATGAATTGCATGGGAGCTAAAAAAGGCATTAAACCAATAGAAAGCACGCCTGCAATAACCCAGAGCATCATTACCTGCTGACAGCGTATCTGGAAATTGTTATACCCAAAGGCATTTACTAATTTAAGAAAACCAAAAATCCCAAAGCCAAAGGGCAATATTAAAGTTGCCAATAATGATTTAAAATCATTGAGATTATACTGCCTAATTTGAAAAACCGAAGAAAGAAAATTACGAACAAATGCCGCATAAGTACCGTCTAAATAAAAGAAAAGTGCCGTCAATAAAAGGGGGAACAGAAAGCCAAAAATGGATAGCGAATGTTGGCGGAGGGTTGCACCACTAAAAAATACCAAAGATGCCGTTGCCCAAAGGATAAATACGCAAGCGGGAGGATAAAAAAGGGAGGCAACACCAATCAAAAAACCAATTTCAAAAACCTCATCCGTGGCTTGCAAACGACTGATTTGCCTAACTAATATTCCGAATGACATTAATAAAAAAGTGGTCGCCATCAACACGGGCGAAAGCGTTGAACAATCAAAGGAAATATTGAGAAAAAGTAGATAAATCAGACCTGGAACGTAGTTTCTTTTGGCATAAATATCTCGATTATTGATAATTACATTGAAATAAATAGTTTGAAAGGCTACCACAGCGAGGGCAGCAAACTGATAAACCGTTTGCGAGCGTCCAAAAAGCCCATCCAGTCCCGCATATACCAATACCGACAACGGGGCAGTATTATCCCAAATCTGCGAATACATCACAAATCCTTTGTTTACCTGTTCGCCCACAAGCATCCACTGCAGCTCAGGAATCAATTCGGGAATACCCGCCAAATACAGCGGCATCCGAATTAAAATAAGCAAAATCAATAAACTAAAGATTTGGTAAACCGCATTTACCTTAAAAAAACTGAGCATATTTTTCGTTTTTGGTGGTTCGATATTCGATGAATGATGTCTGAATTTGGATTCGTCAGATTAGAAGATTTATGGATTGCAGGTTTTCAAAAATTAGGCAAAAAATCCATTAATCCCTTAATCTGACGAATCCAAATTCAGACGGTATCTACTTCATTTCAACAATATCAAAGATATAATCCTTCCTTGCTTCATTGGGATAGCAAGTTTGCCAATCTACATCTGTGAAGGTCTTTTCGATGGATAGTTCTCCGCTTGTGCAAGCAACAGTTACGTTGAATTTTGTGGCTACGTTATAAGGATTTAGCACAACAATTGCCAATTTATTACCCAACCGCATCGTTCTAACTAACAAATTATCAGTATTGTCTTTTAATTTGTAACCTTCCTCTTGTCGGTAATTATTTTCTCCCACAAATTTATACTTACTTTTCCATAATTGAAATTCGGCTTGGGGTGTTCGCATATCTACGGCAGAAAGTTTCTCATTATTGGGAAATATTTTCCTTGTTCCTAAAAGTGTCAAAGCAAACTGAAAACCATTATACGAGTCAGCATTCAGATTAGGAATTGGTCTGTTCCATTCATGAAAATGCAAACCAGAAAAGAAAACCGCCATTGTTGATTTAAAGGCTTGGTCACGAGTTAGATAATGTGCCAAATCTTTTTTTCCTCCACCCCCCTTTATAGAACCATCTTTATATTGCCACCCATTGCCCGCTCTATCACAAATTAATTTTGCCTGAATAAAGCATAAATCCTTGCCGATGCTGTGCATATAGCTATAATTCTTTTCTGCCATGCTGGTTACTCTTGCTAAATAATGCTCAATATTAGCATTTGACCCATAAGCATTTAACGTCCGCACACCATCGTTATATCCATGCATAGTGGTCTCGCCATAATGCGACATTTCTAATAAAGGAGCAAAATTTTCAGAATCTATTACTTTGTAATTAACGCCATCCAAATTAACTTGATTGGTATAAATAGGATTAATCTGGTTTTGGTTAACTACTCCATTAACATTTGGATAACCATTTTTTGTAAGGTTCCCAACTTCTGGATTTATCGGATGAACGTACATTGCTTGAAAAATTCCTTGCAAATTATCACAGACGGATTTGATAAAACGTAAAGATTTACGGGGATTTACACCATTTTCATAATTATTTTCCCAGTCGAAAGTTACCATACCATTTCGCTGTTTTCCCCCTACATAATAATCACCAAATTCCGTTGAACGGGCAACTTCTCTGCCCATTTTGTCTAAATCTGCCTCGGTTTTATTATCCCATGAATTCACTTCTCCACCACCCGCTTGGAGTCTTTGTTCAATGGGCAAAGCGGATGAAAAAGTATTGAGATTAACTCCTTTACGAGTATTGTAATTATTAGAAAAGGGCTTTCCACGGTCTGGGTCTATAAAAAAATTCCAATCTGAACCTTCTGATTGATGCACCTGATAATCTACCGAACCCCAAATCCCTCTATTTCTCAACGAAATTCGTTTTTGTTTATATACTTTCGAGAGTGAAGTGTGAAGGGTAACAATCCAATTGGGTAGATAAAATCCTAAATTTTTATTGAGAGCCGTTGGATAAACCGTATTGGGGAAAAGATTAGGCGAAAATGTTTCAGCCGACCTTTCGAGCGGAACGTTACTTAATATGGCAGGAAATTCTGAAACTTCTGGACCGCTTCCCGCATTGGCAGATTCAGTTCTGAAATTAAGAAAACTCTCCGCTTTCTTTACAGATTTTGGAGAAGAATTAGTCGTTTTTTGTTGAACAACGGGCTTTTCAGTTTGGCATTGTGAGCCAAGTAAGAAAATGGACAGAAAACCCGTTAATGAAAATAATCGAATCATGAGAAATAGTTATGAGAGATGAGTTATGAATTATGAGTTCAAGTCGCTGATTGCCTTATAAATTAATCTTTAAACATTTTGAGGTTTTGAGTATTTGTTAAAGTTACGAAATAAAACGAAATTTAATTCCGAAATTTGCACCCAAATAAATAGAACCATGGAATCGAAAAGACAACAACAATACGGAAAACTTATCAAACAAGATTTGAGCGAAATTTTCCAAAAAGATATGCAAACCACCTTCGGAAAGGCTTTTGTAACAATAACGGATGTAAAAGTAACCCCCGATTTAGCCATTGCCAGAGCGTATTTGAGCTTTATGCTAACGAATGATAAAGACGGTTTGCTCAATGATATTCGTGAAAAATCGAAACAAATCAGGGGAATTTTGGGCAATAAACTTCGTCATCAAGTACGAATTATTCCAAATCTTGAATTTTTTGTGGACGATACCGCCGAATACGCTGCTCACATGGATGCCTTGATTTCAAATTTGGAGATTCCACCTTTGAAAGAGGGTGAGGTTATTGAAGATTAATATGAATTTCCCATTTTATATAGCCCGCCGATATTTCTTTGCCCGTAAGAAAACATCGTTTATTTCCTTGATTTCCATCATTTCTATGTTGGGGGTTGGGGTTGGAACGATGTCTTTGGTGGTGGTTTTGTCGGTTTTTAATGGCTTGGAAGACTTTCAGCGGAGTTTGTTCAAAAGTTTTGATGCTGATTTAAAAATTAGTCCCCTCAAAGGAAAACACTTTGAAGCTCCGCCTGATCTTTTACAAAAAATAGGAAAAATTGAGGGTGTAAAAAACATCAATCAGGTTATCGAAGAAAATGTTTTGGTTCGTTATCGGGATGCCTCAATGGTGGTCAATTTAAAGGGGGTTGATGATAATTTTTTGAAGCAAGACCGCTTGAAAAAATCATTGATTGATGGCAAATTATTGTTGAAAGAAGAAGGTATAAGTCATGCCATTGTGGGCTCGGGGGTTGCCCTCACGATGGGCATTGATGTGGATGCTTTTTTCACCCCTTTGGAAGTTTGGTATCCAAGAAATACTAATTCCAAAACGTTAAACTTAACCGCCAGTGATGCCTTCAACAAAATGAGTTTGATACCTTCGGGCGTGTTTGCGATTGAACAGCAGTATGACGACAGCTACATTTTTGCCCCACTAAGTTTTGCCCAAAATCTTTTTGATTATAATAATGAACGTACTTCTTTGGAGTTACAAGTAACTGATAATGAAAGGATTAATGCCATTCAATCATCCATAAAAGATTTATTGGGAAAAGATTTTATCGTTCAGAATCAAGACGAGCAACACGCCAGTTTATTGAGGGCAATCAAGATTGAAAAACTCTTTGTTTTCCTTACGCTTACCTTCATTATTGGTATTGCCAGTTTCAATATTTTCTTCTCCTTATCCATGTTAGCCATCGAGAAAAAAGCGGACGTAAAAACGCTTTTTGCCATCGGAGCAAATAGTGGAATGATACAAAAAATATTCTTGGCAGAGGGGGCAATCGTGGCTTTTTCGGGAGCAATTGTGGGGCTGATTTTAGGCTTTGTTCTTTGTTATTTACAACAAACGTATGGCTTAGTCTCAATGGGGATTGTGGGTGCTTTGATTGATGCCTATCCCGTGAAAATGCAATTTTGGGATTTCTTTTTTACGGCTTTGGTCGTCATAATTATTACGATGATTGCCTCTTATTTTCCCGCAAAGAAAGCGGCTATGGTGGGAGAAAAGAAGTAAAGGAAACTGGAGAAAAGAAAATGTGGATATAGTTTTGGTTTATACTTCCTTTCCTCCTGTCTCCCTTGCTCCTACCTTCTAAGTATATTTCTCTTTTATCTGAAACAAAATCCAAAATCCAATACATGCCCCTAACAAGCCACTAAACCAATTTCCCATACACAAACTGTAAATTAGACTCAAAAATTGAGCGTAGTACATATACTTCCAACCATCCATTTTTTGGGCAAATAATCCAGGAATGGCTAAGGCATCTAAAATAATCATTGCCACTAAGAAAAGCATCGCAATTCCAATTAAAAAACTTCCTGAAAACCACATCAGTGGGGCAAATAGTAAGCCAAAACCAGCCCCTAAAACGCCAAAAACTACCCCAATAATTGCCAAAAATGGAGCAATTTTTACGAATAAATCTTTGATATTATCGGGGAAAGCGGGTAACTGTTTTGTGAAGATAGGTTCTAATTCTTTTTCGAGTGGAAGGGTATTTGTTTCCATGTTCTGCATTGGGTTTATGTGAAAATTTTGATTAACCAAATCAAGTTCAACATAAACTGTCTAAAAATCAAGGAATTAGGCGGTTATTGAGTATTCGGTATTTTTTGGTGAAAATTAAACGGTGAAGGGTAAACAATTTTGACGATAAATATTCTGGGATAAACCGTTTATCTTTAACCATTCACTTTTAACCGATGGATAGTTCTAATATAGCAATCCTTATAAAAATGCCCTTTGCCATAAAGTTTCGCCATCATAATTGCCCCTTCGTATTCCATGATAGTTTGTTCCGCTAATTTTTGAGCTTGTTCAGGAGAATGTGAATGAGCGTATAAATAAGTAAGTGCATCCATCCATCCCGTGATGATTTCCTGTAAAACTTCCTTGAAAATAGGGTATTGATTGACCGTTTCCAAAATGGTATTTCCTACAATACAACCACCTTCGGCACTAAAAACAGTCTTTGAAAAACGCTTTAACATCATCTCCATTCGTAATTCTATTGACAAAGTTGAATCATAAGCAATTGGGAAAACCGACCCTTTTAAAAAGGTATTGATACTTGACAAAACCTCTTTCATCAAGGTTTCTTTACTATCAAAATAATGATAAAAACTGCCTTTCAAGAGTCCTACGGCATTGGCAAGGTCGGTCATGGAGGTATGATGATACCCCCGAGAACGGAAAACTTCTAATGATTTGGCAAGAATTTCTTCTCTAGTAACTTTTTGAATGGGCATCTTTTTTCAGTAATGAGGGGTGAGCGGTGAGGTACGAGGTTTGAGCATTGAGGTATGAGTAATTAGATAATAACTTTAAGATTTTGAAACTTTATTTTCCTATATCCTACTGCCATTATCTTACACCTCACCGCTCACACCTCATTGCTCAAAGCAATTACAAAAATATGGTTTTCATTCTGTTTTCCTACTGATTTTGTTAATTGAATGTTAAAGTAAGGAGCATTTTTAGAAATTTGCTCAATTGTCAGTAAATTCGTTTGATTTAATCCAACATAAAGATACTAAATATTGAAATCCATTTCAGATGAAAAAAATAACCACATTTTTACTTCTATTTTTTAGCTTCTCCAGTGCCTTTTCACAACACCGTATTGAATTGACAATCAAAGGCTTA
This sequence comes from Cytophagales bacterium, assembly GCA_038230735.1. GTDB lineage: Bacteria > Bacteroidota > Bacteroidia > Cytophagales > Spirosomataceae > Arcicella. The sequence continues at coordinate 11,685 of JBBRMR010000015.1, forward strand.
CGAGATTCTACTTTGTATTTAGTCCATCATTACGAAGACACTTTTCTTTCGCAAGATACTGCCAAATTAGATGCTTCGGGCAAGGCAGTTTTTGCGGGAAAGAAAAATCTTCCTGCGGGTTTTTATGTGGTAGCAATGGGAAGGAACAGAATTTTTGATTTGGTAATAAATGACCAAAACTTCACCATGCAAACCGATACCGCTGATTATACCAACAATTTGAAAATTAAAAGTTCAGTTGAAGCAATACTATTTCAAGATTTTGTCAATCAAGCCAATACTAAAGCTCAGAAACTTAGAGGAGCAACACCCACTCAGAAACAATTGATTTACAGCGAATTAGAGCAATTTCAAAAAGATTATGTAGCAAAAAACAAAGGTACTTTTACGGCTAATATTTTACAGGCAGGTATTGAAATTGAAGTCCCTCCTATTACTGCCAAAGCTACTTTGCAAGATACTCTCAATCAATCAAATTACTATTTCAAACATTATTGGGACAATATCGCACTCTCGGACGAGCGGATGTTGAGAACGCCTTTTTTGGGTAAAAAAATGGAGGCTTATCTTAAAAATATCTCTTATTTTGAACCCGATACTATTATCCAAATTGCCGATGCCATTATTGAAAAAACGCCCCGTAAAACTGATTTAAGGAAGTATATTGTGGGAAAATTTGCTCAAAAATTCATTGCTCCCGAAATCATGGGGCGTGAAAATGTATATATCCACGTGGCAGAAAAATACATCATCAAAGACCTTGATTCGGGTTGGGATACTTCTTCAATTAGTAGAAATAAAGAATACGTCCGCAAGATGAAGCCCGTTTTATTGGGCAACAAAATCATGAATATGGACATGACCGATACCTTGGATGCTTATAAACCGTTGTATGGTGTGAAGGCGAATTACATGCTCGTAATGATTTATGACCCTGAATGTCATCATTGTCAGGAGACTACTAAAAAACTCTTAGAGGATTATCCGAAACTGGCAGCAAAAGGCGTAAAAGTTTATCTGGCTTGCGGCACAAGGGATAAGAAGAAGTGGTTGAAATTTATTCAAGACTTCAAGACGCAAAGATTTATCAATGTTTACGATAGCATGACGATGACCGATTTTGCCAATAACTTCAACACTACGGTTTATCCTAATCTTTTATTTTTGGATAAGGACAAAAAGATTTTGGCGAATAAGAAATTGGAAGTTGAGCAATATTTGAAAATGATTGAAAATGTTGAGAAGAAGAAATAGCGTATAGATTTTAGAACACAAAGAACAGATTTAAACAAGTAGAGTTTTGTCATATCTTACTTTTAAATCTATTGAGATTAACGATTTTAATGCCAATTTGCGGAAGGCTTCGTTCAAAACGAAGCCTTCCGTATTTCGTAACATATTTTCAAAATTAACATTCTCAATTTCTAATTAATTAATCAACCAAAAACATGAAATCAACCAGAAATATTACCCTTTTATTAATCGTTGTCTCATTGTCATTCAGTGCTTTATGCCAAGAGACTACTCCTAAAAAAGGTATCGAAATACTGTCATACAACCACGTGGGTTTGGCAGTAAAAGACCTCAAAACCAGCGTAACTTTTTATCGTGATATCATCGGTTTATCGCCTTTGGATGTTCCTGATAATATGTTGGCAATCCGCAGATGGTTTAGAGTTGCCCCAGGTCAGGAATTGCATTTGTTGTTGGGAAGAGAAAATCCAGTGGTAAATAATGATAGAAATGGATCTCATTTTTCGTTGTCAATTCCTACTAATTCTGCCGATGGCATTGAGGCATTTTTGAAAGAGAAAAATGTACCCTATCACCGCCAAAAGCGTTTTGACGGAGCATACCAGATTTATGTTACTGACCCCGATGGCTATGTGATTGAGTTGAATGAGCCTAAAAAATAATGTACCCCAGGCTTTAGCCTGTAAGCTGAACACAAAACAGGCTAAAGCCTGTGGTACTTTTATTTCAAAATTTTCCCCGAAACGCCCCTAAATGTTCATCCGTAAAATCTAAATGCGTTACAAATCTTACTAAATGTTTGCCAAATGTAGAAGATTTTATGCCTTTTTCGTTTAATTTTTGAACGTAATCGGAAGATAAAATTTTATCATTCAATCTAACAATAACGATATTGGTGTCCACTGAATAAACTTCTTCTACTTCGGGTAACGTTTGCATAATATTCCCAATTTCTCTGGCACGAGCGTGGTCTTCTTTTAAGCGATTGATGTTATTATCTAAGGCAAAAATTCCTGCGGCGGCTAAAAATCCAGCTTGTCGCCAGCCTCCACCAAATCTTTTACGTACTCTTCGGGCTTTTTTGATAAAATCTTTTGTTCCCAAAAGTACCGAACCAATGGGCGTTCCTAAGCCTTTTGACAAACAAACCGACATAGAATCAAACACTTTTCCGTATTCCAAAGGGCTTTCTCCTGTCTCAACTAAGGCATTGAAAATCCTTGCACCGTCCAGATGCAAAGCCATATTATTCGCTTGACAAACTACCTTAATCTTCTCAATATCATTAAGTTGATAATATGCTCCTCCTCCTTTATTCACCGTATTTTCCAAAGAAACTAATCTTGACACTGGATAATGAACATTATCGGCTTGGATGGCTTCTGAAATTAGTTCATTCGACAAACGTCCACGATTACCTTGCAAGAGATTTACGGATGCCGAAGAGTTAGCGGCAATTCCCCCACCCTCATACAAATACACGTGCGAGAGGGCATCACATATTACTTCATCCCCCTGACAGACGTGTACATTGATGCCAATTTGATTCGTCATGGTACCTGATGTGCAAAATAATGCGGCTTCGTAGCCAAACAGTTTGGCAGTTTTTTCTTCGAGGGCATTCACCGTTGGATCTTCCTCAAAAACATCATCGCCCACTGGGGCAGTAAACATTGCCTCCAGCATGGCGGGTGAAGGTTTCGTAAATGTATCACTTCGTAATTCTATATTCATTTTTATTAATTTTTTAAATGGATAATGAAAGTTTGGTAAACTTAAAAGAATAAGTCAAATTTACTCAATATTGTTACAAAGATTTGGCAAACCAACTTCAAAATTAGACTGTTTACTAATAATCGAAAACCCATGATTTCATTCAACGAATTAATCCTTTTTATTTTAGCTGCTTTAATCTTGGTAGTTACGCCTGGACCAAACATGATTTACTTAATTTCACGCTCCATTACGCAGGGCAAAAAAGCTGGGCTTGTATCATTAGCGGGCATTATTACGGGTTTTACCTTTCATATCACCATGGTTTCGGTGGGATTGACTGCCGTACTTTTCACCGTGCCTTATGTCTATGCAACCTTGAAATTCTTGGGCGTTTTTTACTTACTTTATTTGGCTTTTCAAGCCGTAAAGCCCAATAGTCAAGGGCTTTTTGAAACTCGAAAAAACCTAAAAGATGATAGTCCAAGCAAATTATTTAGCATGGGATTTTTCACGAGTATCTTGAATCCTAAAATTGCGGTGTTTTATCTGTCATTTTTCCCTCAATTTATCAGACCAGAATTTGGGTCAGTATTTACGCAGAGTATTGAATTAGGCGTCACCCAAATGACCGTAAGTTTTACGATAAATTTCTTAATTGTACTTTCCGCCGCTCGTATGTCGGTTTGGTTTGATGAGAATCCTTTGTGGGTAAAAGCCCAGAAATGGGTGATGGCAAGTGTTTTATCTGCCTTGGCGGTGAGAATGGCTTTGAATAAAGCAAAGTAATTTTGATGGAACATGAATTTTACCCCTTAAAATGCACTTCACTTAAATTTCTCAATTGCTTTGCCGCACTTTCGGGCGTAATATCTCTTTGTGGATTAGCCAATAATTCATAACCCACCATGAATTTTTTGACCGTTGCCGAACGCAATAATGGTGGATAAAAATGAATATGCCAATGCCAAGATTCCAAGTCGGTTGCTTGTGTAGGAGCTTGATGAATTCCTGCCGAATAGGGAAAAGAGGTACTGAAAAGGTTATCGTAACGAGTGGTCAAACGCCTAACAATATCCGCCAAATCTCCTTTCTCTTTTTCATTCATTCCAGAAATATAAGGCATGGCTCTTTTGGGTATCAATAGCGTCTCGAAGGGCCAAATTGCCCAGAACGGAACAACTACTAAAAAGCTATCATTTTCAACCACAATTCGCTCATCTTCAAGCATTTCCAATATTACATAATTTTCTAAAAGTGTCTTTCTATGTTCTTGAAAATAGCTTTTTTGCTGTTCTGTTTCCTTAGTAATTTCTACGGGAATGTTACTTGATGCCCAAATTTGTCCGTGTGGATGTGGGTTTGAACAGCCCATAATTTCACCCTTATTTTCAAAAATCTGAACGTAATTTATTACTGGATTTGCCTTGAAATCTTCAAATTCTGCAATCCAAGTATCTACTACATTTCTGATTTCGGGCGTTGTCATTTCTGCCAAAGTTAAATCATGGCGAGGTGAAAAACAGATTACTCGGCACTCACCTTGTACGCTTTGGGCTTTTAATAATCCACCCTTTTTGATTTCCCCATCGGGAACATCCGATTGTAAAGCGGCAAAATCATTTTGAAAAACGTAAGTATCTGAATATTTAGGATTTACCTCACCATTTGCCCGTACATTACCTGCACATAGATAACAATTTGGGTCGTGTTTTGGACGAGAATCATTAACAATAGTCTCCGTTTTGCCTTGCCATGGACGTTTGGTACGGTGCGGAGAAACCATCACCCAGTCACCAGTAAGGGGATTTTGTCTTATATGGGAATGTTCGTTAAAATCGAAAATCATATAATTAGTTGATTGAAATAATAGAAGTCCCGTCTGCCGTAACAACGCTGTACATTTTAAGTTCTAAACCCATTTCTTTTTGATAAACACCTGATAATTGAGCAAATAATTCGTCTATAGAATCCTGTTGAATTAAATTGATGGTGCATCCGCCAAAGCCACCGCCCATCATCCGTGAACCCAAGACCGAAGACTCGTGCCAAACGGCATCTACCAAGAAATCTAATTCCTTGCAACTTACCTGATAAAGCGTTCGCAGACCTTCATGGGTTGCGGTCATTTTTATCCCGAAATCCTGTAAATTACCATTTTGAAGGTCATCACAAGCGGTCATCATGCGTTGATTTTCTTCAATAACGTACTGGCAACGATTATAAACCAAGGGGTCTAATTGGCTTCTACTTGATTGTAACCAAGCCAAAGGAACTTGACTGAGATTAGGGATCTTTTCGTCAAAATGTTTTCTAAAAAATGATAACCCCGTTTCGCACTGAATACGTCGGAGATTATATTCAGATTCTGCCAAATTATGCTTGACGTTGGTATCAAAAAGAACAATTTTATAATCTCCTAAATTGAGGGGGAAATACTGAAATTCGAGGGTTTCGCAGTTTAAGCGTAGTACATGATTTTCTTTTCCGTGAATACTGGCGAACATATCCATGATACCGCATTTTACGCCAATAAATTCATTTTCAGCTTGTTGGACTAATTTTGCTAAGGATTTTGAATCTAAACAAAAATTATTCAGATGATTAATAGCAAAACCAATTGCACTCTCCAAAGCTGCCGAAGACGACATTCCCGAACCAATTGGGACATCTCCCGCAATGACACAATTGAAGGGAGGAACTTTCATTCCACGATTTTCAAATTGCTGAACGACACCCAAAATATAGTTTGCCCAAGTATCATTTTCTAAGGGCTTTATGGAATTGAAATCCAGAGTAACTTGGCTATTCATGTCTAATGAAATCCATGTGCAAGTTGCTGATTCTGAGGGAAATATGGCTAAATAGGCAGCTTTATCGGTAGCGGCGGGGAGTACAAATCCACCATTATAATCTGTATGTTCGCCGATGAGATTTACTCTGCCAGGTGAACGGACGATGATGGGCTTTTGATTAAAATTTTCAAGGAAAATATGATTAATTTGGTCTGAAAGGATGGACATTTATACTTATGAATTATGAGATATGAAATCTTTATATCTGTTTTGAAAAGAATCATAAAGTTAATAAATGTCTTGATAACTTAGTGCAAGATCATTACTAATAAACTATAATTTACTTAACAGGTAAGACAAATACTCCATTTTCAATAGCGAGGGGTTTAAACTCCCTCGCTATTGAAAATGCTGATAATCAATTATTTACGAATACATTAGGCCTATAACAACTAAATAATATTCTACCTAAAATACGGAAGACTTCGCTCAAAGCGAAGTCTTCCGTAAATGAATCTTACTCTTCCCATTCAAAACTCCGCTTCACCGCTTTTTTCCAATATTTACACAAATGTTCTCTCTTATCGCTTGCCATATTTGGATTCCAAGTGTGGTCGATGCCCCAATTTTGTTTCAAATCCTCCAAATCTTTCCAATATCCAACTGCCAAACCTGCGGCATAAGCGGCTCCCAAAGCGGTTGTTTCAATCATGGCAGGACGAACCACGGGTACTGCCACCATATCCGCCTGAAACTGCATAAGTGTCTGATTCACAACCATTCCTCCATCAACTCTTAACGAGGAAATTTCAATAGATGAATCTTTTTCCATGGCTTCCAAAACCTCCAAAGTCTGAAAAGCCGTAGCTTCCAAAGCGGCTCTGGCAATGTGGGCTTTGGTTACATATCCCGTTAATCCCGCAATGATTCCACGGGCGGTTGCATCCCAGTATGGAGCATATAAACCCGAAAATGCAGGAACAAAATAACAGCCTCCGTTATCTTCCACAGAATTAGCCAAAGTTTCAATATCCGAACTCTTTTTGATGATTTCTAAATTATCCCGAAGCCACTGAACCAATGCTCCCGTAATGGCAACCGAACCCTCCAAAGCATAGTGAACTGGTTGATTTCCAAACTGATACGCAACCGTAGTGAGCAATCCATAAGTAGAAGGCGTAATTTTTGTACCCGTGTTCATCAGCATAAAACAGCCCGTTCCATAAGTATTTTTGGCTTCGCCTGAAGCAAAACACGTTTGCCCAACCAAGGCAGCCTGTTGGTCGCCCAAAATTCCTGCAATGGGTACGCCAGCCAATACGCCACGTGCTTCACCATAGACTTCGCTACTTGATTTGATGATCGGCAACATCAATTTTGGAATATTCAAGATTTTCAAAATTTCATCATCCCATTGCATCGTTTGCAAGTTCATCAATTGCGTGCGGCTGGCATTGGTTACGTCCGTTACATACACGCCTCCGTCAATGCCACCCGTCAGATGCCACAATACAAAAGTGTCCATATTTCCAAAAATGGCTTCTCCTTTTTCTGCATCTACACGCAATCCATCTACATTTTCGAGTAACCACTTGATTTTCAAACCACTAAAATAAGTGGCTAAGGGCAAGCCTGTTTTCTCTCTGAAACGGTCTGGACCACCATCTTTACTCAACTCAGTAACCATATTTCCGACCCGTGTATCTTGCCAAACGATAGCATTATAGTAAGGTTTACCCGTGATTTTATTCCAAACAACGGTGGTTTCTCGTTGATTAGTAATTCCCACGGCAGAAATATCAGAAATGGATAAATTGGCTTTTCCCAAGGCTAATCCAATGACCTCTTGGGTATTTTGCCAGATTTCATTCGAGTCATGTTCCACCCAACCTGCCTGTGGATAAATCTGTTTGTGTTCTTTTTGTCCAACAGAAATTTGATTTCCTTGTTTGTCAAAAATGATAAAACGGGTACTGGTAGTGCCTTGGTCAATTGAGCCGATGTACATATTTTCAATTAAAAATTAAAGATTGTGAATTAAAAATTTGGGAATTGCAATTTGAAAAACGGAAGCCTTCGTTTTTAACGAAGACTTCCGTAAAATAATTTGAAACCTAATTGTATTGTAATCTCACACCTCAATACTCATTGCTACTTTTTTACTAAACATTTCATTCACAAATCCCTCTGCCCGTTGCGATGCTTTTTCGTCTCTTATTTTCAATCCCAACCTTCTTTCCAAGACATCAGTAGCGTTTATAGCCATTTCTTGATTGATGACATATTGTACTTCTGCTTTGATAAATGGATGATTAGGTACGAGTAATTCTTTCAAGTCTGTTTCATTTTCGGTCAATTCCAAGACTGATTTTGCCTCCGAACCGTACTTTTTTAGAAGGTGTTTTGCTACTTCTTCCGAAATTTGATATTCAACGGATAGCTTTTCCCAATCTTCAAAATCATACCCTTCTGCCCCGTATAATAATTGATGTTCAGTGGTACAATTTACGATTTCTTTTTGCCAAATAGTTTCGTAAATGTGGTCAATGGTGTCCTTTGCCATAAGTCTATACGTTGTCCATTTCCCACCCATAATACTCACTAATTGACTGTTGGTATCAACTTCTACTTCGTGGTCTCTCACTAAAGACTTTGTATCTGAACCTTTTTCTGCTTTGCCCAAAAGAGGTCTTTGTCCCGCAAAACCCGCTAAAATTTGGTCAGGCGTAACTGGTTTTTCTAAGTAGAGATTTACGTATTTCAATAAATATGGAATCTCAATCTCCTCTAAATTAGGGGTTTCCGATAATGTATCTTCTTGGTCCGTTGTTCCTACCAATAAAGCATCTTGCCAAGGAATGATGAAAAGCACCCGCCCGTCAGAAGTTTCGGGAACGAGCATGGCGGTTGGATTTTTCATTACATCGGCAGGTAAAACGATATGAGCCCCCCGACTAACCTTCATCCGTGAACTCAATTTAGGATTCGCCATCTGACGAATATGGTCGGCATAAGGACCCGTGGCATTTACGAAAACATCGGCATTTATCGTGTGCAAAGCATTAGAAGACAATTCTTTAATGATGAGAGATTTCAATTTTCCTGCACTATCCTTATGAAAATCAAGGGATTGCGTATAATTCAAAACAGTACAACCCAATTCCTCCGCTTTTTGGACAATTGCTAAACAATATCGAGCATCATCCAACTGTCCATCGTAATATAAAACCCCTGAACTAAGCGTTTTTTTCTTTAATTCTGGAATCAAATCAAGGGCATCTTTTTTGGATAACCAACGGCTTGCCCCGATGGTATGTTTACCCGAAATCCATTCGTACATTTTCAGTCCGATGGTCAAATAAATACTTTCAACCCACGTGCGGCAAGGGGTCAAAATTGCCAAAGGATGCGTTAAATGAGGAGCATTTTTTAAGAGAGTTTCACGTTCAAATAGGCTCTTTTTGACCATTTTATACTGTTCCCAATCCAATTTTTTGACGGCTTGCTCCAAATATCTTACGCCCCCATGAATCAATTTAGTTGATTTTGAAGTAGTTTGTCCCGCAAAATCCCCTTTATCAATTAGCAAAACTTTTAGTCCTCTGAGAGTTGCATCTAAGGCTACACCAGCCCCCGTTGCACCCGCACCAATTACGCATATATCAAATTTATCTGTTGCCGATAGGCGTTTCAATTGCTCCTTACGATTCATTGTATTGAATTTTAATCTAATATTTTTACAAAGGTAGGAAGAAAAAATTTAAGCAAATTTAGAAATGATATAACAATATAAAGTATCTATTGTACTAAATCAATTTTATTTGAAAATAATTGTATTTTTGTGCAGAATTACAATTGATAGTTCTTCCTCAGAGATTGATATAATTAGCATAGGCATCAAAATGGTCGCCTTGCCTCTACATTTGACCTGAGTACTATGATTTAAACTCTATTGATTTTAATTCCAAAAACAATTCCCCACATCAAATAATATTCCATAAATTTACCCCATTGTTTTAAAAATCCCCATCATATTTTAATGAAAAAACTATCTAAAATCAATCTCATCTTATCGTTGCTCGTATTGTTTCAAATCAATATGAAGGCACAGCAAATCATTACGATTCCTATCGAAACCAAAGATAATGCTATGGTTTTGCAAACTGATAAAGACAATCGTTTGGGCATTGTTCATTTTGGCAAGAAACTCTTACAAAATAATGATAATGCTTTGATTGCGAAGAGTTTAAATCTAAGAGACAGTAACGGTAGCGAGGGCGTTTACAACAATGCTTATACCCCAAGCGGTACTTGGAATATTGTTGAACCTGCCATCAGAATTACGCACAACGATGGCAATACTTCCTTAGATTTGAAGTACGTTAGCCACGAAACTAAGAAAAGTGATGACAATGTGAGCCAAGTAAATGTGTTATTGAAAGACCTCGTTTATCCCGTGGAAGTTACGCTTTGTTATAAAATTTATGCCAAAGAAAACGTGGTGGAACAGTGGAGTATTATCAAACATCAAGAAAAAGGAAATGTGCTCTTGAATAAATTTGCTTCTGCCAATTTGTATATGATATCGGATAATTTTTATCTACGTCATTATCACGGCGAATGGGCGAGAGAAATGAAGCCCGAAGAAACCAAATTATCCCACGGAATTCACACATTGGATTCAAAATTGGGAACTCGGGCAGACCTTTTGCAACCGCCTACTTTTATGTTATCGTTTGACCGTCCCGCCACTGAAGATGAGGGTAAAGTGATGTTAGCTAATTTGGCTTGGTCGGGCAATTATAAGATTGATTTTGAAATGGATTCTTTCAATAATCTGAGATTGATTGCGGGTATCAACAATCACGCTTCGGAATATTCGCTGAAACCCAATACGGAATTTGTTACGCCCGCTTTGATTTATACGGTTTCGGAACATGGGAAAAGTCAGGCGAGTAAAAATATGCACGATTGGGCGAGAAAATACCAGCTTTTAGACGGTCAAGGTTCACGATTAACGCTTCTGAACAACTGGGAAGCCACTTATTTTGATTTTGACGAACCCAAATTGGTAAATTTATTCAAAGATGCCAAGAAATTGGGTGTGGATATGTTTCTGTTGGACGATGGATGGTTTGCCAACAAATACCCTCGAAATAACGACCTTGCGGGTTTGGGCGATTGGCAAGAAAACAAGAAAAAATTGCCCAACGGCATTGGTTATTTGGTGAAAGAAGCCACTAAAGCGGGGGTAAAATTTGGGATATGGGTAGAGCCAGAAATGGTAAATCCGAAATCGGAATTGTATGAAAAACATTTGGATTGGGTCATCCGTGAGCCGCAACGACCAGAGGTTTATTATCGCCATCAATTGCCCTTAGATTTGACCAATCCCGAAGTGCAAGAACACGTTTACGGGCTTTTGGACGGACTTTTTACCAAAAATCCTGACTTGGCTTTTGTGAAATGGGATTGCAATGCCGTTACCTACAATGCCCATTCTGCCTATTTAGAAAAGCAAGGTTTGCCCCAAACGCACCTGTACGTGGAGTATGTGCGATGCCTGTATAAAGTGTTGGACAGGTTGCGAGCCAAATACCCAAAAATCCCGATGATGTTGTGTTCTGGTGGTGGAGCAAGGGTGGATTATGGAGCGTTGAAATACTTCTCGGAGTTTTGGGCGAGTGATAATACCGACCCTTTGGAGCGGGTTTTTATTCAGTACGAATATTCGTATTTCTTTCCTTCGATTGCGATGTGTAACCACGTAACGGATTGGAGCAAATTGGGCATCAAATACCGCACGGATGTAGCCATAATGGGCAAATTGGGCTTTGATATTGTGGTTAATAATTTCAACGAAAAGGAGTTGAAATATACGCAGGGAGCATTATTACACTACAAAAATGTGAATGATTTGATTTGGCACGGAGACTTATACCGCCTGCAAAGTCCATGGGAAAAGCCTTTTGCTTCCATCATGTATGCCAATGCCGCCCGAGACCACGCTCTGATGTTCAATTACCTGACCAACACCCGTTACGAGGGAGGAAGCCACAGTTATATGCCCGTAAAAATGAAAGGTTTATCCCCCACAAAGCGGTATAAAATCAAGGAAATAAACCTGTTCCCCGACAAGCCTTCAAGCCTAAATCCAGACTTAATTTACTCGGGTGATTATTTAATGAATATCGGTCTAAACCCAAACATAACCGATTCTCGGACGAGTGTGGTAATTGAATTGGTGGAGGTAAAGTAGGAAATTATTTTTTCAGTATCTTCACCTAAAATAAAAATTTGAACAATTCTAAGTACATTATTTATCAAATGTATATACTTGTTAATGCAAATCTAAATATTTACAAAATTTAACCGCTGACTGGGCAAAAAAGCCGCTGTCAGTATTTCGGACCCAACCCTCACAGCGGCTTTTTGCCCAGTCAGCGGTTGTACATTCATAAATACATAGTCCCGTTATTTATTATTATATTCCAATAAAACCCAACCCCGTGAACATAAATAAAATCCTCCAATCTCTCCAAGAAAAAAACATAATTACCCCCGAACAAAGTACCTTGATTTCGGAATATGAAAGCACGAAACCCTTTTCAATTCATTACGAATTGCGTATGCTTTTGTATTTGGGTATCACAATGCTAACGGGTGGCTTGGGGATTCTGATTTACCAAAATATTGATACTATTGGGCATGGCGTTATTGTGGGGCTAATTACGCTGGTAATGCTTGGATGCTTTGGGTTTGCGTATCTCAAACGTTCCCATTTTACGTGGGAGGAAGTCAAAAATTCAAGCCAATTCGCTGATTTCGCCCTTCTGTTGGGTTGTATGGTGTTTTTAATTTTGGAAGGCTACTTACAATTTCAATACAATTTGTTCGGAACAAAATACGGTTTAGTAACGATTTTACCCGCTATTATCTTCATCCCTGCCGCCTATTTTTTCGACCATCGGGGCGTACTTTCTATGGGTTTAACGGCTTTGGCTTCGTGGGTTGGCGTGTCAATTGCTCCGCTTTCGGTGCTTTCTCAGAATGATTTTTCTGCCCTAAATTTCCTTTTGACCACCATTGCTTTGGGCTTGATTTTATCAGCGGTAGGTTTGGTTTTAGAATACAAAAATTTCAAAAAACATTTCTCCTTCACTTACCTTTTATTAGGCAGTAATCTGACTTTAATTGCCTGTATGACAGGAATGTTCGGCCATGGAAATTGGTTTATCTACTCAATTATATCTTTCGCCTTGTGCGTAGGTCTATTTTTTTACGCCCGCAAAACGCAATCCTACATTTTCCTATTGATGGGCGTAATTTACGGTTACACTACTTTTTCGTACTTACTTTATAAGGTTTTAGAATGGATAAGTAGCGATACACTTTCGCTATTCGCCATGTTCTACTTCCTAATATCAGGCGTGGGCGTGGTGATGTTTTTGATAAATATTAAGAAGATTTTGGGTGGAGAAAGGGAGTAAAGGAGAAAGGGAGACAGGAGAAAAGGAAAAAAAATTAGTTTTCCCTTTCTCCATTCCTCCTTTACTGCCTTTCTCCTCATACTGGAATCTTATCAACCCTTAACTGATGTCTGCCGCCTTCAAATTCGGTAGTAAGAAAAATATTCATAATTTCAATGGCTTCTTCCAACGTGGTGAAACGGGCGGGAATACATAGCACATTGGCATCATTATGCTGACGAATCAGGGAAGCAACTTCCACATTCCAAGCCAATCCTGCCCGAATTCCTTGGTGTTTATTGGCGGTAATTGCTACACCGTTTGCACTTCCACAAAGTAAAATTCCGTGGGTAAAATCTTGATATTCAACGGCTGAGGCTACTGGGTGAGCAAAATCAGCATAGTCGCAAGATGCATTGCTGAATGGTCCGAAATCTTCTACTTGATAGCCTTCGGCAGCTAATACTTTGATGAGTTCCGATTTGTATTCAAACCCTGCATGGTCGCCTCCGATGGCTATTTTTTTAACTGTCTCCATAATTTATTCTTAGTTTTGTAACATCGGAACGATTTTTTGTGTTATTTCATTCCGTCAGGGCGTAAAGTTACGAAGATAGGGCTTGTGCAAGACAATAGATTAACAACTCAAAAAATATTAATAAACATGACAGACAGAGAAAGTGAACGACTAATTAGTGAACACGAAAAAATTAAAAAAGCATTTATTGACCATACTTGGTCGGAGATACATTCGGAAGAATCTTGGAGGATTTTCAAGGTGATGTCCGAATTTGTGGAGGGCATTGATAAATTAGCTAAAATTGGACCTTGCGTTTCCATTTTTGGCTCGGCACGCACCAAACCCGATAATCCATACTATTTAATGGCGGAAGAAATTGCCGCAAAATTGGTTCGTCACGGCTACGGTGTCATTACGGGCGGAGGTCCAGGTATCATGGAAGCGGGTAATAAAGGGGCGAAATTACAAGGTGGAAAATCCGTGGGATTGAATATTGACCTACCTTTCGAGCAAAAACCAAACGATTATATTGACCGAGATAAAAGTATAGATTTTGATTATTTTTTCGTCCGTAAGGTGATGTTTGTCAAATACTCGCAAGGATTTATCATCATGCCAGGTGGTTTTGGCACATTAGATGAAATGTTTGAATCATTGACCTTGATGCAGACTCATAAAATTGCCCGTTTCCCCGTTGTGATGGTTGGAAAGGCATATTGGGGTGGTCTTTTCGAATGGGTACGTAGCACCATGCTCACACAGGGATATATTAATGAGGAAGATTTGAATTTAATCGCCTTGGTAGATACCCCAACGGATGCCGTGAAAGTGATTGATAATTTTTATGCCAAATATTTGTTGAAGCCTAACTTTTAGGAGGTTAGCGAAAAAAGGGAGATACAAAGGTTTATAGCTTTTCAGTCTCCATTTTCTTTTGCCCAAAATATTGCTAAGATTTATTATTTGAAACAATGAATAGACAAACCTTACGCCCAATATTAACCTTTGATATAGAGGCACAAACTGACATAGAGAAATTTCAGAATGAAGTTTTACGTCCAATTTTAAAGATGCAAAACGATTTACTCGTTCAGATTTTCGAACATTATTGTGAAAAACGTAAAGGCATATTTGATAAACTTTCGGATAAAGACAGAGCCATTTATATTGAGCAAGCCATCAAAAAAGACATGAAATTTAAACATTACCTCGAAGGCATCATTACGGGAATGTTTACGTTGGAAGAGTATAATAAGTTTATGGAAAATGAAGATGAATTGACTAAGCGGATGGTTAATATGTTGGTGCAGAGATTGCAGAGTCAGGTTTTGAGATGAATATTATATACGGAAGCCGTCCTTTTTAATGAAGGACGGCTTCCGTGAATTAAACTGTAATACTAAGAATTCGCTCTCGCCAATTGCTTCTGCAACATCGCTTCGTACTTCGTGGCTTCTGGAATCTTCGCATTTTTCAAACCTTCCACAATAATTTGCATTTCATAAAGTGCCGATTGAATCGTTTGGCTATCGCTACTTCTACGGTCATTTAGATAATAATCCAAAGCCTGATTATTGCGATTCATGATGGTATCTGCCATAAGTAACCCTTTCTTGGTATCTCCCGCACCCACATAAAGAGCCACAAAATTAGCTGATAATTGGTCGTAAGGAATGGCTTTATCGGGCATTACTTTATTACAGAAATCTAAAGCAGCTCTGGCTTTTCCCATTTTTCCTTCACGAATTAACTGGTCAACCAAACGCAAGAAACTCAAACGAGCCGTAACAACTGGCACCTGCAAATAGAAATCTGAATGATAATAAACATCTGGATTATCTAAGTTTTTCCAGAACATCTTTTTTGTTAAATTATCAAACATCACATCTGAATTCACCAAACCATCCTTTGCACCTGGCACTTTCACGGGTTCTAAACGGTAGGCGTAACCTTCCAGAGACATATATTCTTTTAAATTCAAATAACTTGCTTGAGGTAACGTTGAAGCGAAATAAATTGGGCGTTTCCAACCTTGTGCAGCATTTTGGGCAATAATATCCAATTGAATCAACTCTGGTTTCATCAATCCAGATTTACCTGCCGACCATGCCATTTGGTCAGTTAAATACGGTTCTAAATCTTTTGGAATAAATCCAGCTTTTTTGACGGCTTCCACATCAATTGGAAGAAAAAGATTTTCAGTTGGCAAGGTATTTATCATCGAACCATCTTGCAGTGGCACTTTAATTGCCTCATTTTCTTCCGAAATCAATTTCATATAATCCTTTAAATTGATACCATTTTTTACGTTTGGATTTTCATAAAACATAATCTGCTCATTCAATCCTTCCATCAATAATCCTTTTGGAACTGAAATTGGCAAAGGTTGAGACTCATACGTTTTACGCTTCATTTGGTCAATGTACCAATCAGTTCCCAGCAACGAAAGGTTACAAACTCGCACGTCGGTACGGAAGCCTTCCACTTCCTGCACGTACCACAATGGGAAAGTATCATTATCACCACCCGTGAATAAAATCGCATTCTTAGCACATGAATTCAATAAATTTTTGGCAAAATCCACTTGATGATAACGCTGACTTCGGTCATGGTCGTCATAATTTTGTTGAATCAAAATCACGGGAACAACGGCAGAAACTACTGTTGCCACAGCACCACTTACGGTAACATTCGGTAAAAACTTACCAAACCATTCTGACAATTGCATAACGCCCAAACCAATCCAAAGCCCAAAGAAATAGAATGAGCCTACATAAATATAATCACGCTCACGGGGTTCGGATGGTGGTGAATTTAGGAAAACTACCAATGCCAAACCCGTCAGAAGGAACATTAATGTAGTGGTCAGAAAGTCGTGTTCATTTTTACGAACTAATAGCACAAAACCTAAAAGACCCAAAATTAAAGGCAACCAATAATAATTATTATGAGCCTTATTGCTTGATAATGAGGTGGGTAACGTTCCTTTTCGGGTATAATCAATCACGCCCGCATCTTGCACATCGCTTTCACGACCCACAAAATTCCAGAGTAAATAACGCATATACATATGTCCCATTTGGTGAGTAAACATAAAACGGAGATTATCGCCAAAACTTGGTTTTTCGCCAGGAGCTAAACCCAACATATCCTGATACATCTGTATGTGCTGAGGTGTTGTACTATACACACGAGGTAGCAACATCTGACCATCTTTTGCATAAATCAATTTTTGTTTGTAGTCATAAATTTCGTACTTGCCATCCTTCATTTTATAGATAGGATTGCCCTGTTCGACACTTTCAACCGTTCCCGTGAAGATGGGTCCATACGATAATGAACGCTCACCGTATTGTTCACGCTTCAAATATTTCACATAATTCAAGATATTACTCGGGTCATTTTCGTTGATGGGCGTATTGTACCCTGAACGAACCAACGCTAAATTGTATGACAAATAACCAATTAAAACAAACACAAAAGCCAATAAGGACAGATTGAGAACAACTTTTTCTTTCTTGATTGAATACAAAATTCCGTAAACAATTGCCCCGACAAACAGGAGCAAAAATACGCCAACACCCACGCCATAAGGCATTCCCATTCCGTTGGTGAAAAGTAATTCAAACTGAAAAGCTAAGGAAGGAATTCCAGGAATAACGAATGAATTGATAACTCCCAAAATGACAAAACCGATGAACAAAGCCACAAAACCGCCTTTGTAGGTAGGAACTACCGTCTTCTTGAAATAATACATCAACGCCAAAGCGGGAACCGTTACCAAGTTCAACAAGTGGACTCCAATTGACAATCCAACGATATAAGCAACTAATAATAACCAACGATTGGCGGCGGATTCATCCTCAATTAATTCCCATTTGAAAGCTGCCCAAACCACCAAAGCCGTAAAGAACGACGACATGGCATAAACCTCCGCCTCAACTGCCGAGAACCAAAAAGTATCTGAAAAAGCGTAAGCCATTGAACCCACAACACCCGCACCCAAAAGTGTAAGGCATTGACCTGATGATAGTTCCGAGAATTTTTTATTATAAACCTTACGTCCAATCATTACGATTGTCCAGTGCATAAACAGAATCGTGAAGGCACTTGAAACCACCGACATCATATTTACCCAAAAAGCAACTCGTGTTAAATCTGACCCCGCTAAAAGTGAAAACATCCGTCCCAACAATAAAAATAGAGGAGCTCCGGGAGGGTGAGGAACTTGGAGTTTGAAAGCACAAGCGATAAACTCGCCGCAGTCCCAAAAAGAAGCCGTTGGTTCAACGGTTTTGGTAAAAACAAATAAGGAAATGGCAAAAACGACCCAACCCATAAGGTCATTGATTCTTTTGAAATTGTTCATAATGAATAGTAAAGCCCCCAACCCCAGAGGGGAGTTTTTATAGTATTCCCCCTCTGGGGGTAAGGGGGCTGTTTTTGTGTGGCAATAATATTACCAAAAATACAAAATATGATTGGCTTGTGAAGAATAGGTTAGTTAAAAACTGTTAATTAGCTTGGTTTTTAACATTTGGGAGAGGATTTAGAATCTTTGAAATATGATTCATAATAACATTACAAGAAAATATCATTTAGTGGCAAGTCTAATAGATTCAATTTGCTCAAAATCAATATTCGTAATTTTCGAAATAAATTTATTATCAGCACCCTCTTTTATCAAATTTCTAATGATTTCGAGGTTTCTATTAGTCATGGCTTCTTCAACTGCGGTGTCCATAACATTTTTTAAATCACGATAATATTTTACCGAATCCTGATATGCTCTTTGCTCATTGTCATCATATTTTGCGATTTCGGCAACTTCAAAAAGCTTTAAAAACAAACCCTCCTTTAATTTTTCGGGTATCCTGTCCAATTTAGGAAGGTTTTTTAAAACGTAAAGCCATTTATCATAATGCGTTTCGAGTTCGTCAATAGTTTTGTTAAACTTTGGCATTTCCAAATAAATAAACTTTAATTTATCATAGAATAATTCTTTTGTTTCTATATCTAACAATTGAATATCATGGCGGAGTTTATTTTTATGAGATTGACTTTCATCGAATTCAAAATCCATGATTGAAATTGTATAAACTGCATTTAGTTTATAATCCCAATCACCTTTCAAAGCTTGTTCTTGAATGGGAAAAGTTGAATAATAAATACTTCTATCTTTAAAATACTTTTGCTTCGCCTTTTGTAACTCCACAATAAATTTTTCACCTTTTGAATTTTGACAATATAAATCAAAAATAGCCTTTCTATCCGCTTCGGTAGCTCCCAATTGTTCAGATTTTATAAATGTTAAATCTGTTAGACCACCTCTATCTTCCAATAATTCATTCAAGAAGTCAATTAACAAATCCTTATTTGCTTCTTCACCGAAAAGTTTTTTAAAACCAAAATCAGTAAATGGATTAATATATTTCTCTTTCATACAATTATAGTTTAAAATGCTTACAAACTAAATATACAATTAGCTTTACTAAATCAAAGCCCCTCAAACTGTCTCAAAAACCGCACATCATTCTCAGTAAATAATCGTAAATCTTTGATTTGATATTTCAACATGGTTATTCTTTCAATCCCCATTCCGAAGGCAAAACCTGTATATTCCTGTGAGTCGATACCGCACTGTTCCAATACATTGGGGTCCACCATACCCGAACCCGCAATTTCTACCCAACCCGAATATTTACAGACATTACAGCCCTTGCCTTTGCAGATTAAACAGGTAATATCAATCTCTGCCGATGGTTCAGTAAAAGGAAAATACGAAGGACGATAACGCACTTTGGTGTCTTGCCCAAACATTTCTTTGGCAAAATAGTAAAGGGTATCTTTCAAATCCTTAAAACCAACATTTTTATCCACATAAATTCCTTCCACTTGGTGGAAAAGGCAATGAGCCCTTGCAGAAATGGCTTCGTTGCGGTACACTCGCCCAGGCATAATGGAACGTAGAGGCGGTTTTTGATTTTGCATCAAACGGATTTGTACGTTGGAGGTATGCGTCCGTAACAATATATCATCTGCCACGTTTCCGCCTTTCTTTTCGATAAAAAAAGTATCTTGCATTTCACGGGCAGGATGATTTTCGGCAAAATTCAGAGCCGTGAAATTATAAAAGTCTGATTCAATTTCAGGTCCATCCGATACGTTGAAACCCATTTTGGCAAAAATCTCAATGATTCTGGCACGCACCAAAGTAAGCGGATGCAGTGTCCCGTTTTCATTGGGAATATTGGGCAAAGTAAGGTCAAACTCAATGGACACGCCTTTATCAGTGGATGATTCCATCAAAGCCTGAAAATCGTTGAATTTATTCTGAGCTGCTTCTTTCAAAGCATTCAATTCTTGCCCAACGGCACGGCGGTCTTCTTGCGGAACGTTTTTAAGTCCATCAAAAAGGTCGCCAATTACGCCCTTACGCCCTACATACGCAATACGGAATGTTTCGAGCTGTTCTTTATTGTCAATCGTGAAATCAGCAATTTGCTGGTGTATTTCGTTAATCTTGTCTTGCATGGTGCAAAATTAGTAATTAGTGATTAGTATAAAGAAAATTTGTTTTCATATTTTCTCATTTAAGTATTAATGTCTTTCATTTTAACAAAGCAATTGATATAATTATACGTTCAGTACATTATTTCTGTTTAACTTTATGAGAGTAAGTCGAAAACGAAAACATAAAACTAACAATATCCACAAATGAGAAATCTATTGACTAAAGTGATGATTTTAGCACTTTTATGCTCAACATTCAGTATGGAAGCACAAACAAAAAATAACATGATGATTCGTATCGCAGAAATAAAGATTAATTCCAATTACCTTCAAGAATACAACAAAATTCTTCAAGAGGAATCACAGGCATCTGTTCAATTGGAATCGGGAGTTATTGTAATCTTTCCGATGTACCAGAAGGAAAATCCAACGCAGATTCGCATTATAGAAATTTATGCTAATAAAGAAGCGTATGAAGTGCATCTAAAAACACCCCATTTTCAGAAATACAAAATTAGTACGCTCAACATGGTAAAATCGCTTAAACTTATCAATATGGATCCGATAGATTCTCAGACAATGGTGGAGATATTTCGGAAAATAAAATAACAAAATTACGCTCAACAAAAGTATTTGTAAAAATAACATACAGCTAAACAAAAAAGGTAGGCTAATCAAATCAGCCTACCTTTTTTATTTTACAACTATCTTTTTCTTAGCTAACATTGCTGGAATATTTATGGTCAATCCTTCCATTATTTCAATATCTTTCTCCCAATTTTCAACCAACCAAGCCTCTTTGTTACTATCGGCAATCAAAATCGTTTTGGTGAAAGTATTAATCCAAATGACTTTTTCTATGCCGAAATCAAGGAGTTTTCTTACTTTTTTATAAATATATCCATCCACTCCACCAATATCCGAAGTATCAGCCGTTACATCAACTTCAATCGCTATTTTGGGCGGAACATCGGCATAATGAACATCAATGTCTTCCGCTTTCAGAATATCATTTTCAAAAATCAAAATATCGCCCGCCAAGTTATTGGATTTGTCTAAATGAATACCCGCTTCATGACCAAGAATAGTAAATAAATCTTCATCAAGAAAATTACCAAACTTAATTGTTAAATATGTTACGATATAACTTTGTAATTTACTACTACCCATGATTTCTTCAACTTGTTTTTTGCCTGATAATACATCTCTAAATCCTTTATAATAAATGGGTTTTCCATCCATTATTTCGTAAATGAGATAATCAGGCACATTTCTGAGCTTTGGGCGATGCCTTGCGTGTGGGGCTATTTTTGATGCTATCATTGTTTCAATTCTTTTAGATATTCAAAGATATAAGATTTCTCAATACAAAACCCAAGTATCCTTAGAACCTCCACCCTGCGAAGAATTCACCACTAATGAATCCTTCCGAAGGGCAACTCTGGTCAATCCGCCTGGGATAACTTCTACGCCGTTTCCGTAGAGAATATAAGGTCGTAAATCCACGTGACGACCTTCGGCGTGGTCGTCAATTAAACAAGGAACTCTTGATAATGAAATGGTGGGTTGGGCAATATAATTTCTTGGATTTGCCTTGATTTTTGCCTTGAAAATCTCCTGTTCGGCCTTAGTTGATTTTGGACCAATCAACATTCCGTAACCACCCGCTTCGTTGGCTTCCTTCACCACTAATTTTTCGATATTTTCTAATACATATTTACAATCATCCTCTTCTCCGCAGATATACGTTTCTACGTTTGGTAAAATGGCATCTTCGCCTAAATAATATTTAATAATTTTTGGAACGTAAGCGTAAATCACCTTATCATCCGCTACACCCGTACCTGGGGCATTGGCAAGGGCGATTCTGCCTTTTCTGTAAACATCAAAAATACCAGGAATTCCAATCATTGACCGTGGATTGAACACTGTTGGGTCGAGGAAAGTATCATCAATTCTGCGGTAAATCGAATCCACAATCTGGAATCCTTTGGTAGTTCGCATTTTCACGTAGCCGTCATGCACCACTAAATCACGGGCATCTACCAATTCTACGCCCATTTGTTGAGCCAAATATGAATGCTCAAAATAGGCAGAATTATAAATCCCAGGCGTAAGCACACAGACCGTCGGGTTGGGGCGACCCGCAATATGCTGCAACATTTGAAGCAATTTATTGGGATAATCTGAGATGGATTGAACCCTTGTTTTACCCAAAACTTCGGGAAAAGTACGTTTCAATAGTTCCCGATTTTCGAGCATATACGATACCCCCGAAGGACAGCGGAGATTATCTTCCAGGACCATAAATTGCCCATCATCGCCTTTAATCAAATCCGTTCCTGTGATGTGAATATATATGCCTTTGGGTGGACGAATGCCCATGCAAGGTTTGAGAAAATCCTTGGAAGTTTCGATTAATTCACGAGGAACGATACCATCTTTCAAGATTTTTTGGTCGTGATAAAGGTCGTCCAAAAACATATTTAATGCCGTTATTCTTTGAATTAGCCCTTTTTCAGTACGTTTCCACTCATTGGCATCAATCACTCTGGGAATAATATCGACGGGCATAATCCGTTCCGTGCCTTCGTTTTCGGCATAGACATTAAAGGTAATCCCCATTGCCATCAATGAACGTTCAGCGGCTTGGTGACGGCGGATAAAGTCCTCGGTAGTTAATTGTTCGGCACGTTCTTTAAAGGCTTCATAGCCCTGACGAACATTGCCATTTTCATCGAACATTTCATCAAAAAAGCCCTCTGTGTTATATTTATCAAAACTAAATTTCATCTGCGTTTAATTTATTGGTTATTTTTGTAAATTAATGTATTCAGAGGGTTTTTACAAGTAGCTTTGAGGAATTAAGTTAAAATACTTAGACTAATAGTGCTTGTGATTTGAAATTTGAAAAAGTTAATATGCAAAATCCCACAAAATATTCCTTTCAAATCAAGCAAAAAGCCCGTGAATTAGGCTTTGATTTTTGTGGTATTTCTAAGGCTGGATTTTTGGAGGAAGAAGCCCCTCGACTGGAAAATTGGCTCAAAGCCAATCAACATGGTAGGATGCAATACATGGAAAACCATTTCGACAAACGTCTCGACCCCCGCCTTCTGGTGGAGGATTCAAAGTCGGTAATTTCTTTGCTTTTTAATTATTACCCCGAACAACGTTTACCCGAAGGAAAAGATGATTTAAAATTGTCAAAGTATGCTTACGGCACTGATTATCATTACGTTGTAAAAGAAAAGTTGAAATTATTATTGGACTTTATTCACGAAGAAATTGGTGAAGTAGGCGGACGTGCATTCGTAGATTCTGCCCCAGTGATGGATAAAGTTTGGGCGAAAAAAGGTGGTTTGGGATGGGTTGGTAAAAATTCAAATTTGATTAATAAACAACAAGGGAGTTTCTTTTTTATTGCCGAATTAATCATTGATTTAGAATTGGATTACGACCATGAAATTAAAGATTATTGTGGTACTTGCACTCGTTGTATTGACGCTTGCCCAACCGCTGCCATTGTTGAACCTTTTGTAGTTGATGGCTCAAAATGTATCAGTTATTTCACGATTGAATTAAAGGAAGCAATTCCTGTGGAGGTGAGTGGAAAATTTGATAATTGGGTTTTCGGTTGTGATATTTGTCAAGATGTTTGCCCTTGGAATCGCTTTTCAAAACCGCATCAAGAACCCCAATTTAACCTAAATCCAGATTTAGCGTCTTTTACCAAAAACGATTGGGAAGAAATTACGGAGGATATTTTTAAAGATATTTTTAAAAAATCTCCCTTGAAAAGGGCGAAGTTTGAAGGTTTGAAAAGGAATGTAGCGTTTTTGAGATAAATTATTTTTTACCCTTCAAATATTCCTCCATCTCCTTCAAACCAAACGAATTAAAGGTCATAGCACTCGTCAAACCGCCTTTTCGGGCATTTGCTACGCCATAGTGCATATCAAAATATCCATCTTTTTCGTGGGCATCGGGGTTGATGGAAAGCATCACATTTTTTTCCAATGCATACTGAATATACCGCCAATCCAAATCCAAACGATAAGGGCTGGCATTAATTTCAATCACTACGCCATTTGCCGCACAAGCATCTATGACTTTATGATAATCAATGGGATAACCCGCTCTGGATAATAAAATTCTACCCGTTGGATGTCCCAAAATAGTAGTATATTGATTTTCGATTGCCCCAATTAACCGAGACATGGCTTTTTCTTGATTCATCTTGATATTTTGGTGAATAGAAGCCACGATGTAATCAAAAGACTTCAAAATATCTTCCGAATAATCTAACGAACCATCACCCAAAATATCGGATTCTATGCCCTTCAAAATCTTAAAAGGGCGACCGACGCTTCGGCGGTCGGTCATGGAAGCATATTTTTGATTAAGTTTCTCAATTTCAGCGTGTTGCTCCCAAATTCTTTCTTCCGAAAGACCTTTGGCGTAGGAGGCAGTTTTGGAATGATCAGCAATCCCTAAATACTCAAAACCCAACTCTCGGCAATAATCAGCCATCGCTTCAAGCGTATGTTTGCCGTCTGAATAGGTTGAATGATTATGCAAAATGCCTTTCAACGAATCCCACGTAACGAGGTCTTCAATTTTATTTTTTTCTGCCCACTCAAATTCATTTCTCCCTTCTCGCATTTCGGGGATGATATAAGGCAAATTTAAACTTGAATAAATGGCTTCGTCTGACTCAAAAAATGCTGATTTTACTCTTTTATAAATCCCATGATTTGCCAAATGATTGGGAGACGAAGAATAGATAAACACCTGATTAACAAACTGTTGTGGAGAACAAATCAGAATTTCTACGGGTATTTCTTTCTCCTGAAAACGTCCACGCCATGCAAAAGGGGAAGATGCTTTTCCGTCCTGTTCTAAGAAAGAAAGACTATTGATTTTCTGTTGGGCTTCCGAAATATTTTCGCTTGCTACTACCAACTGAATAGATTCTACGACTTCATTTTTACGTCTCACATCGCCCACAATTTCCACTTGTTCAAAGTGTTTTTCAAGTTCATCAAACAACATTTGAGCTAATTCTTCACCCTTCTCCATTCGCAATTTCCCCGTGTTCGACTGTGCATAAAGTATTGATTCTTTGATAGTTGCTTGAATTTTATCGCCAAATCCTTTCAGTTTTGCCACTTCACCATTTTCGCAAGCCAAAAGCAATTCACGATTATCGGTAATGCCCAATTCTTGCCAAATTACCCGAACTTTTTTGGGTCCGATGCCTTTTATTTGGAGCATTTCCAACAATCCTTCGGGGGTGCGTGAAAGCAATTCGGTAAGTTCCAGCGTGGTTCCCGTCTTACGGATTTCGTCAATTTTACCCGCAATACTTTTACCAACGCTGGGCAAACCAGCCAATTGTTCGATTGTCAGCGTCAATAAATCTTCCGTAGTTTTATCTAAGGCACGAGCGGCAAAACTCATGTTTTTGATTTTGAACTCGTTTTCATCGTGCAGTTCAAGGAGCTTAACCGATAATTCAAGAAGGGCAACAATTTCTTCGTTTGACATGGAGGGATTGGAAATTAAAATTGAAGAACAAATTTCAGTTAAATTGAATTCTTTTCATTCTTTTTTCTTAAATTTAACCATAAAAATTTAAGAAAAATAGAAATTTTAGAACAGAAAAAAAATAAATTTCATCAGATGATAAATGCAATTGATGATGAAATGGAATTAGATTTTTTAGTAAATGCTTTTGAAAAGTATGAAACTCAAAAAAATGGTAATTTGTGGGATAGCTTAACAAATAACCAAAAGCAGGGTGTCCTATTGGCTGATGTTGAAAGCAATAATGAGGGTGATTTAATTGATTTTGAAGATTTCAAGAAAACATGGCTTACAAAATAAAATATCAAAACGAGCCTATCAAAATTTAGAAGATATAATTTCATACATTGAAAGCAATTTTGGAGAAGTTGTAAAGGATGACTTTAGAATAAAAATTGTTGATACAATTTCTTTATTACAAGAATTCCCTTTACTCGGTAGTGTTCAAAATCGAGAAAAAGAAATTCGTGGCTTTGTCATACACAAATTCATAAAAGTCTTCTATAAGTTTCAGAATCATAAGGTTACAATTCTTAGTTTCTTTGATAATAGACAGAAACCTTATAAAATTATCAGGGCGACCCCATCTGAATTTGGATTGGTAAACATCGCAATCCAAATTCAGATAGTGTCGCCCTGATAAAACTATTGAGCTTCCTCAACCACTTCCTTCTCCGCCAACACCTCAGCCAAAGGCTTGAAATTACCTTTCTTCAACATTTCGTTTTCGGGAACGTAAGGGCAAACTTCCAAAATAGCCGTGATATTGATGTCCGTAATCAAGTAATCATTCAGATTTCCTAAGTTTTTTACCAATGCTTCATACGCATCTTTGGGGTTTTCAGCATTGATTAACATCATGTGCGGTACTTTCTTTTCCTTCTGGGTTTTTTCATCAAAAGAAATGTACTGAACCTTGGCTTTATACCAAATTTCTGAACCATTTTCTTCAAAAAACACTTCAGTTAATTTCATTTTTGCCAAGCTAACTAATTGAAATTCAGGCGTATTACTTGCCACAATTTCAAACATTCTTGCTTCTGCCTCGGTGTATGAAACGGCATCAACTAAATATGCCTCACTAATTGACTTTAAAGAACCAGCTTCGTCTTCACGCTGAAATTTTATTTTACTTAAATACCAAGTTGCCATTTATTTTTCGATTTTTTTACAAAACTATTAAGAATGATTAGGAAAACAATCCACAAAATGGAAATGATGCAACGATTTTTTGATAAATTGCATCTACTATTCAAAATCATCAAAATCATGGCTTCAACAACAACTTTACCGCAAAATTTAACCTTAGAAAAGAATACTACTTCTTTCAAAACGCTCCTCTTGGGAATTCCTTTTCACCTCTATATCGTATCTATATGTTCGGCATCGGTAATTATTGGCGTTTTGTGGGATATTTCTTGGCACATGACCATCGGGCGAGATGGACTTTTCTCGGCTCCACATAATGCTATTTATTTGGGTGCAGCTTTGGCGGGACTCATTTCGGGCTATCAAGTTTTGAAAACTTCCTTTTTCGGAACGTTGGAAGAGAAGGGTAAAATGGTCAATTTTTGGGGAATATTTTACAGCTCTTTGGGCGGAATGTTTTGCATCTGGGGAGGCTTCGCTGCGGGTACATCCGCACCTTTTGACGACTGGTGGCATAATACTTACGGATTGGACGTAAAGATATTTTCACCTCCTCATGCGGTGTTGGCATTTGGTTTAATTTCCATTCAAATCGGAGCAATGATTTCTGTTTTGGCTACTTTAAATCAGAACGAAAAAATATCATATCTATCTGATAGTCAGAATATTGAAAGGAGAAATCGTTTAAGAAACATCTTCGTTTTTACGGCAGGAATGGTCGTACTTACCGCCTTTACTTTCTGTACTGAATTCATGGGTAGATGGGCAATGCACCGAATGTCTTTCTATCAAATCGGAGCGGGTTTTGTACCACTTTTTGTGCTTGCTTTTGCTCGTGCAAGTAATGTAAAATGGGGAGCTACTTACATTGCAATTATCTATATGGTCAGCCTTTGGGTGATAAATACAACCCTCAGAATGTTCCCCGCCGAACCACTTTTAGGACCAATCGCCAATCATGTAACTTTTTTCCAAACAACAGGCTTTCCGATTTTATTACTTTTCCCCGCCTTAGTTTTTGATTATTTGAGAGATAAATTTTCAACTAAAAACGATTGGATTCAGGCAGTTATTTTGGGCGTAACTTTTGTCTTTGTATTTTTTATAATTCAATGGAATGCAGGTTCATTTTTACATGAATCTCCTTTGGCTCGCAACTGGTTTTTCCATTCTGATTCATGGGCATATAACAACGACCCCAATATTGATTTTCGCTATCATTACAGAGGATATGGAACACCAAAAACTGCCTACGAATGGGCTGTGGGCTTTTTGGTAGCAATTGTTTTAGGGATTATTTCTTCAAGAATTGGATTACTTTGGGGGAATTGGATGCGGAAGGTGCAACGGTAAGTTTTATAAAATTAATTGTCAAAATATATGGAAGTTTCCTTAGAAAATGATGATGCTGAATTGCCATTACAGAATGAGAAAACCTCAAATTCAGTAATTGAAAAAGAGCCTATTTTCCCAATGCAATTTGACTTTAAAAAAAGCTTTAAAGATTATGTTTTTGAATTCATATTGCCTTTTCTGGCAGTTATGGCGGCTTTTTTACTGAATAATGTTAAAGAAGATTATGCCGAAAAGCAATTAGAAAAGCAGTACATGACTTCTATCATTTCTGACCTCAATGATGATATTAAAATGGCTGACTCTCAGGTAGAATTTCATACCTTGAAAATTGCTCAAATGGATAGTTTGTTGGATTTTTTTGAGAAACCGATTGATGTAAAAGATATCGAGAAAGTAAATTATTTAGGAAAGTTAGCCACAAGAAGTGTCCAATTTTATTGTAACGAAGTAACAATTGAGCAAATGAAAAATTCGGCATCTTTTCGATTAATCAGAAATCAACGTGCTACTGCCGCAATAATTGATTATTACGAAAGCGTTAATGTCATTAAATTGGTTGAAGGTCGGGAAATAAATGAAGAAGAATATTTCAAACAAGTAGCGGTTAAAATATTCGACCCATTTGCCGTGAGGTACTTTTTTAGGGCTGGCAGAATGAACCAAACCCATAAAAAGAGTTTGCCCATTGTCAATAATACTCAGTTGATTCGTGAAGCCGCTGGCTATTTACAGTATTTGAATGGTTCACGAAACAGACTTATTTTTTTGAAACATAACTTAGAAAAGGATGCATCTCGCTTAATAGAACTCTTAAAAAAAGAATATGATTTGTGAAAAACATTACCTTTCGTGATGATTAGTAAGGATTTTATACATTAATTTGACAAAAAATTTAAAAATCTAAATAACCTTGAAAACCACAATAACCTCCATATTACTAATATTTTTCATCTTCGCAACCCCTACCCAAGCTCACGTAGGAAGTGCAGGGGTAGTGTTCGAAGGGCAAGCGGGTAAATACGCCTTGCAAGTATATGTGCAACCGCCCGATGTTATTCCTGGCACTGCCAAAGTTACCGTTATTGCCGATGGTGCAGATATTACTCACGTTGGTATTTCACCAATTTATTTCTGGTTTGGCGATGAAGGTACGCCCCGTTCAGACGAAGCATTGCCCATAAAAGGCGAAACCAATCGTTTTGAAGGACAAATTTGGTTGATGAATTCGGGAGCAACGAGCGTTCAGGTTGAAATTGAGGGTGCAAGGGGCAAAGGAAAATTGATTGTACCAGTTTCAGCTACTTCCACCGCCAGGCGAACTATGCCCGCAGGTTTAGGTTGGATTTTGGCGGCTTTGGGCATATTCCTCATTGGCGTTTTAACCACCATTTTTGGAGCAAGCGTAAGCGATAGTTTGCAACCCGTTGGTGAAAAAACTACGGCTAAAACCATTCGTAAAAGAGTAACTGGCTCGCTCGTTGGAGCAAGTTTTTGTGGGTTATTCCTCTTTGGGGGCAATAAATGGTGGACTTCTGAAACGGAAGCATACAAGAGAAATATGTTCAAACCCTATACTTCAACCACCAAAATTATTGACCAAAATATTCTAAAATTAACGATTGATAGTAATTCTGTAAGCACCCGATGGCTAAGTTACGCCATTCCCGACCACGGAAAATTGATGCACTTATTTTTGGTAAGAAAAGGCACAATGGACGCTTTTGCCCATTTGCATCCCGTGCGTATTGATACCTTGAATTATGAAGCCACTCTGCCCGATTTACCAGCTGGAAAATACCTTGTTTTTGCCGATATTATGCGTTTTAATGGCTTTCAATACACTATTTCAGATTCTGTTGAAATTAAAACATCCCTTAGAAATACGTCCAACACCGCTAAAATTGGCGACCCCGATGATACTTATGTTATCACCAATCCCATCAATGCTAAAAGTCCAAATCTACCCGACCAAACCATTACTATTTGCGGAACGCCTGGGGTAAAAACCAAATTACAAGACGGTTCAAGTATTGTTTGGGAAGCAAAACCCAATAAACCATTATTGGCAGGAGAAGTATATGATTTGAAGTTTTCGGTGCTTTCGCCCGATGGGAAAGAGGCAAGTTTGCAACCCTATTTGGGCATGATGGGACACGCTGCCATCGTGAAAGATGATGGTTCAGTTTATATCCACTTGCATCCAACGGGTACGGTTTCCAGTACCGCCGTAACCATTATGGAAAAAAGAATTGGAGAAAATACGCCCAAACCCTTTCTCTTACCAACCAATATTTTCAAAGATAGCGTTGACAAAGTATTGGCGACAATCCAGACGATGGGCGAAGCAGATAGAGATAAATTCTTGATGCCCAATATGATTCATCAAACCATGCAAAAAGGGCATCATGGCAATATGGTGAGTTTCCCGTATGTGTTTCCAGCGACAGGAGATTATCGGATTTGGTTACAAATTAAGCGAAATGGAAAGGTATTAACGGGGGCTTTTGAGGCGAAAGTTCTCTAACGCCTATTATCATCATCATCCATCATACTCAAATAACTGGCGTAACGGCTTTCGGCAATATCTCCTTCCTTAACTGCTTCAATTACCGCACATTTGGGTTCGTTGAGGTGTTTGCAATTATGATATTTGCATTGATTAAGTAATTTTCTCATCTCTGGAAAAAAGTGAGAAACTTCTGATTTTTCAATATCAATTAATCCTAATTCCTTAATGCCTGGGGTATCAATAATGTACGCATTTTCGTATATTTCAAACATGGTGGCAAAAGTTGTCGTGTGTACGCCTTTATTCGCAAAGGTTGAAATTTCTAAGGTTTTTAAGTCCAAATCAGGAGCAATTTGGTTGACCAACGTTGATTTTCCTACGCCCGAATGACCTGAAACTAAGGAGATTTTATCCTTCAAAATGCCATTAAACTCTTGAATACCAGCTTGATTAACGGCGGAAGTAAACAAACATGGATAACCGATGTCTTCGTACATTATCCGCAAATCAAGCAAATATTCCATCTCCTCTTCTGACAGCAAATCTATTTTATTGAAAACGATGGTTGTGGGAATCCTAAATGACTCTGCCGAAACCAAAAATCTATCAATAAATCCCAAGGAAGTTCTGGGATAATTAAGGGTAACAATCACAACGGCTTGGTCGAGATTTGCCGCTAAAATATGTCCATGAGTCGTTTTATGAACCGATTGGCGAATAATATAATTTTCTCGTTGCTCTATTTCAAAGATATTACCCGTATTCTCAATTTTATCCTCAATGTCAAATACGACTCTGTCCCCAACCGCAATGGGGTTGGAGGTTTTGAGTCCCTTTATTTTAAATTTTCCCCTCAAACGGCATTTCCAGACGTGCCTATTTTCATCAAGCACCTCATACCACGAACCCGTTGATCGCATCACTAATCCTTTCATTTTTTTAATTTAAAATTTGAAAATGTTGTACTAATTTGAAAATTTCAGTACGCATTATTTCGCCGATAAATACACAATTTTGGGGGTGAATCATTTTCAAATTATCTCATTTTCAAATTATTTTATAAACTTTAATCCATTTTACTTGTAGAAATAAAGAATAATTACTTTTTTTACGTTGAAATCGGTATTTATATGCCGCAAACGTTCCTTGCTTTTTGAATATGATGTATTTTTATAGCATCGAAAGATTCTGTCAGTAATTGTGTTGTGTTACTCTGTTACACACGAAGGGGTTTGGTTCAACAACATTATTCCCAAAATTACTGACATGACACTACGACGGACCGCCATCCGAGCGTGGTATAAGGGGCGTAATACCGCCATGTTACGTCCCTATTTTTGATGAAAAATCCACTAATGTTAAAATCGTGTATTGTGGGGTGGGGCGGTACACTGCTCCACAAGGAAACAGTTATCAATTAATAGTTACCAGTAGATTAAAGAGTCAAATCTCATTTATTCATTTTCAAGACTTCCTGCTTAAATTTCTCAAACTCTTCCTGTAATATGACTATCTCACTGTCAAATAGTTGAAAATCACAATGCTTGGCTTTTTCTTCAATGAGTCTGGTTATTTCGTGCAAACGCATCGCCCCCAAAGTACCTGAATTCCCCTTTAAAGTATGCAATTCTCCTTGCACTTGCTTGCAATTATTGGCTTTATATCCTTCAATAGTATTCTGAATTTGCTCGGTGGCTTCTTCCTCAAAACCTTCCAAAATGGATGCCACAAAACTCATATCACCCCCAACACTATAAGCCAATTGTTTGATAACTTCTTGATCAAGAATCTCGAAATTTTCGATGTCTGGGATTCGGTTTTCGGTTCGATGAGTTTGGTTATTTATATTTGATTTCTGATGCTCAATTTTGGGTTCTTGCTTACTGATAGTTGGCTGATGGTTATTAGTCATTGGTTTTTCACTATTTACGGATTGCGGTTCGCCGCCCGACTGTTTACTATTTACTACTAACTGACGCTCAATCCACTCCGCTACTTTTCTAACTAAAACCTCTGCCCTAATCGGTTTTGGCACATAATCATTCATGCCGTTTGCCATAAAACGGTCACGATCTTCTTTCATGGCGTAGGCAGTCATGGCAATGATTGGCGGGAGTTTTGTGTTCAGTTTTCGTAAATATTCTGTGGTTTCGATACCATCCATTTCGGGCATTTGAATATCCATAAAGATAATATCGAAAGGTTTATTAAGAGTGGAAGCCTGAACTAATTCAATCGCTTTTTGTCCAGAATCTGCCGTAATAACCTCACAACCAGATTTTTTCAAAATTTCACTGGCAACTTTTCTATTCGTAGCATTATCATCTACCACTAATAAAAAGGGATGATATTTATCAAAATGATTAACTACTTTATAAGCAATTTCATCTTTTTTTGCCATCATCGGGCTAATTAATGTTTCTTTTAATTCGACTGTAAACCAAAAAGTTGAACCCTTTCCCCATTCGGAAGTTACGCCCACTTCTCCTTTCATCATGTGACATAATTCTTTTGAAATTGCCAAGCCTAAACCCGTTCCGCCAAAGGATTTCTTGGTTGAATTATCAACTTGTTGAAAGGCATTGAAGAGCATTTTAAGGTTTTCTTCGGTAATTCCAATCCCCGAGTCCTTCACATCTACCCTAATACGATTAAATTTTCCTCTTTTTTCAACTAAACTGACATTAATATTTATTGTACCATTCTCGGTAAACTTCAAGGCATTGGAGGTGAAATTTGAGAGAATTTGGAGTAAACGAGTTTCATCAGCAATGACAAAATCGGGCAGATTATCAGTAAAGGTACAGATGATTTTATTATTTTTTACCGTTGCCAATTGAGAAAAAAGAGCTTGTAGTCGGTCAAAAACGTCCTTGAAAACCAGCGGGGCTTCGTGCAAAGCCATTTTTCCCGCTTCAATTTTAGCCAAATCCAAAATGTCATTCAAGATATGCAGTAACGTTTCCGAAGATTTTTTTATCGTTAAAACATAATCTTTTTGCTCCACATTCAAAGGCGTGTCGGTCAGCAAATCAATCATTCCGATAACGCCATTCATGGGCGTGCGGATTTCGTGACTCATATTTGCCAAAAAGCGTTCTTTTACTTTCAATGAACGTTCGGCTTCCTCTTTTGCCTGAACAATGTCGTGTTGATATTTTTTGAGGTTGGTAATATCTCGCCCAATGCCCGAAACCTCTTCAATAATGCCATTATTAACGATGGGATTCAAATAAACTTCCACCCATTTTTCTTCCCCATCGGGCGAATCCAATTGAACTTCAAAATGTTGTTGGTCGCCTCGAAACGCCAATTTATAGTTTTGTTCCAGAACTCTCCTATCAGTTTGAGATACCATTCTGAAACCCGTTTTCTCATTACTGGATGTTAATTCTGGGCGTACATTTAACTGATTTTCAATAAGTTGTGAATATTCTTGATTAAAAGATGTCAGTAACATTTTACGATTTACTGACCACATCAAATGCGAACTGCCTTCAATAATAGCGGTCAGTCGGGCAGTTTCACGAGCGAGTGCATCCTCCGCTTGTTTGCGGGCAATGGCGAGTGCCACCTGACCCGAGATGAAATCTAATAATTCTAAATCCCGCTGTTCGTACTTATTTTGACGTTCGTAAGATTTTAATCCGATGATGCCCGTAACTTTATTACCAATCCGCAAGGGAACGCAAATCATCACTTTTGGTACAACGCCGTAGAGATAAATGGACTTTTCTTCGGCTAATTTATAAATATCGTCGTCTCTGAGAATCAGCGGTTTATTGGCAGCAATGGCGTATTCGGTGAGTCCGTTTCCCAATTTTCTTTTCGTAAAATGGACACGGCTATCAAAATATTCGTCAATGTAGTACGGGAAGTAGAGGTATGATTTTGCGGAATCGTATTGGGCGATAAAAAAGTTTTTTACGTCAATTAATTCCCCTAATTCTTTGTGAATATTGACGTACAAGTCATCCAAATTAGTAGAGCGAATAGTTGCTTGGGCGATACTGGCGTATAATTTGGACGAACGCTCCGCCCGAACTTTAGCAGTGGAGTTATGGAAGATACAGCGAAATGCCGTGGGTGTTTCTTTGTCATATCGGCAATTTACTGAACCTGAAAGGTACAGTCTCCGACCATCTTTTCTACGGAAAACGACCTCAAAATCAGGGATTTTTTCGCCATTTTTTACTTTATCAAACTTCAAAAGAGCTTCTTCGGCAAAATCAGGATGGAGGATGTCTTTCAAGCGTAAACTTGCCAATTCATCCGAGCCATATCCCGTAATTTCTAACCATGCTTTATTGACGTATAAAAACCGCCCCGACATACTGATTAGCTGAATTAAATCGGAAGTATTGTTGATAATATCCTGTAATTGTGCATTTGAACGCCCCAAAGCCTCGGCAACTTTGCGGCGTTCAGTTACGTCTTCGCCAATGATGGTGAGGTATTTTATCTCTTCAGCAGCATCATTAAAAACCGTTGAATTGAGCTCCACAAACTTGATTTGAGCGGCTTTTGTAAGTACTGTTCTTTCCTTCTGCTCGAATAATCCACCTTTTACCATTGCCTGTTGGAAGGCAGTAAATCGTAATGCTCTTTCTTCGGTTGGCACTAACGCTTCAAAGAAATTTTGTCCCACTAATTCTCCAGATTCATAGCCTAACATCTTGGAAGCGAAGGTATTACAAAAGATAATTACCCCATCTTCTTCAATAATAATACCCACCAGATTCAGATTTTCAACGGTTTTTTGTAATTCTTCTGCCACCGAAAGTCTCGTACCATTGCCACGCTCATTTACCTCCAAAACCCGCAACTCTTTTTTGAGATGACGAATTTCTGTTACTAATTCTTCCTTTGTTTTGTGAGACCAACGCATAGTTTTAATTTTGAGTTGTTGAATTGTCGAATAGCAATTCGTTATTTCTTTGCTTAAAACTACGAAAATTAGGGGGAAAATTGATGAATTTTATAGGATATGGCAAAATTATTTCTTCAAAAAGAAACGAGTATCGACCAATGAGATGGCTAATTGATAGCTTTGATGTTTTAAGCCCAATAATAAACTATTAGCGGTGGTTTTAATACCAGCAAAATCCATATTCTTAATCGCATTTAACAACATTAACATTGCTTCGAGTAGTTAAATAATTACGGTTGTAATCATCTCTTTTCAAAGGCTTTTTATCTTTTGCTATTAGTCTTAGATTAGTCAAATCCATTACTCTACTATTTTATTTACCTCAGTACGTTAGCACAACTGTAACATTCAGACAATTCATTTAAACCAATTCAATCTGTTTTAAAGTATCAATAGTCTCGACTAATCTGCGTTTAAAAAGGGCAAACTCTTCCTCAATTTCACCACTTATAATGGTTGCATTTGCATTTGCTTCGGTTTGCTCTAAAAATGCTACTTCGTTGTTCAAACTAAACATCGAAAGCGATGATTTCATGTGATGAGCCATCTTTTTAATGTCAAGTACATTTTTATCAAATATTGCTTTTTCGAGCAAATCAACATCATTCGGGATATTTTGAATAAATAATTCAATTATTTCCATTTTTAAATTTTTGTCATCTCCCAGCAATTTATCTAAGTACGATAAATCAAGGGCTTCTCGCTCGTTTATTTTCTCGGGAATGGTTTCAATAACAATTGGTGTAACAGATTCTTTTTCAGATTTTACGTCTAAAACCATGTGTATTTTATCCAATAATTCAGCCTGTTTAAACGGTTTACCCACGTAGGCATTCATGCCAATTTCAAAACATTTTTGTTGTTCGCCAACGATTGAATGTGCAGTCATTGCAATGATGGGAATATTCATTTTGAGTTCATTCCGAATATAAATCGTTGTTTGATAGCCATCTTTTACGGGCATTTGAAGATCCATCAAAATAAGGTCATATTTATTCTGCTTCAACAAATCTATTCCTTCTTGACCATTACTGGCAATATCCAAGGTAAATCCAAAATTTTCAATGACAACTTTTGCCAAACGTTTGTTTAGCTCATTGTCTTCGCAAAGTAATATGGATAGTTTGCCGATTGGTCTTTGATTCAAACTATTCTCAATATAAGTTTCAGTTTCAGCACTTTGGGCTTTCAAAAATTCTAATGAAAAATAAAACTCTGACCCCTCACCCAACCTGCTTTTTACCAAAATTTGGCTATTTTGTAGTTCTACCAACTGTTTTACAATATTTAATCCCAATCCCGTACCGCCAAATTTGCGGGTTGTGCTGGCTTCGGCTTGGGTGAAACGCTCAAAAATAGTGGACAATTTTTCTTCGGAAATTCCAATACCAGTATCTTTTATTGAGAACTTTAAAGTTACAGTATTGTCAGTTTCTGCCTGTTTTTTTACTGAAATTGATACTTCGCCATTTTCGGTAAATTTTACAGCATTGCCCGCTAAATTCATAAGTATCAAATTGAGGCGACCTTTATCCCCCACAACAAATTCGGGCATATTAGCATCCAAAAACAAACTAAAATCAAGTTCTTTTTGATCCGCTTTTATTTTTAATAAATCATAAATATGTTTTAAAGTATTTTTGATGTTGAATGGATGAGATTCAATCACTAATTGTCCAGACTCAATTTTTGATAAGTCTAAAATATCGTTGACGAGCAGTAATAGATTATCCCCCGCAATTCTAATATTACTTACATATTCTGCCTGAGCTACATCCAGATTTTTTTGAGATAAGAGTTCCGTAAAACCGATTATAGCGTTGAGCGGTGTACGGATTTCGTGACTCATATTCGCCAAAAAGCTATCCTTCGCATAAACTGCCTGCTCCGCCAAGTTTTTTGCATTGATTAAATCTGATTCTGCCTGTTTTTTGATGGTGTAAACTTCGGCGGCACTAAAATAGCCCAAAGTGACTCCTTCGGTATTTTTGATGCAAGTAACACTCATCCAAACGGGAATCCGTTTGCCCGATTTTGCTATGTAAGTCCATTCATTCGCATCAACGTTGCTGTACTTGGGGGTGGTTTTAGCAATGAAAGTTTCAAAATTAGGCTCAACTGTTTCGCCTAATTCCAACGATAATTCTTGCGAACGCTTTGATACTTCTGCGGGGTCGTGAAAATCCAAAAGGTTCATTTTACCAATAATTTCACTCGAAGTATAGCCAACTAAATTTAAACCTGCTTTGTTAATTATTTGAATAATACCGCTGGTATTAGTAAACATTACGGCGTGTCCGACTCCTTTGAAAATAGAGTTTTGGGTTTCCAATAAATTCCGAATACTTAAATCTCTTTCCTTCTTTTCGGTAATATCTCGGGCAGTTCCATAAATAACACCCAATTCTTGGTCGGGAGAGGCATTCCAACTGAGTAATTTATATCCACCACCTTTACATTTGAATCTTGTCTCGAAGTTAATGGAATTTAATCCAGCCCATAATTTTTGAATTTCTTTCATAGTTAATTCAATATCATCTGCGTGGATAAAGTTAATTACGGGTTGGGTCATTAATTCTTCCTCAGAAAATCCAAGTTCTTTGGAAAAAACGGGGCTTATTTTCTCAAAAACACCACTTGAATTTGTTACACTAAAATAATCTGATGATAAATTGAAAAAATGGTCTAATAAACTCTCTTCTTGCTTTAGTTTGGTAATATCTCGTTTTATTGAAACGTATTGATAGGGCTTTCCGTTATTATCTAAGAACGGGACGATGGTAGTATCTGTCCAATAAAATGTGCCGTCTTTTGTTTTGTTTTTGATTTCATCTTTCCAAATAGAACCTTTTGAAATGGTATTCCATAGATTTTCAAAGAAACTATCTGGATGAAATTCCGAGTCAAGAATTGTACTCTTTTGCCTAATTAATTCCTCTCTTGAATACTTTGAAGTCTTACAGATTTCATCATTTACGAAGTTGATAATACCGTTGGCATCCGAAATCATGACCCCCGATGTTTCATCCAAAGCTAATTTGTAACTATTTAACTCAGTTGTTATAGATTTTAACGCCTTTCTTGAAAGTTTTTCTACTTCTTTTCTCAGTTGAAAATTTTTGTTTTTCAGCTCCAATTGGGTAATTACGTGTTTAGCAAGGGTGGTGAGTGCCATTCGCTGAACGGCATCCAACTGCCTGGGAACTTGGTCAATCACACACAAAGCTCCAATGTTAAAGCCATCGGGGGTTGTTAGTGGAGTGCCAGCATAAAAGCGAATAAATGGAGTACCTTTAACAAGAGGACTATCCCTGAAAGTTTGATTCAAATAAGCATCTGGAACTTCAAATATTTCTTGCTCCATTATCGTGTATTGGCAAAAAGAAATATCTCGGGGCATTTCGGTTTCTTCCAAACCAATGCGTGATTTAAACCACTGTCTTTTATCATCAACGAATGAAATAAATGCAGTTGGAACGTTGCAGATGTAAGCTACCAATTTAGTGATATTATCAAATTCTTCCTCTGAAAAAGTATCCATTATATGATAATTCATTAATGCTTTGAGCCTTTGTGGTTCGTTCGCAGGAATAGGAATATGGGGTATGATCATAATTTAAAATTTCCGTATTAGTTTTTGATGTCTAAGTATTAGGTTTTGATGTCTAAAAGGATACGGCTAATTCTGTACCAAAGTATTTAATTTTGAAAAAAAAATAAAATATTTTAGTTTTTAGCTTTTCAGTAATCTAATTACATGAAAATATTTCTGAAATACTTTCCATTTTTGTAAACCATGGTACAATTTTTGACTAATAAAATCTAATTCCATCAGTTAAAACTAAAAAAATGTCCGCCAAACATTTGTTACTCCAACCCGACTACCTCCGAGAAATCCGTGGAGGAAACTATTGCATTTTAAAAATCATGTTTGAGGTATTTATAGAGGATAATCTAAGCACTTGGGGAAAACTTTCAAGGTTGGTGAATATTATGACTTCCAAAAAGTAGCAGATTTACCCTCATCAGGTAAAACCTTTCTTTTCGATGGTTGATTTTACGCAATTTCACCCTGAAATATGACTCTGGCTTACAGTATTACTGAGGGCTTTAAATCAAGACGATAGCATTACAAAATTTATACTTTTCAAGAAATAGCATGGAAGAATTTGACGTATTAAAGCACCGATCAGAAAGGGGACAAAAAGCCCGCAAACAAGCCGAGAATATCTTGGAGGCAAAAGCATTGACTCTACACACCACCAACGACCAACTAAAACATCTGAACAAGAATCTCGAAAAGCAGGTTAAGAAAGGAATTTTTGAACTACAGAAGACAGAAAAAAAATATCAGGAACTGATAGAATCAGTTCAAGACATCATTTATAAAATTTCTCCAGATGGCTATTTTATCTTTGTAAATAGCGTTGTAAAAAATCGGTTGGGATACACCGAAAGTGAAATAATTGGTAAGCATTTCACTACATTTATTTTACCTGAATATGTAGAATCATTAGTAGGTATCTATCGGAAAATGGTTATTCATAAAATAGAAAGTACCTACAATGAATTTCCAGTAAAGACAAAATATGGAGAAGTAATTTGGATTGGACAAACCGTGCAATTAGTACAAAGCGAAGACGCTGTTATAGAATTAGTTGCGGTGGCAAGAGATATTTCCGACAGAAAAGCCACCGAAGACTCTCTGAAAGCCACCCAAACTCGTTTATCAATCTTGATTACAAATCTCCAAAAGGGCGTTTTGGTGGAGGATGAAAATCGGAAAATAGTCTTGGTAAATCAACAGTATTGTGATATTTTTGGTATCGAAGCAATACCCGAATCGCTCATCGGAATGGACTGGTCTAAGTCTGCCGAACAAACAAAACAGCTCTTTAAAAACCCGAATATTTTCCTCAGTAAAATCCAAAAGATTTTAGATAAAAAGCGTTTGATAGTAGATGAAAATATCCAAATGGCTGATGGTAGAGTTTTATTAAGAACTTTCATCCCAATCTTTTTGGAAAAGTATTATCGTGGACATCTTTGGGAATATTCTGATATTACTGAGCAGTATAATGCCCGAGAATTGATACGCAAAAGCGAAGAAAAATATCGGGGAATTATGAATAATATGGAACTCGGTTTACTTGAAGTGGACAATGACCAAATTATCATCAGAGCTTACGATAGTTTCTGTCAAATGGTGGGTTATTCAGAGGAAGAATTGCTTGGTGAAAATGCCCCAAATTTATTTTTACCAAAAGAATTTGAACATATTTTAAACCAAAATCAGAACGAGCGAAAAAGGGGGGATGCCTCTTCATACGAATTACAACTTAAAAAGAAAGATGGAAGTTATCTATGGGTAATCATTAGTGTTGCCCCTATTTTCGGAGATGAAGGAGAAATAGTGGGTTCGATGGGAATTCATTACGACATCACTAATCGTAAACAATTAGAGCAAGAACTTAAACAGGCTAAATCAATTGCCGAACAAGCCAGACAGTCAGAAAAGCAATTTTTGGCTAACATGAGCCACGAAATCAGAACGCCGCTTAATGCTATTATTGGTATGACTCACCTGCTTTTTGACACACGCCCAACTAAGCAGCAATACGAATATTTAGATATTCTTAAAACATCCTCAGATTTCTTGCTTATCCTCATTTGTGACTTACTTGATATGGCAAAGATAGAAGCAGGCAAAGTAGAAGTACAAAATCATCCATTTGATTTAGTTGGTTTGTTGAGGACTACTCAAAGATTATTCCAGATTAAAATTGAGAGTCGTCCAATAGAAGTTAATTTAATGATTGATGGGCGAATTACTGGAAATTACGTAGGTGATGATTTGTTACTGAACCAAATTTTAATGAATTTGATTGGTAATGCCGAAAAATTTACAGAAAAAGGCTCAATTAATATAACTATTAAACAAAAGAAACAATATGATGAGTTTGATTGGATAGAATTTAGGATAAAAGATACGGGGATTGGTATTCCAGAGGACAAAATGGAAATGATTTTTCAAAAATTCAAGCAAATAAACTCGCATGGGCATAAGCACAAAGGCACAGGATTAGGCTTGGCAATCACGAAGCAACTGATTGAGATTCAAAAGGGTACTATTTTGGTGAAAAGTCAAGAAGGCTTTGGTTCAACATTTACTTTCACCTTGCCTTATAAAAAATCCGACACTGAAATTGTCTCTACTATTAATGAGATTCATATTGCTCCTAAAAATTTGAAGGGTTCTTGGGTATTAGTTGCGGAAGATAACATTATGAACCAGAAATATATTAGTAGTTTATTGAACAAGTGGGAGATAAATTTCACTATCGCTTCCGATGGTAAAAAAGCGGTAGAACTGGCTCAAAAACAACTTTTTGATGTAATTTTAATGGATATTCAAATGCCAAATATGGATGGATATCAAGCCTCAATTACGATTAGAAATACTACTTGTGTAAATCAAAACACACCAATTATTGCTCTTACTGCTTCGGCAATGTTAGACCAAAAAAGCAAAGCGGTTTCCGCAGGAATGAATGATTTTGTTACTAAACCGTTCGTTCCTAATAATCTTTTGAGCATCTTACAACGCTATATCCAGACCAAATAGAGAAAGGTAAACAAACAAAGCATAGATTTTAAAAGAAAATTTTTCCTAAAATCTATGCTTTTTATTTTACTAAATGGATAAAACTACGCAAAAATCTCATTCACCTTAATTTCGAAATCCTCTAAAACTGGTTTTGCCGAGCAAATATCATCGTCCGTACAGATTTGGGCTTGTTTCAGTGAAGTATAAACTTGAACGGTTTGGTTATCAGGATAAATCAACCATACTACGCTCACACCAGATTTAAAATATTCAACCGTTTTTTCTTCTACTTTATTGGCTTTGTCATTGCCAGAAATCACTTCAATTACAAAAGCTGGGATTTCATCCTCACCTTGCTTTGTAGCGGCTATTTGTTCTTTTGTAAGATAAGTAATATCAGGTCTTCTCATTTGAATTCCGCTCAATTGAACATCATATTCACAAATTAATGTGCCAATTTTCCATAACCCCTTCTCAATAAATAATTGATTCAACACTTCGTAAATGAAAATTTGTTTTCTATTCATTCCTACAAATTTGATAAGTTCACCATCATTCCATTCATATTTAAAACCATCTTCTGGTTCCCAAGCCATGAACTCTTCCAAAGTTGTAGGCAAAGTCGATATATCTTTTGTTAGTACCATTAGATTAATATTTTTTATTCAAAAATAAACAAATTTGGCTGAATTACCAATATTTACTCCACTGTAACGGATTTTGCCAAATTTCTCGGTTGATCCACATTACAACCCCGCATCACGGCAATGTGATAGGATAATAATTGCAGAGGAATCGTGGCAACCAACGGTATTAAAGCCTCGTGCATGGCGGGGATTTCAATGGTATAATCTGCCATGGTTGGAATCAATTTATCCCCTTCCGTTACAATTGCAATCACCTTTCCTTTCCGTGCCTTCACTTCCTGAATATTTGATACCACTTTTTCATACGAGCTGTCTTTTGTGGCAATGAAAACTACGGGCATTTCTTCATCAATCAAGGCAATGGGTCCGTGCTTCATTTCCGCCGCTGGATAGCCCTCGGCGTGGATATAGGAGATTTCTTTCAATTTCAAAGCCCCTTCCAAAGCCACTGGAAAATTATATCCACGACCTAAATAAATAAAATTACGAGCATCTTTAAACTTTTCGGCAATCTCTTTTACCTTCTCATCGGTCAATAAAACCTTTTCAATTTTTGAGGGAATTCTTTCCAATTCAAACAACAACCTTCTAAAAGTATCTTCGTGTAACGTACCTTTTTTACGAGCCACCGCAATTGCCATCATCGCCAAAACTGTAACCTGTGCCGTAAAAGCCTTGGTGGAAGCCACACCAATTTCGGGTCCTGCGTGGGTATATGCTCCTGCATGACTTGCTCTTGGAATGGACGCACCCACCACATTACATACGCCAATGATGGTTGCTCCCTTCGATTTTGCCAATTCAATGGCTGCCAAAGTATCCGCCGTCTCACCCGACTGTGATATGGCAAAAACGAAATCGCCTTCCTTGATAATGGGATTACGATAACGGAATTCAGAGGCATATTCCACCTCCACGTTAATTCTCGCTAATTCTTCAAAAATATATTCTGCTACCAAACCAGCGTGCCACGATGTTCCGCAAGCCACGATAACGATTCGTTTGGTTTTAGCTAATTTATCAATATAATCACGTAAACCGCCCAACACCAAATGACCATTATCGGCATTTAATCGCCCACGCATACAATCCGCCACGGAACGAGGTTGTTCAAAGATTTCTTTCAACATAAAATGCTCATAACCCCCTTTTTCAATGGCTTCCAATTCCATTTCAATCGTCTGAATATAAGGGGATTGTAAGATATTATCAACATTTTTAACGGTCAGTTCTCCATCACGAACTACGGCTAGTTCGTAGTCGTTCAAATAAATCATTTCGTTAGTATATTCAATAATGGGCGTGGCATCAGAAGCGAAGAAAAATTCATTTTCACCCACACCAATCACTAAGGGCGAACCCTTGCGAGCGGCAATTAATTGATTGGGGTTAGTCGCATCCATAATTACGATGGCATACGCACCCACCACTTCCTTCATCGCCAAACGCACGGCTTCTTCCAATAAACAACCCGTATTTTGCTGAATATCTTCAATGAAATGTATAAAAACCTCAGAGTCAGTATCGGAATGAAAAACGTGTCCTTTTTTCAGTAAATTCTTTTTGATTGAATCGTAATTTTCAATGATTCCGTTGTGAATTATGGCAAGATTTTCTTTGGCGGAATAATGCGGATGAGCATTGCGGT
Source organism: Cytophagales bacterium (assembly GCA_038230735.1). Taxonomy (GTDB): domain Bacteria; phylum Bacteroidota; class Bacteroidia; order Cytophagales; family Spirosomataceae; genus Arcicella. Next base: position 56,384 of record JBBRMR010000015.1, read on the forward strand.
CGTTGGGTTCGCCGTGGGTTGCCCAACGGGTGTGTCCAATTCCGATGGTACTGTGGAGGTTTTCACTGGTCAAAGAGGCTTCGAGGTCTTTTACTTTTCCTTTTTTCTTATAGACATTCAGTCCTTCTTCGTTCAATAATGCCACGCCAGCACTATCATATCCACGATACTCTAATCTTTTTAATCCTTTGATAATCAGAGGATAGGCTTCACGATGCCCAACATAAGCGACAATTCCGCACATAACTTTTTGGTTAATCAGTAATATATTACCACAAAAATAAAGCGGAGATTTCATATTATGAACCTCCGCTTCGGATTAATTTATTGAATAGTCAAATTCCTACTTACTAACGTAGGTATAATAAACCTTCAATCTAATATTTTTAGCATTAAAAACGGCTCTATCCACATCCGAACTTAATATTTTTGTTCCAGAAGCCAACCCACGTGTACCTTGTGCATTGGTCGTGAAAGTGGTGGGGGAAATGACCCAGCCATTGCTTGGACTTCTACCCGATAAAATGTTTTGCAAAGAACTCGTTACATTAAATGTAAAGGTATTCGCTCTATTTTGATAAGTTGATGTTGAACCCTCACCCGTAACAATTCGCAAATTTCCAGTGGCATCTTTAGTAGTCCTCACCAAGCGATTATCCTTCGTACTTTCAATTAGAATTAAATCGGATGGTAAGGCAAAATTACTTGGATTAGCATTGGGTTCTAACACTAATTCTGCTTTATTAATCGCTATATCTGCCCGTGATTTCAATTTAGCCAATGTTGGAAACTGTACCTTCATCACCAATCCAGAAGCGTTTTGGATATAAACTTCTCCGTTAGCTTGTTTAGATGATAAAGCATCCGTAACCTTCACAAGTTTTGCTAATGCACCCGTCCGAGCCGTAGTAATTTTGTTGAATCTAACGTTTTTGGGAGTAGCAATTTCACGGTCGTAAACCTGCAAAAAATTAAATTTAGTGGTATCAACCGTTGCCGTTATACTATCGGCAGTATTCGCTTTATTTCTGAGGGTATAAGTATATTTATAGTTGTAATAGACTCGCATCAACGCAAAGATTGGGTCAAAGCCGACAATAGCGGCATTTTTGGTGCTTTCAGATGTCAAGGCAAAACCACGAGTCGTTTTTCTAAACTCAGTACCAACCGTGGCAAGGTCTTTTTTAGGATCTCTTTGGCTGGCGATAAAACTGATGAAAGATGGGTCAGTGATTGACATTCTCAACGTGTCAAATTTACCCGCCCCCGAAATAATGTTACTGTTTCGGATGGGTCTAATTTTGGCATTTTGAATTTGACCAATAATTTTGGTGCTCAAAGTTGGGGCATCCGAATTACTAAAATACTGTTTATCAACATTCAGAAGTGCGTTGTCTGCTAATTGCATCAACTTGATGGTTTGGCGTTGGTTAGTATCTCCTTGATAAAAGTTGTAAGGCAAAAAGAATCGAATCGAATCAACTTTTGAAGGAAAACGAACCCATTTCACATTTTTTCTTCCCGCAGTATCAACCGTTGAATAAAGCGTATCGAAGGGTACAATGTGAAAATAACTATTTGCTTCAATTACTCCAAGGGAAGGGTCAGTGGTGCGTCCCACTAAAAGCGATGAAGTACCACTGGTGAGGATTGAATCCAATAAAACTGTTGAAGCATCAACCGTGAGTGTATCGGTATAAAGTACGCCAATATCTTGTGCAAATACCTCAGAACCAATCTCTTGTGGGTCTTCGCAAGCCGTTAAAGTAACAAAAAAACTAATGATTAGACTGGCAAATATACCGTTACGCAGTCGCCATTTCTGTGTAGAGAACGTTGTAAGCATCAATATCATTTTCAGCAATAAATTGCACATTTTTGTCAGGTAATTCATTAATAATTTTGTTAAAAATCTCTATTTTTTCTTCTTGTGTGGTAATGATAACATCGGAATACTCAATACCAATTTTCATAAAACCTTCATAATCTGCCGAAGCAATGTTTTGTAGCATACTATCTTCAATTCCATCCAATCTTACTTTCTCAAAAATCTCATCGGCGTTGAATTTGTGAGCAAATTCATTGTCGAATAGGGAGGAAATAACCTTAGACCCTTTAAAAATTGGGTCGTCTTTGTAGGTCGTTTTTAGGTATAAAGGAACTAAAGCAGTCATCCAATCGCTGCAATGCACGATATCGGGCGACCAACCTAATTTTTTCACGGTTTCCAGAGCACCTTTACAGAAAAATACGGCTCTTTCATCATTGTCTGCGTAAAAACTATTTTCTTTGTCCGATAAAACGTACTTCCGTTGGAAAAAGTCTTCGTTATCAATAAAATAAACCTGCAATCTTGCCGAGGGCAAAGAAGCAACCTTAATGGTTACGGGTTTGTCATCATCGCCAACGGGAACGGTAAATCCAGATAATCTAACTACTTCATGGAGACGGTTTTTTCTTTCGTTAATCAATCCGAATCTTGGCACTAAAATCCTGATATCAAAGCCTTTATCCTGCATGGCAGAGGGCAGCTTTCTGAGAAAATCAGCGACATGAGTTGTATTGAGAAAAGGGTCAACTTCATTGGCAACGTAAAGGATACGCAATTTAGACATTGTTGTCGTAGTTAGTGGCTTTGTGGACGTTAAAAAGTGTTAAGGCAAGAAGCCATCACGATAAACCAAAGCGGGAAGTAATTGTGAAAAATCATGCAAAAATACAATAAAATTACGGATATTACAAATTGCGGAGCAACATGAACGGGGAAACATGAACGGAAATAAATGAAAAAACGGCTATCTTTGACCATTGATTTTCATGTAATTACTGTTTATTGTTCACCGTGTGCCATTTACCAACTATTAAAAAAATGCAAATATTTAATTCAATCTCTTCCTTACAAAATTTTCTAAAATCTCAACGTTTATTAGGACTTTCGGTAGGCTTTGTTCCTACGATGGGGGCATTACACACGGGACACTTATCCTTAATTGAAGCCTCCAAAAAGCAAGATGACTTGACGGTTTGTAGTATTTTTGTCAATCCTACGCAATTCAATAATGACCATGATTTATTGATATATCCACGCACCTTAGAGGCTGACTGTCAGATGCTTGAATCCGTTGACTGTGATGTGGTTTTTGCTCCAAGTGCTGAAGAAATGTACCCACAATTACCCCAAATTAAATTTGATTTTAGTGATTTGGAACGAGTCATGGAAGGACAATTTAGACCAGGACACTTCAACGGTGTTGGGATTGTGGTCTCGAAATTGTTCAATATCATTGAGCCTGACAATGCTTATTTTGGGCAAAAGGATTTACAACAATGTGCCGTGGTGAATCGTTTGGTAAAAGATTTGAGTTTTTCTTTAACCCTCAACATTTGTCCAACGCAAAGAGAAACGGATGGTTTGGCGATGTCTTCACGAAATAGAAATCTTTCGCCCGAACAACGTGCTGATGCTCCACACATATATAAAGCATTGCAAAAAGCAGTGGATTTACTGAAAGAAAATAAAACCTCGCCAGCAGTAAAAACCTTTGTTGAACAGTATTTCAAGGCATTATCGAATTTTGAATTGGAATATTTTGAAATATCAGATTTTGAAACCTTGCAACCCATTAATGAACTACAATTGAGAAAAACCGCTTTATGTATTGCCGCTTTTATGGGCAAGACTCGATTGATTGATAATGTGATTGTTTAACTTTGTGAAATAATTTTAAAATCTCATGGCTTACAGCTCATGGCTTACAGCTGTTTTAAATCAAAAATATGTTTATTCACGTAATGAAATCTAAACTCCACCGTGTTAAAATCACCCAAGCGGAGTTAAATTATGTAGGAAGTGTAACCATCGACGAAGACCTCATGGACGCTGCCAATCTTATTGAAAATGAAAAAGTACAGATTGTTAATAACAATAACGGCGAGCGTTTTGAGACTTACGTTATCAAAGGAGAGAGAGGTTCGGGAACAGTGTGTTTAAACGGTGCGGCTGCCCGCAGAGCCCAGGTGGGCGATATTGTCATCATTATTGCGTATGGTTTAATGACATCCGAAGAAGCCAAAGAACACAAACCCAATTTGGTTTTTCCCGATAGTAATAACCACTTGGTGTGATGAAAAAAACACTTCAATATTTAGTTTTTTTGGGCATTGGCGGAGGGTTGATTTGGTACTCAATTGCTTCTGGAATTATTAATCCCACTAAACTTTGGGAAGACGTTTCACACGCTAATTTGTGGTATGTGGGCTTAATGATTGTGTTGATGATTGTGGCACATGGCAGTCGGGCAGCACGTTGGCAAATGTTATTAGAACCTTTGGGTTATAAGCCCTCATTTTTTAATGTCAATAATGCCGTGTGGTTAGGATATTTTGCCAATAATTTAGTGCCACGTTTGGGCGAAGTTACTCGTTGTAGTCAGTTGTATAAAAGTGATAATATTCCCGTTGAAAAATCTTTGGGTACGGTGGTTACGGATAGAATTTTTGATGTAGTAACACTTTTTGTGTTGCTAATTCTCCATTTTATTATTGATTTTGACAGACTTTGGGCGTTTATTAACCAACAGATAGCTCAAAATTCGGGCGAAAAAACGGGTAAATCTAACCTTATTTTCTTTTTGTTAATTGGCGTTATTATTATTGGTTTTTTATTTTTTATTTTCCGTAAAAAAATATTGCAAATCTCAATAGTTCAGACCATTATCGAAAAACTGCAAGGACTTTTGGATGGACTATTAAGTATTAGACATCTCAAAAATCCCCCTTTATTTATCTTTTATTCGATTGTGATTTGGGCAATGTATTACTCAATGGGTTACGTACTTTTCTTTGCCATTCCAAAGTTTTCAAGTTTACCACCAATGGCAGGATTGACGGTGTTGGTTTCAGGAGCATTAGCCATGATTTTACCTTCGCCAGGCGGTGCAGGAACGGTAACTGCCATCGTTTCACCCGTATTGGTAACGATGTACGGACTCTCAAAAGATGATGCAGGAACACTCTCAACCTTCATCCAAAGTTCACAAATGTTAGTAACGTTGGTGATTGGATCGGTTATTTTTTTAGGGTCAATTTTTATCTCGAATAAGAAAAAAGTGCTTTCTAATTAGAAGCATTTATCTTTTGAAGTAAGAAATATATTACCTTAAATCGTCATAAAACTATCTTTTCTATCTTACCTATGTGGTAAAAAAACAAATGACACAGAATAAGATTTATTCCTTAGAAAACCTCAAAAAGCAAGTCGAAAACTGGCAAAATCAAGGACACAAAATTGTCTTTACCAATGGCTGTTTTGATATTGTCCATCTGGGGCATATAGATTATTTGGAAAAAGCTCGCAACTTGGGCGATAAGTTAATTTTGGGCTTAAATACCGATGATTCCGTAAAAAGACTAAAAGGCGAAAGTCGTCCCGTGGTGAATGAATACGCTCGTTCAAGGATGATGGCAGCTTTTGAATTTGTGGATGCTGTAGTGTTTTTTGACGAACCCACGCCCAAAGAACTAATTGAAACGTTAAAACCTAATATTTTAGTAAAAGGCGATGATTATACCGTTGAAACTATTGTGGGGGCAGATTTTGTTATAGCAAAAGGAGGCGAGGTAAAAACGATTCCCCTAGTAAAAGGTTATTCAACCACGAGTTTAATAGAAAAAATAAAACAACTATAAAACATGATAGGAATATATGTAATCACATTAGTCTTTGCAGGAATTGGAATGTTGGTGCAATGGCGTTTAAAGAGCAAGTTTCAAAAATATTCGGAAGTACAGCTTCAAAATGGACTTTCGGGCAAAGAAATTGCGGAAAAAATGTTGCGAGATAATAACATTTTTGATGTAAAAATTATGTCCGTTGAAGGGCAATTAACTGACCATTATAATCCAGCCGACAAAACGGTAAATCTAAGCCCAGACGTATATCAGGGCAGAAGTGCCTCGGCGGCGGCGGTTGCTTCTCACGAGTGTGGACACGCTGTTCAGCACGCCGTTGCGTATTCGATGTTACAATTCCGCAGTTCTATGGTGCCCGTTTTGAACATTGCCAATAACTTTATGCCCATGGCTTTGATGGTTGGCATGATGATATTGTATTCAACGGGTAACAAGTTGGTCTTGACAATTGGCGTGGCACTGTTTGCGATTGCAACCCTTTTCAGTTTTGTAACTTTACCCGTAGAATTTGATGCCAGCCGAAGAGCATTGGCATGGATGGAATCCAAGAATGTGGTAACGGCAGAAGAACAAGCCATGGCAAAAGATGCCCTTTGGTGGGCGGCAATGACGTATGTGGCGGCGGCTTTGGGAATGTTGGCTCAATTGCTTTATTATGTAAGTGCTTTGAACAGACGGAATGACTGACAAATATTTTTGAATATCTCAAGAGCCTTTCAGCGTAATTCTGGAAGGCTTTTTGTTTTGAGAATTCGTTTATTGAAGATAATTGAGAAAGAAGTTTTAAATTTGAAGAGAAATTTAATCTTTACTCCCTGCCTCGTTGCCTTCGTGCCTCGTTGCCTCTAATAAAATATGGAACAAATCACTCAGCAACCTTTTGAATTAACTCCCTTCGAACTGACAAAAGAGTATCTCGAAAAATTACAAGCCGCTATCGATCAGCAAGATAATGAGTTTATCAGGATTGAGATGGACGAGTTGTATCCCGCTGATATTACCAATATTTTAGATGAACTTAGCGGCGATGAAGGTCATTATTTGGTAAAATTATTAGATACTAAATTAGCGGCTGAAATTATTACCAATCTTGATACTGATGATCGTAAAAGATTCCTCAAAAATTTCACTTCTCAAGAAATTGCCCAATACATTGACGTAATTGATTCTGATGATGCCGTTGATATTTTGAACGAGCAACCCAAAGATGTTTCGGAGGATATCATTGGACTCTTAAAAGACAAAGAACAAGCTCGTTTTGTCAATGATTTGATGCACTATGATGAAGATTCGGCGGGTGGTTTAATGCAAAAAGAGTTGATCAAAATCAACATCAAACAGTCCGTTACCGAGTGTATTGACGAAATCAGAAGGCAAGCTGAGGATATCGAAAACGTCTATTCGGTTTATGTGGTGGACGATGAAATTATTTTGAAAGGAAGGATTTCTTTAAAGCGAATTATTTTAGCAAAAAGGGGGGCGAAAGTAGCCGATATTTATGATGAAGATATTGTTTCGGTAAAGACCACTGCAACGGGCGAGGAGGTGGCGGATGTCATGCAAAAATACGACTTGGATTCTGTGCCAGTGGTGAATATTCAAGGACGATTGCTGGGTAGAATTACGATTGATGATGTGGTAGATTATATCACCGAATCAGCCCAAGAAGATGTTCAGGCAATGACGGGTATTTCGGAAGATGTTGAGGAAGATGACACCGTTTGGCGGTTGGTGCGTTCACGTTTGCCTTGGTTGTTGGGGGGAATGGTTGGCAGTTTTTTTGCCGCAAAATTGATTCATAATTTTGAAGATATACTCTCAAAAATACCTGCCGTAGCCTTTTTCATACCTCTAATTGGCTCAACGGGCGGCAATGTTGGCGTTCAGTCATCATCCATTATTGTACAGAGTTTAGCAGATAAATCGGCTATGGATGTAACTCTACGAGAGCGACTTTTGAAGGTATTGAAAGTGGCTTTTTTCAATGCTATTATTGCAGGAATTTTTGCTTTTTTAGGTTCTTTATTGATTGATAGTGCCAATGTTCAATTATCTTTAACGGTCTCATTATCAATCTGTTCGGTAGTGCTTTTGGCATCTTTTATGGGAACAATTACTCCTCTGGTTTTAAATCGCTTTGACATTAATCCTGCCATCGCTTCGGGACCATTCATCACCACAACTAATGATCTTTTGGGCTATGGGGTTTATTTGCTGATTGTTTATTTATTAATGTGATTTTGTGAACAAATAGATGAGACTTCATGCACGAGTTTCTACTTATCAAATTATAATCTACGTCTGTAAGTAATATAACGACTATTTGCGATAGAATATTCAGCAATTTAGATTCGCACGTATTATTAATTTTGTAAAAGGCTGAATTGTTCACAAATTTTAAAAAAATCCATCAACATTTTGAAAAAAATACTCGAAAATTATAAATCAGACATCGTTGCCACTTACAAACTTGCCTTACCCATTATTGCGGGACAATTAGGAATTATGCTTATGGGCTTTGCCGATACGGTGCAGGTGGGCAGAATGGACAAGGGGTCAGTACAAGCACTTGCCGCCGCCGCCGATGCCAATGGAATACTTTTTATCGTTGCCATCATTGGTTATATCTGTTTACAAATTGCTTCGCCGATGGTTTCACAGGCAAAAACTGAAAATAATTTTTCGGAATGTAAGCGGTTGTTGAAAGCAAATATTATCGTAGCAATTTTTATGAGCATTATTTGCAGTTTTTTCATCGTCTTAATTGGTTTCAATATCGAAATTTTACAACAACCCGTTGAAATTAAAACCCTCGCCCAAGAATACCTTTGGATTATTACCGTATCGTTGATTCCGTCCTTCATTTTTTCTTCCGTTAAAAGTTTTACGGACGGACTTTCTCATACCAAAGTAGCGATGAATATTACTTGGACGGCACTGTTGATGAATGTTATCTTGAATTATTGCTTCATTAACGGCATCTGGATTTTCCCTGAATGGGGACTGAATGGGGCGGGTGTGGCAACGTTGATTTCAAGAATTTATATGGCTTTGGCAATTTGGTATTATACCTTCGGAACGGATACTTTCAAGCAATATACCATGCTGCACGATACCAAAAGGGGTTTGGATGATTTAGTAAAAAAGATATTAAAGGTAGGTATTCCGAGTGGATTCCAAGGTTTTTCAGAAATTGCGGCTTTCTACGGTGCCGTTGTGATGATGGGTTGGATAAGTATTCAGCACAAAGCGGCTCATCAAATTGCCATCGGTTACGTTTCTCTTACCTACATGGCGGCAACGGGCATTGCGGCAGCGGGTGGCATACGGGTTGGGGCAGGGATGGGTGAACGCAGTAAAACAGCAATTTTGAGAGCTGGCACAACGGCATTAGTTATAGGAACTGCCTTTATGGGCATCTGTGCCGTGTTTTTGCTGATTTTTAATAACGAATTAGCCAGTTATGTCAAAGATGAACAAGTGATTATGCTGGCGGCACAATTGATTATTTGGGGTGGTTTTTTCCAATTATTTGATGGTATTCAATGCGTTAGTTTAGGCATTTTACGGGGAATGCAGGACGTAAATGTACCCACTTTAATTACCTTTTTTGCCTATTGGGGCGTTGGTTTGCCGATGAGTTATCTATTGGGTTTTCATTATCACCTTCAACACGTTGGAATTTGGATTGGGCTTACTCTTGCCCTTTTCGCTTCGGCAGTTTTATTGAGTTGGCGATTTTACAATAAGGCAAGAAATCAAACATTAAACCAATAAGTAATCTTCGCAAATAAAGCTCTATTTTTGGCTAAACCGTTGATAGTGTTGTAATTATCCGTGTAAACCAGAAAGAAATCAGACACGGGAGCAAATCGCCACTGGAATCGTGAGTTGATGTTCATATTATCAAATTGGCTATTATACTGCACAAAAGTTGTCCAAAAAACACTTTTCGTAAACGTCAAATCCACCTTTGGACCAATTAAGAAAATGTCATTTTTAGTAGTGGGTGAAGTAATATGATTATAATTAAAATTAAGCGTAATGGCTCCGTAGGGCTGATAACGGTAAGATGCCGAACCAGAAAAACCCGCAATTGTACCATTATAATACTCCCCAATATTTGCCATAATGAGGCTTGATATTTTCCTTCGTTGGTCGGAAGTATAGTCTAATCTCACGTTGTTATAGGAAAAGTTAGACCCCAAAGGCAAAATGGATTCGTTTCTATTATTCCGCAAAGGATTGAAAGAATAATTGTAAAGCGAAGTATAATTATTGAACAATAAAATATTAAGTTTTGCCGTATTCTGAAAATTCAGACTCGTTCCTACGATAATTTGACGGTCGGTAATGCCAAAACCTGCCACCGAAACCAGGTCATAACCAACTCCTAAATCATAACGATTTATTGCTTTTCCATTGGGATAAAAATTTAATTTTGCCACGGGATTTATATGAAAAAAATCATTTCTTGGCACGAAACCAACCTCCGCATTGTATCCCTTTCCTACCCATTCGTGCAACCAATCGTAGCGGAATTTTCTGGAAAAATAAGACAAATTGCTGCCATTTGAAAAGTTATCCGATTGATTTACAGGAGAATACGAAAGATGGTGATAGAGTTTTCCCGCCCAACGATTATCCGAAGATGCCAAATTATATTCCAGCCCCGCCACCCGATTAAAGGCATTTGTTCCTCTGCCAATTTCAGGATTCAACACATTTTTATCCACAACCAAAAAAGCAATATTCGAGCGACTAAAAATCTTTCTTTGGATTGCCCCCACAATAAAATTGGTGGCAGAAATCCCTTTAAATTTGTCTTCGCCCGTTTGTACGCCCATTACCCCTACCCGCCAATTATCGTTTAGTTTTCCACTAATTCTGACACCAAAATTTATCTTATTCTGCACATTGATTCCCGAGGCGGAATCAACGGCAATTCCGATACGGCGTGAAAAGAAAGGATTGGCATTATCAGAACCGAAATTGGTGAAGAGGTCAGAATTTTCTAAGAAAAATTGGCGTTGTTCAGGATATGAAATATCAAAACGGGTGAGGTTGGTAACTTGCCTATCTGCCTCCACATTTGAGAAATCTGGATTTACGGTTAAGTCCAAATTTAAGCCCGAAGTAATACCAATTTTGGCATCTCCGCCAACGGCAAATTTAGCCCCCGATGAAGGATTATTTTTCTCAAAATCACTTAACGAACTTGTTGCAATATATGGAATTAAAGAAATATTTGCCCCTGATTTTTTGAGCGGTTTTTCAAATAACATCGGAGCCGTAAAAGCCAAATTGAAAATAAGCTGAACTTGCGGGATTCGAGTGGTAACAGAGGTCTCGTTCGTCTGAGTATCAAACCGATAGCTCAAGAAATTCCAACGTTGTGAGCCTTCACTGAAACGCAAAGTGGTGAAAGGAATTGCCATTTCACAAGTCCAATAACCCTCATAAATTTTAGATTGCCCTTGCCATTTATTATCCCAAAAAGTGTTGAAATATTGCGTATCCGAACCCCCATTTGAAATTAAGGCTTCCCGCATCACACCGTAAGGATTCATACCAAAAAGAACCGCATTAGTTTTGTCGTTGAAAGTATCGAAAATAAAGGAAATGTTATCATTTCCCCCCGCCCTAAAATCTCGGCGGTTGGAAGGAATGATGTATTTATTGTTCTTAGAATAGCATTTTGCTGAAACATAAATATACTTATCATCAAAGGTGATTTTGACCTCAGTTTGCTGCTTGGCTTTGAGCGTATCATTCGGGAAATATTGCCAAAATTCACCCGTTGGATTGGTATTTTGCCAAGTTTTATCATCCAAAATACCATCAATTTTAATCTTTTCAGTAGTGGCTTTTACGTCAAAAGGCTGAGGAATGTATCTTTCGTTTTGGGCTACACTTGAAAATGTGGACAGTGTGATGAAAGCAATAATATTAAAATAATATTTCATAAACTAACTTTGTTGATTAAAGTACAAAATTAGTGTAAAAAAAATTAAACCATCAGATTGATAATTTCAAATTATAAACTTGTCTAAATATCATACCGACCAATTTATGAAATAGCTTATCTTTGTAAATCAAAATAATTAAATTTCCCGATGGCAAGACCTTCTCACAATCCTAACGCTCAAAAAAAAACTGCCACTAAAAACGAAACGCCCCTTTCTAAACAATATAACCAGATAAAACTCAAATATCCTGGGGCTTTATTATTATTTCGGGTGGGTGATTTTTATGAAACTTTTGGGGAAGATGCCGTGCTAACTGCCAAAATTTTAGGTATCACGCTCACCCGTAGGAACAACGGAAATGCGGATGATCATTTGGCAGGATTTCCGCATCATTCCTTGGATAATTATTTGCCAAAACTCGTGCGGGCGGGTCAGCGAGTGGCAATTTGCGACCAATTGGAAGACCCCGCCACTGCCAAAGGAATCGTGAAAAGGGGTGTTACGGAATTGGTTACGCCTGGGGTTTCTTACAATGATAATGTACTGGACACCAGTAGAAATAACTATTTGGCTTCGGTTCATTTTGCTGCATTTTCCAAGGACGTTTTAGGAATTGCTTTCTTGGATATTTCAACGGGCGAATTCCTTTGTTCACAAGGAAATGCCGCTTATATCGAAAAATTATTACAGAGTTTTTCGCCTTCGGAGGTGCTTTTTTGTAAGAAAAATCGGCAAGATTTTACACAAATTTTTGGCGACAGATTTAATACTTTCGGGTTGGACGATTGGGCTTTCAAGCACGATTTTGGTTATCCATTATTAACTAATCACTTCAAGACCAATAATTTAAAAGGATTTGGTATAGAAACCCTCACCGAAGGAATCATTGCGGCGGGCGTGATTATGCACTATTTGGCAGAAACTGAACACCGCCAAGTAGGGCATATTTCCCGAATCAATCGTTTGGAGGAAGAGAAGTACGTTTGGTTGGATAAATTCACGATTCGGAATTTGGAATTGGTATTGGCACAGCAAGAAGGTGGCATTCCCTTAATTCAGATTCTTGACCAAACCATGACTCCGATGGGGGCAAGATTATTGCGAAAATGGTTGGTATTGCCTTTGAAAGAAAAGTCGCAAATTCAGGAGCGATTAAATACCGTTTCTTATTTTAAAGAGAATGCAGAATTGCGGGAATCGTTGGAATCAAGTTTGAAGCAAATTGGTGATTTAGAACGACTTATCTCCAAAGTTGCCGTAAAAAGAATCAATCCCCGTGAGCTTTTAGCCTTGAAAAAAGCCCTCCTCCACATTGAGCCAATCCGTTGGCAATTGCTGAATGGGAAACCGCTGGAAATTGTGGGAGGATTGCGGTCAGAACATGACAGTTATCAGTTATCAGTAAACAGTGAACAGTTAGAGAAAGACGAAGTGGAGGTAAAAAGTAGCATGGAGATTAGTAGTGAAGATTTTTTGAATGAAGTTCTAAATCCCGAAATTGCTCGTTTAAAAGTTGAAGAACAAAAAGTTGAAATTAACCCAATTAAGTTAATAAAATCTGAAGTCCAACCTGTAAAATCCGAAATCCTAAGAAAATACGCTGACCAACTAAATCCCTGTCAATTCTTGTTAGACAAAATTCAAAAAGAACTCCGTGATGACCCGCCCATATTGAGCAATCAGGGCGGTATGATTCGCCAAGGAGTTGATAATGAGTTAGATGAGTTACTAAACATTGCTTTTACGGGCAAGGATTTTTTGGTACAAATTCAAAATCGGGAGATTGAACGGACGGGTATTACTTCTTTGAAAATATCGTTTAATAAAGTTTTTGGCTATTATTTGGAAGTAACCAATTCGCATAAAGACAAAGTGCCAGAAGACTGGATGCGTAAACAAACCCTCGTGAATGCCGAGCGATACATTACGCCCGAATTGAAAATTTACGAAGAAAAAATCTTGGGAGCAGAGGATAAAATTAACGTAATTGAGCAAAGAATTTTTACTGAATTAGTAAATGTGGCGAATGAATATATCCACCAAATTCAGCAAAATGCCAAGATTATTGCGGTGATTGATGTGCTAACAAATTTTGCCAAAGTTGCCATAAAACACAATTATTCAAAACCACAAGTAACTGACAGCAAAGCCCTTAGTATCAAAAATGGTCGCCATCCCGTGATTGAACAACAACTACCACTGGGTGAAAAATACGTCCCGAATGATTTGTACTTGGATGATAGCACCCAACAAATAATCGTGATTACGGGACCGAACATGGCGGGTAAATCTGCCCTTTTGCGACAAACGGCTTTGATAGTTTTGATGGCTCAAATTGGGAGTTTCGTTCCCGCTTCCCAAGCCGATATTGGTATTGTTGATAAAGTCTTTACTCGGGTAGGGGCAAGCGATAATCTTTCCAAGGGAGAATCTACTTTTATGGTGGAAATGACCGAAACTGCGAGCATCCTAAACAACCTTTCGGACAGGAGTCTCGTCCTTATGGATGAAATTGGTCGGGGAACGAGTACATACGATGGCGTTTCGATTGCTTGGGCGATTGCAGAGTATTTACATAATCATCAAAACTGTCGTCCTAAGACCCTTTTTGCCACACATTACCACGAATTGAATGAGTTGGCAAATGATTTTCCGAGAATCAAAAACTTCAATGTTTCGGTGAAGGAAATCAATGGGAAAGTGATTTTTATGCGTAAATTACAAGAAGGCGGTTCGGAGCATAGTTTTGGCATTCATGTGGCTCAATTGGCAGGAATCCCACAAAATGTAGTGTATCGAGCGAGTGAAATTTTGGTAGAATTAGAGAAAAACCGAACCAAAGAAGACCACCGCCAAACGATTCGAGAAATGCCCAAACAGAATTTCCAAATGTCGATGTTTGAAGCCGAGAAAAATCCGAAGTTTGAAAAGATTGAGACATTATTGAAAAACCTTGATATTAATACAATGTCGCCCATTGAAGCGTTATTGAAGTTAAATGAAGTGAAACGGGCGATGGAGTGAGCTTCAATACACAAATCTAAATTTCTAAACAAAATATTATGAAAAAACTATTTACTACCTTATTCATCTCTGGAATGATATTTTCAAAGAGTCTTGGACAGATTTCTGTGAGTATTTCGCCTACTTATACAATGATTAGCAAGGAATTTGAATCAACAGGGGCAGGCATTGAAGCTGGGATTAGATTTAAGTCTTCAAAAATGTTGCGGTGGGGCTTTGATGTTGGATATTATGGTGGAAAGATACGAGAGACACAATTTATGATTGGTCCAACAGATGGACCAGTTCCCATTGATAGTGGCGAACATTATCTGATTCCAACAGAGTTAATTATTGAATTGCAATCTCCTCAAAAACATAGATTTCAAGTATTGGGTGGTGCAGGTTTCGGGAGAGCTACTATTGCAGCTAATGCAGCGTATGCTTCATCACGGGGAACTTCATTAATGACCTATTCTTTACATTCAGGAATATCATATAGAATAAGTGAGCGAATTAGATTTGTCGGGAAATGGAAACAGTTATTGGGCGAAGAAAAGCCTGGAGCTTTTTTTTCTAAATATAATCCATATTATGCATATAATTTTAAAAGCACAAATCTTTCCCTCGGCATCAATTATCAGTTTAAATAAAATAAAAAATGTCTTTGCATTAGACTACAAAGGCATTTTATTCGTAAGTATAGAAAACTTGGTCTGTTAAATTAAATTCTTTTAATTATCAAACCTATAAGGTTTTGAAAACCTTATAGGTTTAACCACTTTAAAAAAATTATCAGAAAACCATTACCTCATAATTATTGGAATCAATCTCGGTTTTACGAATACGGGAAAGAAACCAAACATTCCTCCTTACCAGAAAATAATTGAAGATATTTCAAAACAACATACTCAATGAAAATATTTAATACGCTCATCATCATACTATTATTTTATTCCTCTTCACAGGCTCAAAGATTCTTTGCTACTACTTTCAATAATCTCCCCCAAAATTATCAACTCTATCCTCGAAATGACATTAGTGAGGCTTCTGTGCCCATTTCTGGTAAAATTGAAGAGGCGGGATGGAATTATTTTTCCGTTCAAGTCTTTAGAAATAAACAACTTATCAGTTATCAAAAAGCTCCTATTACTTACAATAAAACCATTGGAAGTTTTTCTTTTCAAGCCATTAAAATTAAAGCGGAAAAAGCAGAATATGATTTCAAGATTTATGCCGTCCGAGATAAAGATTCCTTGAATATTGTAACCCGAGAAAATATCGTTTCGGGGGATGTCTATGTCGTAACAGGGCAATCTAACGCCACCGCTTTTTTTAACGACCCTCGCACGAATGAGTTTTGCCGAACTTTCGGAAAAATCACGGGAAATTTCAATGCCGATAACGGAAATCCTGCCGATACGCTCTGGTCAGTAGCGAATCAAGACCCTTATTTTCAAGGAGTTGGAGCAATGGGCTTTGAAATTCAGAAAATAATTTTAGAAAAAACGGGAGTTCCCACTTGCCTAATTAATGGTGGATTCAACTGGTCTTCGATGAAACAACACGCCACTCGAACCGCTAATAATCCTACTGATTTAACCAATGGCTACGGCAGAATGTTGTATCGTTTGCAGAAAGCGGGCATTGCCCAAGCCGTCAAAGCCCTCATTTTTAGGCAAGGCGAGACGGAGGCGTATGGCGAAGGCGTTGATTGGGCGGGCAATTTTGATATATTCTATAAAAACCTAAAAAATGACTTGCCTTCCATCCAAAAAATATACCTTTTTCAGATTGATATTATCGACCCCGCCCGTCCCGTTACTGCTCCGCAAGTACGTGAATTACAGCGAGTTATCAATGATAAATATCCAAATATCAACGCCTTTTCAACGGTAGGAACAATTGGTTTTGGGGGCTTACACTATACGCCCGAAGGCTATCAACAAAACGGTAAGGAACTTGCTCCGTTGATTTTAAGAGACTTTTATAATGCTACTGATTTAGACAATATTACCCCTCCCACCGTTCGCAGAGCCTATTATTCCAACAAAGACAATACCGAAATTACCGTACAATTTGACCAAGGACAAGAACTAACTTGGACGGAACAAACACGGAATCTGTTGATGAAAAATCAGTGGTTTTTGGATGGAATCAATGGATTAATTTCCTCGGGAAGCGTGGTAAATAATAACCAAGTGGTGCTGAGATTAATTACGCCAATTCCCGTGAAAACGCTTTCGTATATGCCACCTTTCATTGATAATAAAAGTGCCGATTTTCCCTACACGGGTCCCTTTATCAAAAATAAGCGTGGATTGAGGGCTTTTTCTTTTTATGAAATGAAAATTGACCCTTACGTTCCTCCTTTGAAAACCAGTTTTAGCCAAATTCCGCAAAGTCTTCAACTGTTTCCCCGTAACGCTAAAAATGAGGCAACAATTACGTTTACGGGTAAGGTGGAAACGGCAAATTATAACTCGGTTTCCATGATTATTACTCGGAATAATGCCATCATAAAATCGTATAAAACATCCCTTACTTACACAAATAGTATCGCTAATTTTACGTTTAATCATACAATCAAAGCGGAATTGGCAGAATACGGTTTTAAAATTTACGCCACGCAAGGTACTGATTCTTTGTTAGTTATCTCTCGGGACAACATTGTAGCGGGTGATGTTTTCGTGATAAATGGGCAGTCGAATGGAGCGGCTTGGAATGTCTCTAACAACTTTCCAAATTATGATTACAAGAACGAATTTTGCCGAACTTTTGGGCAAACCCAATCGGGAAAGTCCTTCATTACACTGGCAGATACCACGTGGGCGTATTCCAACACCCGTAGCCCTTATGTGGGCGTTTGGGGCATTGAATTACAGAAAATTATTACCGAAAAATACAGTATTCCAACTTGCATTTTGAACGAAGCTCTTTCGGGTTCAGCTATTACAGAACATACCATTAGAGATAATAGCAACCCAGCAAATGTTAATAATATTTACGGGCGGTTACTCTATCGTGCCACCAAAGCGGGAGTTTTGAACAATATCAAAGGATTTTTCTTTTGGCAGGGAGAGGCAGAAGCCTTTGCCAATCCAACGATATGGCAAGGAGAATTTGACAAACTCTATAATTTATGGAAAATTGATTATCCAACGGTCAATAAATTTTATATTTTCCAAGTCAATATTCTCGGAGTTCCATTGCCCGAAGCGGCAGATTTACGTAATTTTCAACGAAAAATTAAACAATTTTATCCTAAAACCGAAGTGATTGCTACTATCGGAAATGCAGGTTATGACGGCGCTCATTACACCGTTGATGGCTACAAACGCTTTGCCAATGAAGCATTTAGGTTACTTGCTCGTGATGCCTACAACTCAACAGATACCCTGCAAATTACCTCTCCAAACATTCAAAAAGCCTATTATGCCAATCTTGCCAAAGATGAAATTGTCCTAATTTTTGACAACAATCAATCCATGATTTGGACGGCAGATTCTACTTATAATCAGGATAATGGAATAGCCAAAAAGTATTTTATGAAAGATTATATTTACCTAAATAATGCCTCGGATAAAGTGCTTTCGGGAAGGGCAGATGGTAATAAAATCATCGTTAAAACGTCAGGATTTACGGGTTCGCAAAGTATTACTTATCTTCCTGCTTATTATCCACTCAATTATCCAGTGGATTTAAGAGGAATTTTTGGTGGACCATTTCTAAAAAACCAACGGGGAATGAGTGCTTTTTCATTTACGAAACAGATTATTTTAGACCCCGTAAATCCACCCACATTATCCTCAAAAATCCAAACGGCAATTGCCCTACAATTAACTTGGAAAGACATTACAGATGCTGCTTACCAATTAGAAATCAAGGATTTAGCTACTGATAAATATACTATTTTAAAGATTTTCCCGAAAGGGGCAACTACTTTTTTGGTGGATAATCTATTGGGCAGCACCAATTATACTTTCAGAATTAAGGCAATTACACCCGACAATTTAGAGTCGGAATATTCTATCATTCAAGCCCAAACGCCCAAGGCTTTGGATGCCGTAAGTTTACAGAGTGAATCCACCTATATTGATATTGTTAAATTGAGATGGAAAGCGGTTTCGGATGCAGTAAATTACGTGATTGAACGTAGAAATACGGCAACAAATACTTTTGAGCAAATTGGGAAAGTAGGAAACACGGTATTAGAATTTACGGATAACGCTTTGAAAGACAATACTTTGTACGATTACCGAGTGAAAGCTCTTGGTGCGTTTACGGAATCACCATACACTACGATTTCTCAAAAAACGATTGCCAAATTATTGAGTCCAGAATTAACGATGACCGTTCTTTTTTATAACTCCTTAAAGATAGACTGGAAGCCCGTTCCAAACACGAATTTTTATGTGTTGGAAAGAAAAGCACCTGGGCAAGACTTTAAGGATTTGGCAACATTTGAATCAAAAGTTTTGTCATTCACTGACAAGGATTTAACCCAAAATAGCACGTACAGTTACAGAATTAAGGCTTTTGGCGATAAAACGGAATCTTCATACGTGAATATTGACGGTAAGACTACTGCCATACTCGCAACGCCCGAAATGACAGTCATCCCAACTTCGTATGATGCCTTGAAAGTTTCATGGAAAGCCGTTCCAAACGTTACACAGTACATTTTAGAGAGAAGAATTCTGGATTCTGAACCCTTTGTGGAAATAGTAAAATTGGATGCCACGAAAACGGAATATGCCGATATTTCCTTGAAAGAGAAAACCAATTATACCTACCGATTAAAGGCGTATGGCGATAGAACGGAATCAGAATTTGTAAGCATAATAGCCCAAACAACGGCTATTTTGGCAACTGAACAAGAGATATTGGATGGCATAAATTTATTCCCAAATCCTTCTCATACGCAAATAACGCTGCGATTTACGCAACCTACCAGCGGTACTTTAACCATCACAGATTTGCGAGGGGTGAAGTATTTTCAAGAAGAAATTAAGAAAATTACGGATAAGGAAATACCCTTAAATAATTATCAAAAAGGGGTTTATTTTGTTAGTTTTAGGGGATTAGATAGAGTTTTTATTAGGAAATTGATTGTTGAATAATGATGTTAAAATCCAATTACCAAACTCCCACCCGTCGTTATTCCATCATACATAGGCAAGAACACCACATTTTTAAAAGTGTGCTTCCCTCCCATTTTTTCTTTCAGCCACGGATAAATTACGTAAGCGGCTTTAGCAGAGAGTATGCCAATTCCTGCCCCTACCAATACATCGGCAGCCCAATGGCGATTGTTCAAAATCCTGAAAACACCCGTAGCCGTCGCCACCGTATAGCCAACAATGGGATAAATAATGCTTTGGTCTTTATACTCCTCCGCCAAGACCGCCGCCCCAAAAAAAGCATTAGCCGTATGTCCCGAAGGAAAAGAATCATTATTTGACTTGTCGGGACGTTCAATGTTTGTGGTAGATTTCAAGGCATGAACCGTCCCCAACATAATAATGCCTCCTGTGAGCATCAAACCCACTTTATCACCAAAATTGTGCTTACTCTTTACGCCAATCCAGTCTAAGGCGAATACCGCACCATGCGGAACAATTTGCATAAAATCATCCAATTTAGCTTCAAAATTTGGATAATTATCTTGCCTATAATTACGCTGTTTTTGTTTAAAAGCGTCATTATTGACGGCTAATCCTCCACCAATTAAGACCAGAGGAGCAATAAAACCCGCCACGGGAGTTTTGCGATAAGTGGTATCACGTTCAAACTTTTGAGCCGATGTTGGAACAAAAATTTTGAAACTGATCAAAAGAGTTATAATTATTTTTTTCATTTTGTTTTGGAAAGGCATTAAAGCAAAAGTTTATTTAACTTCAAAGATAGGATTTTAATATGAGATACGTAATTTGAAATGTACGGACTAAAATATTTACGACAAATTTTTATTAAGAAGTATAATAAATTCTAAATTATCGTTATTAATACAACCAACGTATATAAAATCAAAATCTCATGAAAAACTTATCAATCGTTTTATCATTAATAATGCTAATTTTTGCGGCTTCATGTAAGAAAGATGACATTGCCACGCCCACTAAATCTAAGAAAGAAATCATTACATCAAAAACATGGATTGTGGGTGAGGTAACTTCCTCTGGTGTAACTGCATACAGGAAAGAAACCAAGCCAGCGGATAATATTTATGATTTAAGTAAAGTGAGTCTTAGATTCAATATTGATGGCTCTTTGACAGGGTTTGATAACAACGGCAAAGCTGTTCCAAGTGCAAAATGGGTTTTGTATTCGGATGAATCTAAAATTACTATTTCAAATACTGGGATTAATGGACTTGACGGAGATTTGCCAATTGTGCAAGTAACAGATGCTGTTTTTGAAGTAAAAGGGAAAGTAACTTTGACTACACCCATTGCTGGAACTTTCGATGGTAACATTAAATTAGTACCACAATAAATTTCAGAGGTAAAAAACTAAAAATCAGTCGGTTGTAGATTTAGCTGATTTTTTTACACTATTTTTACCCTTACTTTTGGGATTTTTAAAATAAACTCGTAATTTTGCAGTCCCAATAAGGGAAATGGACTTGTAGCTCAACTGGATAGAGCACCTCACTACGGATGAGGAGGTTTGGGGTTCGAATCCCTACCAGTTCACATTAAAGCCTTCATACGCATCGTATGAAGGCTTTTTGTTGTTTTGAGGAAGTCTCCGTAATTTTATAGATTCAAACCCTGTCAATCTGACAGTAAAAAACGAAATGGCAAAACTTTTGAACATTATAAAGAATTATAAAAATAAGGCTAAAAGAGCATTGAAAATGGAAAATAAAGAAGAATTACAAATTGAAGAACAGGAAATCATCCAAGATACTGACAATGTTTCAGAAAATATTGACACAACCATCGAAGAAGTACCCGAATTGACAGAAACGGAAAAGTTACAAAACGAATTAGGAGAATTGAAAGATAAATATTTACGTCTTTACTCCGATTTTGACAATTTTAGGAAGCGTACTGCCAAAGAAAAATTAGAGATGATTCAAAACGCTTCTGAGCGTGTAATCGTGGATGTTTTACCAGTATTAGATGATATGGAAAGAGCCACTGCCAATGCCACAGAAGGTGAAATACCCGAAGGTATTCAGTTGATATTCAGTAAATTAAGCAATACTTTAACATCAAAAGGATTGAAACCAATGGATGCAAAAGGACAAGTTTTTAACGCTGATATTCATGAGGCAATTACTCAATTCCCTGCTCCAACGGAAGAAGATAAAGGTAAGGTTTTTGATGTAGTTGAGAAAGGATATTTTTTAAATGACAAAGTTATTCGCTTTGCGAAAGTTGTTGTTGCGAATTAATAATTAATAGATAATAGTGAATAGTTGATGGCGGAGTAATCAAATTTGAGAGTAGTCTAACTATTCTCTATTAGTTATTCTCTATTAATTGACCCAGTTATGGCAAAAAGAGATTATTACGAAGTATTAGAGGTTACAAAATCCGCTTCGGAAGAGGAAATAAAGAAAGCCTATCGCAAGATGGCAATTAAATACCACCCCGATAAAAATCAGGGCGATAAAGCGGCAGAAGAAAAATTCAAAGAAGCTGCTGAGGCTTATGAAGTATTGTCGGATACCAAGAAAAAGGCTCAATATGACCGTTTCGGACATGCTGGTATGAGTGGTGCTGCGGGTGGTGGTGGCTATGGCGGTCAGGGTATGAACATGGAAGACATTTTCAGCCAATTCGGAGATATTTTTGGGGGCGGTGAAAGCCCTTTCGGAAATATGTTCGGCGGTGGTGGTCGTCAGCAAACCCGCCAACGCAAAGGAACTGATCTGAGAATAAAACTCAAACTCGACCTCGAAGAAATTGCCAACGGTGTTGAGAAAAAGATAAAGGTAAAACGTCATGTTTCCTGTAAATCTTGCGGTGGAAACGGTGCTAAAAATGGTACTGAATTGAATACCTGTGGTACTTGCGGAGGTTCGGGTCAGGTGCGTCGAGTACAGCAAACAATGCTCGGGCAGATGGTAACCACTTCCACTTGTCCGACCTGCAATGGTGAAGGAAAACAAGTAAAAACCCGCTGTGAGGTATGCTTTGGCGAAGGCAGAGTATTGGAAGAAGAAATTATTCCCATCAAAATACCCGCTGGCGTTGCCGAAGGAATGCAATTATCCATGTCAGGTAAAGGTAACGTTCCCCCACGGGGAGGCATTGCGGGAGATTTGCTGATTGTTATTGAAGAAGAAGCGGATGAACTTTTACACCGTGACGGCAACAACGTAATTTTTGACCTCTATCTCAACTTTGCCGATGCCGCTTTGGGAACATCCGTTGAAGTGCCAACCATTGGCGGGAAAGCAAAAATCACGATTGAGGCAGGTACGCAAGCTGGTAAAATCTTGCGTCTGAAAGGAAAAGGTATCAAAGAATTGAATGGCTATGGGGTGGGTGATGAGTTGATTCACGTAAACGTTTGGACTCCCAAAATCCTCTCGAAAGAAGAAACTGATATGTTGGAAAAGTTGCGTACTTCGCCCAATTTTCAACCAAAACCAAGCAAAAGTGATAAAAATTTCTTTGAGAAAATGAAAGATTTTTTCAATTAACATTTGGTTTTCGGAAATAATAAAAATACACTTGTTCGTTCAGATTGAGGGTATTTTTATTTTCTTTCAGTTGATAATGAAACTTACTTTCCCTTATTTCGTTATTCATTCAGAATTTGAGTTGTCTTGTCAAATTCTGAAATCATTAAATTTTCAAATTAAAACCAATTTTCAAAAATGAAAAAATTACTTTTTTTAGCAGCCTTTGCTCTTACATCGTTTATCTCAAATGCTCAACATGACATGAGCAAAGAAGCCGCAAAAATGCCTTCGCCTCCTGCCAAAACTTCGGCAACCATTGGTGGAACAATGCTTACTATCAATTATCACCAACCAGCCGTAAAAGGACGGAACGTTTGGGCTGATCTTGCTCCTTACGGTAAAGTGTGGCGTACTGGTGCTAATAATTCCCCTACTTTTGAAGTAAGCAAAGACGTTATGGTAAACGGAAAATCCTTAAAAGCAGGTAAATACGCTTTGTTTTCGATTCCAGGCGAAAAAGAATGGACGATTATTTTCAATAAAAACTTCAAGCAGTGGGGGAATTATGAATACAAAGAAGCGGAAGATGTGTTGAGAGTAACTGCCAAATCTGAGGCAAACGAGATGATGGAGCGTTTCACCATCAAAGCCGAAGATGCTGGTAAAGTAACCATGATGTGGGACAAAGCAAAAGTGTCTTTTACGGTAAAATAATTTAGAAACTGTTTCTCACTGTAAATCAGTTACTTACCTTTAAAAAGTCGTCTGAAATCGTTCAGATGACTTTTTATTTTTAGAATTTACGGTTTACTTGCTGAAACCACTATTTTTTTGTATATTTATACCTAATAGATTAATAATCAAATAGATATGGATATTTTCAAAGGTATGAATTTATTAGAATTTACGGATAAATTCAAGGATGATGATA
>JBBRMR010000016.1:0-78395 GCA_038230735.1 Cytophagales bacterium
AAATTAGCAAGATTTAATTGTTTTCCGTATAATTAAACTATCCAATGGTCGTGCAAATTAAGGCAAATTTGTTTTACTTTGCATCTTAGAAAAAGCTAACACATCGGAATTGGCTTCTCCATACTTTGAAAATAATCCTAACTAACCCCCAAAGGCTAATCTTTTAATATGTCAAAAATTAATTTAGCAATTCGTTATGGTAAAGAAATCAACAGTTCTTCTTTTCTTAAACCTTCCAAAAAAATACTGTTAATTCTTTTTGCTTGTTATTCTGTGATAATGGGTACAAATAGCATCCAAGCGCAAGGCTTTCCTTTGGGGTCTTTCCCAGGAGTGTCTTTCCCTTCGTCTTTACCGAGAACAAGTAGCTCACCGTCATCTCCCGCTTCTTCAGCACCTCGCCAAGTTATTTCGTCGGGGTCGGAAAAAGCCATTAGTGATTCTATCAGGTCGGCAAGAGCTTCAACGGCAATTGCACCGATTGTGGACTCTGGGGCAGTAGCTTTGCGGAGAAAAATATATGGTTTTAATATTTTCAACAATCCCAATATTTCATTTGAAACATCGTTAAAAATCCCAACGCCTAAAAATTACACGTTGGGTGCGGACGATGAAATATTGATTGATATTAATGGCTATTCGGAAGAGCATTATAATTTGCCCGTAACTGCCGAAGGTTACATCAAAGTACCGAAGGTTGGCAATATTTTCGTGAGTGGAATTACTTTGGAGGATGCCAAGAAAAGAATTGTTGATAGATTATCTAAAATTTACATAGGACTGAAATCCTACAATGGTTCTGCCCCAAATACTACCGCAACCGTTTCTTTGGGAAGCATTAGAACCATCAGAGTAACCTTGTTAGGGGAAGTGGTTGCCCCAGGTACCTACTCAATGTCTTCGTTATCAAGAGTCATGAATGCCCTTTATTTATCTGGCGGTCCTAATGAAAATGGTACTTTTCGTGAAGTAAAAGTGATTAGAGATAAAAGATTAGTTGCCCAAGTTGATTTGTATGACTTGTTAACAACGGGTAATTTGCGTCAAAATATTACCCTTCAAGACCAAGATATAGTTCAAGTTGGACCTTATAAATCACGTATTGAAGTGGGGGGTCGAATCAGAAAACCTGCTATTTTTGAAAACCTTCCCAATGAGAGTTTAGAAAGAATTATTGCGGAATACGGTAATGGTTTTATGCCCGATGCTTATCGTCAAATGCTTAAAATTCAACGTTTTACGGATAAAGACGTAAAATTGATTGACTTAAATGGTGAATTACTTTCTTCATTCTATCCTAAAAATGGCGATGTTATTACGGTTGAACAGATTTTGACCGATAGAATTGAAAATGCCGTTAATTTAACTGGTGCAGTTTTTAGAGCAGGTAGATATTCGGTTAGTGACAATTCGACTTTGACTAAATTAATCAAAAGAGCCGAAGGATTTAAACAAGATGCTTTCCTGAATCGTATCATTATCACTCGATTGAAAGAAGATTTAACAAAAGAAAATGTATCGGTAAATTATAACGACATCGTTTCTGGTAAATCTCCCGACATCACACTCCAACGGGAGGACGAAATCAGAGTATATTCGGGACTTGAATTATTGGAAAATTACACCGTAAGAATTCAAGGTGAAATAAACTTGAAGGGCGGAGAAACTGCCGCTGCCCCAACAACGGGTACAACGGGGGTTTCTGAAGTACCAACAAAAGGAACAACCGTGGTTACGCCGATTGGTTCTTTCCCTTACATACAAAATATGACGGTTGAGGATTTGATTTTGAAAGCGGGTGGCTTGAAGGAATCAGCCGCAACGGGTAGAATTGAAGTAATCAGAAGAAAGAAAAATATTGGACAAGATGACCCTAGTAAAATTACCTCTACTATTGGCGAAAAGTTTAATTTCTCCATCAACAACAATTTAAGTATTGATGCAAATGCATCAAAATTTATTCTGGAGCCATTTGATGAAGTTTTTGTAAGAGCTTCACCCAATTACGAAAAACAACAATTTGTAACTATCGAAGGACAAACCATTTTTCCAGGAGTATATGCCTTGGAACGCAAGGATGAGAAATTGTCAGACATTATAAAACGGGCAGGTGGTTTAAATTCTCAAGCCTATCCAGTAGGGGCAACTTTGATTAGAAAATTCAAAATTAGTCAGCAGGAAGCTGATAGAAAAAAAGCCCAATTAAGCGATTTGAGTGATGTAAGCTCTGGGGTTTCTGTAAAAGTAGAAGAGGTAAAAATAGAATCCGAAGAATCAATTGGAATGGATTTGGTGAAAGCCTTAGAAGACCCAGGCAGTTCGGCTGATATGCTTTTGCAGGACGGTGACGTGTTGAGAATACCAAAAGAACCACAAACTGTAAGAATGCAAGGCGAGGTTTTGTACCCAACCTCTACCCGATATTTGAATGGTCTAAACTTCAAACATTATATTTCGGAAGCGGGAGGATTCACCGAATTATCGGCTCGTAAACGTTCTTATGTGGTATATGCCAATGGCTCAGTTGATAGAACACGAAAATTATTGGGTCTTTTTAATGTTTATCCAAGAATTGAACCAGGTGCTGAAATTGTCGTTCCGAGATTAAATGCTAAACAGTTAGCCTCAGAACAATTATTTAGAACCATACAAATATTATCAACTGGAATCGTGAGTATTTCAACCTTAGTTTTGTTAATCAAAAACGTAAATAAATAAGTTTATTCATCAATAGGAATGTCAGAAGAGCAATATACATCATTACCAGAAGACCAGTTTTCATTCAAAGATATTGTATTGAAATTGGTAAGTTTCAAGAATTTGATTGTTAGGAATTGGAAAGCATTAGTAGCGACTATCCTTATTGGAACGGCTGGTGGATATGCTTTTGAGATATTTACTAAGAAGCCAGCAACTTACGTAGCAAAAATTGTTTTTAATATGGAAAATGGCGGTGGCAGTAGTGGTAGTGGACTTTCAGATCTCGCCAGTCAGCTTGGTTTTAGTCCAGGAAGTTCTGCCAGTGCTGGTTTATTTGTAGGAGACAATTTTGTTGAACTATTGAAAACAAAAAACCTTTATAATCGTGCCGTTTTGTCAAAAGTAAAAGTGAATGGTAGAGAAGAAATCTTTGGCAACTATTATTTACGAACGAGTGGAATTTTGAAAGATGAATTAGAAGATGATGTTGAAATGCAAACTTTCAAATTTAGACATGATAAATACGAAGATGCCACCACTAATGAGCGTTCAAAAGTTCGATTAGTACAAAACTATCTAATGCCCTATACCGTTATTGCTAATGATAGTAAAAAGGCAACATTCCTTGCTTTGGCAGTAACCAGCCGTAATGATACGTTATCTTATGAATGGGCGAATTTATACTTGCGTGTTGTAACGGATTTTTACAAAGAAACCAAGACCCAGAAGTCGAGAGAATTGTTAGATTTAATGGTAAATCGAGTGGATTCTTTAAAAAGAGTTCTGTATTCAACGCAAAGTGCCGCAGCAAGATTTCAAGACCAAAATCAGCAAATAATTGTTCAGGAAGGTTTGATTCAACAACAAAGATTGCAGACCAATAGTGGTCAGATACAAGCAATGTATTTTGAATCAGTGAAGAGTTTGGATAATATCAAATTCTCTATGGCTAAAGAAACCCCATTATTTACCAGGATTGATGACCCAGAATTGCCCATTTCGCCCGAGCCAGACCCAGCGAAAAAAGTAATTATCATTGGGGCATTAATAGGACTATTTTTAGGAATTCTTTATGTCGCTTTCAAAGAAACATTGAGCGAAATAAAGGCATAAATTGAGAAGAAAATAATATGCAAGAAACAGTTATAGAGGCAGGAAGGTCAGAAAAATATTATTGGCAAGACCTGTGGAGATTTAAAGAATTACTTTGGATATTGGCAGTAAGAGATATTACTGTAAAATATAAACAAACATTTATTGGTATTGCATGGGCAGTTTTTCGTCCATTACTCACGGTTTCAGTTTTCGTTTTTGCCTTCGATAAGGTGGCAAAAATTGAAAACAAATCGACTATCCCATTACAGATAATTATTTTTACTGGCGTGATTTTTTGGAACTTCTTTGCGATGTCATTGCAACAAGTGAGTAATAGCATTACGGGCAATGCAAACTTGGTCTCAAAGGTATATTTTCCAAGACTTTTAATGCCGTTAAGTTCAGTAGCAGTACCCCTTTTAGACTTTGTGGTTGGATTTTTGGTAATGATTCCTTTTTTAATTTATAAAGGATACACGCCAACGTTGAACATACTTTTTGTTCCATTTTTTCTAACATTAGCTTTTTTTGCAGCATTTAGTTTAGGCGTGTTTTTTGCCAGTTTAAATGTGCAGTTTAGAGACTTTCAGCAAATAGTACCATTGATTGTTCAATACGGATTCTTTGTGTGTCCAATTGCCTATCCAATTGCTACCATTCAAGAATTATCTTGGTATCCAATCTATCAATGGATTAACCCATTAGCGGGAATTATTGAAGGATTTCGCTGGTGTTTAATTCCAAATTATCAGTATTTCGAGTGGACTACGATTGTTCCATCAGTGATTTTCGTAACAATCACTACCATTTTATCCGTAATGTTTTTCCGTAAAAAAGAGAATTCATTCGTTGATTACATTTAAAAACAAATCTACACAAACCGATAGAATTGAAAATTTTTAGTGTAGCCCTTATTTGAAAATGACAGTAATACAAGCAGACAATATAAGTAAAAGATATATCATTGACCATATTAAGGGCAATGCCAGAGGAAATACCTTTCGTGAAGTTGTTACGGATGGTATGAGAAATCTTTTTACCAAAAAAACGGAAGAAGAAGTAAGTCATGAAGATTTTTGGGCTTTAAAAGGCGTAAGTTTCAAGATTGACCAAGGAGATAGAGTTGGTATCATTGGCTCAAATGGAGCGGGTAAATCAACGCTTTTGAAAGTTCTAAGTAGAATTACTGAACCCACTGAAGGTAAAATATCCATTAAAGGACGAGTTGCCAGTTTATTAGAAGTTGGAACGGGTTTTCATCCCGAATTATCAGGACGTGAAAACATTTTCTTGAATGGGGCTATTTTGGGCATGAAACGCCAAGATATTAAAGACCAATTTGATGCCATTGTTGATTTTGCGGGGGTTGAAAAATTCTTAGATACACCCGTAAAGCGTTACTCATCAGGGATGTACGTGCGTTTGGGTTTCGCCATCTCTGCTCACCTCGAACCCGAAATATTGATTGTTGATGAGGTTTTAGCCGTTGGTGATGCCGAATTCCAAAGAAAGTGTTTGGGTAAAATGAAAGATGCTTCAACTTCTGGGAGAACAATTCTTTTCGTAAGCCATAATCTAACTGCCGTGCAAGGACTTTGTAATAAAGCCATGTTCATGCAGAAAGGACAATTGATGGAAATGGGTGAAACTAATCAAGTACTGGCAACTTATTTGAGTCATGTTCAAAAAACTGCCTTAGAATCATGGTGGCTCACGCCAGAAGAAGCACCTGGGAATGATAAAGCTCGTTTAAAAAGCATCAAATTAGTCCCTGATTTTATTGATAATCAGCAACATATAGACGTTAGAACATCTTTCAAAATTCAGATTGAGTTTTGGAATATGCTGGAAGGGGCAAATCTGAATGTAAGTCTTCATCTCAATTCTTTGACGGGTGAATGTATTTTCAACATTGGAACACTTTCTCAAACTTTCGAAAAGGGAATCATTACAGCAGAATGTGAAATTCCTGGCAATTATTTGAATGATGGCTCTTATTCAATTTCATTCATGGTGGTAAAAGATACCTCAACTGCCATTTTCAACTTTGAAGAAGCCCTGATTTTTGAAATCGGTGATTATCGTGAAGGTACTTCATGGTACGGAAAATGGCCTGGTTACGTTCGTCCTAAAATAGATTTCCCAATTGCTCAACTTGAATTGGATGGCGTTTTTAGATGATTGAGCATTATTCTGAATCAGTCCTAATTTACAAAACTTCATCATGATAAACGTTACCAAAACATATTTACCTCCGCTTGAAGAATACCAAAGCTACGTTGAACGTATTTTTAAAAGTAATCAATTGACTAATAACGGACAGTTTGTTCGTGAATTAGAACAAAAATTGAAAGATTATTTGGGTGTAAAACATTGCTTGTTTGTCAGTAATGGCACGATTGCTATCCAAATTGCTTTGAAAGTTCTTAATATCTCTCAGGAAGTAATCACCACTCCTTTTTCGTATTGTGCCACTACTCACTCCTTAATATGGGAGAATTGCAAACCCGTTTTTGCCGATATTTTAAACACCGATTTTTGTATCGACTCACAAAAAGTGGAAGAACAAATCACGGAAAAAACGCAAGCAATCTTGGCTACGCACGTATATGGAAACCCCTGTGAAGTGGATAAATTGGCAGAAATTGCCCAAAAATATAATCTGAAATTGATTTATGATGCTGCCCATTGTTTTGGGGTAAGCGTAAACGGGACTTCGATTTTTAATTATGGAGATATTAGTACGTGTAGTTTTCATTCAACCAAAGTGTTTCATTCAACCGAAGGCGGTGCAATTTTTACGGATAATGACGAATATGCCTATCTAATTGACCGCTACCGTAGTTTTGGGCACATTGGCGATGACTATATAAGCATTGGAATTAACGGAAAAAATTCAGAATTTCATGCTGCCATGGGCTTGTGTGTATTACCCAGAGTAGGAGAAATTATTGAGGCAAGAAGACAGATTTTTGAATTATATGATAGCCTTTTGAATTGGAATAAATTGGTTAAACCAATCGTAATTCAAAAAGTTGAGACTAATTACGCCTACTATCCCATATTTTTAGAATCAGAAGAAAAACTAATTGAAGTGAGAACAGCATTGGAGGCAAATAGTATTGCCCCAAGAAGATATTTTTACCCTTCATTGAGTAGCTTGAAATTTGTAATCGAAGAAAGTAATTGTCCCATTTCAGATGATTTTGCTCCAAGAGCCTTAGCCTTGCCTTTATATTACGATTTAGCCCACGAAGACGTAAGAAAAATTGCTAATATTGTGAATAGCTGCCTTTAAAACTTCAAATTATTATGGTTTTTTTCTATCCAATTCTTTTCGCAATCTTTATCGGCTTCGTCATTCGAGTAGCCGCAAGGGTGTGCAGAAAGTCTTTGATTGATATAATTATTACAGCGTACATCGTTTTTTGTGGGAGTGTAATCTTTACAGGATTTGTACTTTCCGAAGTTCATAAAATTAATGACCGTCGTTTTTGGGCTTGGGGCGTTTTTATTCCAGCGTTTGTTTTTTACATCATATTTGCCAAGTTTTTTGCCCGAGATAGAAGGGAGAATTTCACTTTTTTTGAAATCATTGGTAGTAGGATTCAGTTGGTTTGGAATTGGTTTGTGAACTTATCAATATTTTTGAAATTTGTATTTGGTGGATTGTTCCTAACCTTTGGGATTGTTGAAATTACCAACTTGTTGTTGATAAATTATACGCCTCCCAATGAGTGGGATAGTATGACAGGGCATCTTAACCGACTCCTTTATTACCTCCAAAACCATACAATGGCTCATTTTGGGGGAACAAATTGGAACATTGATACTTACCCCAAAAGTATTTGTACGATTCAGATTTATAATTATTTGATGTCAGGAAAGAGCGAGGTTTGGTTTAAAGCAATTCATCATTCTGCCTATTTAATGGTTGGATTTGGAGCTTTTGGAATAGCCCGTAATTTGAGTAATAACTTTTCAGCGGGCGTGTTTTGTGCCTTAGTAATGTGGCTTTTGCCCAACGTTTTGATGCAATCGGTTACGACAGAAACCGACATCGTTTTAGCCTCATATCTGACTTGTTTAGTCTATTTTTTGTTCACTTATCGTGAAAAACTGTGGAGACGATATTTGTACTTAGCGGGGATTACCTTTGGAATAGCTTTGGGGCATAAAATTACTTTTGCCTTTTCATTTCCACCTTTGTTTTTTATAATTTTATATACTGTTTTTTATGAAGAAAATTGGCGTAAAGTAGTAGATATTAAGAAACCAACATTTAGTCCACAAAAGCAATACGACAGAATTACAGAGAATCCTTCTATATTTTGGTTAATATTGGCACGATTCAAACACCTTTTGGGCGGATTATTAATTGGTATTATTTTATTTACTTTACCAACTGGATATTTGAAAAATCTTGAAATTTATCATAATCCGATTGGTCCACCAACCGCTTTGAAGCATCAGTCAATTGAAAGGGCTGGCACGAAGAAAAACTTAATAAAACAAGGTTCAAGAAATGTCGCAAGATATACCATTGATATGATTAACTTGGATGGATTTCGGAATTGGAATGTCGGAGAAACGGTAAATGATGTCATGAAGTTGCCAATAATTAGATTAGAAAAAAAGACTGATTTAAAGTTAGAAGAAACAACTGATTTTACCATTATTCCATTTACCTATCACAAAAGATTTGAATTTTTCAATGCTAATCCCTCTTTCGGAATTTTTGGATTTGCGTTAATTTTACCATTAATTTTCTTAGTTTTATTTGGCATAATTCGTCAAGGAAAAGCCTATTATATTCTAGGAATTGCCTTCATTTTGCATTTTATGGCACTTTCTTATACGGCAGCGTATGACCCGTGGAAAGGTAGATATATGATAAGTACGGCAGTCTATGGCGTACCATTTTTGTCTCTATTATTTACTAATCCAAAATGGTCTCTGCAAGGAAATAGATACATATTTTTGAAAATACTGATTGGAATTATCGTGTTAATCGGAGGACTTTCAGCCATTTTGGCGGTTTATTTGAATGAGAGGTGTCTGCCAATTGCGGCAATGGGTCGTGCTTCGGCTTTTAATACGGAACGTGTTGCCTTGCAAACTTGGGCAAGACCAGACATTACGCCAGCCTATCAAAAATTCAACCAAATTGTCCCTCAAAATGCCACAGTGGCACTCGGAACAATTAATGATGATTACGAATATCCATTATGGGGCAATAAATTAACTCGACATTTAATTCCGATTAATCCTTTTGAAAAAGGCATTCAACCCATTCCTAAAAATGCAGATTATTTGTTTTTTGATAAAAGCGTTGTCGAACCTCAAAAAGGAGATATTCGCTTGGGAACCGATACAACAAGAACAGATTTAATTGTAAAAGGAGAAGATTATTATCTCAGAAAATTAAAATGAAACGCTCATCCAATAAACCAAGTCATCCAATGGAATAATTAGGCGTTCCATTTGATACCATTAAAAATAACTGAACATTTATAATTAGATGAAATTAGCCATCATGCAGCCCTACATATTTCCGTACATCGGCTATTTTCAATTAATTAAAGCGGTTGATAAATTTGTGTTATACGATGATGTTAATTTTATCAATCGAGGTTGGGTAAATCGGAATCGGATTTTAGTGAACGGGAAAGATAGTATGTTTACAATACCCTTGAAAGATGCCAGTCAGAATAAATTAATTAATGAAATTGATGTAAATTGGGATGATAGTTGGAAGGGTAAGTTCTTGAAAACTATTGAGCAGAGTTATAAAAAAGCTCCTTTTTACGCTGAAATTTTACCAGTAATTGAAAAAACAATAGAAGCGGAGGGTGGAAATTTTAGTCAAATAATCGAACAAAATCTAAGATTAATTTGTGAGTATCTGGACATTAAAACGGAGATAATTTCAAGTTCATCTATCTATCAAAATACCGACAAAAAGGCTCAGGAACGTATATTAGATATTTGTTTACAAGAAAAAGCCAATCATTACATCAATCCAATTGGTGGTTTGGCATTATATGATAAAGAGAAATTTGCCAAAAAAAACAGGCAAATGGATTTCATTAAATCGTTGCCAGTTGAGTATAAACAATTCAAAAATGAATTTGTGCCGTGGCTTTCAATAATTGACGTTTTAATGTTTAATTCAAAAGAAGAAATAAATAAGTTTTTAGATAAATTTGAACTGGTTTAATATGGCAAAAGTAGTAGTTTTTGGAACAGAATTAGTCGCTGAATTAGCTCATTATTATCTCATAAACGATTCTGAACATGAGATAGTGGCTTTTACGGTTAATCAAGAATACATCAAAGAGCCTACTTTTTGTGGGATTCAAGTTGTGCCTTTTGAGGAAGTTACAACACTTTTTCCCCCGACTGAATATAAGTTTTTTGCACCGCTTTCGGAAAGAAAAATGAATATGGTTCGGGCAAAGGTTTATCAAGAAGCCAAAGATAAAGGGTATGAATTTATTTCCTAC
The DNA here is from genome assembly GCA_038230735.1 of Cytophagales bacterium. GTDB lineage: Bacteria > Bacteroidota > Bacteroidia > Cytophagales > Spirosomataceae > Arcicella. Next base: position 10,302 of record JBBRMR010000016.1, read on the forward strand.
ATCAGTTCAAAAGCCACCGTTTTGACCGATAAAATTGGGGAAAACTGCTTTATTTTGGAAGATAATACCATTCAACCTTTCGTAACGATTGGAAATGATGTAGTGCTTTGGAGTGGCAATCATATTGGGCATCATAGCGTTATCAAAGACCACGTTTATTTTACTTCGCACATTGTATTATCTGGGCGTTGCGTGGTTGAGCCTTATTGTTTTATTGGCGTAAATGCCACGATAAGAGACGGTGTAACCTTGGCAGAAGGTACGCTTATTGCGATGGGAACAAATTTTACGGGTAAAAAATCTGATGAGTGGAGTATTTACAAAGGCAATCCAGCCGAAAAATCAAAGGTTTCGAGCAAAGACATTAATTTATAAAAATGAATAATTACGAACAAAATTACGTTTGCCCCAAGACAAAAACCGAATTGGAATTGTCGAAAAATGGCAAAACCTTAACCAATACCTCGCTTCAAGAACCTTTGAGTTATGAAGTCAACGATATTGTTGATTTAACTTTTCCGAAAGAACTTTTTGAGCAAGACCGCAAGGAACAAATGGCTTATAACGATGCCTATCAGCGTTATGACCGTGGCGTAACCTGGGTTTTTGAGTCTTTGAATTCTGATGAACGGACTAATCGGGAAAAAATGTGTTCATTATTGCACCTAAAACCTGGTATGAAAGTATTGGAAGTAGGGGCTGGAACGGGTAAAGATTCTGAATTAATCATTAAGGCAATTGCTCCAAATGGAGAGGCTTTTTTATCTGATTTATCGCCCAAAATGTTACAATTAGCCAAGCAACGTCTTCAACCAGATGGTGTGACGGTTAATTATTTTATTGCCAACGGGGCATATTTGCCTTTTGAAGATGATACGTTTGATGCGGTCTTTCACTTTGGCGGAATCAACACTTTTGCTGAAAGAAAAGAGGCGTTCATTGAATTTAATCGAGTTGCAAAAGTGGGAGCAAGAATTGTTGTGGGTGATGAAAGTGTAGCACCGTGGCTCAGAAACGAACCAACTTATCAAACTTTGATGCAAGCAAATCCTATGTTTGCTGACGAAGTTCCTTTTGAAGATTTACCCAAAAATATTAATAATTTTGAGTTGCACTGGATTTTTGGGTTTGGGTATTACGTGATGGGCTACAATAAAACCAATGATGAACCAGAAGTAAACGTAAATCTCCAAATTCCAGGCAAAGATTTTGAAGATAACTGGCGTTTGAGAGCGGAGAAAAATGCGTAAAATATGAAATTTGAGTTATGAATTATGAATTTGAACTACCAAAACTCATACCTCATATCTCATAACTCTTTTAAAAATGTGGATTAAAAAAGGTATAATTTATGAACCAGACGGTTCTTTGGCACATAGCTTATCGCACGCCCAAGTTCCGTTTGCTTACAAACATAAAGACTTTTTACGAGTATATTTTTCATCAAGGGATGCTCAGGGACAATCTCGCCCTACGTTTATTGATGTTGATTATACCGACCCAACCAAGATTTTATATGTTCACGACAAACCCGTTTTAGAATTGGGTGGACCAGGTGAATATGATGAAACAGGTGCAATGCCTGCATGGTTTGTGGATATGCCCAATGGCGATATTTGGTTGTATTATACGGGGTGGAACAGAACGCATAACTCCTATCGCCTTTCGATGGGGCTTTCGGTCAGTTCTGATGGGGGATTGACTTTCCAAAAAATGTTCAAAGGTCCTATTATGGACAGGTCGATTCAAAATCCAATTTGGGCGGCTCAACCTTCGGTAATGTTCGATAATGGCGTTTGGCGAATGTGGTATATTTCGGGACAAAAATGTGAGTATATTCACGGTTATCCAGAACCATTTTATGATTGTCGTTATGCTGAGTCAAAAGATGGAATTAATTGGACTCCTACGGGTGATGTAGCTTTGCCTTTTGATGATTTTCTTAACGCAGTGGGTCGTCCAAGTGTTTTTAAAGACGGGGATGTTTATAAAATGTATTATTCTTATCGGAATGCCTCGGATTATCGTACCAATCGTGACCAAAGTTACAGAATGGGTTATGCAGAATCAAAAGATGGCATCGCTTGGGAACGGAAAGATGATTTAGTAGGAATTGCCAAATCAGAAAACAAAGGGGATTTTGACTACGAAATGATTAATTATGCTCATTACTATGAACATAATGGGGATAAATTTTTGTTACACAATGGAAACGGATTCGGTGCGTCAGGATTTGCGTATGCACAATGGGCTAAATAGGTTATTTATCTGACTTTAATCATTTATTCTCTTTTCGTTGTTGCTTAAATTTGTGGATAATTAACACATTAATATTATGACAATGAATTATTCAAAATCTCAATTTAATAAAGACGGATTCTTAATAATTAAAAACTTTTTTAACCAAGAAGTTTTACAAGAAATATATCAAGATGCACGTCAATTGTTTGCCGTTCAAATAAAAAGAATTCTTGGAAAAGAGGTTGATACCAACAATCGAGATGAATTTGAACAAGCCATGTTTGAGTTTTTTGAGAAAGATTTTACGGCTTTTGTCAATACGGGTAAACAAACACAGCATTTAATTTCAATGCACCGTTTGGGAACTGATGGGAAGATTTTAGCCCTTTTAAAGGAATTGGGCTACGAATTTCCTACCATTGCCGTTCGTCCTGCCATGCAATTTAACAGCCGATTTCTCTCAAAAGGAGGCAGTCACTGGAAATTGGGGGCTCATCAAGACTGGCGAACTGGGCAAGGTTCATTAGACAGTGTGGTGCTTTGGTTTCCGTTGGTAGATTGCGGAGAAGATTTGGGTTCGCTTCAAATTATTCCTGCAAGCCACAAAGACGGATTGATGAAGGCTGATACTTCTGGATATTTAGGTAGCATTCAAACCGAAATTCCAGAAGAGAAATACGTTCAAACTGAATTTGAAACGGGCGATTTATTGATATTTTCTGCATTTTTGATTCACCGTTCTGGCAATAATATTACCAATAATATCCGTTGGTCTATTCAATTAAGATATAATAATATTGCTGAACCAACTTTTCAAGAAAGAGGGTTTCCAATGCCCTATATTTATAAACCAGAAGAAGAATTGGTCACGCCAAATTTTCCTGAGCAAGAACAATTAGCTTACGTTTTTAGTTAGTATTTACAATATGTATTCATAATTAAGAAGACCCGCAACTAATTGCGGGTCTTCTTTTTGAGAAAAATATCACAAAATATTATTTGGTACGAATATTGAATATTTGTGTATATTGCTTTATCATAGTGCATTACGCAATTCACGTTACACAATTTCGTTTATTTTGAAGTTAATACTCCCTTACAAACAACCAATATTTAAGCATGAAATATTTATCCTTTCTTGTAATACTATTTTTATTTTCTTCCTGCAAAAGTGATTTAGACCTCATTGTTCCAAACTCTTTATCTGGTGCTGGTGGGTCATTGTCGGGTAATGAATTGACTTATAATGAAAAATTTGACATTACATATGGAAAAGACGTTCTCCAGAAATACGATTTATACCTTCCTTCCACCCGCAATACTCGCAATCCTGTCATCGTTTTATTGCATCCTGGTGCTTGGCGAATTGGTGATAAAAGTGCCATTAACTCCATTGTGAAAGGATTTGTAAGCAAAAGAGTGAACTGTGCCATCGTAAATACCAATTATAGGCTGACTTCCTTTTTAGGAGTAACTTATAAGCAACAATTGGATGACATTAACTCACTTTTGAAAAAATTGAAAACTGATTCTTATGACTTAGGCATAGCTTCCGATAATTTTTATTTAATTGGAATCAGTTCGGGCGGGCATTTAGCCTTGTTATATGCCAATGGTTCATCGGGAGACAGACTTGTCAAAGGGGTTGGAGCAATAGTCCCACCTATAAATTTAATGGCACCTTCTATGCGTAATGGTCCATTAAGTTCGGATGTCTTAAAATTTATTGGAAAACCATTTTTAGAATCACCCGATGAATATTATGATAATAGCCCCGCCTTTAAATTTAATTTCGCCAGTCCGCCAACCATTGTTTTTTTTGGAGGAAAGGATGAAACTGTTCCCTTCGACCAATCAGACTTTTGCCGACAAACTTTATTATCAAGTCGTGTAAAAAGTGAATATAATTTTTATCCAAACCAACCTCATAATTGGAATATTTGGGAAGAAACGATTGATAAATTAGTTAATTTTGCCCAAAAGAATTTATAAAATATCTATCAGTATTGTCCATTAGCCTTTTCTTTGTTCCTCAATATGATTAAAGTCAGTGTCATTGTCCATACATACAATCACGAAAAGTTTATTCGCCAAACCCTTGACAGCATTATCAGTCAAAAAGTTAACTTTCAATATGAAGTAATAATTGGCGATGATGCTTCACCTGATTCGACCCCAGAAATTATTCAAGAATATCAAGCAAATTTCCCCGACATTATAAAACCTTTGCTTCATCCTAAAAACCTTGGAGGTTATGGGAAAAATAATACTTTGGCAACCTTGGCAGTTTGTACAGGTCAATACATCGCTGCCATGGATGGTGATGATTATTGGACAAATCCCTTGAAACTGCAAAAACAAGTAGATTTTTTAGATAATAACCCTGATTTTGTTGCCTGTTTTCATAATGCCTTGATTCATTTTGAAGATGGTTCAGCCCCTGATATGTACGTCAATGATGAATCTCAACGAGAAGTAACAACCCTTGAGGACTTAGTGGGAGAAGATGAAGTTTGGTACATGGCAACCTCATCGGTGATGTTCAGGAATGGGATTATGAAAGAATATCCAAGATGGTTTCATGAATCCAAAAGTGGCGATATTCCGAGGTATATTTTATTGGGAAAACACGGTAAGTTTTTTTATATCAATGAATTAATGTCGGTTTACCGTAAAAATAATGGCGGAATGAGTTTTACTGATGGCAAACAGGATGCAGATTTTCTATTTAATAGAATTGGAATGTACAAAGGAATTGATGAAGAACTGGATTACAAATTTCATAAAACCATCAGTAAGAATATTGCTCGATATTATTTGATGTTAGCCAATTCAATCCAACATGGAGATAATTTCATAAAAAGCCGTTATTTCGTCTTAAAATCTTTGAAATTATCAAGTCCAAATTCAAGCGAACACATTAAAAAAGTAATTCAAGATTTTATTATCCCAAAAGGTTTGATGAAATTATATGCCAATACAAAATGGGGTTTAGAAAAAGTATTTATAAAAGAAAAGCCTTCTCAATAAATTTGAGAAGGCTTTTTCATAAACATCGAATGCGGTACGCCGCCCGAACCTACATCAAACATCGAAATCAAGTCTTTTGCTTCTTCTTCTTAGCCGCAGGAAACAGAACGTTATTTAAAATCAAACGATACCCAGGTGAATTTGGATGTAAACTCAAATCGGTAGGTTCTTCACCAACCAGATGACGATAATCTTCTGGATCGTGTCCAGAATAAAAACTCCAAAAACCCTTCAAAAAAGTTCCATGGATATAGCGAGCCTCATTTAAGGAACGATTTTCACCTAAAATAGTAACTTCGGGTTTAATTACTTGCTTTTTATAAGAAGTTGTTTGACCCATAAAACCATGAATAGTCGTTTCATGATTTTGAGTTAGCATGGTTGGAATCGGGTCATATTTCGCAGAAAATTGAAATAAATTAAAGTAATCATTTTCTTCCTGAACGGGTCGAGATTCGTTAGGATATGCCTCAATACTCGAAAATTCAACAATTTGCGGATGAAAAACTAAACTGAAATTTTGAAATGCAAAAGATTTTGAAAAGTCTAATTTACTATCTGCCCCCGCATCATATCCATCACCATCGTAATAAGCGTCCACAATATCAAGTCCATCCGCCGCCAAAGCCACATCATAAGTATCCGTTGCCGTACACATGGCAAACATATATCCACCACCTGCCACAAATTCACGTATTTTTTTAGCCACTGCCAATTTGAATTTCGAAACCTTCTCAAACCCAAATTTTGATGCATTTTTTCGGTCCTCACGCAATTGAGCCTGATACCATCCTGCCGAACTCTGATTCCAAAACTTACCCATCTGACCCGTAAAATCTTCATGGTGAAGGTGTAACCAATCATACTCAGGTAACTTAGTGTTCATTACTTCTTCATCAAAAATTAAGTCGTAAGGTATTTCAGCATAAGTCATTGCCAAAGTAACGGCATCATCCCAAGGTTGTGCTGTTTTGGGCGAATATACCGCTACACGAGGAGGTTTTTGAAGTTTCACTACATCCATATTGGCATCGGGACTCGTAACCTCGGCTCTTATTTGAGCCGCTTCACCCTCTGAAATTACTTGATAACTTACACCTCTGATAGTTAATTCATTTTCAAATTTTTGTGCCTGTGGAAACATAAACGAACCACCCCGATAATTGAGAAGCCATTCAACTTCCATATCGTGCGTTTTCAAAATCCAATAGGCAATTCCATAAGATTTCAAGTGGTTTTTTTGGGTATCATCCATCGGAATCAGTATTTGTGATGCCCACAAACGCCCAGAGAGCATAAAAAATATGATAAACGGAAATATTAGCCTTTTCATTGGAGTAGTATTTTTAAGAATCTCAACTAAATTTGTTAAGCAAAAATGGTCAGTATTGACATTTAAAGCATTTAACGAAGTTAAAACAAAAATAGTGCAAAACTTCATCCCGAACATCAAACATCAAGAAACCAATATCGAATAACTATGAATCTATTAGAAAATATATACGAAGGATTACGTTCAATTCGGGCAAATATGCTTAGAACGGTATTGACAGCCCTAATTATCGCCATCGGAATTACCTCATTAGTAGGCAGTTTGACTGTCGTTGACGGAATTCAAAGTTCAGTGAATAATAGCTTTGCGGGTTTAGGAGCAAATGCTTTTGACGTAAGAAATCGCCAAATTTATAAAATCAGAAAACAGGGCGAAAAGGAAAAAAGCTATCCGACCATTGATTATCGTGAAGCAAAATTATATAAAGAAAAATTTGGAAAATCTGCCACCATTGGCATCAAAATCAACGTTACCTTCAACGCTGAAATCAAATATGAATCAAAACAAACCAATCCAAACACTCGGGTGATGGGTATGGATGAAAATTATCTGAATATAAAAGGCTTCAAAATTGACAAAGGAAGAGAATTTTCCAAAAGTGATTTAGAAATAGGAACAAACATTTGTATTATCGGTGTGGATGTAATCAGTCAAATATTTGACAAAAATATCAATCCGATCGATAAAGAAATTACCGTATTGGGTCAAAAAATGAAAGTGGTTGGTATTTTGGAGAAAAAAGGCAGTATGATGGGCGGAGGGGATGATAGAGCCGTTTTTGTACCCTTGGAAACGGGCAGAAAATTAGCCGCTGACCGTAAATTAACCTTCGATATAGTTACGTCTGTCCCAAACATAACCGATATTGATAATACCATCGAAGAAGCCCGTGGTGTGATGCGAGTCGTTCGCCAAGATGAAATAGGGATGCCTGATTCCTTTTCCATAGAACGTTCAGATTCCTTAGCAAAACAATCAGAGAGTATTACGGACATCTTGAAAATGGCAGGTTTTGGCATTGGATTTATTACTTTATTAGGAGCCGCCATTGCCTTAATGAACATTATGTTAGTTTCCGTAACGGAACGAACTCAAGAAATTGGAATTCGTAAATCATTGGGAGCAACACCTTTCTTAATCCGTTCTCAGTTTTTGATTGAAGCTATCGTAATTTGCCTTTTAGGAGGAGTTGGCGGAATAATTATGGCAATTGCCATCGGAAACTTATTCGCAGGATTATTATTAGGAGGTTCTTCGGATTTTATTATTCCTTGGGCTTGGATGATGTTAGGCATTACAGTTTGCGTAGTGGTTGGACTATTTTCAGGAATATATCCCGCCTACAAAGCCTCAAAGCTCGACCCAATAGAGTCTTTGAGATACGAATAAAAAAATATAGTTCTGAAACTCATTTATATTCAGAACATTACGCATTGAGCCACATTTTTCTTTAATTTTTTAAAACTTGCGGTTGTGTAGTTCATTTCTATCAACTATCTTTGTATTAAGTTTGAGACGAACCAAAAGCCCGGATGGCGGAATTGGTAGACGCGCTGGTCTCAAACACCAGTGTCTTCATTGGCATGCCGGTTCGACTCCGGCTCCGGGTACAACAAAACCTTACATCTTTCAGGTGTGAGGTTTTTTGTTTTTGGTATGTATAGAACATTGTTTAATTTTGATAATAATTTTTAAACCGTATTACCCAAAACCTCATTATGTTACTCTTAGGCTTAGATTTAGGTACTTCTTCCATAAAAGTATCGGTTGTGGATGGTGCTTCGGGCAAATTAATTGCTTCGGCTCAATATCCTGATACTGAAAATTCAATCTCTTCTCCACAAATTGGTTGGGCAGAACAAGACCCTGAAATGTGGTGGAATTGTATTCAACAAGCAATTTTGCGATGTAACGCTTCAGGAAAATATAATCCCAAAGATATTCAAGCCATTGGAATTGCCTACCAAATGCACGGTTTGGTGATGATTGACCGTGATTTGAAGGTTCTTAGGCCTTCCATTATCTGGTGTGACAGCCGTGCTGTGGAAATTGGAAATAAGGCTTTTGAAGGTATTGGAAAGGAAAAATCTCTTAAGCATTTATTGAATTCCCCAGGAAATTTCACGGCTTCAAAATTAGCTTGGGTGAAGGAACACGAGCCAAGGATTTACGGTTCGGTTTATAAGATTATGTTACCTGGCGATTTTATCGCTATGAAATTAACGGGTGATATAACTACCTCTAATTCAGCCTTATCCGAAGGAATTTTTTGGGATTTTCAAAGTAATACTGTTTCGGAAGATGTAATGAAATATTACGGATTTTCTGCCACAATTCTTCCAGAAATACGTCCAGTTTTTTCCAATCATGGTGGTTTGCAAAGTTCAATGGCAGATTTATTGGGCTTGAAAGCTGGCGTTCTCGTAACGTATAAAGCGGGTGACCAACCCAACAATGCCTTGTCCCTTAATGTGTTAGAACCTGGTGAATTTGCGGCAACGGCGGGGACTTCGGGTGTTATTTATTCGGTTTCGGATAAAGTGAGTTATGATCCAAAATCACGTGTAAATACTTTTGCCCATATCAATCATCAGATGAATAATCAGAATCGTTTGGGGACTTTGTTGTGTATCAATGGAACGGGTATTTTGAACCGTTGGGTACGGGATAATATTGCCAACGTTGATTATCAAGGCATGAATATAATAGCTTCAACCGTTGAGGCTGGTTCAAATGGTTTACGAGTTTTGCCTTTTGGAAATGGTGCTGAACGGGTTTTAGAAAATAAAACGGTAGGTTCAAACTTTCAAGGAGTAAATTTTAATATTCATACCAATGCCCATATTATTCGTGCGGCACAGGAAGGGATTGCCTTTTCTTTAAAATACGGGATGGATATTATGGCAGAAACGGGGACTTCGCCATCGGTAATTCGAGCGGGGAAAGCGAATATGTTTCTGAGTGATATTTTCGCTCAATCACTCGTAAACGTTACGGGCGTAGGGGTGGAGTTGTATGATACAGATGGTGCGAAAGGTGCGGCACTGGGTGCAGGAATTGGAAATCAGTATTTTACCAATCCCAAAGATGCTTTTGTGAATATGGAAAAGATTGGATTGATTGAGCCAGATGCTTCAAAATCAAGTATTTACGAAGAAATTTATGCTGATTGGAAAGCTACTTTGGAGAAAAATTTGTAGAATTTATATCCATTGATTCCTTAAAAGCCTTCAAAATCTGAGGGCTTTTTGATTTACGAATCCTTAATTATCCATCTAAAACGGTTTTATGAGTATCTTTGTCCAACACAAACACTCTTACCCCAAAATATCATTTTAAATGTCAATTATCCAAGCCATTATCCTTGCCATTATCGAGGGCATAACCGAATTCTTGCCAATTTCTTCTACTGGACACATGGTTTTAATGAGTTCCTTTCTGGGAATTGAAGACGATAAATTCACAAAACTTTTTGAGGTTTGTATTCAATTAGGAGCAATTTTGGCGGTTGTTGTGTTGTATTGGAAGAAGTTTTTTGATTTTTCAAAGTACCAATTTTACGTTAAATTATTGCTTGCCGTCATTCCAGCCTTGATTTTTGGAAAATTGTTTGATGATGTAATTGATGAACGTTTAGGTAATCCCGCCTTTATTGCAACCATAATGCTAATTGGCGGTGTCATTTTATTGTTTGTTGATGATTGGTTCAGAAATCCCATTATTCATGAAGAAGTAGATATTAATAATATTTCTGCCGTCAAAATTGGTTTGTATCAATGTCTGGCGATTATGTTTCCAGGATTGAGTAGAAGTGCGGCAACCATTATTGGTGGAATGCAACAGCGACTTTCGAGAAGTCTTGCGGCGGAGTTTTCATTTTTTTTGGCAGTGCCAACCATGGCGGCAGCAACGGGATATAAATTATTGAAATTCGTTAAAGAGGAGGGAAGCATAACGGGCGAGCAGATTAAATTTTTAGCAATCGGAAATGTAGTGGCTTTCCTTGTTGCGGTACTTGCCATTAAATTTTTTATTAGTATTTTAAATAAATACGGCTTCAGATATTTCGGAATTTATCGAATTATTTTAGGACTTGTTATTTTGATTACGATTTTTATTAAATAGGATAAAATCTTAATAATTTGATTCTCAATTTGTTAATAATTTATGGATGAAAATTTACAAAATAATCAGCCCGATTCAGGCGAAGTTATTTTAATTGATAAACCGCTTCATTGGACTTCTTTTGACGTTACGAAAAAACTTAAATTTGCTGGAAAATTTAAAAAAATTGGTCACGCAGGAACACTTGACCCCTTAGCAACTGGTTTACTCATCTTGTGTACGGGCAAAATGACTAAGCAAATTGACGATTACCAAGCCCAAGAAAAAGAATATTCTGGGACTTTCGTGTTAGGCAAAACAACGCCCTCCGTAGATTTAGAGACTGACTTTGACGATGAATTTCCTACTGAACATATTACTGAAAGTATTTTGGAGGAGGCTTTAAAACAATTTCAAGGTAAAATTTTACAGATTCCACCGATATATTCAGCTATTCAAGTGAATGGAAAAAGACTTTATGAATTAGCTCGGAAAGGCGTAAAAGGTGAGGACATTGAGATAAAATTAAGAGAAGTCGAGGTTTTTAAATTTGAGATTGATTCAGGTAATTTTCCCGAAATAAATTTTGTAATTGTCTGTTCCAAAGGGACTTACATCAGAAGTTTAGTGAGAGATTTTGGTATTGCTTGTCGGTCAGGGGCGTACATGAAGGCACTCAGAAGAGAAAAAATAGGGGAGTTTTCGGTCAAAAATGCTTTGACAATTCAACAATTTATGGAAAGTAAGGGTTTAAAATATATTGAAAAACCACAAGCCAACTTTTTCAACAAGAGAAGATGAACGTCTATTACGGGTTAAAAGATTTTACGAAATTAGAGAATGCAGTCGTTACGAGTGGTACGTTTGATGGGGTACATTTGGGACATCAGAAAATATTAAATCGTTTGAAGGAAGTTGCGTTTGAAACGAGTGGTGAAAGTGTGGTCATAACGTTTTACCCTCATCCTCGCAGTGTGATTTCTCCTGATAACAAAACGATTAATTTGCTTTCAACCCTTGATGAAAAGATTGAGCTATTGGAAAAAAATGGGATTAATCATTTAGTAATTATTCCTTTTACTCGTGAATTTTCTGAACTTTCTTCGGAAGAATTTATCCAAAAAATCTTGATTGAAACTATCGGTACAAAAACATTAGTGATTGGATTCGACCATCGTTTTGGCAAAAATCGTGAGGGTGGATTTGATTATTTGAAGGAAAATAAAGCAAGATATGGTTTTGAAATTGAGGAAATCCCCCGCCATGACCTTGAAAATGTAGGGATTAGTTCTTCCAAAATTAGAAAAGCACTAAATGAAGGAGATGTGCCAACCGCTGACCATTTTTTAGGTAGAAATTACTCAATTTCGGGTGTAATTGTAAAAGGAAAGCAATTAGGAAGAACGATTGGCTTCCCGACTGCTAATATTCAAGTTCGTGAAATTGCTAAATTAGTCCCCGTTGATGGCGTTTATGCAGTAAAGGTCTATTACCGATATGAAAAATATGGAGGAATGTTGAATATTGGAAATCGACCAACCGTTGATGGGACTTTCAAAACTATTGAGGTAAACATTTTTGATTTTGATCAAGAAATTTATGGGGAAAACTTGAAAGTAGAATTTATTCAGAAAATTCGTAATGAACAGAAATTTAATGGTTTAGATGAACTGAAAGCACAGATTGCAAAGGATAAAGAAACTTGTTTAGAAATTATAAGCTCATAAGTTTTCTTTTTCAACTATGAAAAAATGGAATTCGTCTAAAAAATACACATGATAAACATATTCTGTGTATTTTCGTTAAGGTATTATCAAACATTTCCCAAAATCTTCATGGAAAATTTAGCATTAAAAATTAACGGAAAAAGTTACAGTACCGATGCTGACCCAAATACGCCCTTGTTATGGGTTTTACGTGACCATATTGGTCTGGTCGGCACAAAATACGGTTGCGGAATTGCTCAATGTGGAGCTTGCACTGTCCATCTAAACGGTACGGCAATTCGCTCTTGCGTATTACCCGTTTCTTCGGTGGTAGGTATGGAAATCACCACGGTTGAAGGACTTTCGGAAAACGGAACTCATCCAGTTCAACAGGCTTGGGATGAGTTGGATGTGGCACAATGTGGATATTGTCAGGCTGGGCAAATGATGACCGCCTCGGCACTTTTGAAAAATAATTCAAAGCCCACGGACAAGGAAATTAGCAATGCCATGACGGGGAATATTTGCCGATGTGGAACGTATCATAGAATTGAGAAAGCCGTAAAGTTAGCGGCTGAGAAAATGAAATAAACCCTCATAACCCAAAACAATGGAAAATACTCAATCAAGAAGAAATTTCTTAAAAATCGCTTCAAGTTTAAGCGGAGGTTTGATTGTTGGTTTTAATTGGTTCTCAGCCAATGCTTTTGAAGCCCAAATAATCAATCCATCGCTCGAAAATACCTTAGATTTTAATTCGTTTTTAGCCATCGAAAAATCGGGTAAAGTGATAATTTATTCCCCTAATCCAGAAATTGGTCAGGGCATAAAAACTGCCTTTCCAGTCATTGTAGCCGAAGAATTGGATGTCGATTGGAAAGATGTAATAGTAAAACAAGCCAATTTTGATACCAAGAAATTTGACCGTCAATTAACGGGTGGTAGTGGTGCTATCAAACATTCATGGGATAGATTACGCAAAGCGGGAGCAACCGCCAAATATCTTTTGAAAGAAGCCGCTGCCCAAAAAATGGGGGTTAATAGTAGTGAATTGAGAACGGAAAAGGGTTTTGTAATTCATTCATCAGGTAAAAAAATGAGTTACGGAGAATTAGCCGAAAGTGCTTCCAAAATCAAAGCTCCCGAGCAAGTTGAGTTGAAGAAATTTGCGGATTATACTTTAATTGGAGGGACAATCAAGGGAGTTGATAATCCAGATTTATTAGTTGGAAAGCCTTTATTTGGCATTGATTTTAAGCGTGAAGGAATGTTTCATGCTCAAATCCAACGTCCTCCAGCGTTTGGAATGAAGCTGAAATCTTTTGATGCTACGGAAGCTAAAAAAATGCCAGGAATCGTAAATGTGATTTCCTTTGGTAATAAAGTTGCTATCGTTGGTAAATCAACTTGGGAGGTTATGCAGGCTCGCAAAGTGGTAAAATTTGAATGGGAGAAGGAAAAAAATTTGGAAAGCACCGAAGACCATAATCGGATTTTCAGTGATTTGATGAATAAAAAAGAAACCGAAGTACGCCGCAAAGATGGAGATATTGAAATGGCTTTCAGGAATGCTCATAAAATTGTTGAGGCGGAATATCAATGTCCATTTATTCCGCACAACCCCATGGAACCCATGAATTTCTTTGCTCACGTGCGTGAGGACGGAGTGGAATTGGTTGGACCGACCCAAAATCCACCCGATGCTCAGCAAAAAGTGGCAAAATTATTGGGTATTTCTCCCGATAAAATTACGATTGAATTAACCAAAATGGGAGGAGGATTCGGCAGAAGATTGAATGCCGATTTTGCTCTTGAAGCTGCTGAATTGTCAAGTATTATCAAAGCCCCCGTAAAAGTTTTATGGTCTCGTGAAGATGATATGACGGGAGGTATTTATCGCCCAGCGGTCAAGTATCGTTTCAAAGCTTCTTTGGATAAAAATGGAACGATGACGGGTTTTTATTTAAAAGGAGTTGGGATGAATTCTGGAAATTCAACTCGCCAAGATAATTTCCCTGTGGGGGCGGTTGAAAATGTTTTGATTGAATCTGTTGAACATAAATCACCTATTACCACTGGTCCTTGGCGAGCTCCAATCACAAATTTTTTAGCCAGTGCTGAACAATCTTTTCTGGATGAAGTAGCAACTGCGGCGGGGAAAGACCCAATTCAATTTCGTTTAGAATTATTAGAAAAAGTAAAATCTAATCCCGTTGGTAAAATCACTTACGAACCTAATCGTTTCATCGAAGCTATTAAAATGGTGGCAGAAAAAGCTAATTGGGGCAAACAGAAAAAAGGTATTTATCAAGGATTTAGCGTTTATTTTTCTCACTTTTCTTATGTGGCACAAATTGCCCAAATTGAGGTTAAAAAGGGCAAACCAACGCTTAAAAAGGTGTTTGCGGTTACTGATTGTGGAGTAGTAGTTAATCAAAGTGGAGCAAGAAATCAGGTTTATGGAGCAATTGTAGATGGTTTTGGTCATGCAATGTATGCCAATTTGAAGTTTAAAGATGGTGCTCCAGAAGAAAGTAATTATGACAAATATCGCTTGATTCGTTATAATGAAGTGCCAGAGATTGAGGTACATTTTGTCAATAATGGAATCGACCCAACGGGTTTGGGCGAACCCGCACTTCCGCCTACGGGAGGGGCAATTGCCAATGCTATTTTCAAAGCAACGGGCAAAAGACTTTATACTCAACCATTTGTTTTAGCCGATGAAAAATTAGAAAGTATTGTGTAACAAAAAAGGCTTGCAAATTTTAATTTGCAAGCCTTTTTCATGGAGTGAAAAGTTCTAACTCTTCTATCTTTTCTCCTCTTTTACATCAATTCCTTTTTTTGAGCCATATTCCAAACGGTTGAAAAGATAAATATCAAGCACCGCTTTTGGGCGAGCCAGATATTCTCTCAAATACGTTTTGTATCCTGATGGAACATCTTGAGCCGCAAAAGCCACGGCATCAATGCCTAAATTGTTAGCTAAAAACAAAGCCCTTGCATTATGCGTTGGTTGCGAAATAATAGTAAATCTTTGTTGGTTGAAAATCTCCTTGCATCTCAGAATGGAATCATAAGTTCTGAAACCCGCAAAATCTAATGTCATAATATTTTCTGGAACTCCCAATGACATTAAAGCCTGTTTCATATCATTAGGTTCATTATAAAAAACCGAATCATGATTACCACTTAGTATCAAAAATTTTATTTTCCCTTCTTTATAGAGTTTGGCGGCGGCTTCCATTCTGTATTTGAAAAATAGATTTTCTCTCTTTCCGTGTACACCTTTGCTCGTACCTAAAACCAAGCCCACATCATTTGAAGGTAGTTTTGAAACTTGATAAAAATTTTCATCATTGGTTGAATAAACCACCAAAATATTTGCCAATAAAACACCCATCAGCAAAAAGAAACTTAATGCGATGAGTCCTTTGAGGGAACTTTTGAAATACTTTCCCCATGCCAAAGGTTGTTTTAATGAGATTTCGAGTGTGTTTTTCATCTACTAAAAAAGTCCTAACTGTTCTGCTTTCAACACTTCATTCATTTTTGGGAAATCAATTTCTTCGGGAGCTACTAATTTCTTTGGTAATTCAATTTCCACGGTAACTTCATTGCCAATTTCAATCGAATCTTCAGATTCTTTTTCAACAATTTTAGAATCTAAGGGCTTGATACTCTGAACAATATACGAAGTCAATTTAGTGCCAATTGCTTTCCATCCTCTAATTTCACTAATTTCATCAATATCAATTTCTTCTTTTACGACAGCTGCATTTTTATCTTTTTTAGTTGATAATTCAATTCTTGGGTAATTGTCAAGGCTTGCAAAGGTTAATTTTGAACCTTTTTCATCCGAAATAAATAAGAATTTTTTATCAACCGTTGTCGTTTCTATTCTAAATCTTTTTACGTAATGTAATTTTGAACCACCGTCATAATAAACTGCCGTTACGATGCTTTCTGGAATGAATTTTGCCAAAATCATAATATCTTTTTGCTCATAACGATTGACCAATTCAAAATTGGTAAGTTCGTACTGACCATCATTATAGACCACTAAAATATTATCTTTGGCATCAAAATTTCCTAAATATCGACCATGTTCATCACGATTTAATTTCCCCACATTTTCGTCATAATAAATATCCACACCTCCCAGCGTTGATACTCCCGCTGATTTCAAAACCACTTTTCTGACGGGATATTTTGTTAAAACATTTCCCATTGAATCTCTTCCTTTAATGAGTAAAGTTTTGAAATCAAAGTCAAATTGTTTTACTCTTGCCGTACAGGAAGCTGTCAAATTGACTTGAATAGTCTCCGCTTCACCGTTTTCATTTGCCGTAAAATACAATAACTTTGATTTTGGATTTCCTGCCGTCAAATTATATTCACGGTCACGGGTTACTGCCGTAACTTTAAATCTTTTTACGTAAGAAACACCCGATTTTCCATCAAAATAGCCTAAATTGTAAACTTTACGGTCGTCATTCTTTTTAAAAACTGAAACGTGAATAATGTCTTTACCCACAAAGGTTTTCTCTTGAATTTTGGTAACTACACATTTTCCATCTTGGCGGAATACAATTATATCATCAATGTCAGAACATTCCATGACGTACTCTTCTTTCTTTAAACTATAACCAACAAATCCGCCAACTCTATCAACGTATAATTTCTGATTGTTGGCAGCTACAACCGCCGCTGATATAGTATTAAAGTTACGAATTTCCGTTTTGCGTTCACGACCTTTACCGTGTTTTTTCAAAATGTCTTTGAAATAGGCAATGGAATAACGAATGATATTTGCCAGATTATCAAGTACTTCCGCTAATTCATCATTCAAACGTTTCATTAATTCGTCCGCCTTGAAAGCATCAAATTTTGAAATTCGCTTGATTCTAATTTCTAATAACCTGAGAATATCATCCTCGATAATTTCACGGTAAAAAGAGGGTTTGTAAGGTTCTAAGCCTTTATCAACGGTGGCAATAACGGCTTCAAAAGTTTCACATTCCTCAATATCACGATAAATACGATTTTCAATAAAGATTTTTTCGAGTGAACTAAACAATAATCGCTCCATCAATTCATCTCTCCGTATCTCCAATTCTCTCTCCAATAGCCTGACTGTCTGAGCAGTACAAGTTCTTAGTATTTCGGAAACGCCTACGAAATGTGGCTTGTCGGCAATAATTACGCAAGCATTTGGCGAAATAGAAATCTCACAATCCGTAAAAGCGTAGAGCGCATCAATCGTGACATCGGGCGAAACCCCGAGGGCTAATTGAACCTGAATCTCAACGTCTTTGGCGGTGTTATCAATTACCTTTTTAATTTTAATTTTACCCCCATCATTTGCTTTTATAATGGATTCAATCAAATTAGTAGTGGTCGTTGAGAAAGGTATGTCCTTGATAATCAGGGTTTTTTTATCAAGTTCCTCAATTTTTGCCCTGACTCTAATTTTTCCACCACGATGCCCATCTTGATAATTTGAAACATCCACCGAACCGCCAGTCAAGAAATCTGGGTATAATTCAAAAGATTTATTTTTCAAAACTGCAATTGAAGCCTCAATGATTTCTACAAAATTATGGGGCATTATTTTGGTAGAAAGTCCAACGGCAATGCCTTCTACTCCATGAGCTAACAGGAGGGGAAATTTGACGGGTAACGAAACGGGTTCTTTCTTGCGTCCATCATACGATAATTGCCACTCGGTTGTTTGTGGATTAAAAATAACATCAATGGCAAATTTCGATAATCGGACTTCAATATATCGGGCGGCGGCAGCACCGTCTCCCGTCCGATAATCGCCCCAGTTACCCTGCATATCAAACACCAAGTCTTTTTGACCCATGTTCACCATCGCATCATTAATGGAGGCATCCCCGTGCGGGTGATATTGCATGGTTTGCCCAATTACGTTGGCAACTTTATTGAAACGACCGTCATCCATCTCCTTCAAAGCATGAAGAATTCTCCGTTGAACAGGTTTCAATCCATCTTCAACTGCGGGTACGGCACGTTCTAAAATAACATAGGAAGCATATTCCAAGAACCAATTCTCATACAGTCCAGAAACCGAAACCTGTTCGTGGAGGGAGTCTTCTTGGGGAATAATATTGGTATTTTCTTCTAAATTTTCTGGCAGGCTTTCGTTTTCCATTTACTATAAAATTGTTCTTTCGGTACAAAATAAAAGGTTGGGTTTTGAATAAAATAATTGTCAATATTTCAAAAATCAACGCTTTATTAGCTTTAATATTCATCAATAATTTATGACTACAAAATTAGATTCTTTCTGCAGTTGATTTAAACCCTAATTTACGCAAAAAAGTAGGAATGAAAAAATTTAAAAAAAGGAAACGTTATTGGTTCTGAATTTTGTAAAGAGTAGGACTGTATCGAAAGGTATTTTCACCCTCTTGGCTGAGAATCCCAACCATATATTCACCGTTGGGCATGGCATCCGTCATAATAGAAGCGTAGAATCCATTGGTAAAAAAATGTTGGGTTCTTACTAAATCTTTTTTGCGATTTCGGCGGTGATTAGTAGCAAAAATGAAAGTATTTCTATCAGATTTTAATATTAAGTAAACTTTATCTGAAACGATATAATTCAAGTTGGTAAAGTGAAAAAGCGGGCGATAATGGGAGTTTGAGATATTAAATGATAGCACTGAATCTTTTTTAATTTCGATTGGGAAACTGGTTTTTGTATCAGAAGTATGTTTTTCAATATTCTTCACTACTTCACGCAACGATGTTTTTGGCAGAACGCTAATTCCATCCGTAAATGATTTATCAAGTACAGGTTTAATGTTGCTATTAAAGAATTTATCATTCACTGCCGTTACACCATTTATTGCATAATTTACAGCATCTGCTTCTTGATTTTGTTGCTGAATAACCAAAAATTCGTAGTTGGAATACCATGAAAAAATGTAATAAATTACGCTAAAAATTAATCCGAATGAGAATATAATTTTCCTTAAATAAACCGACTGAAATAGAAGTAACGTTGTATAAAGTAATACAAACGCAATCACGGAATTATGCAAATATCTATTTTGAAAAGCCGCATCCATCGAACTCCAAGATCGGCTTAAAGCCACCAAACCCGCTGTAATGGACAAGTATAGAAAACAAGCCAGTAAAAATAAGTTTTTTTGTGGAAATAAGAATGTAGTTTTTATGTCAATTTTAGGAAATAGGAATGATAAAAATGTTCTGATGTTGATAATAAACAACACCATAAATACGCCCAAACCAGCCAAGACGGCACGATTAGTTGTATTCAAAACATCTTTCAAAAATACACCCCAAAATCCTCCAAAACAGTCAATGAGTCTTTTGGGATTACTTAAACTACCAGCGATGTTTGAATTTTGAGCCGTATAATATCCATAAAAATAGATTGTGGCAACGAAGACCATAAAACTAATCCAAATACCTAATTCTTTATATCGTTTTTGGAGAAATAAGAGTATGCCACCTACCCCAAAAGCAAATAATCCGTTGCCATGTGTAAACGTTAAAACGAATACTAACAATAGTGAAATCCAAAATTTTGAAGGATTAAAATACACTAAACTATAAAATAAAAATATTGCCCAAAATAGATTTCCTACTTGTTGTAATATAGAAATAGTCCAATAAAAATTTTCGTAAGCCGAAGGTTGAAAAATTAACAACGCTACTGGTAAAACGTACCAATAATTAAGCCCTGCTTTCTGTAATATTTTGAAGAAAAAATAGAAAATGCCAAAATAATATAAGGCTGAAATGACATTGAGAACTGCCCAATCAATGTGTCCTTGAAGGCAATAATCTATAAGCGTTATTAGTCTAGGAAAAATGATTCGATGTTCATTATGTTGTCCCCAAAGTGTACTGAGTTTTTCTTGAAAACTGACGGAATCGTTTTCAATTACGGTTACAAAACGCAATAAATGATAGTCATCTTGGTAAAAAAAATTATAGGAGAAATGAAAACAAACTAAATAAAATACTGCAATTATGGCAGTGATAATCAACGATGGGAAATAAATACTTAAAAATGGGTTTCGAGTTTTTTGCAACATAGATTTATAAGGTAAAATAACATTCAATTTCAATTAATTTTCAATTCTCGAATAACCGTTAATAGCTCAGAAATCATCATGGCAGTTGCTCCCCAAACCGTATGTTCTTGGATTTGGTAAAAGGGTGCGTCTATTTCTATACCTTTGATAATCAGAATTTTACGACCAATAATTTCAGGATTGATTATTTCTTCTAATCCGATTTCTATCACTTTATCCACTTCACGAGCATCTGGATAAAAATCTGGTTTGTGGTTCATATAACCGACAACAGGTTGTACAAAAAAATTTGATGGTGGAATGAATAATCTTGTCAATTGACCAATTACGGTAATATCCGTTAATCGAACGCCAATCTCTTCCTGTGCCTCACGCATGGCAGTTCTGATAAGACTTTCATCTTCTTTTTCGGCCCTTCCGCCTGGAAAAGCCATTTGTCCGCCGTGAACACCATCATACTGTGGGCGAAGAATTAGGGGAATGAAAATCTTTTTTTCTGAAGGATAAAATAAAATTAAAACTGCACTTTCACGGGTTCGCTCGTTGGGAGAGGGCATTTTCAACTTCAATCGACTTTCAGATGCCATTTTATCGTGAGCATCCTGACCTGGCAAGGTTTTTTGTAATCGCAAGGAAAGTTTTTCGATAAAAGTGGTAAAATCGTTCATAGCTTTTGGTATAATTCTACTAATTTCTCGGCACACCGCTCTCCGTCCATGGCTGCCGACATAATTCCACCTGCATATCCTGCACCTTCGCCGCAGGGGAAAAGCCGTTTAATTTCTAAATGTTCCAGAGTTTCTTTATCTCTCGGAATTCTAACGGGCGAGGAAGTGCGACTTTCAATGCCAATGATCTGTGCCTGATTTGAACTATAATTCTTGATTCTCTGACCAAATTGTTTCAGTCCTTCTTGCAAAGGTTGGGCAATAAAATCGGGTAAAACATTACACATATCAGTCGAAAATAAACCTGGTTGATAAGAGGTTTCTAATAAGGTTTTTGAAACTTTATTTTGGATAAAATCTCCTACTAATTGAGCTGGTGCGGCTTGACGACCCCCTGCCATTTTACAGGCTTTTTGCTCTAATTCTTTTTGTAACTGTAAACCTGCCAATGCCCCAAAGTGTTTATAAGGCTGTAAATCCACGTCATTGATGGCGACAACCATGCCCGAATTAGCGAATTTTGAATCTCTCCGAGAGGGCGACATTCCATTCACAACTAATTCACCTGGGGCAGTTGCAGATGGTACAATAAATCCTCCTGGACACATACAAAATGAGAAAACGCCTCTTTGCACGCCCTTGAAATAAGTTTGAGCTACTAAACTATACGATGCCGCAGGTAGATATTCTCCTCGTTCTGGACGGTGATATTGCAGCGAATCAATGAGACTTTGTTGATGCTCAATTCGCACGCCCATAGCATACGGTTTTGCTTCAATCAAAACATTTCTTTTTTGACATAGTTCAAAAATATCTCTCGCCGAATGTCCCGTTGCCAAAATAACGCCTAACCCCGTAATTTCGTCTCCACTTGCTAAAATAACGCCTTTTATTTCCTTATTTTTAATAACAAAATCAACCACTTTTGTATCAAAATGTACTTCACCACCCCCCGATAATATGCTCTCTCGAAGTTCAGCGACTAATTGCGGCAATTTATTGGTACCAATATGTGGGTGTACATCGACTAAGATTTCTTCGGTTGCTCCGTGTGCCACCAAAATTTCTTGAACTCTGCGAATATCGCCCCGTTTTTTGCTTCGGGTGTAGAGTTTTCCGTCTGAATACGTGCCAGCACCGCCTTCGCCAAAACAATAATTGGATTCGGGATTGACGATATGCTTTTTATTAATATCTGCCAAATCTCTACGTCTTGCTCTTACATCTTTACCACGTTCCAAGAGAATGGGCTTTATACCTAATTCAATCAAACGCAAAGCCGCAAACATCCCGGCTGGACCTGCCCCAACGATGATGGCTTGATTTTTTTGAGAGACGTTTGGATAGTTTTTTTGAAATGAAATAAGTGGAGTAGGTGCTTCGTCCACAAATACTTCTGCCTCCACATTAACCTTCACCTGTCGCCCACGGGCATCAATTGAGCGTTTCAATGGACGGATGAATGATTCTACATCGGCAGGAATGTGCAGTAATTTATGCAGATGATTTTTGAAATTTACTTCATCAAAAGCAATTTCAGGCTCTAAAACGAGCGAAAGATTTTTGTGCATGATTTGTAAGGTATTTATCCTTAAATATTGTGGTACTGAATTATTTAATCGGAATAAACACCATATTTACGGGTGTTTCAACGTTATTAATTTTTATTTTATTTTGGAGAATCATTTTTTGAGTGCTTAATTCAATGACTTCCCAAATGCCTTTACTTCCATTAATGTTAATGTCTAATTTGGTGTCATTTTCAATTAATCCCCACGTGCCAGAAGGTCCAGCGGTGGTAATCGAAACTTTATCGAAAGAACGAACAATTCCATCATTTTGAAATTTATAGATGAATTGGTTGATGAATTTTGCATCGCCCGTAAAAATGGCGGGGTCAATTGGCGTATTGGTGGCGGAGGTAAATCCATCAATAATCCAACCCGAAGTGGCTGACTTTATGGCTTGCATTTTTACACTTTCAGTACTTTGTTCTTTTGAACAAGCTGATACTAATACAATACAGAAAAACAATATTAGAGTTTTTGAGAGTTTCATATCTTTGTTGATTAATAAGTACAAAAATAAATATTAAAATTCAGTTTTGACTCATATTCTATTAAACGTGATAAAAAAGCCAATTATTTTCTTGCTTCTGATACTTTCTCAATGGACTTTTGCCCAGTCTGATTGTCAATTTACCTTTAAATATACTCCTTCAACGCAAAGTGGTGTCATTAATTGGAAACAATTTCCTGATTTTAACTTGCCTTTCAAAATCGTTTATACGGGTCCAAGATTTAATGATTCTTTACAATCACCCTTGAAACACGGCTTTTCACATTTGGCAAATTTTAATAAGTACGATATTGATTTACCACAAAAAAACCGAGCCATCTTGTGGGGGGGTGTTGCCAGTATTCCAGGTCAGCCGTGGTATGAAATTGAAAGCCCTTGGAATAATGATTTGCGAAAATATCGTGAAAAATGGTCGAATGATATGCGTGGAATGGCGGATATTTTTAGAGATACTCAGGGAAAAGCAATGCCCAATTTAGACATTTTGATGCTGGATGTAGAGCGTGAAATCCCGAGTGATGCGGGGATTCGTTTCTTGAAAGCGGATACTACTTTACCTGCTCAATACCGTAAATTATCAGACCTTGATTTTACGGAAAAATATAAAAAAGACCTCTCAAAACTGTATGCCGAACCCATTAAGTATTTGAAAGCCAATGGAATACCAGCCGCTACAAATTTTGCTTCTTATTCTGATGCCCCCATCAAAAATCAAGAATTTCCGCTTAATTATTCTTGGCAAGAATGGCAAACTGCCGATAACGTTTTGAACTATTATATGATAGATTCTTTGACTAAAAAGGTAGGAGGGGAGTTTTACAATCAGAATACTTTCTTAGCTCCTTCTGCATATTTTTGTTATGAATATGGTTTGCTTCCAACCTATCCCAATGTTGCTTATCAATTGTTTCAAGTTGAATCGAATGTGGCAAGAAGCGAGAAAGATATTATGCTTTTTGAGTGGCTGACTTACAATAAATGTCAGGCAAATTCTACTTATGGATATAATAAAATTATCAAAAAGTATTTAATTGAAGCCCAAGCAATTATGCCATTTTTCTCAGGAGCAAAAGGGATTTGGCTTTGGGAGAATCCCATTACGCCAGATTCTTTGAATTATTCAGTTTATGAAACCTACATCAATTCATTGTATAGATTTTCGCAATTCAAGGATTTCTTTACGGGAAATTATCGTTTAGTTATTCCCAAAAGTGCTTATCAACATTTTCAAGATAAAGACCCAATTTGGCGAGGAGTTGTGAAAGGGAATGAGATTTTGATTGCCGCCATAAACGAATTTGCCAATGATAATGAAACGACTGAATTAATGGTTAGCTATGGCGGTTGGTCGGAAAAAGTCCAACTAAAAGGAAAAGAGACCTTTTTATGTAAATTCACTTTGCCAGATTTTCAAGTTAATTATCTACTTTATCCAAATCCAAATACTGGTAAATTTATATTTGAATACTTTGGGGATAATTTCCTGACGGGAACTTTAAAAATTATTGATGTTTTGGGTAAAGAGCTATTTTCCCAACAATTGAACGGTAATATACGTAAAAAAGAGTTTGATTTGAAACTATCTTCGGGAGTCTATTTTTTACAATATATTGAGGGGGAAAAGGTTGTTTCAAAGAAAATTGTCATTCAATAAAATTCCGTTTTTTAGAAATAGTACCCTTAATTTGATAAAAAACCACTAATTTTGTAATAAATCTCTTCAACAATTCTAAAATTAACGGTTCTCTGTTAGTTAATAAATTGACATTAATGATAGCCTCAACGCATACAACCATAGAATCATTTGCAGCCCTTAAAAATTTACAAGGAACTCTCCGTCTCAAAATTTTGGATATGTATTTCACTGCCAATGCGGGTCATATTGGAGCTTCTTTATCTTGCATTGATTTGATGATTGGGAGTTTGATTTCACATCGAAAAGAAAATGAGGTTTTTTTATTGTCAAAAGGACACGCCGCCGCTTCATTATACGCTTGTTTGCACGAATTGGGAGAGATTTCTGATGAAGTTTTAGCCACATTTTATAAAAATGGCACAACACTCCCTGCCCATCCTGCACCCAATAAAATCAAAGGAATTCCATTTGCAACGGGTTCGTTAGGGCATGGTTTGCCGATTGCTTGCGGCATTGCCCAAGGGAACAAAATCCTTCAAAATGATGAATTTACCTACGTTTTGATGTCGGATGGCGAAACCAATGAAGGCACAACTTGGGAAGCTGCCCATTATGCAGTTGCCAAAGGATTAGATAATCTCATCGTGATGATTGATAAAAATGGCTTGCAAGGTTTTGGCAATACCGATGAAGTTTTAGGGGTTTCGGCAGATAAAAATAAATGGGAAGCGATGGGCTTTGAAGTTGTGGAAATTGATGGACATGATGTAGAAGAAATATATAGTCAAGTTGGCTTTTTCAAGGTTAGTAAGAATGGAATTCCCAAATTATTAATCGCCAATACCATAAAAGGCAAAGGCGTTTCGTACATGGAAAATAAATTAGAATGGCATTATTTACCTATGCAAGCGGAGCAATATGAAATAGCTAAAAGCGATGTCTTTAAAAAATATGAGTTATGAATTATGAGTTTATTGGGAAATCGGTTTTTGAATTGATTTTCGAGAGTTTAAATAAGTATTTTAAATGCTATAATTCACTATTAACCAGTTGTTTACATTCATAATTCATAACTAATCATTCATAATTATTTTTATAATGACCGATTCGGTAAAAGAAAAAATCTTATCTCTTAAAGGACCTATCTTCGTTTACGGAGCAAGCGGTTTCATCGGAGCGAACCTTTTTAAAGATATTTTTAGTGTCCGTAATGATTGTTTTGCCCTCACACACGATGCTCAAAAGGCTTGGCGATTAAAATTATTGGACGTTCCTGCTGCCAATATTGTGCATTGCGACATTGTTTCTAATTATTCAGTACAAGAAGTTTTTAATAGCTATAAACCTAAAACAATCTTCAATTTAGCGGCTTACGGGGCATATTCCAAGCAAAAAAACGTAACACTAACTTACGAAACCAACGTAATTGGAACGGTTAATTTGTTGGAAAATCTATCTTCCGAAATGGTTTATATTCACGCAGGCAGTAGTTCTGAATACGGTTTTAATTGCACAACTCCCAAAGAGACCGATAAACTCGAACCCAATAGTCATTATTCAGTTTCAAAAGTCTCAGCCGCTTACACCATCCAATTTTACGCACAAGTTCACCAAAAAAATGCAGTAAATCTTCGCCTTTATTCTATTTATGGAGATTGGGAAGAGCCAGACCGTTTAATTCCGAGATTGATTGAAAGCGTCAGACAAGGGAAATTGCCCAATTTTGTTTCTCCCGAAATCAGTAGAGATTTTGTTTATATGACAGATTGTGTGGAGGCATTTATGGATGCTGCCCTCAAAATGTCTCCCGAAATCAGAGGGAAATCGTATAATATTGCTAGTGGAATAAAGACCACAATTGGCGATTTAGTGGAGGTTTGTCGTCAAGAATTTGGGATTAAAGAAGAACCCTCGTGGGGAACAATGCAAAACCGTTCTTGGGATTTGGCAGAATGGTACGGCGACCCAACCGAAGCGAAAAAAGATTTAGGATGGGCTATTAAAACGTCTATCAATCAAGGACTTAGACAATATTTTGATTGGCAAGAAGCGGTAAAGTATGAAGATAATTTACTACCCGCTTTCCAGAATCCATACTTAAATCCCGTCATTACCGCCATTATAGCGTGTTACAGAGATGCGGAGGCAATCCCATATATGTATGAGCGATTAGTCAAGACTTTCAATGAAATGAAGGTGCGTTATGAAATTATTTTCGTAAATGATTGCTCGCCTGATAATACGGAGGAGGTTTTGGAAGAAATTTGTAACAAAGACCCCAACGTAATTGGTATTACCCATTCAAGAAATTTTGGCTCACAGGCTGGATTTTTATCAGGCATGGAAATCTCAACGGGTGATGCCGTAGTTTTAATGGATGGTGATTTGCAAGACCCACCCGAAATTATGCCCAAATTTTACGAACAGTGGACACAAGGATATGAGGTGACTTATGGCGTTAGAGTTCAACGAGAAATGCCCGCTTGGTTGCATTTTTTCTACAAAACATTTTATAAAATCTTTAAAAATATGTCCTACATCAATATTCCAAAAGATGCGGGAGATTTTTCTATGATTGATAGAAAAGTAGTAAAAGAGTTAGTGAGTTTACCCGAAACAGAGCAATTTTTGAGGGGATTAAGGGCGTGGGTAGGATTTAAACAGATTGGAGTGGATTATGTACGTCCTGAAAGGATGTTTGGTGTATCAACCAATAATTGGCGAAAAAATATCTGGTGGGCTAAAAAAGCCATATTTTCATTCAGTTTTGTACCCTTAGAAATCATGTCTTATGCAGGATTTATGATGACGGGACTTTCGATATTAGGAATCATTTGGCAGATTTTCGCCAAGTATATTTTATACCCCGATACGCCTTCTGGAATCTCAACGGTGATAGTTTTAGTGATGTTCTTTGGAGGACTTAACTTATTAGGAATCAGCTTTTTAGGAGAATATATTGCGAAGATTTTTGAAGAAACTAAAAAACGCCCAAAGTTTATCAGAACGAAAGTTAGAAAGGGGATAAAGCGATATAATACTTCGGAAGAAATTAAAAGATTAGTTGAAGAACAAAGAAAATAAAAGGAGATAGGATATTAGGAGTAAGGGAGAAAGGAGTTATAATTTTAAAATCCTGTCTCCTGTTTTCTTTAATTCTTTTTCCTCCGAAAATATGAGAAGAGAATTTTCTGATGCCATCGAAAAAATAGCCCTTGAAGATGAAAAAATCATCTTCATCACGGGTGATTTGGGTTATAACGCCCTCGAAAATCTCCAAGAGAAATTAGGGAATCGGTTTATCAATGCAGGAGTTGCCGAACAAAATATGGTGGGTTTGGCGGCTGGTTTGGCATACAAAGGATTTAAAGTTTTTTGTTATTCAATTGCCCCATTCGTGGTATATCGTTGTTGGGAACAGTTCAGAAATGATGTTTGTTTGCATAATTTGCCCGTTTTCTTGGTTGGAAACGGTGGTGGATATGGTTACGGAATCATGGGAAGTACGCATCATGCCATCGAAGATATTGGCGGTTTGAGTAGTTTACAAAACGTAAAATGTTGGATTCCCGCCTTTACCGATGAAGTTGAAAATGCTGTAAATGCGATAGTTGCCGAAGGTCGCCCTGCGTATTTGCGTTTAGGTGCGGGTAAGCAAACACCCGCCAATGAAGGTGATTTTGGAAGTTTGAAATTAGTAGTCAAATCAGATATGCCGAAAGGTTCAATTGTAGCCTTGGGTCCCGTGGCAAATAATGTAGTGAGCGTTTTGCAACAAGCCGAATTTGCTAATCAATTCAATCTATTTACCGCAAATACTGTTCCTTTACAAATAAGTCAAGAAGGTTTC
This sequence comes from Cytophagales bacterium, assembly GCA_038230735.1. Classification (GTDB taxonomy): domain Bacteria; phylum Bacteroidota; class Bacteroidia; order Cytophagales; family Spirosomataceae; genus Arcicella. The sequence continues at coordinate 39,048 of JBBRMR010000016.1, forward strand.
AATTTGATACAATCGGTTGATAACCTGTTAGTTATCGAAGAACACGTGAGTATTGGAGGTCTGGCACAACAACTTTCTCTGCAATTGATGGAACGAGGGATTTCCTTTAAAAAATTCATCAGTTTACGAGCGGAAGGCTACCCAGATGGAACTTACGGCGACCAAAACTTTCATCAAACCCAATCAGGATTGAATGCTGAAAATATTGCCAATAAACTAAGATTGTTTCTGTAATTCTTGAAAAATAAATCAACATATTTCGCTTGGGCAATTATTGTCTTGCCAATAATCCTCTACTTTTATTTTCTCTCTGAATATTCCCTTAATATTCCGAAATGGGACGACCATGCCCTCAAAGCCTTTATGCTTGATTTCCAAAATGCGAATGGGATATGGGCTAAATTTCAAACTTTTTTCAAGCAACACAACGAACATCGCATCGCTTTTGATAGGCTTGTAACGCTTATTGTTTTCAAAATTCACGGCACAATTGATTATCGTTGGTTGATGTGGGTTGGCAATCTTACCTTGATTGGTGTACTGTTTATTTTTTATAAAATATTCCAAAAACAAAAGATTTCATTGCTTTTCTTTGTGCCCATTCCCTTAGTTTTGTTCCAGTTACAATTGTGGGAAAATACTTTTTGGGGAATGGCAGCCATTCAAAATTTTGGCATCATTTTCTTTATTTTTGGATTAATCTATTTTATAAGTTCTGAGAAAAAAGAGCATTTTTATTTTGCCTTACTATTTGCCTTTTTCGCAACTTATACAAGTGGCAATGGCATAACCGTTTTTCCAGTTTGTATTGTTTTATTAGTTTTACAAAGAAGATATAAAGAAACTATTATATTTGGAATTACCTCAATCGTATTAATTGGAGCATATTTTTATCAATATCAAATGCCGCCAAGTAATCCACCAATGGCGGGAATTGGGCTTGGAAAAATCATATTTGGGTTCTTTTCATTCTTAGGTTCGGCTTTTGATTTAATGCCTAATTCATCGGGAAGAATAAAATTAACTATTTTTGCTGGCGGAATTTTATTTATCATTAGTGCCATTATTGTCATCTATCTGATTTTCAATAGCAAATTATTGAAAAAGAATCGTTTTTTGAGTCAAACTGAGTTATTTGTTTTAGGAGTTTTGATGTTTTTGATTGGTACAGCCATTGTTGGAACTTTTACCAGAATTAGTTTTGGAGAAATCGGTCTTTTGACGAGTCGATATAAAATTTATGCAATCTTATTATTGATAACGCTTTACACTTTTATAATCTCTAAAATCGAATTGAATAATAAAAAATGGTTTGCTTTACCTTTGATTCTGATGGCGGTTGTATTTAATATAATGACTAACTACCTCAATTTTAAGGAAATCATTAATTTCAGAAATCAACTCATTTCATTTTCAATTAACTGGAAATTATATCCTGAAATTCAAAATTCAAAACTAAATATTAAGCTTTATGAAGCTCCGTTATTAGTATTGGATAAGGATATTTTACTCCTCAAAAAGCCGATAAAATTATCTCCATCGTTCAAAGGAGATTATCGAAAAAATGTGAGCGATAATGGTATTTTGATTCAAAATAATTCGATAAAAAATATTTATGGTTTAAATAATGGGAGTTATTTAATTGTTCAATCTCCACAAAAAAACTATTTAATGCCCACATTATTAGTCAATTATCCGCCTTATGCTTGTTTAAGAACCAGTCAATATTGGCAAAATGGTTTTGAGGGAGAATTGAATTACAGTGAATTTGAAAATGGTACGTATCAATTAGGATTATTAGTAAATGATGGTCAAAAAATGACAACTTATTACTTGAATGATTCATTAATTGTAAATAATACAAAACTAAAAAACGTGAAAACGAATTGGTAGGATTTTGATTTTATGACAAAACAAGAAACATATTTCACCCAACTGGATGGTATTCGCTTTATTGCGGTTGGCTTGGTGTTGATTGACCATTGGTTGGCGGAAAAGAATGTGTTGCCTTTGGGACATTTGGGCGTTACGATGTTTTTTGTATTGAGTGGTTTTCTAATAACACGAATACTGATTCAAAGTAAATTGAAAGATGATAACACGGGGCGTAGTCATTGGTTTTCGGTGAAACAATTTATTATCAGAAGAAGTCTTAGAATATTTCCGATTTACTTTTTAGCAATATTCGTTTTGTATATCTTGGACGTGCCTCCAGTGCGAGAGACTATTCTTTGGTGTTTGACCTATTCTACTAACATTTACATTGCCATCAAACAACATTGGATGGGGACAATTGACCATCTGTGGTCGTTGGCAGTGGAGGAACAATACTATATCATTTTTCCTTATTTGATACTTTTTCTGCCCTCACGGTATTATTTGAAGGTTTTGTCCACTATGGTTATTCTTTCAATTGCCCTAAGAATGTATTTTTATTTTCAAGGTACAGAATGGATGGTGCAATATGTGTTGATGCCTACTTGCTTGGATTGCTTTGGTTTGGGCGGACTGATGGCATACTTTTTTACTTTCAGACGAGACACTATTTTTGAACAATTAAATAAAAATACTTACTTATTTTTAAGTCTTTCAGTTTTGCTTTTCACTTTTTATTTAACTCGTCAAAATCAGCTTTCTACGGGTCAAACTCATAATTTTGGTAATTTGGTGGTAGAAAGATTCTTAGGTTCGGTCTTTTGTTTCTTCCTTATTTTAAGAGCCGTTTCGGGCTATGATGGGATTATGAAATCGTTTTTAGAAAGTTCAACTGTCAGTTATTTCGGGCGAATTAGTTACGGACTTTACCTGTATCATAATTTTGTTTATAATTTTTTTCATACGCCTCAAACCAGTGTTATACTAAGGGTTTTGCATAAAATTCAAAGAATAATTCCTTCAATTACTCAAAATAATGTTTTTGAATTATCGTATTTCTTTGGCATAACTATTTTCATCGCAACATTATCATGGTTCTTGATTGAAAAACCTGTCAATCAACTCAAAAAATATTTTACTTACTGACCATTTGATAAAAACAAGGTCAAGTTTATTTTAGATTTTCGTTATTCTAAACCTTATTGGGTATTTTTGTAAAAATTATATTATCGTTACCAACAACCTTTTTGAATGAGCATTAAATTAGCCATCGTCATGCCTGCCTATAATGAAGAAGGGTGCATGGCAGACGTAGTAAAAATCTGGTCAGACCTTTTAAATACTGAATTTGCAGGAGAAAATGCACGACTTGTAGTAGTAAATGATGGGTCGAAAGATAGTACAGGGAAAATTCTTGACTCGCTTGTACCACTATATCCCAAGCTTGTTGTGGTGCATCAACCCAATGGCGGACATGGCAATGCCGTTGTCCACGCCTATCGTAAAGCGGTTGAATTGGAGGCAGAATACGTTTTTCAAACCGATTCGGATGATCAGTTTATTCCAGAAGATGTTAAAAAACTATGGGACAAAAGAAATCAATCCGATTTTATTTTAGGCTACCGTGAAGTTAGACATGATGATATATTTAGATTGCTGATTACCAGAGTCTTACGTTATAGTATGTTCTTTGTGTATGGTACTTTTATTATGGATTCAAATATTCCTTTTCGTTTAATTAAAGGTTCGTTTCTGAGAAAATTATTGGCTCAATTGCCTAATCCAGTTCCTTTTGCTCCTAATATTTTCTTGGCAATTATGGCGAAAAAATCGGGTCAAGAATTGTTCAATATTCCAATTATCCACAAGGAAAGATTAACAGGCGAGGTGTCAATTCAGAAAATGAAGCTGTTGAAAGTATGTTGGCAGTCGTTTAAAGAATTGCTAAATTTTCGTTTAGAATTGAATAACAAGATTAAAAATTTGAAATGAAAGATTACGATTATTTAATAGTGGGTGCTGGACTATTTGGTGCTGTTTTCGCTCACGAGGCTCATAAAAAAGGCAAAAAAAGCTTAGTAATTGACCGTAGAAATCATACGGGTGGAAATATATTTAGCGAAGAAGTTGAGGGCATAAATGTCCACAAATACGGGGCTCATATTTTTCATACCAACGATAAAGGAATTTGGGATTACGTTAATTCATTCGTTGAATTTAACCGTTATACCAATTCACCGATGGCGAATTATGAAGGTGAAATGTATAATTTACCTTTTAATATGAATACGTTCTATCAATTATGGAAAGTTAAAACGCCCGAAGAAGCACAGCAAAAAATAGATGAGCAAGTAGCTGCATCAGGAATTATTGACCCACAAAACCTTGAAGAACAGGCAATTTCGCTGGTTGGTACGGATATTTACGAAAAACTCATCAAAGGTTATACCGAAAAACAATGGGGACGTAAGGCAACTGAATTACCCGCTTTTATCATCAAACGCTTGCCTTTGAGATTTACTTTTGACAATAATTATTTCAACGATAAGTACCAAGGAATTCCGATTGGTGGTTATAATAAATTGACCGAAGGCTTATTGAAAGGTATCGAAGTAAGAACGGATGTTGATTTTTTTAAAAATAAAGAGGCTTTAATGAATTTGGCAGAGAAAACCGTTTTCACGGGTAATATTGACGAATTTTATAATTATCAGTTTGGGAAGTTGGAATATCGTAGCTTGAAATTTGAGCATGAAATACACGATAAAGAAAACTACCAAGGTAATGCCGTAGTAAATTATACTGAAGCCGAAGTTCCTTATACCAGAATCTTGGAACATAAACATTTTGAGTTTGGGAAACAGCCCAAAACGGTTGTAACAAAAGAATATCCCTGTGAATGGTCGGCGGGAATGGAGGCGTACTATCCAGTGAATGATGATAAGAATAATGAATTATTCAAAAAATATCGTGATTTATCAAGACAAGAAGAAAATATCATTTTTGGTGGACGCTTGGCTGAGTACAAATATTATGATATGCACCAAGTAATTGGGTCAGCATTGGTTACAGCGAAAAATAGTTTATAGTAGAGCCAAGGCATTGCCTTGTCTAATTAACGTCTGATAGAGGGAAAAGAATGGTCAAAGATTAGAAAAGGCAATGCTGAGCGTCGGTTGCCTTGTCTCTAAGAAATATCCGTAATTGCCCAAATGGGTAATATTATGAAAAAAAATCTCCTTTTCTTGGGCTTACTTATTTTAGGAATTGGGGGATATTTTTTTTACCAAAAGAATATTCAGCAACATAGCTTTGTAACAAATTTTATTCCTGACAACACGATTATTTTATTGGAAACGAATGAAATTTCTACCACTAAAAATAAAATAATCCCTCGTATTCCCATGCTTTCACGGGCAAATCAGCAATATCAAATATTCAAGCAAATTGGATTAAATGACAAAGACATCTCTAATTTATTACTGAAGAAAACACTTTATTTTGCGGTAATCCCAGAAGGTAAGGGAGACTTTTCTTTTATTAATTATTTACCTTTAAATGCTGATAATGAGGATTTTATCGAAAAATTAGAAAGCCTGAATCAAAATGCAATTGGTTATCGGGTAATACCTCACACTACGAAAGGATTTAAGATTTTGGAAGTGGTAAATGCGAATGCAAAGGTAGTATTTTCTTATATTATTCAAGAAAATTTCATGATTTTCAGTAAATCAAATTTAGCGATTGAGGAGGCTATTTTACATCAGGAAAATTCTTGGATCAATTCTTTGAATCTTTATGCAAAAAGCGGGGAATCTGACTCGTTATTTACCATTACGCATTTTAATCAAAAGGCAATTGGTAAATTTATTGCTGATGTTTTGGTAGTTAAATCAAATACATCTGCACAAATATTCACCCTTTTTCCTGAAACTTTCCAATGGTTAAAGCCGAATAAAAATTCTCTTGAAGGTATTGGAATTAAAGACACTCAAAATCTATTTAAAGAGCAAATAGCATCGAGTATCAATAATTTGAACATGATTCCCAATTCGTGTTCTTATATGATTGATTTCTCGTTTGATAAACCTAAAATGTTAATTAGTAAATTTGAAATATTATTGGAAAATGAGTCGAGAATTTCAGTTTTACGTGATGAAGCAAGTTCAAAATTTGATATTGATTTTAGCAAGATTTATGATAAAATTGAGCGTGAAATCACTTATTGTGCTTTCGATAATTCACAAGGAAGTTTGTCTAATAAAATCTTGATTTTCAACCATAAAGGATTAATGAATCCTTTGAAAGTTATTGCCCGAAATGTAGCACAGCAAGGTAAAGAGGACGTTTTTAGTGTTCAATACGGCAGTTTTATGATTATAAATTTGGGCATAAAAGAATTCCCAAGTCTTCTTTTTGGAAAGATTTTTAGTGGATTTGAAGAGTGTTATTTTACCGAATATAATGATAAATTAATTTTGGCAAGCAGTCTTTCGATGATGCAAGACTATTTGATCAGCGTTGGGAAAGGCGATGTTTGGGGTAATTCACCAAAACATAAGACAATCCTTAAATCCTGTATTCCAGCGAATTTAACAGTAATTTCTGAAAGCTCGAAAGTTATTCCTAATTTTCAAAAGCTAATAAATTCTACGTGGTCTAATAAAATCAATACTTATAATTTAGAACTTTCATCGGTTCAGGCTGAAATTTTACAAAGCACTGCCACTGAAAGTAGAATAGTGCTTCTGAAAAATATTGAACCCGTTAGGAGTTCAGTTAAATATGCGAATAAATGGGTAAAGTTGGGTAAAATCGGTTTGGAAGCAAATGCTCAACCGCTTTATTTAGTTAATCCAATCAACAAAAATGCTGAAATTTTGGTGCAAAGTAAAGACAATAAATTGCAACTTTATAGCCAAGGAAAACAAATTTGGAATCATCAATTAACTGGTAAAATTGTTGGAGAAATTAGGAATAGCCGTGTTTTTGATAAATCTGTTCAACAGTTTTTATGTGCAACCAATAAGAATATTTATATTTTATTACGAACCGAAAAAGGTTTTGATGTTAAAGTTAGTGAGGCATTTAGAGGGTATAATTTAGATAATTTTAAAATTTTTGAGAACGAACAAGATCATCAACATTTTGTAACGTTTGTTACTTCAAATGGTGAGACGTATAAAATGGATAAAAAAAGTTTAACCTTAAAATCCACTAATTCTGATAATAAAATAGCGGGTGTAATTGCCCCTTTTCCAAGCATAATTATCAATAATCAAGAATTTGGTATTTACTTGACTAAGAACGGAAAATTAATCATTAAGAATTCATCTGGATTAGTGGCAAAGGGTTTTCCAATGAGTTTTAAAGGAGTTTTTAATACTCCAGCTATTTTGGAGGGTAATGAAAATAACATAATTCTATTGAGTGATAAAGGTGAATTGCATAAAATTAGTCTAACGGGTAAAGTAATAGAAAAAAGGCAGTTATTTAGACCAGATAATGAAATGAAATTTTCAATGGCTATGAACGAACGGGGCAATGATTGGGTATTGATGCGAACAGACGGGAAGGAAGTGGTTGTGATGGATAAAAATGAAAATGAAATATTTGCCTTAAAAGGTTTAATCTATGGCAAAAAAGCCCTTAATTACTACAATTTAGGCATTGGCGGTAAATTCTTTGCTCTCAATAATGGGTATTCTACTTATAATTTTTATGATGAAACGGGTCAAAATATTGGTGGATTACCGATACTATCTGAATATAAACCACGACTGTCGTATTCGGATTCTTACCAGAAAGTAATCATGAATATTACAACGCCAACTACTATTGAAACTTGGTCGGCAAAAATTCGGTAAAAGGTCAAGGGTGAAAGGTAAAGGGATTGGAAATCACTATTAATTCCGAAACCCTATTCTTAATACTTAATACCTCAAAAATAATGCTATTCAATTCCCTCCACTTTTTTATATTTTTTATCATCGTTACGCTCGGATATTGGTCTTTGGGGTGGAAAGGACGTTGGCGGCTTTTGCTTTTTGCGAGTTGCTATTTCTACATGGTTTTCAAACCGATTTATGTTTTAATCCTCTTTTTTACCATTATTATTGATTATTTTGCGGGTATTTGGCTTGAAAAAACTGAAGGGAAATCACGGAAATGGCTATTGATTATTAGCCTAATTTCAAATATCGGGATTTTAGCTTTTTATAAATATTACGGCTTCTTTTTTGATAATATTAGTCATTTTTTAGGGCTTTGGGAAATACAAAATCCTCTGCCAATCTTCAAATTTATATTACCAATTGGGCTTTCATTTCACACCTTTCAAGCCATGAGTTACACGATAGAGGTGTATCGTGGAAACCAAAAAGCTGAACAACATTTTGGTATTTATGCCCTCTACGTGATGTTTTATCCACAACTGGTGGCTGGACCTATTGAACGCCCACAAAATATATTGCATCAATTTCATACTAAATTTGACTACGATTGGGAGAAGGTGAAAAGTGGTTTGATGATGATGGCTTGGGGATTATTCAAAAAAGTTGTTATCGCTGACAGACTTTCAATGGTGGTTGATTTTGCCTATAAAAACCCCTCAGAACAGACTGGTTTGACGCTTTTAATAGCTACTTTCTTCTATACTTTCCAAATTTATTGTGATTTTTCGGGTTATTCAGATATTGCTTTGGGTTCTGCCAAAGTAATGGGCTATGATTTGATGGAAAACTTTCATACGCCTTATTTTTCAACCTCCATTTCAGAGTTTTGGCGGCGTTGGCACATTTCATTATCCACTTGGTTTAGAGATTATTTATATATTCCGCTGGGTGGAAATCGGGTATCGGAATGGCGAAGATACTCCAATCAATTCTTTGTTTTCATGGTCAGCGGACTTTGGCATGGTGCGGAATGGACTTTTGTAATTTGGGGTTCACTGCATGGATTTTATTTGATTTTAGCGGTATTGCGGGATAAATATTTACCCAATGTGAGTCTGCCTAAAAATATAATGGGAAAAAGTATTAACCTCATTTCAACTTTCATTTTGGTAATGTTAGCTTGGGTGTTTTTTAGGGCAAAAGGTACGCATGATGCTTTTTTAATTTTGAAAAAGATAAGTAATTTTTCTTTTAATGATATTTTTAAAACGCCTTTAAACCCAATAGAAATGTGGTTTTCTGTGATATTAATAGGTTTTTTGCTTTGGAAAGAAGCTTTGTTTTTTCAAATTAATACCCAGAATAATCTTCGTTTTTATGTGCTTTCTTTTATTTTTATGGCGTTGATTTATTTCTTTGGGGTTTTTAATACCAACCAGTTTATTTACTTTCAATTCTGATTTTTTAACCATATATGTATGATAGGAATGTTAGGTTTTTAGAAAATAAAGATTAGAAATGTTTAGAAAATTATTAAAATATCTTGTCTTAATTATTGCCATCTATCTTTGGATTCAGGCGTATTCTCCTTTTGTTTATCAAGAGATAGGAGGAAAATTGAAGCTGTTTCCCGACGATTATCGTTATGGAGATTTGTATCGTTTGTCATATTTACCGCAGTTTAAACAAGACGCTTTTGAATGTGAACACGGGCATTTTACTAATAAAAAACCGATTCAATTATTCTTAATTGGCGATAGTTTTACCGAAGAACCTAAAATCAACCTTCAAGATTTTCCTATTGAAAAATACCAATATATTCACTGGGCAAAACACGCTAATTTTCAGTTAGATACTGCTAAAAAAAACATTTTGATTCTTGAAACCGTAGAAAGAACTTTTAAAGATCACTTTTCACAAGTTGCGGATAATTTTTCTAACCAAGAAAACGTAAATGTGAAAACTTCTTTTAAACAGAAAATCGAAAAAGAAGTTGATAAATTTGAGAAAAATATTGTTCCAAAAGGTACAGAAGACCGCCTTGCCCATACACTTTTTAACTATGATTTTTTTCTTTGGTTTCGGGAATTAAAAGCATCTTTAAATCTCAATATCTTTGGTAGGATAGAGGATGAAGTGGGACTTTCAAAGGATAAAACGCAGATTTTTTATGCCGATGAAGCTGATGTAACTAATTCAAAATCAGCGTTTTATCCAGTTAGCAATACAGATATTGATTTATTTGTAAAAACTATTAACGACACTCAGAATAAATATTTAACGATGGGTTTTGATGAAGTTTATCTGTCAATCATTCCTAACAAAGTCAGTATTTTATCGCCCGGTCTGGGGAAATATAATCATTTAATTGAGCGAATTCAAGGGGATAAGCGGCTTGAAACTCCGATTATTGATACTTATTCAGTATTTAAAAAGTCACCCCAAAAATACTATTTAAAAAGTGATACGCATTGGAATTGTGAGGGGAGAGAGGTCTGGTTGCAAAAAGTAAATTCTATTTTTGCTGAACAAAACGCAAAATGACAATTACCCAAATTGAATATATTTTGGCGGTGGAAAAACATCGAAATTTTGTGCAAGCCGCTGATAGTTGCTGTGTTACACAGCCAACGCTAAGTATGCAAATTCAAAAGTTGGAAGATGAATTGGGGGTGAAGATTTTTGACCGTAGCCGACAGCCTTTAATAACGACTAATATTGGAAAAGAAATCATCCAACAAGCCCGAATTGCCATCTCGGAATTTTACAAAATTCATGAAACCATTAACTGCAATAAACAGGATGTTTCAGGAGAAATCCGTTTAGCCATTATTCCTACGATTGCTCCTTATTTATTGCCATTATTTCTTAATAGTTTTTTAGAACTATACCCAACTATTGAACTGAAAATTAAAGAATTGACTACTGATAAAATTGTTCAAGGCTTAAAAAATAATGAAATTGATATTGGTTTATTAGCAACGCCATTACAACAAGCAGATATTAAAGAATTCCCCATTTTCTACGAAGAGTTAGTCTTGTATGTTTCTAAGTTAAATGCAATTTACCAAAAGAAATATGCTCTTTCAGAAGATATAAATCCTAATGAATTATGGCTATTGGAAGAAGGACATTGTTTGCGTTCACAGATTGAAAATTTGTGCGAATTGAAACGTAAATCTATCGGACAAAAACGTTTTGAATACCAAGCGGGTAGTTTAGAAACTTTACGTAAAATGGTGGAAAGAAATCAGGGAATCACTATTTTGCCCGAATTAGCAACCTTAGATTTTGATGAGGAAAGAATGAATTTGATAAGACATTTTAAATCGCCTGCACCCGTGAGGGAGGTTAGTTTAGTGGTTCATAAAAATTTTGCGAAGGTTGGTATTTTAAAAGCCTTGCAAAATTGTATCTTTGAATCTTTACCACAAGAATTTAAAGAAAATAAACCCAAAAATATCCTAACCGTATGAAAAATAATCCCAAAGTCCTGACCGCTTGGACGATGTATGACTGGGCAAACTCGGTTCATTCACTTACCATTACCTCCGCAATTTTCCCGATTTATTTTCCTCTGGCTGCCATCATGCTGCCTTCCAAAAGCACTAAACTGGATTTCTTGGGTTTTCAACTCGAAAATACCGTTGTTTATTCTTATGCTTTGTCGTTGGGATTTTTGATTTTAGCATTTTCGGTACCCTTGGTTTCAGCCATTTCGGATTTTACGGGCAAGAAAAAATTGTTCATGAAAATGTACTGTTATTTAGGAGCATTTTCCTGCATGGCTTTGTATTTTTTCAAGGAAGGCGATTATTATTTAGGCACTTTCGCATTTTTGTTTTCGGTTGTAGGATGGGGTGGGAGTATCGTATTTTATAACTCCTATATACCAGAAATAGCAACCGAAGATAAGTTTGATTCATTATCGGCAAAAGGTTTTACAATGGGGTATATTGGAAGCGTAATTTTACTGATTCAAAATCTTACAATGGTTTTAAAACCAGAGTGGTACGGTAATGTTAGTGGGGAAGAGGCGTCAAGAATTTCATTCTTGACGGTAGGTATTTGGTGGATAGTTTTTGCCCAAATTCCTTTCTATTATTTACCCGAAACTAATAAAACTCAAAAGAAGGCTGGTAATTGGATTTTTAACGGTTTTCGTGAATTGAAGAAGGTTTTTAATGAACTCCAACAATTGAATATTACCAAGAAATTCTTATCAGCTTTCTTCTTTTACAATATGGGAGCTCAAACGGTTATGTTTTTAGGGGCTTTGTTTGGAAGTAAAGAATTAAAATTGCCATCAGACGCACTCATTATCACTATTTTATTGATTCAATTAGTCGCAATTGTAGGAGCGTACCTTTTCTCTAAAATCTCCGAAAAGATTGGCAATACTCGCTCACTTTTTATCATCGTAATGATTTGGATAGCGGTTTGTATTGCGGGCTATTTCGTTTATACCCGAACAGAATTTTACTTTTTAGCTACGGGTATTGGCTTGGTAATGGGCGGAATTCAATCGCTTTCACGTTCAACTTACGCCAAAATGTTACCTGAAAATACCTCAGATACCGCTTCATATTTTAGTTTTTATGACGTTTGCGATAGGCTTTCAACGGTTTTTGGCACGTTTATGTTTGGTTTAGTTAATCAATTGACGGGAAGTATGAGGTATAGTTTATTGGTTTTAACCGTAATTTTTGCCATCGGTGGGGCAATTCTTTATACAATTCCTTCCAAAAAGGTTTACAAGTTTTAATTTTAGGGATTAGGTAATTTGGGATTGGGGCTTTGGTAATTTGTTGTTATAATTATATAAATAATTTCAATTTTTTCAATATCAAACCCCAATTACCTGACCCCCAATCCTTAAAAACTAATACTCCTGACTCATCGGGTGAATCATCAACTCATCAATCACCACGTGCTTAGGTGCTTCCAAAATATAGCAAATTGCATCAGCCATATTTTGTGCCGTCAAATAATCTGACTGATGCGGGTCGCCTTCAACTTTGCTGTGGAAATAAGTATCAACCAATCCAGAATAAACAACCGACACTTTTATACCATCTTTTCGCACTTCTTTTCTGAGAGCCATTGAGAAAGCATCTTGGGCATATTTGGAAGAACAGTATAGTGAACCACCATCAAAAACTCGCTTGGCAACGTCTGAGGCTACATTGATGATATGTCCCGCCCCTTGTGCTTTCATGTATGGGACGGCTTCTTTACAAAAAAGAAACGTGCCTTTCACATTGGTGTCATAGATAGAATCCCATTCCAAAGTACTAATATCAGTTGCCTGTTTAAATATGCCAAAACCCGCATTATTCACCAATGAATCAACTGTTCCAAATATTTCTTTGGTAGAATTAATCGTTGATTTTACAAAATTTTCATCCGCTACTGAGCCGACGAATACTTCAGCTTTTGCTCCCAAAATTTCAATTTCAGCTTTCAGTTCTAATAATTCTATTTCACTTCGAGCCACCAGACTCAAATTTGCTCCTTTTTCAGCCAACATTAAGGCTAATGCTCTACCGATGCCCTTACTGGCACCCGTAATGATTACGGTTTTGTTTTTGATTGACACTTTATTGTTGTTTATACGATTTTACAGTTTGTTTAATGTGGCAAATTAAACGAATTTGTTTGAATATAATCCATGTTTGGTGATTTGTTATTGGTAAAATATTTTAAAAGTAATCTTAAATTTAATTTATTTCTGTTTTGAATGATTGATAAGTAAATTTACGGATTCAAAGCCATTTCTAAGCGGTTCGCCGCCCGATTAACTCATTTCCAAATTAGACCTATGAATCGTCTCCAAACCGAAACCTCCCCTTATTTATTACAACACGCTCAAAATCCTGTGGATTGGTTTCCATGGGGTGCTGAGGCTTTGTCAAAAGCGAAGGCTGAAAATAAGCCCATTTTGGTCAGTATTGGCTATTCTGCCTGTCATTGGTGTCACGTGATGGAGCATGAAAGTTTTGAAAAAGAGGAAGTTGCCGAAGTGATGAATCGTCATTTTGTCAGTATAAAAATTGACCGAGAAGAACGCCCTGATATTGATGCCATTTACATGGATGCCGTGCAAGCGATGGGCGTACACGGTGGCTGGCCTCTCAACGTTTTTTTGATGCCCGATGGTAAACCTTTTTACGGAGGAACGTATTATCCGAAACAAAACTGGATAAAATTATTAGAAGCCGTTCATCATGGTTTTATGAATAATCAAGACCAACTCCAAAAATCGGCAGAAGGATTTACGGAAAATATGCTTTTTAGTGATACTGAAAAATATGGATTAGTGGTTGATAGTCATGTATTTACGAAAGATGATTTAGAGAAAATGTACCAAAAAATCGCTCAAACATTTGATACAGATTGGGGTGGTTTCGAGAAAAGCCCAAAGTTTCCAATGCCTTCTGTTTGGCAGTTTTTATTACGATACGCTCATTTGCAAAAAGATGAATCTGCACTTAATCATTTAAAATTCACGCTGAATAAAATGGCAATTGGTGGAATTTATGACCAATTGGGAGGAGGATTTGCTCGATATTCGGTTGATGGAGAATGGTTTTGCCCCCATTTTGAGAAAATGCTTTATGATAATGGGCAAATAGTCAGCCTTTATGCACAGGCGTTTACCCTCACGCAAGAGCCACTGTACAAAGAAATTATATATGAAACTATTGAATGGCTGGATCGTGAAATGACAAGTCCCGAAGGCGGTTTTTATTCCGCCCTTGATGCGGATTCTGAAGGAGTTGAGGGGAAGTTTTATGTTTGGGCTCAACAAGAAATTGAAGAAATTTTGGGCGAAGATGCTCCAAAATTCTGCCAAAATTATCAAGTTTCAGAATACGGAAATTGGGAACATGGTGTAAATATTCTTTGGAAAAAACGGGCTACATTAAACGCTGATTTCAAGGAAAGTATTGAAAAACTAATGGCAAAACGAGCCGAAAGAATTCGCCCTGGATTGGATGATAAAATTTTGTGTTCGTGGAATGGCTTGATGCTCAACGGATTAGTGGATGCTTACCGTGCTTTTGGCGATGAAGCATTTTTGAATCTGGCTTTAAGAAATGCTCATTTTATCAAAGATAATTTTTTGAAAGACAACACTTTAAGCCATAGTTATAAAAATGGCGAAACCAAAATTCAAGGGTTTTTAGAAGATTATGCTTCTGTGATTGATGCTTACATAAATTTGTATCAAGCTACTTTTGATGAAAATTGGCTTCATGTAGCGGAGAAATTAACGCTTTATGTTTGTCAAAATTTTTATGATGAAAATGAGCAATTATTTTATTTTACGGACAGCAATGCGGAGGAATTAATTGCTCGTAAGAAAGAAATTTTTGATAATGTAATTCCCTGTTCAAACTCCATGATGGCTCAAAATATTTATACTTTGGGAGTATTATTGGATAGAGAGGATTTTAAAGATTTGTCCATATTAATGGTCTCTAAAATGAAGAAATTATTATTATCAAATGTTGATTATTTGACTAATTGGGCTTGTTTAGCTACAAATTTAGTAAGTCCAACGGCAGAAATTGCGTTGGTTGGAAAAGATGCAAATGAGTTTAGAAAAGAGATTGATTTGAAATTTTATCCCAATAAAGTTCTATCTGGAACTTTAACACAAAGCGACTTACCCTTATTAGAAAGTCGTATTTCAAAAGAGGGAGAAACTCAGATTTTTGTGTGTTATAATAAAACTTGTCAATTACCAGTAAAATCAGTTGAAAAGGCTTTTGAGCAATTGAAAATTTAATAATAAAATTCAATCCCTTCCGACTCTTTTTTATCGGCATAAAGAATTATTTGTTCTTGTTTGCCATTTAAGGTAAAACGAATTGCCGACGTATTCGCTCCCTCTTTGCCTGTGTTATTGGCAAAAACCGTTAAAACATTTTGTTGATTTGGTAATAATTTGAGAGTCAATAGTTTAGGTTTATTGGCAAGTAGGTATTTCTCAATTAAATACAGCCCGTTGAAACATACCGATACAATATCACCGTCTTCATTTTCATGGTCAAAAAGTTCAATATTCAACTCTCTTACATCCACCTTAAAGGAATGTTTTATGCTCACTTTACGCTCCATTTCACAGAAAATTTTATCTGATTTGGGTTTTTTGGTTGGTTTCTGTAATTGTAATATTGGCAAATTATATGAAATTTGAAAACCGATGTATGCTCCATTTTCCATAATTGTATTTCCACCATTTTGTTGATTATTGGCAAAACCCGTTATCGTATTGGAGGTGAAATTTTTGGTCGGAATACCCACTCTAACCCCCATTTCCAAAGACCGCATATCATCCGTTTTTCTCCAATAGGTTCTTCCAATTTCAAGTAAAAATTGAAAAGCGTTCTTATTTATTACCTCACTTTGCACCTTAAACCCCGTTCCATTGAATGTCCAATCCTCTTGATTTTCAATATTTTGGTTCAAATAATTCATTGTTCTAAACCCCAATTGTAAATAATTTCTTGCTTCTCCCCAAATTCTTCGACCTTTTGATTTTGTCGTGTACATGACACTCGCCATTAGCCCCGTGTAGGTTTGAGAATTCTGCCAAATACTGGCTTGTTTGGCGTTCTGATAAAATTGAAAATTATCGCTAATTGAATAACTGTGTGGCACACAAGTATAATATCCACCAATCTCACTTCGTAAAATATGGTCGTTTGAAAGGAGTTTTGTGATATTCAAACCCAAATCAAAAGAACCATAAAGCCAAGTCAAATCAGTTTTCCCCAATTTATTGGTACTCAAATTGATGGGAAAAGAAGTGAAGGGATATGGGATATAACTCAAAATGCTTTGTTGTTGAGCCATTGTATTTTGGGGTAATCCGAAAGTCAATAAACTACCAGATGGACGAAAGCCAAAAGAGCTAATCCCTTGTTTATTGGTTACTTGGGAAAAACTATTGAGTGAAATGAAAAATATTAAGGTAGAAAAAAATACAAGTTTCATGAGTTTATAAGGTTATTAATTTTGTTGGTTTCTTATCCTATTTAATCCGCTCTGGATTTTCATTCACAAAAGCTCCCCACCCTTTTTTTGTGCCTTTCATGGTTGCCATCACGTTATTTCCATGAAAATGATGACAAACGGCAATCCCCAAAGCATCAGTGGCATCAAAAAGTTTCGCATCTAATTTCATTTTCAAAAGTGTATCCAACATTGCCGCCACTTGTTCTTTTGAAGCGTTCCCATTGCCCGTTACCGATTGTTTTACGGTTTTAGGTGAATATTCAACAATCGGAATTTCACGAGATAATGCTGCCGCCATCACCACGCCCTGAGCCCTCCCCAATTTCAACATAGACTGCACGTTTACCCCAAAAAAAGGAGCTTCAATTGCCATTTCATCGGGCAGAAATTCTTCGATGATTCCGATGATTCGTTCATAAATTTTCTTTAATTTCATGCCTTGCGTTGTATATTTGCTCACATTGATAACGCCATACTGCAAAACTTTCATTGAATCGCCGTTGGTCAAAATTACACCGTAGCCCATAAAACGAGTTCCTGGGTCAACGCCTAATATTATTTTTTCTTTATTAATTGCCATGATACAAAATACCCAAGAAAGTGTTCCTAAAACAAGTATTTTATCCGAAAAACTATTTTTGGGAATAAAATGGTTGATATTTGGGATTATTTTATGGATTTTAATTCAAACATTTCAGCAAAAAATACCAAATATATCAAGCCTAATCTTCGCATTAGAAAAGGCAATAGTTTGGGAAAATATAGTCCCAATTATGCTATTAACCATTTTGGTTTTGATAAATTGGGGCTTTGAAGCGAAAAAATGGCAAATATTAGTATATAAAATTGAGCCTTTATCTTTCACTGATGCGTATCGCTCAATTTTGGTTGGTTTATCGTTAGGATTTATTACGCCCGCCAACATTGGCGATTATGCAGGGAGAATGTGGCAATTGAAATCTGACAAAAAAGTTGAAAGTATTGGTGCAAACTTATTGGGTAATGGAATTCAATTCTACGTTTCTTTAATATTTGGAGCGATTTCTTATATAATTATTTGGGAAAAAATACTGACAATAATTGACCAAGTAATCTTTGGGTTAGTCATTTTTTGCTTGTTTTTGGGAATTATTGTTTATCACAAAAGAATAAAATTTATTGAATTTTTGCAAAAACATTTTTGGATAAAACCATACCATAATCATCTAAATGCGTTAATTAGTTTTACTTTTGACGAAATAAAACAAGTTTTTGGATGGTCAATCTTACGCTATTTAACCTTTTCTTTGCAATTTGTAATCGTATTTCAAATTTTTGCGGTAAATATAAATTGGTTTGATTTATGGGCAGTTTCTTGTTTAATTTTTCTGTTTAAAACGATTATTCCAGTCATTAATTTTATCGGTGATTTAGGCGTAAGAGAATATGCTGCCTTGCATTTTTTTGGATTGTTTTCGGTTAATATTTCAGCGATAATTACCGCTACTTTTTTCCTATGGTTTATCAATATATTATTACCCGTTTTGATGGGTAGTTTTTTGTTTTTGAGACTTAAAAATAAATAAATGTTTTTTATAATATTGATAATCAATTGCTTATATTTTATTTTCAATCTTGTATTAATTATGACATGGCTGAAAATGAGAAATGATTTAACTATTAAATCAACTGAAAAAGATACTAAATTAACTATTATTATCCCAGTTCGGAATGAAGCGAAAAATATCGTAATACTTTTGCAAGATATTGATAATCAAAACTATCCTTCTGAAAATTTTGAGGTAATTATCGCCAATGATGGTTCAACTGACAATACGGCAGATTTAGTCTTGAAATTTCAAGAAACAGCAAAATACAGTATCAGATTATTGAATATTTTTGAAGAAAAAGGAACGTCCCCCAAGAAGCGAGCGATTCAAAAAAGTATAGAAATTTCTTCGGGAGAATTAATTATTACTACCGATGGCGACTGTAGAGTTTCTAACAGTTGGCTAAGTTCAATTCAACAATTTTATAAAAGTAAGGATGCAAAATTGATAAGTTCGCCAGTAACGTTTATTGATGAAAATAATTTTTGGAATGCAGCTCAAATCATAGAATTTGCCAGTTTGATGGGTTCAGGAGCTTGTGCGATGTATCTAAATAATCCCAATATGTGCAACGGTGCAAATATTGCCTACACACGAGAGGCGTTTGAAAATGTGGGCGGATTCGCTGGAAATGAGCATTTAGCCTCGGGTGATGATGAGTTTTTAATGCATAAAATTGCTTTAAAATATCCTAAACAAGTATTATTTAACACCACCCCTGATTCAATCGTAAAAACTAATTCTCAAACAAATTTGAAGCAATTTTATCAACAAAGAAAACGCTGGGCAAGCAAATGGAATCATTATAAAAATTGGCAAGTTTCAGCCTTAGCCATGTTTATTTTTTCGATAAATTTAGGAGTAATTTTTACTTATTTCTTACTGCCTTCAAAGATTGGATTTGGATTATTAGGTTTAAAGTTTGGAGTTGAATTCGCATTTTTATCTTTAATTATCAGCTATTTAGGTTATACTAAAAAGATATTTTTCATTCCAATTGTTCAAATATTTTACCCCTTTTATGTGGTTTTCTTTGGACTAATATCACAAGGAAATGGATATGAATGGAAAGGTAGGAAATTACAATAGAACCACATGGAAGTCGTCCTTCAAAAGGACGACTTCCATAAATACTTGATTAGAAGTGTTTACTATGATAATTCACAAAACAAATTTTCTAATGCGGGCTTTATATCCCGATTTCCTTTGGCGAGTAGAAACCAATGAAAAGGTCATTTACCTAACCTTTGACGATGGACCTATTCCCGAAATCACTGAAATTGTCTTGGAAGAATTAAAAAAATATCAAGCCAAAGCCACCTTTTTTTGCATAGGAGATAATATTCAAAAGCATTCCAAGGTTTTTCAACAAGTTGTAAATCAAGGGCATACAGTCGGAAATCATACCTTCAATCATTTAAAAGGCTGGAATACAGCAGATGATATTTATATTAATAATTTTGTAAAGTGTAAGGATATTTTGTGCCAATCGAACATTGAATATCAACCACCAAACATCGAATATTTCCGTCCTCCTTATGGCAGAATAAAGAAGAGCCAAGCGGTTGAAATATTGAAAACTCATGAAATAATTATGTGGGATGTTTTATCGGGAGATTATGACCAAAGTATTTCAAAAGAAACCATTTTGAAGAAATCTATTCAATATTCAGAAACAGGTTCAATTGTATTATTTCATGATAGTATCAAGGCAAGTAAAAATATGATGTACGTCTTACCAAGATTTTTAGACTACTTTTCAGAACAAGGATTTACCTTTAAACAACTGTAATACGGACGGTTCGACGATTCGACTGCCAGTCCGTACTGAAACTAATTAATGACCAGTACACCAAAAATAACCATCTGGATTGCTGCCCGAAATGAGGAAGATAACATTCTGAACTGTCTCAAATCCATAGATAAATTAAATTATTCAAAGGAATATTTGCAAATTTTGATTGGAAATGACTACTCAGAAGATAATACTAAATCAATAGTTTTAAATTATATAAAAGATAAATCTGAATTTCAATTAATTGATATTCAGAAAGTTATTAATAATCAGAGAGGAAAAGCAAATGTATTAGCTAACCTCTATGAATACTCAACGGGTAAATATTTCTTGATTTGTGATGCCGATGTTACCGTGAATCCTGATTGGGTAAATGGGATGATTGCTAACTTTGAAAAAGACTCAACCATTGGGCATCAAGTGGGTATCACATCAATAAAATCTACAAAATTATGGCATTATTTTCAATCAATCGACTGGCTTCATGCCTTAACTTTACTGAAAATTGCGGCAGATTTAAAGATTCCTTTGACTGGTTTAGGCAATAACTCAGCCGTTACCAGAAAGGCTTATGAGGCTACGGGTGGATATGCAAAAATCCCCTTCTCTATTACCGAAGATTTTGCATTATTCCATGAAGTTGTTAAAAAGGGTTATAGTTTTAAAAATACGATTAGCCATCAAGTTTTTAATCAAACTTTACCGATGTCAAGCCTTAAAGAGTTTTTGCATCAACGTAAAAGATGGATGGTGGGAGCTTTGCAATGTCCATGGTGGATTGTAATGTTACTGTTTCTTCAAGCCTTATTTTTACCAATGCTAATAATTATTGGCTTTATTTTTTCTTGGAAAGTGGCAGGATTGGTCTGGCTTGTCAAATGGTTAAACCAAACAATTACCGTTTTACCTACAATCATAAAATTAAAGCAATTCTCATTAATTAGATACCTATTTTTGTATGAAATTTATGCCAATTGCTGGCAATTGATCATGATTATTTTCTATTATGCACCCGTAAAAGTGGATTGGAAAGGGAGGATTTATGAAAAATAATATTATTGAAACACACGCTCATATTTACGATGAAGCCTTCGCAAATGACCGTGATTTGATGTTGGAAAAGACTTTTTCGGAAGGGATTTCTGAAATTTGGATGCCTAATTGTAATTCTGAAACTATTGATGGAATGATGGCTTTGGCGGAAAAATATCCAAGCCGATGTTTACCCATGATGGGCTTACATCCATGCTATGTGAAGGAGGATTTTGAAAAGGAATTATACAACGTTGAGGAATGGTTAAATAAGTATGATTTTATTGCCATCGGCGAGATTGGAATGGATTTATATTGGGATAAAACCTTCGTAAAACAGCAAGAGGAGGCTTTTTTAGTGCAATGCCAATTAGCGAAGCAACATAATTTATGGATTGATATTCATTCTCGAAATGCCTTTTGGGAAACTGTAGCCTTAATTGAAAAGAACGCCGACCCAACGTTAAAAGGTATTTTTCATTGCTTTACTGGCGAACTAAAAGATGCTCAAAAAGCCATAGAATTAGGCTTTTTATTAGGGATTGGTGGTGTTGCAACTTTCAAAAACGGTGGTTTGGACAAGATTCTGCCCCATATTAGTTTGGAAAATATCGTTTTAGAAACTGATGCCCCATACCTCGCACCCGTGCCATATCGAGGCAATCGAAATGAACCCGCCTATCTAACAATCATCGCTCAGAAAGTAGCTGATTTGATGGGAGTTAGTGTTGAGAATGTTATTGATCAAACGACTTTGAATGCCAATATTTTATGCCACAAAGACACGAAGGCACAAAGTGAATTTTTAAAATAAAAACTTAGAGCAATAGCGTTTTAGTAGCATATAATAAAACTTAGAGCCTTAGCATCTTCGTGGTTTAAATAAAAACTTAGAGCCTTAGTGTCTTCGTGGCAAATAAAACATGAAATTAACCAAAATAAAAACAAAAGCCGATGGCACGAATGATGTAAAAGTGCTTGTAATTTATACAGGAGGTACTTTGGGGATGGTTTATGAGGCTAAAACGGATAGTTTAGTGCCTTTCGATTTTGCCCAAATCCCCGATAATTTACCCGAAATGGCTCGATTAGATTTTGAAATTTCGGTTTTAACTTTCGATAATTTACTTGATTCTTCTAATATGAATCCTTCTATTTGGATAATTTTAGCAAAAATCATTGGCGAACACTATGCACTTTACGATTCCTTCGTAATACTTCACGGAACGGATACAATGGCTTATACAGCTTCGGCTTTAAGTTATTTATTGGAAGATTTGAATAAACCAGTCATTTTAACGGGGGCTCAATTGCCCATTGGCGTTGCTCGAACGGACGCTAAGGAAAATTTTATAACCGCCCTTGAAATTGCAGCGGATAGAAATTCTCATAATCACCCCAAAGTTTCGGAAGTTTGTATTTACTTCAATTCACTTTTGTTACGTGGAAACCGTACCAGAAAAAATGAGAGTGTACAATTTAACGCTTTTGAATCAGAAAATTATCCAGTTTTAGCGGAAGCGGGAGTGAAGATTGAATATAGTAAACCTTTTATTCGTCATTATCAAGAAAATGCAGTTTTGAAAGTTCATGAACGACTGGATGAAAATGTAATTATTTTGAAATTATTTCCAGGTATTTCTCAAAAAGTTGTTCGTAATATTTTGGAAATTAATGGTTTGCGTGGCGTGGTATTAGAAACCTTCGGTTCTGGAAATGCTCCCACAGTTGCTTGGTTTTTGGATTTAATGAAAGAATTTGTAGAAAAAGGTATTGTTATTTTTAATGTTTCGCAATGCAATGGCGGTCGTGTTATGCAGGGGCATTATCAAACAAGCCATTCATTGCAAGAGATGGGTGTGGTGAGTGGGGCAGATTTAACTACTGAGGCAGCTATTACGAAATTGATGTTTGCTTTGGGGCAATCGTCAGATATTCAAGAAGTTAAGAAAATATTACGTCATTCCATTGCGGGAGAAATGTCTTAAACCTAACTAAAATGCTAACACCACTATTTGTCTCCATTTTACTCTTGGTTAGCATTTTGCTAATTATACTTTTAAGTTCAAAATACAAATTCAACACATTTTATGTCTTGTTTGTCGTGGCAATATTGGTTGGAATTGTAGCTCAATTTTCAGGAGAGGAGGTTATCAAGAATTTAAAAGCAGGTTTTGGACATACGCTTGAAAAAATCGGTTTGCTTATTATTTTGGGTACAACGTTGGGGGTAATTTTAGATAAAACTAAGGCTACTATCAGCATTGCTAATTTTATTCTAAAAAAAACGGGTGAAAAAAAGGCGGGAATTGCCATTACTTTAATCGGATTTTTAATCGGTTTACCCATTTTTTGTGATTCTGGATTCATCGTTTTGAGCGGCTTATTACATTCCTTGGGCAAGAAAGTTAAGAATTCGGAGGTCTTTTTTACGATATGTTTAGCAGGTTCTTTATACGCTGTTCATTGCCTTGTTCCTCCCCACCCAGGTATCACGGCAGCCGCTGGGCAAATGAGTGTAGAGTTAGGTCAGACCATGATTTTGGGTACACTTTTGGCAATTCCAACAACAATAATTGTTTACTTTTGGGCAAAATTTGCAGGAAAAAAATACCAAGAACTTTATATAGAACAACCTGAAAATCAAGCTATTAATATAAATTCTGATAGTACTTATCTGCCAAACCCACTTCAATCTTTTTTGCCCATCATTGTTCCCATATTACTCATTTCTATCAAATCTCTCGTTTTGTTAGATGCTTCTATTTTCTCAGAAAAAATAGTTTCCATCATAAAATTCATGGGCGAACCCGTGATGGCATTATTTGTTGGAATCATCTTATCAATATCACTTTTTAGGAAAATTGATAAAACTGAAATCAATCATTTATTGGAGAATGCCATAGAAAAGGCGGGACCAATTTTAGCTATCATTGCCATTGGAGGAGCTTTTGGAGAAATTATAAAATTGTTGGATTTAGGAAAAGTATTTGGCGAAATATTGGTAGAAAATAAATTAGGATTATTAATTCCGTTCTTGCTCACGGTACTTTTCAAAACCGCCCAAGGTTCTTCAACGGTAGCCATAATCTCCTCAACCTCAATTGTTTTGCCATTATTACCTTCATTGGGATTAGATTCAGAATGGGGACGACAAATTACACTAATGGCAATGGGGGCAGGATCAATGATGGTTTCTCATGCCAACGATGCCTATTTTTGGGTGGTTTCAAGATTTGGCAATTTGAATACCAATTTGGCAATAAAATCGTATTCAATGATGACTTTTTTGATGGGGATTTCTACTTTTTTGATGATTTTATTAGTCAATTTTTTGCATGGATAAAAGCAAAAGCCAAGCCTCTTGAATTTTATTTTCCTCTAATAAAAATTTAGCTTTTTGAAATAATTTTTCAGACTCAACAGATTGATTTTCAAACCTATAATTATTAACCAGTTCCCAAGAAGGTAAACTTTCTACATTGCCTAATTTCCCCAAATCATTTCCAGATAATTCTTTTGAATAGCGGATAAATTCGGGAATTAGGTCAATTCCAATACCTGTGGTTCGGATTGGTTTGGGTACTTCAAACATGGTTTGGGGCGTAATTCGTGCGTACCAATCTCCACCCATACGTGCCACCCAATCGGTTTTATGTTGGTCAATTTTACCATTTTCTCCAAATAAAGAATCAGTAATATGAGCCATCAAAACTTCGCAAATTACGATATTTGCCGTTCCGTACTCCTTGATTTCTAATACTTTACATTCAAAAGCAACGGGAGATTCTTTGACTCTGGGTGGCTGAGTTTTCACAGATTTTTCTTCGGTAAACCCCGCCTTCAAAAACTCATTCGTGCCTTTGGGATATTCGCAACTCGACAAAGACATTTGTTGAACCATTGAATAATCTACCAAATTGATAACCAATTCTGGAACTTGATGAAGGTTCAATATCGTATCTTTCTGTGAATTATCTTTTCCTCGACGATTGGGTGAAAATACCAAAATCGGCGGGTCAATTCCAACCATATTGAAGAAACTAAACGGACTTAAATTTACATTTCCTTCCAAATCAATCGTAGAGGCAAATGCAATCGGGCGAGGTGCGATTAGGCTCGTAGCATAAGCGTAAAACTCTCGTGGATTTGTATTTTTTAAGTCAATAATCATTGTTTTGATTTTTGATGTTTGTTGTTTGATGTTCGGATTTGTAGTTCAATAAGACGATTTTCGATATTTAGGTTTTATTGTTCATTTTTTTGATGTTCGGATTTGTAGTTCAATAAAACGATTTTCGATATTTAGGTTTAATTGTTCTTCAATATTTTACTCCGAACATCAAAAATCTAAAATCGAACATCGAATAGTATTTCGTACCTCACCAAACCCCACCCGAACTCCATCTTTTTCTGCCCATCCCCTCATAATTACCGTATCATTATCCTCCAAAAATATCCTTTCTGAACCATCGGACAATAAAAAAGGCTTTTTGCCATTTTCTGAAAGTTCTAATAATGAACCATAAGTCAATAATTCTGAACCTGATATTGTTCCCGAAGCTAATAAATCCCCCGTGTTCAAATTACAGCCATTGACTGTATGATGAGCAATTTGTTGAGCTACATTCCAGTACATTTCTTTGAAATTATTTTTACAAACTACTGTCTCTTCACCGTATTTTACTTGAATTGAAACCTCCAAATTAATATCAAAATTTCGTAAACCCACCGTTTTAAGATAATCTAAAACAGGCGGATTTTGCTCTGGACTTTTTACCCTAAAAGGTTCTAAGGCATCAATTGTAACGACCCAGGGAGAAATTGAAGAAAAGAAGTTTTTACCTAAAAATGGACCCAAAGGTTGATATTCCCAACGCTGAATATCTCGAGCCGACCAGTCATTAAAAAGCACGAATCCAAAAATGTAATCTTCTGATTCAGAAGCATTTATTGGTTTTCCAATGTCAGAATTCGTGCCAATAATCGTAGCGATTTCTAGTTCAAAATCCAATGCTTTTGTTGCTGAAAAAATGGGAGTTTGTCCATCCTCCGATAAAATCTGACCTTTTGGTCGGTAAAAATCCGTTTCTGAAATAAAAATCGAAGATGCTCTCCCGTGATAAGCAACGGGCAAATGTCGCCAGTTGGGGAGAAGTGCATTATTGGGGTCTCTAAACATTTTGCCCACGTTACTGGCATGGTCAATGCTGGAATAAAAATCGGTATAATCTCCAATCTGAATGGGTAGGTGCATTTTTACTTCACTTTGAAATACCAAACAGTGTTCTTGAATAAGGTTTTTTTCTATGAAATTCTCTGATAAAATATACTGAATCTTTTGCCTAATTTTTTGATTTAGCGGTCTTCCCAAAGCCATCAAAGGATTTAGATTATGAGCATAAAAGACATTTTTATCAAAGTCTAAATCATAAAATAAATCCATATTTTGGCAAAATTGCAGGTCTAAAATATGCTCACCAATAGCAACTCCAATTCGTTTAATCCTCTCATTTTCAAGAGAATAAACTCCATAAGGTAGGTTATGAATCGTAAAATCTGAATCTTTTGGGATTGGGATATATGTGTTAAGATTTGATAAATTTTTCAATTTATGGCATAATTTAAAAATTAATTATTCAGTTTTCTGAACATCGAATAACAAACATCGAACATCGAAAACATTAAGAAATCGTATTATTATAAATTGAATCCAAAATTCTGACAAACGTATTATAATCATCATCTGTCATTTCCCCCCAACCTTTTTTGCGTATATCCGCTACAATCGGATAGGCTTCATGAAATTTTGAACGTCCTGCATCTGTGAGCGTAATATTAAATTTACGGCGGTCATTTTCTGCCATTGTACGCTCTGCCAAGCCTTTCTTGACCAATAAATCAATGATTCTGGTAACGGTTGGAGCATCTTTTACGGTCATTTCTGCCAATTCATTTTGAGAAATTCCATCTGCTTCAAAACGAAAAATATGGTCAAGTAAAACCCATTGATCAACCGTCAAATCGGTATTCAAATCATCTAATTTCTTTTGAAGACTTTGACGAATTTTCTTGATTGTTGTATCAATTTTAAAGAAATAGGCACGATTTTCGGCTGAATTTTGATTCATATTTAGCATTTATTTGGTTAATGAGAAGATTGAAATTATTGTCAAAACAATAATTGAAACCTAAATTAACAAATAAATAGCGTAATTCGTTTTTCGATGTTCGATTTTCGTAATTCGGAACTTAAAATGATTTCAGTTTCTAAATACTTATGATACGATAAAGTTCCGAACATCGAAAAACGAACATCAAACATCGAATGCTTATAACGTTCCTCTAATTTCTTGCTCTCGCTCAATGGCTTCAAAAAGTGCCTTGAAATTACCTTTTCCAAATGATTTCGCTCCCTTTCGCTGGATAATTTCAAAGAATAAAGTTGGTCTTGAAACGATTGGTTTGGTGAAAATTTGGAGTAAATAGCCGTCTTCATCTCGATCAACTAAAATTCCTAAAGGTCGTAATTCATTAATTTCTTCATCAATTTTTCCTATTCTTGCCGAAAGGCTATCGTAGTAACTATCAGGCACTTGCAGAAATTCTATGCCTCTTCTTTGCATTTCTTTTACCGTGAAAACAATATCATCCGTTGCCACTGCGATATGTTGTACGCCCGAACCGCCATAAAAATCAAGATATTCCTCAATCTGAGATTTCTTTTTCCCCTCGGCGGGTTCATTGATTGGAAACTTGATTTTGCCATTCCCATTCGACATTACTTTTGACATCAAAGCGGTGTATTCCGTAGAAATATCTTTATCATCAAAACTAACTAACTGACTGAATCCCATGACATTAGCATAAAAATCTGTCCAACGATTCATTTCATTCCAACCCACATTTCCAACACAATGATCAATGTATTTTAGACCAATTGAAGTTGGTTGATAAGTAGGATTCCAAGGTTTGAAATTTGGTAAAAAGACTCCCTGATAATCTTTTCTTTCTACAAAAATATGAATTGTATCTCCATACGTTTTAATGGCTGCACGCTTTACTATTCCAAATTCATCATGTTCAGTAATTGGCTCAAAAACTATTATAGCCCCCCTTTTAACAGTTTCTTGAAATGATTTTTCGGCATCATCAACCCATAATGCAATGGCTTTTACACCGTCGCCGTGTTGGTCAATATGCTTGCCGATTTCGGTGTTTCCTTCCAATGGAGTGGTAAGCACTAAGCGAATTTTGTCTTGTGCCAATACGTAACTCTCACGGTCATGCACACCCGTACTCAAACCAGAATACGCAAGCGGTTGAAAGCCCAAAGCGGTTTGAAAAAAATGGGCAGATTGACGAGCATTTCCCACGTATAATTCCAAATAATCCGTACCGTTTATTGGAAGAAAATCTTGAGCCGAAAGATTTACTTCTTCCAGCGTATGTATTTGTTTTTCAGACGTTTGCATATTGATGATTGATTTCAGAATCGTTTAGTTTGAATACTTTTCGAGGGTTTGTTGAACTCATTCTTTTTTCCAACTCACTCTCAATGTCAGGAATTGAATTAAATAATTGCTGGTATGAATCTATTACAAAATACTGTTCTTGATAATGTTCTTTGATGTAAGGTGTATCGAAAATTTGTTCAACGTTA
This sequence comes from Cytophagales bacterium, assembly GCA_038230735.1. Taxonomy (GTDB): domain Bacteria; phylum Bacteroidota; class Bacteroidia; order Cytophagales; family Spirosomataceae; genus Arcicella. Next base: position 67,923 of record JBBRMR010000016.1, read on the forward strand.
TAGTTAATTCGTTGTGGTTCAGGTGATTGTAAAGCGTAAATGCTTTCTCCAGAAGATGATAAAATTCCTGCACCATAGATTTTTAATTCATTACCCTCTCTGATTAAACCAAACTCAATGGTGTACCAATATAAGCGAGCGATGTATTCTATGGCTTGTAGTTTATCAATAAATCGGAGGGCAATTCGGGCTAATTCTTGCAAAAAATGACAGATTGAATGGTTTGAAAGCAACGGGACATGACCAAAAATATCATGAAACATATCGGGTTCTTCTAAGTAATCCAATTGTTCACGCTTCCGAAGCCAAGTTGAAGCACAGAATTTTCTATTTTGCATCAATTCAAAAAATGGTTTATTATCAATTAAACCAGGTACGACATGAATTTGCCAACCAGTCAGTTTCATTAGCAACTCATTTACTTCCAGATAATTGGGAATCTTTTTGCCAGAAAAATTGACATCTTTTATTCCTTGCAAATAGGCTTCACTCGCCAAAGGTTGCAAAGTTTTTATTTGACGATTATAGAGAATTTCCCAAACCTCAAAATCGTCTTGTGTGTATGTTGAATAGTCTTGTGTCATTATTTCGTTGTTCGATTTTCGTTATTCGATGTTCGTTGTTCAGAGTCCGAAAGCGGTACGCCGCCCGACCGAACATCGAAAATCGAATCACGAACATCGAATTAAAGCCATGATTTAAAATATTTTCCATCATCAATCTTCATTGCCTCTTCGGTCAACATTAGTGGGCGAAAAGTATCTACCATCACTGCCAGTTCGTGAGTTTCGGTTTTGCCAATACTCCGTTCCATAGCCCCTGAGTGCGGACCATGTGGAATGCCGCCTGGGTGTAGCGAAATATGTCCTTGCGAAATGTCATTTCTACTCATAAAATCACCATCAACATAATACAAAACCTCATCAGAATCTATATTTGAGTGATTATAGGGAGCTGGAATGGCTTTTGGATGATAATCATACATTCTCGGACAAAACGAGCAAACCACAAAAGCATCCGTTTGAAAAGTCTGATGAACGGGCGGCGGTTGATGCACTCGACCCGTAATGGGTTCGAAATTATGAATTGAAAATCCATACGGAAAATTGTAGCCATCCCATCCGACAACATCAAATGGGTGAGCCGCATAAATTACCGAGTGAAGGACATTTTGCTTTTTAATTTTAATCAGAAATTCCCCCGTTTCATCGTGCGTTTCTAAATCTGAGGGTAATTTATAGTCTCTTTCACAAAATGGAGCGTGTTCTTGCATTTGCCCAAAATGATTTCGGTAACGTTTTGGCGTAGTGATTGGATGGAAAGATTCAACAAAAAGTAGGCGATTTTCGGGAGTATCGAACTCAATTTGGTAAATCATTCCTCTCGGAATCAAGAGATAATCTCCGTATTCAAAAGGAATGTTGCCAAGCATTGTTCGGAGTTTACCTTTGCCTTTATGGACAAAGATTAATTCGTCCGCATCGGCATTTTTATAGAAATAGTTTGTTAATGATTCTTGAGGAGCTGCCAAGCCAAAATATAGGTCAGAATTCATCAAAAGCGTTTTTCGGCTCAATAAATAATCATTTTCGGGTTGAATATCAAAGCCAATTAATTTGCGTGAAATAATACTTTTCTCAATGGCAATCTTAGGACTAACATCAATACTTTCAATGATTTCTTTTATCTGAGTAGGTCTATGATGATGATAAAGTAAGGACGAAACGCCTTCAAAACCAATTGTTCCGAAGAGTTCTTCGTAGTATAATCCACCTGAAGGCTTTTCAAATTGAGTATGTCTTTTCGGGGGAATTTTCCCGAGATGATGATATATTGGCATGGCAATTATATTTGCTATAATTATATTTAGTATAACAACTATTTGTAATGCAATATTGTGTATTTTATTTTATTATTCCAAGAAAAAAATTGATTATTTGGTTTAATATAGTCATAAGTCGTAAGTCAAAAGTAGTATTTAACTCCTAAATTGTTATACGGAGCAGAGGGCTTATGACTTACTACTTATGACTTACGATTACTTTTAGCCAATTCCGCTTGATAATACCGATATAAAAAATCGTACATCACTAATTCATGAGTTCGTTGATTATCCGAAATGGTACGATTTACGCTCATGTGAATCGTGTCTGAAAGGTATTTGTTCCATTCATTTTCGGGCTTGATGGCTTTTATTTGATGAATAATCTCAACGGTACTATTTGACTTGAATGTAATGGATTCAAACAGCGGAGCATATTCGTGCGTATCGGTTAAATCATTATTCAAAACTCGTTCGATGGTTTGTCTGTTATGTCTAAAACGTTGGTCAATTTGTATTTTGAGGGCTTTATCAATTTTAAATTCTTGGACAAAGCTAATTTTCATTTTCTCCAATAAATCTCTTTTTTGCTTAAGATTATAGCCAAAATCTGTTAGATAGCCATCAATCAATTTCAAGCACCATTGCCAGCGGATTGGCTCACGTTCATCGCCCCAAGTTTGGTCGAGCATAGCGATTACTGCCAAGCTATCCTTACAGAAAAGTGCTTCAGTTAATTCCATGACATTAACTCCGTATCTTTCTATTTCTCGCTGGTAAGTATCCGTTTGTATTTTCCAAATAATGCCTTCATTTTCAAGGGGTTGAATGGCAGTTTTTATCATTTCAGCAACTCTTCCTAAATCAGATAATTGCCTAATTCGTACTCTGAAACGTAAATGTTTCTCGGGGTCAGCGTAGCGAATAAAGAACCAATCATAAATTAAATCTTCCCCACACAATTCAGAAATCAAGGGTTTAATCGCTTGGGTTAAAATCAAATCTCCCCCTTTTGCACCCGTATAAAATTTGAAATAAATCCATTCTGAACCGAACGAAAAATTGTGTTGAATTTGACTTTCAGAAGCATTTATTTTGGATAGAATTTTATCATCTTCATTAATCCAAGAGGCAATAAATTGATTGGTAAAACCTTGACCTTTTGAATTTTTAAGCGGGCTATTCTGTGCCTCAAAAAAAAACTCTTTCAATTCAATTTTCTCTCTTCTTTTAATGGCATCAACCCAGGTTTGCAAACTCAAAATATTTTCAGAATTTACCAATAATTCATTATCAAAATCAGCTAATACGAAAATTTTTGGCAGCTTCCATTTTGTTCTAAATTGAGAAAATACCGCTATCAAATTCTCAGATTTAGTCTCAATTATTGATTTGAAATCTTCTTTTTTGAAAGACCAAGATGCCAATTCCAATACGGCATTTTTATAGGTTAATCGTGGCGAAAATACGTTATTTGGAGCAATGTTTTTCCATCCTACATTAAAATTTTGTTGAATATTTTGATTCTGAATATCACACAAAAAATTATAAAGCGGTAATGAATTTTGAGAATAATTATGGGCATTGCTCAGCCTCGGAATAATCTCTTTATTCAATTTTTTGGAACGTAAAAGTATTCTATCTTGCTGTAAATCAACGGATACCACTAATTCTTCTAAATAAATTTGATTTTCTATGGGTAAAGAAGACTTGGCTAAATACGGGATTTCATAATCTCTAAAAGGTGGATGCAAAAGAATATTCCCAATTCTATTTTCGGGTAAATGGACTATTTCTGCGAAAATTACGTCGGTATTATTAGTTTGTTCTTGGGCAGTAATTTCTTTCACAATTTCCAACACATTTTCATCCGCATGAGAGAATCTTCCTAATAAATTTGCGGCACTAGACCCACTGATTCCTTCCAAATAAATTGGCAGTTTTTCATCACCAGTGAGCCTGAACATAATGGAAGAGGAGGGGGCAGTTGTATGATTTTCTTTGAGATACTTTTGTAAGTCTTTTTCCTGTAAATCAACTTGAAAAGCATCACTTTTATATGCTTCCAACCAAAGTTTAAACATATATTGTTGAAAAGGATTTTGTTGGAATTTTAGAGTTAAATTCTCTTCAAGGGGTAGGTTCAAGCCGTCAGCAATGGGGGTATTATTACTTTTTCCAGAATCTCCATACCCGATACCAGTCTCCGTATCTAAGGCAAATAAAATTGGTACTTCTTTGGTTTCGTAGCGGTCAAAAAAGCGAGTTTTAAAATCTTTAAGTTTTTGATTTTCGGGTTTTTCAGCGAGATTTTTTGAAAGATTATAAATTTCTAATAAAATACCTTGATAAGTTTTATCTAATGAATTCTTTTGGAATTGTGTTACCAAATCTGTTTGGAACAATTTTCCTTCTTCAAAAGGTACTTCAAAAGCATTTAACGTTTCTATAACTTCCTGATAGGCTGAAATTTCGTTAAAATTATTTTGGTCTATATTGGCTAAAAGGACTTCAATTTTATCTAAAATTACCGCCAAATTTCCTTTAGGAGAGAGCGTCTTTTGGACTTGTTTCGTAAATTCTTCACCCGTAATGGCAGGTTCTAACTCATTGACTAACAATTGAGTAACGATTAATTCCTCAATAAATCCCTTTGCTTCAACTTCAGAAATTTCATCATCAATCAAGTGGGGGAGGAGGTCTGTAATTTTTGCTCCTGACTTGCACAAATCCAACACCATTTGAATATAATCTGACCAAGTTATAGCACTAATTTGATGCGTTCTTCTTCCTTCAACATACTTATATTCAATATACCTTATGTCGTCTCCAACTTGATAAATACTTGAATTGGGATAGTATTTCAAAGACATTTTTACCTCGGGAATTTCTGCCAAACGTTGTGCTAATGCCCCTGCGTAGTGCATATCCAAGCGAGTATTTCGTTGGGTATTTTCAGATAATTTGATATTAGTTTCTTCGCCCCATTCAATCACCCCGCAACCTGCAAAAAGTCCGAATGGCGTACATCTACTGCACATTCGGGTGTAATATTTGGCTAATGAAAGGGGGATTTTTTGCAGTTTTTTGGGGTCAGCAATCTTGTTTCCTTTCCAAAGAATTGCTTCTCTAAAAAGCACGGGCGAAGCCAAATAAACTGCTTCGGCAAAGGCGGGATTATCAAGAAACGACTTTAAAAATTCTTCGGAAATATCATCAGAAAATGGCAAGGACGGCGTTCTGACAATGAGTTTTGAATGAAACATTTTCTAAGTAATGAGGATTGAGCAATGAGTAAAATTCCATATACCTTTGCAATATCTTAGATTAATTTTCGGAATACAAATCATAGACTTGAATTATTGAAAATTATCCCTCATATTTGTGTAAATTATTCACCCCTCATAAGGGCTGTTAGCTCAGTTGGTTTAGAGCGCCGCCTTGACAGGGCGGAGGTCGTAGGTTCGAATCCTATACCGCCCACTTTTATTTTATGATTGTTCAAGCAAAAGCCTTCAAATTTAGTAATTTGAAGGCTTTTTGTACATTTTTAGACTCGATTCAATAAACTTCTTTCAAAAAATCCAACACAGCATTGGTAAAAGCATGGTTAGAATCTCCCGCCACCATGTGTCCCGCACCCGATACATTCACGCTACGCACGTGAGGGACTTCATCCAAAAATTCAGCCATAACCTTGTCAGAAACCACGTCTGACATTCCACCCCGCACAATCATCGTCGGTACTTTCAAATTCTTGGCGGCTTGATACATTCGGGCTTCGTTGTTGATTTGTTGGTCGGGCGTAATGCTTTTCCAGAGTTCCAACATTTTCATATCCCAATGCCAATAATATCTACCATCTTCTCTCAAACGAAGATTTTTCTCTAATCTGGAATGGTCTTTGGGTTTAGTTCGGTTGGGTAAATACGCCGAAACTGCGGCAGCGGCTTCGTCAATGGAAGCGAAACCGTATTTATTGGAAGACATAAAAGCAAAAATCCTTTCAATGCCTTTTTGCTCCGCTTTGGGAGCAATATCCACCAAAATAATGGCGGAGGCAATGGAAGTTTCAGATTCTCCTTCGGCAATTAAAGAAGTCAATCCACCCATGGATGCACCCACCAAGGCAGGACGTTTACCCAATTGAGCAATGACCGTCTTTAAATCTGAACCCAAATCCTCAATCCGATAATTACCTTCATCCGACCAACTACTATCGCCATGTCCACGGGCATCCAAAGCGATGGAATAATAACCCGCATCCGCCACAATTTGGGCAGAATCTCCCCACGAATGACGGGTTTGTCCGCCCCCGTGAAGGAAAATGACAGGTTTATCATCAGGATTTCCGAAAGTATCAGCGGTTATGAAAAATTTTTGGGAGATTTGGAATTTTTGGGTGTGCATGGGGATTATTTTTTAACAATCGTAAACTCCACCCGCCTATTCAATTTACGTCTTTCATCAGTGGCGTTGCTGGCAATTGGGCGGGTTTGTCCCCAGCCTTTTGTGGTGATTCTTTCTTGGGCTATTCCTTTGGAAATCAAATAGTTCTTCACTTCTTCCACTCTTTCTTCGGAAAGTTTTAGGTTCAATTGAAAATCTCCTTGATTGTCGGTATGTCCTTCAAAAAGGATTTCTAAACTTGGAAAATCGTTCATCGCTTGGGCTATTCGGTCCAAATCTTTCAAGGCGGGTGCTTGTAGGTGTGATTCCCCTTGTTCAAAGGTAAAACTGTTCAAAATACCCTTATTTCCTACTTCTAAAGGCATTAAATAAAAATCCTTTCTAATTTCACGATACGATATTTCTTTCGATAAATCCACCGTTTCATTTATCGCTAAATACCCTTTCAGATAAGGTACAAAATCGTAAATTTCTTTTACGGGAACCACAAAACTGAACATTCCAGTAGCGGGGTCATAATTTTTTACTTCCGATTTCAGTTTGTCATTTTGTGGATTCATCGTGAGCAAACACGCCAAAGGAGTTTTATCGGTAGTCGTCAAAACATTACCCAAAATAATAGCTACAGGTTCTGGTTTGGCAGTTTTTGGGAGTTCTAATTTATAAATATCTTCTTTTTTAGAAGCATTTATCGAACAGATGTACGCATAATCTCCCGAGGCGGGAAGGGTAAAATAGCCATCCCAATTTGGCGTATTGATGGCGGGTCCCAAGTTTTCGGGTTCAGACCATAATTGCCACGTTTCGTCCATTCTGTGTGATTTGAAAATATCATTATCACCATAACCAGGAAAACCACGGGTTGAGAAATAGAGCGTTTTATTATCGGCAGCGATGAAGGGCGTTACTTCATGTTCGCCCGTATTGATGCTTCTGCCCATATTGAGGGGTTCTGACCAAGAATTTTTCTCCGTTTTAAAAGCCACGTACAAATCTCTTTTGCCAGCACTATTCTTCCGTTGAACCGACATCACCATCGTTTGTCCATCGGGTGAAATAGCGAATTCTGCATTGGGACTTTGGTTATAATAATTCTCAATTTTTACCTCTTCGGGATATGCCCAGCCGTCTTTTGTACGAAATGAACGAGAAATACCAGGTGATAATTTGCCGTCTTTGTTATATTTATTCATCAACAAAATCTCTTGACCATCGGCTGAAACGCTGAAAACGGCATTCTTATCATTGTTATTAATGGGATAACCAATGTTTTTAGATTTTATCCAATTCCCCGATTTATCCTGAACGCTAAACCAAACATCTTGATCTTTTTCTTTGCCAAAAACACTCAAATAGTTTCTGGTATAAAAAAGGGTCTTGCCATCACCCGAAATTACGGGAGCAAATTCTTGGTGTCTTGAATTAACGCCTTTGCCCAAATTCTCCCGATAAACTTCTTTGGGAGCATCTGCCGCTACTCGAATCAAGGCTTTAATCAGTTCAGTCGATTCTGAAATCCCAATCGCATCAATCTGATTTGCTCCTTTTATTTTATCCGTGTCTAAAATTAATTTGATGGCGGCAACCTTATAAGGCGTTGATTCTGACAAGACAATATTCAACATTTTGCCCTTTAAAGGTTGTTGTGGACCGACGGCATTATTTTGATAGATTAGATGAGAAGTATTATTGGGTTCAATTACTAAAATTTTGATGATACTGCCTTGTCCATAATTCTCCGCAACCGCTACTTGGCGAACACTCATGAGCGTATCAAAACCTACGGAAATATATTCTTCACTCGGACTATCAGGTTGTGAGGGTTGCCAAGCGGAGGTGCTTTCGACAACATTAGGAAGTATATTTGGTTTGCCGAGGGCTTGAATTGCCTTGTATTCTGTGGTCTGGAAGGGAATTACCCGTTCGGAAGAAAATTCCAAAACCTTGCTTGCCCACCATGTTTTTTGAGAATAGGAGGAATTTAGAGTAACAAGAAAAATAATCAAAAAGACGGCGGATTTTTTGAGCATCATTATCATATATTTAGGATATTCTCCTATTAGCAAAAATTGTACCGTTTTTATGGTACACGGTGAACGGAAAACGGTGGACGGTTTGCGTGCAACTTGATGCGAGAATTTTGCTGTCCAATTTTTTACCGTTTACCGTTTACCGTGTATCGTCTCTCCCTAATTTCTTACAATCGTTACTTCCACTCGTCTATTCAATCTTCGTTTCTCTTCCGAATTATTACTGGCAATGGGTCTGGTTGAACCATAGCCTTGGGTTTGCACTCTTTTTAGGTCAATTCCACCAGCGGTGAGGTATTTTTTCACCTCTTCAACTCGTTCTTTTGAGAGTTGTAAATTAGCATTCCAATCTCCTTGATTATCCGTATGTCCTTCCAACATAATTTCCATCATCGGGTTCTCTTTCATCACTTTCACGATTCTGTCCAATTCTGCAAATGACTCTGAGAGCATTTCAGCTTTGCTTTGTTCAAAAAATACGGCATTTAAAGTCATTCTTTGTCCCGCCTGAATTGGTAATAAATAGATGTTTTTTTTAAACTCTTTAAAATTGTTTTCCTTCGTAAAATCCATTGGTTCTGAAACCGCCATAAAACCTTTTTTAGTTGCCGAAATGGTATAACTCTGTTTGGAAGGCAACATCATTTTATAATCGCCCGTTTCAGGGTCGTAACTCACGCAAACGGTATCTTTATCACTCAAATTCTGCACATTAATGCGGGCAGAGATTGGTTTTTTATCAATCAGATTATAGACACCTCCCGTAACTTGCACCACGGCATTGGGTTTGATCGATTCGGGAACTCTTAATTTGAAAATATCTTCTTCGCCAATTGCATTTTGTTGGGAAGCAAAATAAGCATAATCGCCCAAGGCTGAAATACTAAAATAACCATCCCACTCGGGCGTATTGATGATTGTTCCTAAATTTTCAGGTTCTGACCATTTCAACCAAGTATCATCCAATCTTCTACTGATAAAAATATCATTGTTGCCGTAGCCGCTAAATCCCTTGGAAGAGAAATAAAGCGTTTTACCGTCAGAAGCAATAAATGGTGTACTTTCTTCATCGGCGGTATTAATTTTTTTGCCAATATTTTTGGGTTCAGACCAAATATTATCGGGTTGTAAAAAGGATACATAAATATCTTTCCCACCTTGGGTATCCGCAAATTGTCCCGTCATAATCAATACCCTTCCATTAGGCGAAAAGCTGTATTCAGCGTAATCAGACTTGTTTTTGAAGTTAACAATATTGATTGGTTTTGGGAAAGACCAACCCGTTGCATTTTTCAAAGACATTGAAACACCCTTCGACATAGAACCGTCTTTCAAGTAAACATTATTTAATAAAATCGTTTTTCCATCTGGCGAAATCGCACAAATAGCATTGTGTTCTGAATTATTAATGGGTTCACCAATCGGTTTTGCCATGCCCCACTTGCCATCTTTTTGCATTTCAGAAAACCATACATCTTGATTTTTGGCATTGCCTAAATTGTCGGGATGCTTCCATCGAGTGTAATAAAGTGTCTTGCCATCGGGAGAAATTACGGGAGCAATTTCTCGGTAAGCTGAGTTTACATTTTCGCCCAGCGTTTCTTTAATGGAAATATCGGGAAGGTTTTTAGCTAAGTTTATAGCGGCAACAATCGGTGTTTCAGACTGTGAAATTCCGATGGCATCAATTTGATTCCAACCCTTTACACGGCTGGTATTCAATACTAATTTTATACCTCTGACTTTGAAAGTAGTTAGTTTTGGCAAAATGATATGAGTCATTTTACCATCTTCGGTGGAGGGAGCATTTTTATTCAACCAAAGCGGTTTTATATTATCAAATTCATCAAAACCTTCTACTTTCACAATACACCCTTGCCCCATATTCTCCGCAATGGTAATTTGGCGAATAGATATGAGCGTATCAAAACCCACAATAATAAACTCTTCCTGGGGATTATCTTGGGTCATGGGCTGCCACGCACAAACACTTTTTCCAAAAGTCGGTAGCTTGTTAGGTCGTCCCAAAATTTGAATTGCCCGATTTTCTTTAGTAGTGTTAGCATCGAAATATTCAGAGGAAAAGGCAATGACACGACTCGCCCAAACGGTCTTTTGAGCAATGGATTGAAGTGAAATAAGGGAAAGTATAAATACGGTTAATGTGAATCTCATTTTAGAGTTTATGAGTTAAAAGTTTATGAGTTAAAA